>JBGAFL010000059.1:0-31447 GCA_044227265.1 Methylobacterium sp.
ATGGCTGAACCGATGCCGGCGCCTCGCCAAGGATTGGGAATGCAAGAGCCGAAAAGGCCGCGCCTTCCTCCTCCTAGCATCCATTCGCCTTATGACCCGAAAGCTCTGTCAGAAAACGAGATGACGTCGGACAGACTCTATGGGACATCCAGGTAAAAGATAATTGTTTATGCTAAGAGTATTTACTGACTTTAACGCTAGATGTGTAGATGGGAACTGTTGGATTTTGATTTATAATGGCGTTCCTATCGACGGCACATTAGTCAAAATTGGAGATAAAATTATTATTTTACAAGATGAAGACGATTTTGAAGTCGTTGCCAAGGTCGATTTTAGATTTGTCGAAAGTCTAGGTCGTTATGATTGGGTTGCCATTCCTGACTGGTCAACAAAAAGAATTATAAACAAACATGGTAACATTTAATATTTTCCCGGATACGCTCGAAATTATAAAGATTACGATGACATTTTATCAAATTTTCTTTTGAATCCGTTACGTTTGCTATTTTTTATTCGAAAGCCAGCAGGCTTGGGTTGAAGTCGCTCTTGCTTGGGCGGATTAACAATTCTGGATAACTAAACTGCCTGGGCAATTATAAATGGACAAAGAAATCAGAAATCCAAACGCAGGTACTCGCAATTGCTAACGGCAAAGCCACGGGTATGTCGCGCTTTATCACCAGAGCATCGGCTACCACTAAGATGCTTCCGATTGCGATCACTAGCAAATAGTTCGTCATGGTAAACCAGGGCAGAAGCGCCATCATCATCTTGGACACGCCACCCGGCATGAAGCCCATGATCGACACCAGCATCAGGACGATGATGCCCGTCGCGATCCATGCGCCGGCCTCCCAAAGGGATTGCTGGTTCCAGTTCAACTGATGCCCGACCGCCAGAGTAGCGATACCGGCAAGAGCAAGAATGAGGTTGTTCCTGTTCGTTGCAGTGCCATTGCGCAGGTTGTCGATGAGAAGCGGCAGCATCGCGACCACGAAGAGTCCGATAGTGAATGCGAATTTCAGGACTTCCTTATCCATGCGACGTTCCTCGCGGTTCAGCCGATCATCAGAATTGCAAGCCAGCGCGATCATCAGGTTACAAAAACCGTTGGCCGACGCGTTGCGGCAAAGCCAATCGGAGGGCTGCTCACCGGTGGTGAAATTCGGGAGTTCCGAAGAACATCTGCGATCACTCAACACCTCCGATCGGTAAATAATTCAGATGCAATTCTGCAAAATCGACGAGCGCATCAACAATGCGCGACAGCGATGCCACCATCTCAAAATTTTGAAGATTAATAGATCTATAAATTTCTTCTCTCCGCGAAGCGCGAGCGATTGCGCGATACTGAGAATTACGGCAGCTCTTTACCAAATCCTCTTTTGAATCCGTTGCACTTGTCGTTTTTGCTCGCGAGCCGATAGGCTTGGTATCAGGCCGCGCTCGCTTGGGTGGCCAAACAATTCAGATAATGGAAACTGTCAATGTAATTGAAGAACGAATATGTAATATCAATTCTCTTCTACATACGATTTTTGGAGATAATCGATGACGTTAGAACAGATGATCGCCAGTTTTACAACACTATCCAAAAATAAAAAAGCGAAATTTTTATCCTCCCTCGGCATGAGGTTTACGATATTGGTGAGGGTATATTGCGATGAGATTAGCGATCAATCTGATTTGCTTTTCAGAATATCAAATGTGAACGAACTCTATCACAAGATATTTGGATGCATAAGTGTTAATCTCTCGTCATCTCAATCTGGATATCCCGATGATGCTATTGTGACTTCGTTGTTAATGCGTTCTCAGGATATGAGGATCGAGAGAGATTTTGTTGAAGCCTGGAATTGTGCCCTGAAATCCGTCGAAGATCACCGCGCATGAGTGGCGTTCCGTCCTCGGACCGCACTCCATCCATCAGACGCTTTAATTCGCTGACGGAGCAATCTGGCGACCGACGTCATCAATGGTGGCCCGCGGGCCGATGCCTACGATGCCGAACACCGGCTGGCGCAGGCGAGCCTGGGTGGCATGGTGGTCGCGACTCTCGACTATGATCCCGCCGGCCGGCTGAACCGCTATCAGGTTCGCCGCATCATGCTCCGGCGTCATGCGTTCTCCGTAGCCCCCGCCGCCATCAACGCGAAGGCGTAGATCAGACCAACTTCCTCCAGACGATCGAAGCGGCCGGCCGCGCCGCCATGGCCCGCCTCCATGTTGATCTTCAGGAGCACCGGGCCGCCGCCTGTCATGGTGGCGCGCAGTTTCGCCACCCATTTCGCTGGTTCCCAATAGGTCACGCGCGGATCGGTGAGGCCGCCGAGCGCCAGGATCGCCGGATAGGTCGTCGCGCGGACGTTGTCGTAGGGAGAATACGACAGGATCGTCGCAAAATCGGCCTCGCTGGCTCCGGGATTGCCCCATTCGGGCCATTCCGGCGGGGTCAGCGGCAGATCGCCGTCGAGCATCGTGTTGAGCACGTCGACGAAGGGCACGTCGGCAACGATCCCGGCAAACAGCTCCGGCGCGAGATTGACGGCTGCGCCCATCAGCATGCCACCGGCGCTGCCACCATGGCCGACGATGCGGCGCTTTGACGTGTAGCCGGCCTCGATCAGCGCATGGGCGCAGGCGATGTAATCCGAGAAGGTGTTCGGTTTCTTGTCGCGCTTGCCGTCGATGTACCAGCGCCAGCCCTTCTCGGTGCCGCCGCGGACATGGGCGATCGCGTAGACGAAGCCGCGATCGACCAGCGAAAGCCGGTTGGTATTGAACGAGGCCGGCATCAGCGCGCCGTAGGAGCCGTAGCCGTAGAGCAGCAGCGGGGCCGTGCCGTCGATGTCCGGCCCCTTGCGGTGCAGGAGCGAGATCGGAACCGTCTCGCCATCGGGAGCCGTCGCGAAGATGCGGCGTGTGACGTAGTCGGCGGGTTCATGCCCGCTCGGCACGACCTGGCGCTTGCGCAGGTGCCGGGCATGGGTGACGCAATCGTAATCGTAGGTCTCGGCGGGCGTCGTCATCGACGAATAGGTGAAGCGGATCCGCGCCGTCTCGAATTCGAGCCCGGACGAGAGGCCGAGCGAATAGGCCTCTTCGGGAAAGGCGACTTTATGCTCGTTGCCGGCGAGGTCGCGCACCACGATGCGCGGCAGCGCGTTCTCAAGTTCGAGTCGCACCAGGTGGTTCGCGAGCACATGCAGGTGCCGGATCATCACGCCCGGCCGGTAGGGGACGGAATCCTGCCAGTTCGCGCGGGCGGGCTCGCCGAGCGGCGTCGTGACGATCTTGAAATCCTCCGCCCCGTCCGCATTCGTTCGGATGACGAGGAAGCTTCCCCAATGCTCGACGTCGTAGAGCAGCTTGGGCTCGCGCGGGGTGACGAGGCGCAGCGGCACTTCCGGCTGGGCACGATCGAGGAGATGCACCTCGGAGGATTCGTGATCGCTCGCGGTCAATGTGAGGAAGGCGCCGGATTGCGTCCTGCCGAGATGGACGAAGAAGCCGGGATCCGCCTCCTCGTAGATGAGGACATCCTCCTCCTGGGGCGTGCCGAGGCGATGGCGCAGCATTCGCGCAGGACGGTGGTTCTCGTCGAGGGCGACATACCAGAAGAAGCGCCCGTCCCGGCTCCAGACAGCCTCGCCTGAGGTGCCCTCGACCCGGTCCGGTGCATCCTCTGCGGTGGCGAGATCGCGCACACGGATCGTGTGGAGCTCCGAACCCTTGGTGTCTGCGCCCCAGGCGAGCCGCTTGTGGTCGTCGGAATGGACCGCAGCGGCGATCTCGAAGAAGGCAAGCCCGTCCGCCTCCTTGTCGCCGTCGATCAGGATGACCTCGCCTTCCTCCGGTCCGCCATCCGCCGCGGTTTCCGAGCCTTGGCCGGGCAGAACGACGAGCGTGCGCGGGCGGCGGCAGACGAGCGGATGCTGGCCGCCCTCGCGGTGGCGGGTGTAGTAGGCGAATGGCCCGTCAGGCTCGGGCACGCTCGCCTCGTCCTCGCGGATGCGGCCGCGCATCTCGGCCACCAGCGCCTTGCGCAAGGGTTCCGCTTCGGCGATCGCCGCTTCGGCATAGGCGTTCTCGCTTTCGAGATAGGCCCGGATGTCGGGCGCGAGCGCGGCCGGATCCTTCAGGACCTCACGCCAGTTCACGGCCTTGAGCCAGGCGAAATCGTCCTCGACCGTCCGTCCGTGCAGGGAGAAGGCCTGGCGCCGCGCTTCAGGAGCCGGCGATTGCTCGGGCAACGTGAAAGAGGGGCTTTGGGAGAGCATCGCGACGATCCGAGGCTTCGGCGGGTCAGGGAGACGTCATCTGCCGCCATCACGCGCTGCCTGCAAACTTTTTCGTGATCGAATGGAGCGGGATCGCGCCGGAGTGAAACAAATTGCCCGGTCTCAGCGTTACTTACGCCCCGATCAACTGAGGGGCAGCCGGTCGACATTGATATCGCGACGTGGGACCATGAATTCCATCTTGCGACGGCAATGTGTATCTTGTATTACGAAGTTGCGGCGCTGGGGGCGCTGCATTTCGTGGGCGACGAGTGGACGATTCCGGGGTAGCCTCGCCGTTAGGCAGGGCCCGCCCGATCAACCGTCGGTTTCGTGTGAGCGGTGCCCGTTTGTCGGCCCGTCGCGCGAGCAACTTAGGACAAGATGGCATCATGCAGGACACTGAGAAGCCGACCAATATGGTCGTGCTGGCCGCCGACATCGTATCGGCTTATGTGAGCAACAACCCGCTCCCCCCATCGGACCTCGCGCAGTTCATCGGACGCGTGCATGGAGCCCTCCTCCAGATTTCCGGAGTCGTCGAAGCCCCGGCCAAGCCGGCCGAGCCTCTGCAGCCGGCCGTGCCGGTCAAGAAATCCGTGACGAACGATTACATCGTCTGTCTCGAAGACGGGCGGACCTTCAAGTCGCTGAAGCGCCACCTGCGCGCCAAGTACAATCTCAGCCCCGAGCAATACCGTGCGAAGTGGGGTCTGCCGGCCGACTACCCGATGGTCGCGCCGAATTATGCCAAGGCCCGTTCCGATCTCGCCAAGGCGATCGGTCTCGGCCAGACCCGGCCCTTCGACGAGGCCGAAGCGGCCTGACGACCGGCCTGACGGGCGCATGCGAGGTTCCGATTTTAGCCGGACCGCGTTCGCATGCGTGCGTCTGACCGCGGGTGAATGATATCGTGCCTGCCTGGGCGGGGGCAGGGGCGGTATCGCGACGAGCGATCCGCAGACCCGATCGCCGATAGTCCATCTCGTTCCGATGCCGTCGTGCCGCAGGTTGCGGCGAGCGTCGGCGGTGGGCTTGTCGCATCTTGAATTAGGATATATATCCTATATACTAAGCGTGCTCGATCCCGTTGTGCACGCTTTAGTGAGAACAAATCATGAACATTAAGCGCTCCAGTCCCCGCAAGGCGATCTCGGGACCTTCGCGCGATGCGACGCTCGGCCAGGATGCAAAGCGCCTGCTCGCGGCGCTCGAAGCGGAAGGCGCCTATGCCTTCGAAGACCCGATCGATTCCGACGGTCTGATCCTGCGCGGCGTCGGAAGCGGCGTCTCGCTCGGGGGCGGCCGCTTCGGAGCGGCGGCAGGAACCGCCTTGCTGAAGGCCGGTCTCGTGGAAAGGAGCGACGACAACCGGCGGCATCTCGTCATTTCCGGAGCCGGGCGCGCGCGGCTTCAGCGTATGCGATGGCCGGCCGAAACTGCCTTCCGCGCTCAGCATCTCGAACTCGTCGAGGAACCGGAAACCGCCGGGGTACCTCGCGCGCTCCACGATCTCTCGGAGAGCCCGCTCACCTGGATGGCGAGTCGGCGCGGTCGCGACGGACGTCCTCTGATCGATCCGGCGGCCTTCGAGGCCGGCGAGCGCCTGCGCAGCGATCTGACGCTTGCTGCGATGCTGCCGCGGATCGGTACCGATTGGGCTCGGCCACATGTCGATGGCGGGGGCGGGGGCGATCCGGCCGCCGGCTCCGACACGAGGCTCGCTGCGAAGATCCGGGTCGATCTGGCGCTGAAAGCCGTCGGCGCGGATCTCGCCGGGTTGCTGATCGACCTCTGCGGCTTCCTGAAAGGCCTGGAGCGGATCGAGTCCGAACGGCATTGGCCGCCGCGCTCGGGGAAAGTCGTGGTCCGCATCGCACTGGCGCGGCTCGCGGAGCATTACGGAATCGAGGGCGAGGCGGTCGGGCCCGAGCGCGCCCGGCCGCGACTCTGGCGGGCGTGAAGTCTTGATAGCTTCGGACCGAAAATCGGATTCGGTCCGAAGCTATAGGTCATCGTGCCGCATCGGCGTTTTCCGAAAGCCGGTTCCCACCTTTCGGGCCGATGCTCTAGGCCGCTTTGCGGTTCCGGCAGGTGCCTGGCCATTCGTTCCCGCGAACGGGGGAGCGGGGCGGCGCTCCTTCAGGCGGCGACGAACCGGGTGGCGTCCCGCCGAATCCGTTCGGCCATGGCGCGTACGCCGTTCGATCGCTTCGAGGTGACATGCGCCCCGAAATCGAGCTGCCGGAACAGATCGAGTCCATCCGTGCGGGAGGCTTCGAGCGGGGTCTTGCCGTTGTAGAGCGCGATCATCAGTGCGACGAAGCCGCGCACGATCGAGGAATCGCTGTCGCCGCGCAGATGCAGCCGCGGCTCCCCGCCGGATTCATCGAGACCGAAATCGAGCCAGACTTGGCTTTCGCAGCCATGCACCCGGTTCTCGTCCGTGTGGCGGTCCTCCGGCAGGGCCTCCAGGGCACGGCCGAGCTCGATGATGTAGCCGTATCGCTGCTCCCAATCGTCGATCAGCTCGAAATTCTCGATGATGGTGTCGATGGGCGGCAGCATGGGCGCGGTGCGGTTTCCGAATCCGGGGATCGCAAGGAGACGATCCCCGATATAGGCGCTGCGCGCCGCCGATGCGAATGAAAGGCCAATCCCGAATGCGCGGGCGGAACGAGCGTCTGTCTTTGTGGACGCCATCGCCTCTGCACGTGCCTTGGAATGCCTGGATCGACGCGCCGCGAAGGATCAGGCCGAGTCTGGGCGTCTCGCGGTGGCGGCACTCTCGCTTTCGCTGACCTCGCACACCGCATAGCCGGTCTGAATTTGATAGCGCGGCAGGCCTTTGTCGTCCGGCGGCAAGAACGCGACGCTCTCATTCACGTCGCCGAAGCCGGACGGCTCATGGGCGAAAGCGCGGTGGGTGCGGCGGACGAGCTGGCCGATTCGATAGAGGGGCCGCAAGGGGAACGCCTGTGGGTGGCACTCCCATGGATGGAGCGATTAATCGCCGAGCCCCGTGCGCGGTTCCGGCAGCTGGAGCTGCAACGGGCTTGCCTTGGTGGCCTCGCCTGAGACGGCGATTTCGGCCTGCGCCGCATAGGCGGCGATCAGCCTCGGGCCCAGCTTGGGTACGCCGGGTTTGCCCTCGGCGGCCGCCTCCCCGACATTGGAGACGATCGACAGGCTGACCGGGCTGCCCACGCTGGAATCGATCGTGATGGCGATGCCGCAGGTAACGGAATCGGCGGTGGCATCGAGGCATTCCGCGACGATCTCGGCGACGATCATGCCGAGCGCGTTGGCCGTGCGCGGCTCGACGAGACTCGTGCTCTGCCCATCGACGCTCACGCTGATGCGGCCCGCCCGGCGCAACTGGCCGAGCCCCCCGGCGAGGCGGTGCAGATAATCGCGCAGGTCGATCGAGGCGATGTGCGGGGCCTCGTGCAGGTGCTGCTGAACCAGCGCGATGGCGCGCACCCTTTGGCCGAGCGCATCGAAGCTGCCGCGGCAGGGTTCCGGCGCCGCGCGGCCATAGAGCCCGATCAGGCTGACCATGACCTGCAGATTGTTGCGGACCCGGTGATAGATCTCCGCGAGCAGGGTCTCCTTCTCGACGAGCGCCTTCTCCGCATGCTCCTCGGCATTCTTGCGGTCGGTGATGTCGAAGCAGGAACCGAGATACCCGGCGAAGCTGCCGTCTTCGAAAAGCGGCCGGGCCGTATCGAGCAGCCAGCGATAGGCGCCATCGTGCCGGCGCAGGCGAAATTCCACGGTGAAGGATTCGTGTCCGGCGATGGCCGCGTCGACGAGCGCCGCGTGCCGCGCGAAATCGTCGGGATGCAGGCCCGCGCGCCAGCCATCGCCGAGCTCGTCCTCGAAGGAGCGCCCGGTGAATTGCAGCCAGCATTCGTTGTGGTGGATCGCCCGACCGCCCGCATCCGAGCGCCACATCATCAGCGGCACGAAATCCGCGAAACGCCGGAAATCCATGGTGCCGGAAGGTGCGGCCTCCGCTCCCGTGCAGTTCCCTGTTGCTTCCGCTGCCATGCCGCCGTTCGTTCTGTCGCAACCTGAGCCGGCTTCGATCATGTCGAGCCCGCGCCGGTCAACGTATCGAGATAGGGCGCGTTCCGGCCCGAGGATACCTGCCCATCCGGCGCAGGCACATCGCTTTTCGGAGCGCCGCCGATCACCCGGCCACGCCGACAGGCCGATGTGGTGAGCGGGCTCAACGGAGCTCCTCGTGCCAGGTGCGTCCGTCGCGCTCGATCAGGGCGATCGAGGCGGTCGGGCCCCAGCTGCCGGCCGCATAGGGACGCGGCGGATCGGCGCGGTCGGCCCAGGCCTGGAGCAGCGTATCGGCCCAGGACCAGGCGGCTTCGACCTCGTCGCGGCGCATGAACAGGGTGGCGTTGCCGCGCACCACATCCATGAGCAGGCGCTCATAGGCATCGGGGTAGCGCTGCTTGAAGGTTTCCTCGAAGGAGATGTCGAGATCGGTCGGCCGCAGGCGCATGCCGCCGGGACCGGGATCCTTGGTCATCACCTCGAGCTTCATGCCCTCCTCCGGCTGCAGGCGGATGACGAGGCGGTTGGGCTCGCGGTTGAAGGCCTCCGGCGGGAAGATCGAAAAGGGCGAGGCGCGGAACTGCACCACGATCTCGGAATGCTTGCTCGGCAGCCTTTTGCCGGTGCGGATGTAGAAGGGCACGCCGGCCCAGCGCCAGGATTGCACTTCGAGCTTCAGGGCCACGAAAGTCTCGGTGCGGCTCGGCGTCTCGGTGCCGAGATCGGCCTGGTAGCTCGGCACCGACTTGCCGTTGATCGCCCCCGCCGCGTATTGGCCGCGCACCGTCACCGCCTGAACGTCGGACGGCGTGATCGGCTTGAGGGCACGCAGCACCTTCAGCTTCTCGTCGCGCACCGAATTGGCGTCAAGCGAAAGCGGGCTCTCCATCGCCGTGAGGCAGAGAAGCTGCAGGATGTGGTTCTGCACCATGTCCCGCAGCGCGCCGGAAGTGTCGTAATAGCCGCCGCGGCCCTCGACACCGACCGTCTCGCCGACCGTGATCTGGACATGGTCGATCACGTCGGCATTCCAGAGCCGCTCGAAGATCGTATTGGCGAAGCGCAGGGCGAGCAGGTTCTGCACCGTCTCCTTACCGAGATAATGGTCGATGCGGAAAATCTGGCTCTCGGGAAACACCGCGCCGACCGCGTCGTTGATGGCCTGCGCCGATTTCAGATCCTTTCCGATCGGCTTCTCCAGCACCACGCGGCTGTGCTCGCCGATCAGGCCGTAGCGGTCGAGATTGCGGCAGATCGCGCCATAAAGATCGGGCGAGGTCGCAAGGTAATAGGGCCTGATCTGGTCAGGCCGCTCGTCGAGCAGGCTTTTCAGGGTCTCCCATCCTGTATCGCCGGTCGCATCCATCGGAACATAGTCGAGATGGTCGAGGAAGCCCGACAGCTTTTCGGCGTCGAGATCGGCCGGGTCGACATAGCGTTCGACCGCTTCGTGAGCACGTTGACGGAACTTTTCCGAGGACAAGTCGGAGCGTGAAGCGCCGATGATCCGGCTCGTCTGCGGGATCTGGCCGTCCCGGTAACGGTGATAGAGCGCGGGCAGGAGCTTGCGCTGCGTCAGGTCGCCCGTGGCGCCGAAGACCACATAGTCGAAAGGGGCGACGGGAATGATGGTGGCCACTACGATCTCCCGTTTGGGTCGGACGCGCTAAGCTGCGCGATGACATGCCTCCGCAGATGGCGCGCATGACGGCCGAAATCTGCAAGGGCGCTGCCAAGCCGGATGTCGGCAAGTCAAACGAGCAGGTCAGACGAGACCATCTGCCCGCTTATGCCGATTGGCACGCGCCATGAACACGCTCCCATGAAACCCCGCGACGGAGGCGGTCGTCACCGGATCCGAACCTGCATCGCGCAGGGGCGGGTCCGGCCCCAGGTCATAACGGGAGGGTGGGGCGGCGAGAGCCGAAGTCGAGGGCTAACGCCTGGAGAACGATGCACGCTTCCGGAAAATCAAGGGCGGCCCTCATCGAGGCGCCCGGCAGATGGCCAGGATGGCCGAGCGGCCCCAGGACGATCGGCAGCGGGCCGGGAAGAACGCAAGTAGCGTGAAACCCTGACCCGCTGGCCGTTCGGTTCCGTGGAACGGCACCGGAGCGACATTCGCGATGTACGAGACCGGTCGCGCGATTGCATCCCGGCTCGCTACGTATGTCCCGGGGTGGCTGAGACCGCCGCGGCGGCTGCCGCGTGAGGGGAATGGTAACCATCGCGCGGCATGCTCGGCCTACGACCCCATTGAGGCCGGTGATGTTGTTGCGTAGCCACACCTTGCGCGCGGATCGGCGCGCTGCCGCTCTGGCCGTCCTGATGCTGGCGGCTTCGACGGGAACCGTCACGGCCGAGCAGGGCCAGGACAGGACCGCGCCCTTGCCGCTCACGGTGCAGCCCTCGGCGCAGGACCAGGTGCCCGCGCGCCCCAAGCCCGACCCGGCCGCGCCCCCCTCGCCGTCGCCGAGCGCGGAGACCGCAGCGCCCGTCAAGACGTCGCGCGAATTGCCGCCGACCGTCTATGCGAAGGTCTCCGAGGATCCGACGCCGACGCTCACCCCGGCGACCTTCCTCGCCACGGTGCGGATGGCCGAGCATTACAAGGCTCTGGCCGAGGCCGGCGGCTGGGGCACGGTTCCGGTCGGGCTGAGCCTCAAGCCGGGTGACCGCAACCCCGCCGTCGCGACCTTGCGCGGCCACCTCGTCATGACCGGCGATCTCGCGGCCGATGCCGTGCATTCCGACCTCTACGACGACGTCCTCGTCGCGGCGGTCAAATCCTTTCAAGGTCGCCATGGCCTGCCGGAATCGGGGCTGATCCAGCGCCTGACGGTCGCCGCCCTCAATGTCCCGGCAAGCGTGCGCCACCGGCAACTCGCGGCTTCCGCCGAGCGGCTGATGGGCTCGAATTTCCCGTTCGGCGAGCGCTATGTGGTCGTCAATATTCCTTCCGCCACCGTCGAGGCGGTCGAGAAGGGTGCGGTCGCGCGCCGCTTCGTTGCCGTGGTCGGCAAGCCTGACAAGGCGACGCCGGGCGTGGAAACCCGCATCACCGACGTGAACTTCAACCCGACCTGGACCGTGCCGATCTCGGTGATCAAGAACGAGATCATCCCGACGATGCGCAAGAATCCGGGCTATCTCGCCAAGAACCACATCCGCATCCTGGGTCCCGGTGGGGTCGAAGTCGATCCGATCAGCATCGATTGGAATACCGAAAAGGCCGCGAATTACACGTTGCGCCAGGATTCCGGCTTCGACAATTCGCTCGGCCAGGTCCGCATCGACATGCCGAACAAATTCGCGGTCTACATGCACGACACGCCCTCGAAATCGCTGTTTGCCGGCAATGTCCGCTTCCATTCGCATGGCTGCGTGCGCGTCGGACAGGTCAAGGAATTCGTGGCCTGGCTGCTCCAGGGAACCGAAGGGCCGAGCGGACCCGGCTCGGTCTGGGGTCCGATCGAGATCGAGACCGGCATCGCCACCGGCGATCGGCGCGACATCAAGCTGATCAAGCCGGTCCCGGTCACCTTCGTCTATCTGACGGGCTATGCGACCGCCGATGGGCGCGCGCATTTCCGCGACGACATCTACGGCCTCGATACGCCGGGCATACCCGCACCCTCGGCCGCGACCGACGTGACGGCGACAGGTGCGATCACGCCGCGCCCGGTCATCAAGCCGGCCCGTGCCGGCCAGCCGGTTCCGAGCCCGGTCGACCTCGTGCCGGCAGTCCGGCCCGCTGCGAAGCCGCCCGCCGCGGCGATCGATCCGGCGCCTGTGAAGGCTGCAAAGCCGGAGACACGCCTGCGCGCGCCAGACGCGCCGGACATGCGTCCTGCCCCGCGCGAGCCCGCTCTGGTTCCGCCCGGTCTCGTTGGCCCGCGAGGCTGAGCCGCATTCCGAGTCCAGGTTTGGCTTCGAGATCGGCTTGCGCGATCCTTCGGCAGAGGCTATAGGCGCGACCTCGCTGGAGCCCACACGGCTTCGGCCGGGCGCGTAGCTCAGCGGGAGAGCACTACCTTGACATGGTAGGGGTCACAGGTTCGATCCCTGTCGCGCCCACCATCCCATGCCGCCATTGCCCTCAGCCCTTCTGCTCCATCGCGATTGTCGCGGCATCAGCCTGCTTGCCGCGGATCGGCCATGCTGGCATCAGGCCGTGGCATGAAGGACACGCAACCCTACGGCACCTATGCGCCGACCGGCCTCGTCGCCCGGATCGCGGCGCGCACCCAAACACTGACCGACCGGACCTGGCGCGGCCGCCGGATGGCACTGTTCCTGCGGCGCATCGCGATCTCGATGCTGCGTGGCAAGCCGCTCGACGTCGAGCGCTATGGCGCGCGGATGCGGCTGCACCCCTACAACAACAATTGCGAGAAGAAGGTGCTGTTCACGCCGCAATTCTTCGATCCCGAAGAGCGCGCGATCCTGCAGCAGCATCTGCCCGCCGACGGCACCTTCCTCGATATCGGGGCCAATATCGGCGCCTATGCCCTGTTCGCTGCCGGCATCACGGGTCCGCGCGCCAGAATCCTCGCCGTCGAGCCGCAGCCGGACGTGTTCGACAAACTCACCTACAACATCGCGCAGAATCCCTTCGGCACGATCAAGGCCGTCGATTGCGCGGTGGCCGACAAGGCCGGCGAGGTGACCCTGTTCATCGACCCGCACAATCGCGGCGAATCGAGCGTGAAGATCGTCGGAACCAACCAGGGCGCCGAAATCCGCGTGCCAGCCGTCACCCTGCTCGGCTTGTGCCGCACCGAGGGCATCGAGCATATCGATGCGATCAAGCTCGACGTCGAGGGCGCCGAGGACCTGATCCTCGAACCCTTCCTGCGCGAGGCGCCGAAGGAGCTCCACCCCAAGCTCATCCTCGTCGAGAACGGCACCGATCAATGGCAGATCGACCTGCCCGCTTTGCTCGAGCGCTACGGCTACCACCGGATCGCCAAGACCCGGCTGAACCTGGTCTTCGGGCGCGGCACCTGAATTCGTCCCCGATCCGGGGAGTAAGCCCGCGCCTTTGTTGCAACCAGAGACTCGCTAGGCTAAGGGCGCGCCCTGCGACCATCATCGCCCGAGCACGCGAAGGATGATGAGTGTCCCTGCTGCGCTCAGGTCTGAAACCGTTCCGGTCCGCGATAAGAAAACTGGTCGAGTGGCGGATCCGGCGGGCCTTCGATCCGGATTTCTATCTTCGCGCCAACCGGGACGTCGCCCGCGCCGGCGTCGATCCGTTCCGGCATTACATGCGGCATGGATGGCGTGAGAGCCGCGATCCCTCGCCCGATTTTTCGACGCAATATTATCTCGCGGCCAATCCCGACGTCGCCCTTGGCGGCGACAACCCGCTTCGGCACTGGGTCTATCGCGGCCGCTGGCAGGGCCGGCGAGGGCGACCGGACGAGGGGCTGAGCGCCGAGGAAACCGCCGCACTCGGCCTCGGTGAGGACGAGATCGGATTGGTGCGCGCGCAGTTCGACGCGGCCTTCTATCTGCGCCACAACCGGGACATCGCGCAAAGCGGGCTGGAGCCGTTCCGGCACTACATGCTGGACGGGTGGCGCCAGGGCCGCGATCCCTCGCCCTCCTTCTCGACCGAAGGCTATCTGCGGGAATGCCCCGACATTGCCGCCTCAGGCGTCAACCCGTTCGGCCATTGGGTGCTGCACGGCCAGGCCGAGGGACGGCGCGTGCATCCGAGCCGTGCATCCTGCGATGCCCTGCCGCCCGATGCCGCCGCGCAGCTCTCGCGAAATTTCTCGGCCAAGGACATCGCCGCGATGCGCGCGGCGTTCGATGCCGATTTCTACCTGCAGGAGAATCCCGACGTCGCCGCCGCTAGCCTCGATCCCTTCCTGCATTTCATGCTGCACGGATGGCAGGAAGGCCGCGATCCCTCGCCCGATTTCGCGATGGCCTATTACGCCGCGAGCAATCCGGAGCTGCGAAAATCCGGCGTGCACCTGTTCTGGCACCATGTCCGCTATGGCCAGCAGGAAAATCGGCCGACCGCGCCCTACCACCATCGCCGGAAACGCGGCTACCAGCCGCTCGTCTCGGTCATCGTGCCGAACTACAACCATGCCGATTATCTCGAGCAGCGTCTCGATTCGATCCGCCGGCAGACCTACCGGAATATCGAGCTCATCATCCTCGACGACAAATCGAGTGACGACAGCATCGCCCTCATCGAGCGGCTGACGGACAATCTGCCTTTCCCGGTTCGCAAGAGCTACAACGCAGTCAATTCGGGCAACGTCTTCGAGCAATGGCAGAAGGGCTTCTCGCTCGCCGCATTTTGCCGATCACGGCGTGATGCTCGGCTTCGGCCGGATCCAGTTCTGCGACGCAAAGAGCCGGCGCGTGGAGGGGATGGATGCCCTGCGCGAGCGCGCCGAGCCCGGCATCTGGGACAAGGCCCTGGTGCGGCCCGCCGCGCAATGGTTCGCGCAAAGCTTCGGCGTCTGGAACGTGATGGCGAATGTCGGGGGCTGCCTGATCCGCAATCAGGCGATTCCCGATCCCGTCTGGCGGGAGGCGAAACGCTTTCGCATCGCCGGCGACTGGTTCCTGTACAGCCGCCTCGCCCAAGGCGGGAAGATCGCCTACGAGCCGAAGG
This sequence comes from Methylobacterium sp., assembly GCA_044227265.1. GTDB lineage: Bacteria > Pseudomonadota > Alphaproteobacteria > Rhizobiales > Beijerinckiaceae > Methylobacterium. The sequence continues at coordinate 14,998 of JBGAFL010000059.1, forward strand.
CGTTAGCCTATTTCCGCCAGCACGACCGCAATACCTCCGCGTCGAATTTCAACAAGCTGCACTACTTCGACGAGCACGCGCTGATCTATCGGAACAATGCCGGCCTCTGGGATATCCCGGAGATCACGCGGGCGCGTTTTACCGCCTCCATCCAAGAGCAATGGCGCCACTTCGGCATGGAGGCCCGCCATGGCTCGTTCCAAGCCCGATATCCGATTTATGACGGGCCGGCGCCAGAGCGCACGCGGCTTCACATCGTGATGGCGATGCTCGGCTTCGTGCCGGGCGGCGGAGAGATGTTCCCGATCCATCTCGGCAACGCGCTCGTCGCTGAGGGGCACGCCGTCTCGATCCTCGCCTACGATCTGAAGGAGATCAACGAGGACATGATCGCGATGCGCGATCCTCGCATTGCGGTCTACGACGTCGCGGATGTCCACGCGGCTGGTCCGCATGCCTTCCTGGAACAAAGCGGCGCATCCCTCGTCCATTCGCACATGATCAGCCTGGACAACCTGTTCTTCATGCGGGACGCGCCGCTGACCCGGTTTCCCTACGTGGTGTCGCTGCACGGCTCGCATGACGGCATCGGGTTCGACAAAAGCCCGCTGCTGCCTCCGATGCTCAAGGGCGTGTCGCACTGGGTCTACACGGCCGACAAGAACATGGCGTTCTTCGCGAACAGCGCGCTCGATCCTGCCAAGGCGAGCAAGATCCCCAATGCGCTCCCGCGCGACCCGCGCGACTTTCCTCAGAGCCGTGCCGATCTCGGCATTGCGCCGGAGGCTGTGATCTTCACGCTCGTCGCGCGCGGCATTCCGCAAAAGGGCTGGCGGGCCTCGCTTCTGGCCTTCGACAAGCTGCGGCGCGAGAATCCGGACCGCGCGGCCCATCTCGTGCTCGTCGGCACCGGCGAGAGGACCGACGAGGCCAGGCAGGCCTATGGCGAGCGCGCAGATATCAGCTTTCTCGGCTTCCAATCCTGCATCAACGGCATCTACCGGCTCAGCGATTGCGCCATCGTGCCGACGCGCTTCACCGGCGAGAGCGCGCCGCTCTGCCTGATCCAGGCGCTGCAGGAGGGCCGGGCGATCATCGCCACCGATATCGGCGAGATCCGCTCGATGATGAGCACGGATGAGATCTCGGCCGGCATCCTGCTCGACACCATTCGAGATACGGCCCAATTCTCTGCCGAGTTGTGCGAAGCGATGAAGCGAATGCTCGACCCGGCCTTTCGCGCCCGCTGCGGCGAGCATGCCGCGCTCCTCGCGCAAAGCTTCGCGATGGATACGCTCGTGTCACGCTACGAGGCGGTCTACGAGGCGGCGATCCGATCTGTCGCGTCTGTCGCGAGACCGCAGCTGAACTGACATTCGGCACAAAACCCGGCCCGCGAGACCCCGAATCCGAATTCCCGAGGGATGTGTTTTCGAGGCTGCAAGCAAGTCCCTACAAGCAAGGGAGAAGTGTACTTCGACACGATTGTGAAGCGGATCGTGAGATTGAAGACGAATTAAGGGAACCGATCAGTCACCACGTAACCCTCAGCTTCAAGACGCTTCTCGCATTCTTCTATCTTGCGTCGAGCAGCGCCGTCGAAGCTGACGATAATGGTGTCCAGGTACATGCCACCACTGCACGATCGGCTCTTCTGCAAGGATGGGTGTCGCAACACTGAAACCATCGGAGCTTCGCCGCAGCCACTCAGCAGCAAGGCGCATCCAACCGCGAGCGCAACGCTCAAATAACTTCGCTTTGGAATGGGCATGTGGCTAGCCGTGTACCTGAAAAGGATGCGGCAAAGAGATTGCAGCGCTCTGCTCTGCTAAAGCGAGCGCGACAAAACCAACGGCTTGGCCCCTGCCGCCCCGCGTCCATAGGGCGAGGGCGGGGTCGAGGGGCGGCCATATACGGTGGGGATGCGCGAACGGGCGATCTCGTCGGCCAGGTTCTTGATGAGACCCTCCGACACGCTGCGGGCCGTGGCGAGCACGGCCTGGTTCGTTGCCACGGATTCTGTGAAGCGGCGATGGGCCGCCTTCAGCGCCTCGACGCCTGCGGGAGCGAAGCGGGCGAGGGCGGTCGCATTGGCCTTGGCGGCCTCGAGCCCGGTCATATAGGCCGCCGCGAGTTCCGGCTTGCGGGCCGAGCCTGCGAGCGCTTCGCGCATGCGCCCGGCCCGCACGCCCTCGCTCTCGCGCGCGAGCAAGGCTTCGAGCTCGGACATCGCCGCGAGAAGCTTGGCGACGAAAGCCTCGGCGGAGGCCTTGTCGAGAATGCGGATGGGTTCAGGCGCCGGCACGGCCCGCCTCCTGCAGCTTCATCATCTCGGAATAGATCTGGTTGCTGATACCGACGCCGCCGCTCTTCACGATCTGCCCAGCATATTCCTTGGTCAGCATCGAGCGCCAGACGCCGCCGCCGGTGCCGTTCTCGCCGAGCGGTCCCTCGGTCCCTTCCGAGCTCGTCATCTGCTGCAGGCTGTTCTCCAGGAACATCGATTCGAAATCGTCGGCCGTCTTGCGCATCTTGGTCCCGGCAGCCGTGGTGTCGGTCGAGCGCGTGGAATCGAGCGGCTGTGCGGCATTCTTCGTGACCTTGTCGAGCAGCGACTTGCCGACGCCGATTGCGGCGGAGGCCGCGAAGGTTGCGAGCGGGAGCATGGTTGTGCCTCCAATTCGAAAATGATCACATCAGTTCGATATCGGCCTGCAGCGCGCCGGCCGTCTTGATCGCCTGCAGGATCGAGATCAGGTCGCGCGGGCCGACGCCGAGCGCATTCAGCCCGTCGACGAGTTCGCGTAAGGTCACGCCTTCCTTGACGAGCGCGAGCTTGTTGCCGTCGCCCGTATCGACCTTCACCGAGGAGCGCGGCACGACCACGGTCTGGCCGTTCGAAAGCGGGCCCGGCTGGCTCACCTGAGGCTGCTCGGTGATGGTCACGGTCAGGTTGCCCTGCGCGATCGCGACGGTGGAGACCCGCACGTCCTTGCCCATCACGATGATGCCGGAGCGCTCGTCGACCACGACGCGGGCGGTCTGATCGGGCTCGACCTTGAGCTGCTCGACCTCGGTGATGAGCCGGATCATGTTTCCGCGGTACTTGGCCGGGATCTGCAGCGTCACGGTCGCGGGATCGGTCGGCTCGGCGGTGTCGGCTCCCATGAAGTCGTTGATCGCGGCGGCGATGCGCTTCGAGGTCGTGAAGTCGGGGTTGCGCAGCGACAGGCGCAGCGAGCGCGCATCGTTCAATTTGAACGCGACCTCGCGCTCGATCATGGCGCCGTTCGAGATGCGGCCATTGGTCGGCACGCCGCGCGTGATCTTGGCCGCATCGGCCTCGGCCGAAAAACCGGCAATGGCGACCGACCCTTGAGCCAGCGCATAGACCTCGCCATCGGCGCCGAGCAGAGGCGTGACGAGCAGCGTGCCGCCCTGCAGCGACTTGGCATCGCCGAGCGAGGAAACGGTGACGTCGATGCGGTTGCCCTGTGTGCCGAAGGGCGGCAGGCTCGCGGTCACCATCACGGCGGCGAGGTTTTGCGTGCGCATCGTCGCGCCACGCGTATTGACTCCGAGCCGCTCCAGCATCGCCTGGAGCGATTGCTTGGTGAAGGGGATGTTGTTGAGCGTATCGCCGGTGCCGTTGAGGCCGACGACGATGCCGTAGCCGACGAGCTGGTTCTGGCGCACGCCCTCGATCGAGGCGAGATCCTTGACCCGCGACAGGGCCGCAGCCTCGGCGCAGGCGAAAGACCAGAGGGCGAGCCCCAGGATCAGGGCCGTGACGCCGGAGAGGAGAGAACGCGGGACCATAGGACTCGAATCGACAATGACCGATGCCAGCATCTGCCAGGAGCATGCCAGCCGACGAATCTCATCAAGTAATTGATATTGTTTGTAGTTTTTGCAAAGACATGGCGCTGGCGCCTGCTTGCACCGCGGCGTTTCCTGCCGACCCGGCAGCTTCTGCCGGGCCGTTTACCGGCACTTAACCATGATGGCAGGAAGACTGGACTGGATGGGCCGCCGGGCTTCATCGCCCGCTTCCCGGACAGCACGATGCGTGTCGAGACCCGCTATTCCGCAACGCCTGCCGGTTCCGTCACGGCGGGGCGCCGCGCGGAGGCCGCCACAACCTTCGCGCTGACCGGCACGCCGGCCCAGGGAGCCGCTATCGCGGCAACCCAGACCGGCATGCTCTCGGGGCTCGATGCTATCCTGACCCTTCAGGGCAGTGAGGATGCGCCGCAGGAACGCCGCCGCCGCACGGTCAAGCGCGGCCAGGACCTCCTCGATGGTCTCGACCGCCTGAAACTCGCCCTGCTCGGCGGCCGCGTCGCCACTCACGAATTGCGCCTGATCGCGGGGCGGCTCGGCGAACGCTCCCAGGCGAGCGGCGATCCGCGCCTCGACGGCCTCATCGCCGAGATCGAATTGCGCGCGGCGGTTGAACTCGCCAAGCTGGAGGCCGCGCGCGGCGTCTGATTCCGAGCGATGGGCTCCGCTCCCCGCCGGCCGGCGGCTCGACCAGGCGGTGTGAAAGCGCCGGCCTGACTCAGAGTGCCGTTGACGCTCGGCCCGCGATCCCCGACAAGGCGCCGCGCGTCAGGCCACCAACGGCCCGCCGGGTATAGTCGGGTTCGGGAAGCGGGGATGCGGCTCGCGTGACGACATCGCACGACGAATCGCGCCACGAGAGGAAGGGAGAGGCGGGCCTGCCCTGCCGGTGCCAGCCCTAGCCGATGCTCTTCAACTCCTTCATCTTCCTGCTCGGCTTCCTGCCGGCCGCCCTGATCCTGCACGGGCTCGTCGAGCGCTTCCGGCCGGATTGGCGCCTGCCCGTCCTCGTTTTGCTCTCGCTCGTCTTCTACGGCTGGTGGGATGTCCGCTTCGTGCCGCTGATGCTCGGCTCGATCGGCCTCAATTGGCTGATCGCCCGAGCCTTCCTGCGCAAACGCACGCCCTGGCTGATCCCGCTCGCGATCGCGCTCAACCTCCTCGTCCTGGCGCTGTTCAAATACCTGAACTTCTTCGCCGATCTCGTCAGTCTAATCCCGGGCCTCTCGGCGCCCCATCTCGACTGGGTGCTGCCGCTCGGCATCTCATTCTTCACCTTCCACCACATCATGTACCTGACCGACCTGCGGGCCGGCCGCGCGCCGGCCTACGGGCTGACCAAGTACGCGCTCTACATCGCCTTCTTCCCGCAGGTTCTCGCCGGCCCGCTCGTGCGCTGGAGCGAGGTCATGCACCAGTTCGACGAGCGGCCCTATCGGCGCCCCGATGCGGCCGAGCGGATCGGAAGGGGCTTGATGCTGCTCACCGTCGGGCTCGCCAAGAAGACGCTGCTCGGCGATCCGCTCGCCGCCATCGTCAATCCGGTCTTCCAGGCCGCCGCCGCCGGCAAGGTGGTGACCGTCGCGGAGGCCTGGCAGGCGACGCTCGGCTTCACCTTCCAGATCTATTTCGACTTCTCGGGCTATACCGACATGGCGCTCGGAATCGCGCTGCTGTTCGGCATCGTGCTACCGCAGAATTTCGACGTGCCGTACCGCTCGACGTCGCTGCGCGAATTCTGGCGGCGCTGGCACATGACGCTGTCACGCTTCCTGCGCGACTATCTCTACATCCCCTTCGGCGGCAACCGGCACGGCCTTGGCCGGCAGATGGGCGCGCTGTTCGCGACCATGACGCTCGGCGGCCTCTGGCACGGCGCGGGGCTGACCTTCGTCGCCTGGGGCGCGGCGCATGGGCTCGGCCTTGCCACGGGCGTGTTCTGGAGGAACAGGGGCCTGCCCATGCCGCAGCTTCTCGGCTGGGTGCTCACGGCCCTGTTCGTGATCCTGACCTGGGTGCTGTTCCGGGCGACGAATTTCGCGGAGGCGCTGATCGTCTTCAAGGGCCTGTTCGGGCTGGCGCCGATCGGATCCGGCTTCAAGTGGCGCACGCTCGCCATCGCCGCGGCTATCGCGATGATCGGCCCCACGGCCTGGGCCGCGGTCCACCGCCTGCCGCCCTCCCGCGCGCTCGCCATCGGTTTTGCTCTGCTCTTCGTCGTCGTGCTCCTGAAGATCGGGGACGATGCGAACTACGAGTTCATCTATTTCCAGTTCTGAGCAGATGGGCCTGCGCGCGGATCATGGACAGGAACGGCTCTGGGCACGGTTTGCCCGGAGCTTCCTCGTCGCGCTCGTAGGATCGCTGATCGGCTATCTCGCGATCGGCTACCTGCTCGACCCCTACGACAGCGGCCGCTCTCGCCTGTTCTCGGTCGATGCAGTGCGCCCGCAGGGGCCGCGCACGGCTGCGGCCGTGCGGGGGCGCGACCCCGCCTATACCGGCGCAATTCTCGGCAATTCGCACATCCAGCTCGTCGATCCGGCGCGGCTTTCCGCTGCGACCGGGATCCCGTTCCTCCAACTCTCGGTCACGGCGACCGGACCCAGCGAGCAACTCGTGCTGCTCGACTGGTATCTGCGCCATCATCCAAGGCCCCGCGCCCTCGTCCTTTCGGCGGACGATTACTGGTGCACAGGCAACCCCGCCCTGCCGAATGACAAGCCATTCCCGTTCTGGCTGTTCTCCGACAATACGGCGAGCTATCTCGGCGGATTGCTGCGCTGGTCGGTCCTGGAGGAGATCCCCGGCCGGATCGGCTGGCTGCTCAAGCGAAACCGTGAAAATGCGGCCCGCAACGGCTGGTCGGATTACGAGAAGAATTACCTCGCCCTCGGTTTCGGCGAGAACGATGCGCGCGGCAAGCTCAGGCGCGCCGCCCCCGTTCCAGAGGAGCCCGATCCCGGTACCGCCGGACCGTCCTTCCCCGCCGCGGAGCGCCTCGAGACCGCTGCGGCTGCGCTTCCGGCCGACACGGCTCTGGTCCTGGTCTTCCCGCCGGTCTATGGCCCGGCGCTCGAGCGGCCCGGATCGCCGCGCGAGCGCGCCGTGAATGCCTGCAAGGCCGCGCTGCGCGATGCCTTGCGCGCTCACTCCTTGAGCGCGGTCGTCGATTGGCACCGCGACCGGCCGGATCTGTACGACCCGGCGCATTTCTTCGATCAGACGCATTACCGGCACCCCATCGCCCGTCCGCTCACCGACGAGATCGCGGAAACCCTGCGCGGCCTCGCCGAGCGTGCGCGCGAGACGCCTGCTCGCTGATTGTTCCGATGCTGGTGTTCGGGATCGGCTATACAACTAAAGCATGCGATTTGATCGAATTGCTACGGCGGGAAGCCCTGATGCCTTGAGGCGTCCGCGAAATCGGACTCAAACCATGCCACCGGTAGTCCAGCCGCGCTCCGCGCCATCTGCGTGAGACCGCATTTTGCATGGCCGCCTCGCCGTCGGTTGCTGCGCTGCGGCAGTAGCGTCGAGCCCACCATCGTTATAGACCGGCGGAAGTTGAATTTCTGCTTCAAAGGCTCGGGCATAGCGGCACCGCTCATGCAAGCGACCAACTTGTCCTGAATTCCCCACAGCGCTAAGACGCCACCCAACGCTGCCGATAAACAGCACATACGCGCTCCAGCGCGAGTTCGAGGGCAAAAATAATGGGAAAAGTTAGCGACGTAACGAAAGATGATGCATTCGCTCTACTTCGGATTTTTCTCGCTCGCCTTCCCTCAGAACGCGCTATTGCTGAAGCTGTTTCAAGATCGATCGCCGAAAACATTGGCTGGGTGATAACCAGCAAGGAATTCCGGGAAAACGTTCTGCTGTTGATGATCGATGGTTCGTCCACGATCCACGATGACAAAGATCTGCCGATCTTGGATCAAGATCGCCGATGGCTGATCAGTAGCATGAATCTGTCGCCGAATTCGATCAGCACCGTCAAGAAGGCTGGCTCATGGCATGAGCTTTTGACGGCCGTTGTTCTCGATGATTCCGCGCAGGCCCTGGTTTCATCGATGTTCGCGAACAGCCAGCGTGCTTCGCAATTTAAGGCGGATGTCGACGCGCTCAAGCAACGCAATGGCAATAAAACGCAAACTAAGCCTAAGGACACATCTGAAAGTAAGCCGGCGCCAAAAACCGATACCGTTACAAAGAAGAAAAGCGTTCTAACTGAAGTATTTAAAGATCGCAAATCTGGATCTGCGGAAGATTTTTCGGCCGCAAACGCGATATTGGCTCTCCGTCCTGGGCAAATAAAGGGCAGGTTGAATGAATTTTTCAAGAAAAGTGAGCATATAGATATTCTGCGTGTCCGGGATGCAGCGCTTGTAGGCGACTATGATTCCGATGTGATGGACTATATTTCTTACATGTGCGCGCGCGTGTACCTGCGGATGTTCATGAGCAGAAGCGCCTATGAAATTACCAGCGTGCTTTTGCCCCGCATGGACAGCATTCGCTTGTTTTCCGATTCCGAGCGAGCGCGGTTGCTGAAAACTCACGCAATGGCTTCGATACGGACCGGCCAGGCTGCCAAGGGTTTGGACATCTATAGAAGCCTCATTTCTCTCTACCCGACCGACTTTGAATCCAATTTTCTACTTGGGGATTTCTCGATAGGTGTTCAGCCAGATTTTGCTGAGCAATGTTTGCGTGCATGTCTGGAATGCGGCAAGGAACTTTCTCCGTCTCAATTGACGACGATCATTGAATTTCTCGATCAACGAGGCGACCGTGCATTTCTCGTACGCACCCTTGGCCCGTTGCTCAGCAAGGAGAAGGTCTATCCTGACTATTATACGTGTCTGGCCAATGCTGCATTGAGGACGGGCGCTCGTGGGGCCTGGCGCAAGCACATGGTCTCCCACTTCCAAGCGCAAGGTCTGTCAGGTGCCGATTTGCTTGTCGAAAGCACGGAGGGGCTCTTTGGCTTTGGCGAGGCGGACCATCCGACCACGAAGGATCATCCGCTCGTTAGCATCGTCATGACGTCATTCAATGCGTCTGCTACTATTCGCGAGGCAATGAAGAGTGTTTTGCGCCAGACATGCAGTAATATTGAGCTTATCGTTGTAGATGACTGCAGCAGCGATCAAAGTCAGAGCGTTATTGCTGAAATGGAAAAGGCCGATAGCCGAGTTCGGTTCGCGTCCGCGAAAAGCAATGGTGGTACGTATTGCGCAAAGAATATTGGTATCGAAATCTCTCGAGGTGAATACGTCACCTTCCACGATTCCGATGATTGGATGCACCCTCAGCGAGTCGAGCGTCATCTGGCGTATGCGCAAGACGGGGTCGCCGCCTCTGTTTCGAGCTGGATTCGGATGACGTCGGATGGCGAAGCGATCCTTAGAAAGGGTGGTGGATTCATTCACCGAAATCCGGCGTCAACATTTATATCAAAGGAAGCGATACAGCGCGTCGGCTATTTTGATTCCGTAAGAACGGGCGCGGACACCGAAATGCTTTGGCGCCTCAAGGATACATTTGGCTCAAAATCCGTAAAAGAAGTCGATGACGTATTGGCGCTCGGATTGCACCACGACAATTCGTTGACGACGTCGGGTTTAACGGCATTCGATGAATTTAGATATTCACCGGTTCGGCTTGAATATTGGGAAAATTGGGTAGCGTGGCATTTCTCGTCGCTTCGGAAGGGCGAAAAAATGTTCCTTCCGCGTGTTCAGCCGAAACGTCAGTTTGACGCCCCGACGGACATCACGGTGTCGCTCGAATCATGAGCCGCGGAAAACAAAATCGGACTGACATGTGCGGATGATTCGCACCTTCGGATCAAATTAGAATTCGATACTATTTAAAACTGTGACTATGGAGCTTTGCACAATTGCTGCGGGAGGGCCGCTGCGATCTACATGGAATGCTCAGGGGCTTCCGCGCCGGATGGCAAGGGTGGGTAGCCTCAAGTCCAATGCGACCCGTCCCGCTCAATGCAGTGCGGTGTAGGGCTGGGTGCTCGCTGCGTAGCTGAGATTCTGCGCTGAAAGCGCAACATCTGCTCGCGCGAGAACCGCCTGGCCCTTCGGGACATCGAAACGGACCGAGGAGACCCTGGCGCCCGGCCGTTGAAGGTCGAGGCCGCATGCGCCTTGCCCCGTCATCGTGATGGTGCCGGTGGTGACGGAGATGTCGTCGCCACCCGGGAAGATCTGCTCCGGACTTTCCCGGGGGCGTTGGACCACGCCGGCAAGCCTCGCCTCGATCTGGAACCGGGCGATCCTCGCCCGGGGCTGCGAGACGACGACGCCGAAATCGACACCCGAGACCGCGAGGTCTTCGAGCGTCACGTCCTCGCATTTCACGTGGACACCGATGGTCTTGACCGGCCCCTCGCCTGCCATGCCGGCGATCCGGATGTTGCGAACAAGGCTCTTCGCAGCACCGCTGCCGCGCGCGTTGGTGTCGGAGCCTTGCTTGAAGCGCAGACCCGCAGCGGGACTTCCCTGGCGCCCCCAATGCGAGATCGAGACATCCTCGATCCGCCATTCGCGGCCCATGAGATCGATGCCTGCAAACGGGAATGTCTCGTTCGTGGCGAGCCCGAAACGTTCGACGTGGATCCCAGCGAGGACATTGCCGGAACTGATATCGCCATTGTCTTTGACATCGACGCCATCGGCCATGGCATGCCGGATCACGATCCGCTCGAGCCGGTTGTCGATGTAGCCGCCATTCTGAAGCCCGATCGCGTAGCCGCCGGAATGGAGAATTTCGAGGTCGCTGAAGACGCAGTCCTTCAGGCCTTCGGCAATGATCGTGCTCTGGCTCGTCATCAGGCCGGGACGCCAATTTTCGGGACGCGCGTGAAAATGGGCGCCATCCAACGTCATGCGCCGGATCACGAGGCCTGCATTGTCGGAATTTCCGTTGTCGACCGGAAGCACGCCGAACTGGAGGATCCCGTAGGCATGACCGTCCTGCCCGTCATGAAAGGCGCGGAGTACCGTCTTGCCGACGCCTGCGCCCTCAAGCGTTGCGGTGCTGACCGGGCACCGGATGGCGCTGATGCGCGAGGTGCGGACATTGGAAGAAAAATCAGCCGTATCGAGATGGACGAGAACCAGTCCTGGTGGGAGTGCCACCACGGTTCCCGGACCCGCTGCCGCGGCATCGAGCAGCGCTTTCTCGATCGCCTGCGCATTCGCGCGCGCCTGGTCTGCACCGACATTGCCGACTGTGACGCCGTAAGCGCGGACATCGATTGGCGCTCGGGTCGCGCGGCTTCGAGCGCCAGGGCTCCGGGCAGTGGCGGGGATTGATGGCGCGACCGCAACCGTGGCTGCCATCCCTAGAAGCAGAGCCCGCCGCGATATCGCTGCGCGCCGCTCGAGGGTGTGTCTCGATCTGAACACCGCTGGCGTACTCATGAACGATTCAGTCACGTTCCCTTCCTGCCTGCACCATTCCCGACCGGGAACCGTCCTGGGTCTGATCCGATCCGAGCCAAGAGCCAGCAAAGAGCCACTGCGCTCGGGAAGGAGCGCCGACCAGATGGCCGCGAGGACATTGCATCCCGCTGGACTGCGCCATCGGCAAATCCGCTCCCGAATTCCGGTTTATTCTTGCCCTCGTCACGGACGGCGGCGACAGGCGGGGCAGGACGCACTGCCGTTGACCGGGCCGGCGCGTATGGTGCTCATCAGGATAAGGTTAAGCTGGGCCTGCAGCCCCGCTTGGCCCGGCTCGGTATCACGAAGGCGGAGACTTCATGGGACGTGTGAATGAGATGCGGGGCTTCAGGTCGGCATGGTGGCAGGCGAGGGTCTGACGATGGCGATGGAGGGTGCCGCCCACGCATCCGAGGCTGCCTCCCATGGCGGCTTCGATCTCATTCCCGTCGTCGTGCTGCTCGGCGCGGCCGTGGTCGCCGTCCCGTTGTTCAAGCGGCTGGGTCTCGGTTCGGTGCTCGGCTATCTTGCCGCGGGTCTCCTGATCGGCCCGTTCGGCCTCGGCCTGTTCTCCGATCCGCAATCGATCCTGCACGTCGCCGAACTCGGCGTCGTCATGTTCCTATTCGTCATCGGGCTCGAGATGCAGCCTTCGCGGCTCTGGTCGATGCGGGGCGAGATCTTTGGCCTGGGCCTGGCGCAAGTCGCGGTCTGCATCGGCCTACTCATCTGCGTTGGCGTGACCTTGGGCTATCCGGTGGCTCAGAGCTTCGTCGCCGGCACCGGCTTCGTGCTGACATCGACCGCCATCGTCATGCAGATGCTGGAAGAGCGCCGGGCGATGGGGCTGCCGAAGGGGCGCCGCATCGTCGCGATCCTGCTGCTCGAGGATCTCGCCATCGTGCCGCTTCTGGCGCTCGTTGCCTTCCTCGCCCCCGGCGGTGAGAGCACGACGCTGACGGCCCGGATGACGGGTGTCGCCATCGGCCTCGCATCGATCCTCGCGCTGGTCCTTGCCGGCCGCTTTCTGCTCGATCCGCTGTTCCGCATTCTCGGCAAGGCGAAGGCGCGCGAGGTGATGACGGCTGCCGCGCTGTTCGTGGTGCTTGGGGCGGCGCTCGCCATGCAGTTCGGTGGCCTGTCGATGGCGATGGGCGCCTTTCTCGCCGGCGTCCTGCTGTCGGAATCCTCCTTCCGCCATCAGCTCGAAGCGGATGTCGAACCCTTTCGCGGCATCCTGCTCGGCCTGTTCTTTCTCGGCGTCGGCATGGCGCTCGATCTCACGGTGATCGCGGCGAACTGGCAGCTGATCGCGCTCTCCGTCGTCGCCTACATGGTGCTGAAGATCAGCGGCATCTACGCCGTTGCCCGCCTGTTCCGCGCGAGCAACCGTGAGGCGATCGAGCGCGCGGTGCTGATGGCGCAGGGCGGCGAATTCGCCTTCGTGCTCTACGCCGCGGCCACCTCCGTCGGCATCATCGACGCCGAGGCCAATGCGATCCTCACGGCGACGATCATCGTGTCGATGGCGCTCACTCCGATCATGGTGATCCTGCATGACCGGCTGATGCCAAAGCCTGCGCCGTCGATGGAGGGCGTCGAGGCTGCCGAGAACCTGTCGGCCAGCGTCCTCCTGATCGGATTCGGCCGCTTCGGCCAGATCGTCAGCCAGCCGCTGCTGGCCAATAGCTGCTCGATCACCATCATCGAGACCGACACGGATGCGATCCGCAACGCGCAGGATTTCGGATTCAAGGTCCATTACGGCGACGGCTCGCGCCTCGACATCCTGCACGCCGCCGGCGCGCATCATGCCCGGCTCATCGTGGTTGCCGTCAACGATGCCGAGGCGAGCCTGAAGATCGCCGAGTTGGTGAAGGCCGAGTTTCCGCTGGTGCCGGTGCTCGCCCGCGCCGTGGACCGCGAACACGCGATCGAACTGATCCATGCCGGCGTGACCTGGCAGATCCGCGAAACCCTGGAATCCGCGCTCGCCCTCGGTGAGAAGGCGCTGGAGATGCTGGATGTCGACGAGGAGGAACGCGAGCGCGTGATGGAAGACGTTCGCCGGCGCGACGGCGATCGTCTGGCGATCGAAACCGCCGAGGGCATCTATGCGGGCCGGGATCTGATCCACGGCAATGCGCCGCGTAAGGCCGTTGCGGCGGGGTCGGAAGCGGCGTCATGACCCTCCGGCACAAGGCGGAGCATCGCGATGGGATCGCGGCCGTCGTAGCCTACTGGGCGGAAGCGGGGGCACGCGGCCAGTGGTTCGAAAAGGACGAAGGTTTCGATTGCGACTTCCGCGATCGTTTCCTCGACCTGCACATGGAGGTAGCGGCGCGGCAGCATGACGACTGGATGGCGAGCCCCGAGGGGGCGCTCGCACTGCTGATCCTCACCGACCAGTACCCCCGCAATGCCTTTCGCGGCACGGCTCACATGTACGCCACCGACCCGCTCGCTCGTCACTACGCGCAGGCAGCACTCGTAGCCGGGCAAATGGAGCGGATCGAGGGCGACCTGCGGCTGTTCTTCTGCCTGCCCTTCGCGCATGCGGAGGACATCGCCTGCCAGGATATCTCTGTCGCGCTCAATGCAAAGCTCGGCCAGCCCTGGCTGGAGCACGCCGAGGGCCACCGCGCCATCATCCGCCGCTTTGGCCGATTTCCTCACCGCAACGCCATGCTCGGACGCATCACGACTGCGGAAGAGGCGGCCTTCCTCGAAAGCGGCGGCTTCGATGGGTGACGCTTGCGAGGGCGAGGCATCGGCCGGATCGGAACAGTCGCTTCACACGCATTGTGCGAGAGGCGGGGGCTGCCGGCAACGCGTGAGCGAACGTGAATCTGTCCTCGGCCGAATGCGCCGTGAATCATCCGCAACGCCAGGCAATTTAAGACAATTCGCCCGATCCGATCGGACGCGATTAACGGTCCGTTAGGTATAATTCACTCAGCTGTCTGCTGCAGAAGAGGCAGGGCATGCTCGAACATCGTTCAACCCGCAGGGTCGAGCCTCCCCGCCGCTTCAACAAGGCACGCCGCAACCTCGCCTTCGCATTCGAGGCGGCCCCGAACCACGCGGGCGCCCATTATGCACTCGGCCTTCTCACCCATGGGACCGAAGCACCCGGGCCGGTGATTCCTCATTTCGTCGCGGCCGTCAGGGCGGCTCCCGAGCGGCCGGCCAATTGGCTGGCGCTCGCCGTCACGCTGCTCGATGCGAGCCCGTCATGACGCAATCTCGATCCCGAGCGGCCGCGAGCCGGACAGATGGCCTCGCAAACGCACCGACGCCGATCGAAACGGCCGTGCCGAAGCCGGGCATCCTTGAGAATTCGGAGGTCGCCGAGCTTCGCGCGGGAATGGCCAAGCTCGAACGGTTGCTCGCGGAGGCGGAGCGGACGCTGGCCGCCGCTCCGGTCTATGTCACGCGCCCCTTCCTGCCTCCGCTCGAGGATTTCACCCCCTATCTGCAACGGATCTGGGAGAGCCGCGTCCTGACGAATGGCGGCCCGTTCCACCAGGAATTGGAACGGCGCCTCGCCGGGCATCTCGGCGTGCCGCAGGTCGCGCTGACCAACAACGCGACCACCGCCCTCATCGTCGCGCTCGAGGCGCTCGGCCTGTCGGGCGAGGTGATCACCACGCCCTATTCGTTCGTGGCGACCTCGCATGCGCTGTTGTGGAGCGGGCTCACCCCCGTCTTCGCCGATATCGATCCCGTCACGTTGAACCTCGACCCCGCCGCGATCGAAGCCGCGATCACGCCGCGGACCAGCGCGATCCTGCCGGTCCATTGCTACGGGCATCCCTGCGACGTCGAGGCGATCGAAGCGATCGCCAAGCGGCATGGGCTCGCGGTGATCTACGATGCGGCCCATGCCTTCGGCGTGCGCCATCGCGGCCGCAGCCTGCTCAGCTATGGCGATCTCTCGGTCCTGAGCTTCCACGCCACCAAGGTGTTCAACACCTTCGAGGGCGGGGCCATCGTCTGCGGCGACGAAGCCCGCAAGGATCGGATCGACAAGCTCAAGAATTTCGGCATCGACGGCGAGACTTCGGTGGTCGGAATCGGCCTCAACGGCAAGATGAGCGAGTTCAACGCCGCGCTCGGCCTGGTCCAGCTCCAGCACATCGATGCTGCTCTGGCCCGGCGGCAGCGCATCGACGTGCTGTATCGCGAGGGCCTGCACGGCATACCAGGCATTGCCTGTCTGAGCGATGCCGGCGAAGACAAAGCCAACTACGCCTACTTTCCGATCCTCGTCGGGCCGGATTATCCGCTTGTCCGCGACGCGCTCGATGATGCGCTCAAGCGCGAGGGCATCCGTCCGCGGCGCTATTTCTATCCGCTGATCTCAGATTATCCCCTCTACCGTGACCTTCCGAGCGCGCGGCGCGACGCCTTGCCGGTAGCTGCCGAGACCGCCGATCGCGTACTCTGCCTGCCGATCTATCCGGATCTGGAAGAGGCCGTCGTGAGGCGTGTGATCGAGACGATCGCAAACCCGTGAGGCAAAAGATGCGGGTCGCGATCATGCAGCCGTATCTCTTCCCGTATATCGGCTATTTCCAGCTCATCGCGGCCGTCGATCAGTTCGTGATCTACGATACGGTCAAATACACCAAGAAGGGCTCGATCAACCGCAACCGCTTCCTGCGGGACGGCATTCCGATCGTATTTACATTGCCGATCGAGAAGGATTCCGACCTGCTCGACATCCGCGAGCGCCGGGTCGCGGCCTGTTTCAACCCCGAAAAACTCTGCGGCAAGTTCGCGCAAGCCTATCGGCGCGCGCCGTACCTTTCCGAGACGATGCCGCTGGTCGAAGAGGTGCTGTCCTACCGAGCAGACACTTTATTCGACCACCTTCGGCATGCCCTCACGAGCAGTTGCGCCCATCTCGGCATCGACACGCCGATCCGGGCTTCCTCCGAAATCGAGGGAAGTACCGACTTGCGCCGGCAGGACCGGGTGCTCGACATCTGCGAACGCCTCGGTGCGACGACCTACATCGATGCGATCGGCGGCATGGGCTTCTACGAGCCGCCTGCCTTCGCGCGGTGCGGGCTTACACTCCGCTTCCTGTACTCACGGCCCTTTGTCTATCCGCAGCTCGGCCAATCCTTCGT
>JBGAFL010000060.1:0-31534 GCA_044227265.1 Methylobacterium sp.
CTCATGCCGGCCGAGGTCCAGATCGGCCCGTCATTGATGAAGATGCAATCGACGTCGGCGATGCAGTTCGGGAATTGCTTCTGCAGCTCCCGCGCATGCGCCCAATGCGTCGTGACCCGTCTTCCATCGAGCAGGCCGGCTTCTCCGAGAACGAAGGCGCCCGTGCAGATCGCGGCCATGCGCCGCGACTGCGATGACGCCCGCTGCACGAGGGCGATGAGCCCGGGCGTCGACGGGTGCACGAAGGTTCCCCCGCCGATGACCAAGGTATCGAAGGCTCCCGTCCCGAACGTCTCGGTCTCCATGGCCGTGCCGGCCGACAAGCGGATCGGCCCGCCATGCTCGGAGACGAAGTGCAGGTCGTAGACGGCCTCGTCGCCCATCAGATTGGCGAGCTCGAAAGCGGGCACGGCGGCCAGCCCCATCAGCGAATAGCCGGGATAGAGGACGAAACCGACGCGCTGCATGTTGGTCTCTAGATGTCCGAAAACGACGCATCTATGACATTTGCGACATGACCGGTCAACGCTAGGGTTCCTGCATCGAACGCGGGCATCCGCCGGCGCGAAGACGTGGAGGACCACATCATGACCACCCAATCCAGCAAGGGCGTTGCCGTCATCACGGGCGCATCGACCGGTATCGGTGCCGTCTATGCGGACCGCCTCGCAAAGCGCGGCTACGACCTCGTGCTGGTCGCGCGAAACGAGGAGCGGCTGCTTGCGCTGGCCGATCGCCTGAGCAGCGAGACGGGACGAAAGATCGAGCCGTTCAAGGCCGATCTCGGCCGCAAAGAGGATCTCGCACGCCTCGAGGCGCGCTTGCGCGATGATTCCGGCATCACCCTGCTCGTCAACAATGCCGGTCTCGGTTCGGTCGCTCCGATCCTCAAGGCGGATGTGGACGAGATGGAATCCATGATCTTTCTCAACATCACGGCTTTGACCCGCCTCACCTACGCGGTAGCACCGTCCTTCGTGGCGCGCCGAGCGGGCACGATCATCAACATCTCGTCGGTGGTCGGTATTGCCGCCGAGGTGCTGAATGGCGTCTACGCCGCCTCGAAATCCTACGTCCTCAGCTTCGGCCACTCGCTGCAGAACGATCTGGCCGACACGGGCGTGCGCATCCAGACCGTTTTGCCCGGCGCGACGGCCACCGAGTTCTGGGATGTTGCCGGCTATTCTGCCCAGAAAACCGCCTCGATCACGATGTCGGCGGCCGACCTCGTCGATGCCGCGCTTGCAGGCCTCGACCAGGGCGAGCGCGTCACCATTCCCGGCCTGCAGGATGGCGAGGATTGGACACGCTGGGAAGCGGAGCGCCGCGCCCTCAGCGCCAAGTTCAACAACGCCAAGCCTTCGCCGCGCTATGGGTTGGAGAAGGCAAGAGCGGCCTGAGCTCACGGGCGTTCGATGCCGTACCGGCGCCGCTGCCCGGATGCTCGAGTCCCTCGAGCGTCCGGTCAAGTCGATCCACCACTCTCTGGCCGGTGGATCGAACTTCCTCTGGCAGCCGAGACCCCCCTGCCGGAATCGATTCACTTGCGTCTATTGCGAAGCGACGGCTGGTAAGTGAGGTAAATTCCGGGGCGGCTTGGCTATGTAGCGGGCCTTTGTGCAATTCAGGTTCAACGACTTCAACGGCTTGCGGCATCGCTATTCCGGATAAGCTCCGCGCTCACCCGGGAATTGCCCAGTGAGCAACGGCTCGTAGCCCACTGACAAGCACGATCTGTTGCGCATCCTCGAACGGCCGGAGATCCCGCTTCACACCAACGGATCCGAAAACGACATCCGCGCCTGCGTCACCAAGCGAAAAATCTCCGGAGGCACCATGAGCGAGGCCGGCAAAACCGCGCGCGACGTCATGCTCGGCCTCATGAAGACCTGCAATAAGCTCGGCGTCTCGTTCTACCGCTATCTCGGAGACCGCCTCGGGATCCCCGACGCCACTCCTATCCCGGCTCTGCCGGACCTCGTCAGACAAGCCGCAATAGCCTGATCGCCAGGGAATCTGCCCCGGTTACCGATGTTCGACTGGAGGGTGACGACCAGTCTCGTCCATCGTGACATCGCCCTGAAAGCTGGAGAACTTCTCCAACCGTTCCGCGTCGACAAAATGCTCCGCAGCCGCGAGGTCAGCGGCGAGAGCCTTGGCTTGCGATGGTGGTACTCCAGCGTGTTCGAGCTTCTCCGGTATTTTGAGCGCGTCACCACTGCACATGAGGATGGTCCATGCGTCAGACTTGCGCCGCAGAAGGGCTCGACCGCCTCGTTCGCCCTGTACCCAGCTCGCCAGAGCAAAATCACCTCGGGCAACAACGGGATCGACGCTCAGGCGCGCCTCCGGCTTATCGAAGGTGTCGAGGAGAACCTGCCGGATACGACCGGCCTCGACAGGCGTCTCCTGCGCCGAAGCCTTTACCAAAGAGAAGACGGCAAAGCAGACTACAAGAACTTGCAAAGCAACCTTCAAGCTCACCTCCTGTGCCGGCAGTTCGATCTATAAGGAAAGGAGGCAGAACTTGAGCGTAACGAGCCGGGAATGGCAAGGGCACGCCATCCAGTTCGCGGCCAATGCGGCCAGCAGGTGAGACATCTTACGATCCGCCAATCCCCGCCGCCATCTCGGCGAGTTTCCTCACCGTGTTGATGTTGCGCCCCGTGCCCTCGCGCGCAGCGGGGATCTTCAGCTTCGAGCGGGCCATGCCCTCGCCGTAATGGACAAAAATCTCGCGGGATCCGAGCGCGATCTCCTCGTCGGTGCGGCCCCTGATTCCGTCCAAGGTGTCGGATGGCGGGGTTGAATCGAGGAACAGCACCACCGTCCGGTCCGGACGCCTGTCGGGAAACGGATTGGTCGCCAGGATCGCAACGAGCTCTTCGGCTGTGCGGATATGGACGCCGATCGGCTTGCCGGCATGGGCGGCAAGGCGCGCCTCCAACGCGGCCTTCGCCGCATCCGCCGTCAGGGAACTCGTGAAAACGACATTTCCGCTGGCGATGTAGGTTTTCACGCTTGTGAAGCCGGCTTCACCGCAGAGGGCGACGAGGTCGCGCATCGCCAGCTTGCCGGTGCCGCCGACATTGACCGCTCGCAGAAGCGCGACGAAGACCGGCACGCGCAACCCTCTGTGACGATCCTGGGTTCCTGAATACTCCATAGCTGGCCGTCGCGCTGCCTCTTCGATCCCTGAAGCGGGGCTCCATATTCGGGGTAACGTTTGAGAGACTCAGGGAAAGCGGTCTTTCCACACCGTCATCCCGGGGCGCCGCAGGCGAACCCGGGACCCAGAGCCGCCGAGGTGGGATGTCTGAAACGCAAGGTGTTTTCTGGATTCCGGATTCGCCTTTGGCGCCCCGGAATGACGGTGGTGATGGAATCATCGTTCCGCCAAATCATTCCGCCAACCTGAATTACCTCGTGATCTGACCTCTGTTCTCTGGCCAGGCCGCATCGCTCACCAGGGCGAGCAATCCGAAGCCAACGCCCGCGAGGCAGACGAGGCTCCAGCCGCCGAGTGCCCAGGCAAAGCCCGACACGAGCGAGCCGAAGGCGCCTCCGAGGAAGAACACGCCGACGAACAGCGCGTTGATCCGCCCGCGCGCCTCCGGCGAGAGCAGGTTTACGGCCAGGCGCCCGAGGGTCTGGTCGGCGATCACGCCGATATCGAGCACCACGGCCGCGATTCCGAGCAGGATGAGGGCCGGCGACAGCCCATGAACGGTGCCGCCGAGATAATCGGCCAAGGCGGCGAGGCCAAAGCCAAGCACGATCGCGACATGGGCGGCGATCGTCAGCGGGCGCGTCCAGCCACGGTCTCCTGCCCGGCCCGCGAGCGGGGCCACCACCGCGCCGCTGGCGCCCACCAGCGCGAAGAGCGCGATGTGGCGCTGGTCGAGCCCGTAGGGCGCCTGCGCCAGAAGCAGGGCGACCGCCGTCCAGAAGGCCGAGAAGGCGGCAAAGCAGAGAGCCGCATTCAGCGCGCGCCGCTGTAGGACCGGTTCGATGCGCAGCAGCGTCCAGAGCGAGGCGAGGAGCGCACCGTATCCGCCCGTGGCCTGCGGCTGCCTTTCGGGCAAGCGAAGGCGCATCAGCGGGATCAGGGCCGCGAGGGCAATACCCGCCAGAGCGTAGAAGATGCGCCAGCCGGCAAGATCGGTGACGAAACTGGCAAGCGGGCGCGAGACCAGCACCCCCACCATCACGCCGCTCATTACATCGCCGACGACCCGCCCGCGTTCCGCTTCCCGTGCCATCGCGGCCGCTATCGGTACCAGAACCTGGATCGACGAACAGGCCGTGCCGAGCAGGAAGAGCAGGCCCAGGAACGGCAGGGGCGAGCCGGTCAGGGGAGCCAGCATGGTCGCGAGCGCGGCCAGGGCCAGCATGCCGACCACGAGCCGGCGATTCTCGACGAGATCGGACAACGGCACCAGGAAGAACAGACCGGCCGCGTAGCCGAGGAGCGGCAGGGATCCGACCAAGCCCGCCTGTTCATGCGGCAGGCCGAGATCGGCCGCGATCACCCCAACCAGGGTCTGAGGCGCGGTCACGTTGAGGAAGATCACGCCGACTGCGAAGGCGAGAAACCACACCGTCCCGCGGGAAATGCCTTCGCCTGACATGCTCTGGCCCGTGACCATCGGTTGCTCCGTCGGAACCGCCTCGCACCAGCTTGCGTCGATCCGAGCTTCCATCGGGACCTCCTTCACGAATTCCGTGCGGAGGGATGTGTCACACGGCAAATCATGATACAAATCGATTTGTCTAGGATTGAATATGCGAAATCCGCATGAACACGCGTGATCTCGAAGCTTTCTTGGCTGTGGTCGAGACTGGTTCCCTCGTCGCGGCAGCCCGGCGGCTCAACCTGACCCAGCCCGGGGTGACGCGGCGCGTGCAGAACCTGGAGGATCGGCTCGGCGTCGCGCTGTTCGAGCGGCCGGGCAAACCGCTGCGGCCCACACTTGCCGGCCGCGAGGCCTATGAACATGGCCGCCGCGTGATCCAGTCGATCGCCGATCTGTGCAGCAGCGCGAGCCCAAATGGCGCGATCCGGGGCGAATTGCGCATCGGCATCTCGCTCGATCTCTCGGAGCAGGCCCTGTCGGCCCCGGTCGACGCATTGCGCGCCCGCTTCCCCGATCTCTCCGTGCGGCTGACCACGGGATGGGCGAGCCTGCTCATGGAGCAGGTCGCAAGGAACCAGATCGATGCGGCAGCCATCAGCCTGCCGGCCTCGGTGCAGCCCGATGACGGGCTCGAGGCGGAGGCGATCGCCACGACGATGGCCGTCGTGGTCGCGGGACGCGATCTCGACCTGCCCGATCGGCCGCTGCTGTCCGATCTCGCCCGCCATCCCTGGATCGTCAGCCAGGATGGCTGCGGCTACCGGACTGCCCTGCGCCGGCGCTTCGAGAGCGAGGGGCTGAGCTTCACGGTCGGCGTCGAGGCGCTCGACACGGAGCTTCGGCTGTCCCTGGTGGCACGCGGCCTCGGTCTTGCCATGACCAAGCCGCACCGGCTGGCGCGAAGCGTCTGGCGGGACAGAATCCGGGTCGTCACCGTGCCGGGCTTCGATCCGCTGATCCGCTCCTGGATCATCCACCGTCCCGAGACGGGGCGCCTGCGCCGGCCGATCGCGCTGTTCCGCGACAGCCTCGGTGCGGCCATGGCGGCGGAAACGACCGGCGTGAACTGAACGGCATCACACGGTCTTCGCACCGGCATCTGGCTCGACGGACACGGGAAGGCCTTGCGCAGCAAGTTCGGCGCGGCCCTCCGCCAGCAGCGTATTCGAGGCTGCCTCGATGCGTGCCTGGACCAAGGCCTGGAATTCGAGGCGCGGCAGGCCGGGCGGGATCGGATCCAGCATCTCGATCACGGCCGTGCCCGGCATGCGGCGAAAACCGTGGCGGCGCCAATACAGGCCGGTATTCAGCGCGACCGGCAGGCAGGGCACGTTCAGGGTCGCGTAGAGATGCGACAGGCCCTGCTTGTAGGCGGGCGGCGCGCCGGCCGGGCGGCGGGTGCCTTCGGGAAAGATGATGAGCTGGCGGTTCTCGCGAACGGCTTTGGCGGCCGCCGCATTGAGCGCCGCCATCGCTTTCGTTCCCTTGGCACGGTCGATCGGCACCATGCCGGCGCGCGCGAAATACCAGCCGATCACGGGAATCCACATCAACTCGCGCTTGAGCACATAGGCGAAGCGGTCGAAGGGGATGCAGAGCGCGAGGGTCTCGAGCGTCGATTGATGCTTGGCCGCGATCAGGATCGGGCCATCGGGAATCTTTTCCAATCCTCGGAAGTCGACCCGGGTGCCCCCGACGACGCGCAGAAGCCAGACCGTGATCCGGGCCCATAGTTGCGCATAGCGGATCGTGGCCCGCCGGGAGACCAGCACGGGCAGGCCGAGGATCGCGATGAGCGCGGTGACGAGATAGAACAGCGCGTTGAAGGCGAGGGAGCGGAAGACGAGCATCGTTGGCCTGGAGCTTTGGGGCCCCGCTTTAGCCTGCGTGCGCACCGATGACCAACCCGGTGATCGGGCAGCCGGCGCTTCTCCGACGCGATGCTCTCAGCTAGGAGGATTCGACGCCAGCCGATGGTCGATGGGAGATGTCCGAAACCTGCTCAGGCCCCACCGACGGAACGCCGCTCGATTCCGGCCTGAGTTCGGAGGTGTTTGCCGATGGCCCCGGCACGGTCCTGAAACTCTACAGGGCTCCCTTCGAGCCGGCCGCGATCGAGAACGAATTCCGGGCGACGAAGCTCGCTCATGACAGCGGGCTGCCCGTCGCGCGGCCCTTGACGATGGTCGATCGCGAAACGCGTCGGGGCATCCTGTTCGAGCGCCTGAACGGCGCGACGATGCTAAGCCACTATGCCGGCAACCCGCTTGGGCTTCTGCTCGGCCTGCGGCGGCTCGCGCGCATCCAGCTTGCCATCCATGGCGCGCCCGCCACGGGGCTGCCGTTGCAGCATACGCGCTTGCGCGACGAGATCGGCTGGGCCCGCCTGCCCGAGGAGACACGCCGGAGAGCGCTCACCGAGCTGGAACGGCTTCCCGCTGGCAACGCCCTCTGTCACGGGGACATCCATCCGGGCAACGTATTGTGCACGCCCGCAGGGCTGCGGATCATCGACTGGCAGAAGGCGAGCGCCGGCAATCCGGCGGCCGATGTAGCGCGTACCGAGCTGATGATCCGCTACGGTCGGATCGGGCGATTGCCACTGGGCGGCCGGATCGTCGCGCAGGCCCTGCGCGATCTCGCTGCCGCCTGGTATGTCCGCTGCTACCGCGCCGCGAGTGGTATGCCGTCGTCCGACATCACAGCTTGGCATCTGCCGGTGATGGCGGCGCGCCTTTGCGGAAGGCGGACCGACAAGGACGAGGAGATGCTGCGTATCCTCGATGGCTTGCTGCGCGTTCGGCCCGAGGACGAGGCTAGAAATTTTAGACGCTGAAGAGGATTAAGGAGACCAATAAATCGTGCGCAATCGAATCGGAATGTTCGCGATAAATTGATAATCTCTTTCGATGCTCGGAACTACACATTCATTCGTGCTGGATTATGTTCCATCGGTAGGAACGCAGGTTCGTAATCCAGGAGACGAAACCATGAGAATGCGAATTCTTGGGTGGCTGGGAGTTCTTGGCTTGGCTGCCATGCTCCAAACCGGTTCGGTGCAAGCCGCCCCCCTGACCACCGGGGCCGATCTCGTCGGTGACGGCCAGTCAGCCTTGGTGCACGATGTGCAATTCGGGCATCACCGTCACCATCATCACCATGGATGGGGACACCACCATCACGGTTGGAGGCATCACCATCACGGATGGGGACACCACCATCACAGGCCATGGGGCTGGGGCCATCACCATCGCCACCATGGCTGGGGCCACCACCATCATCACGGCTGGGGGCATCACCACCATCACGGATGGCGCCATCGCCATCATCACCACTGGTAAAGCTACAATCGAAGATCTCTCGACTTGAGAGATCATGAGCGTGACCATGCTCAATCCGAACAAGGCGGCGGGCGGAGCGGCAACGGTTCGTCCGCCGCTTCAGGATCGCGAGATCTGCCAGAGCGCAAAGCCCGCCGCGAGCGCCGGCACGGCGAAGACGAGAAGCAGGATCGGCAATTCCTCGCGCAGGGCATAGCCGGCGCGGCTGACGCCGACCCAGAGATTGACGATCGAGACCACCAGCCAGACCGGGATGTACAGCATCGCGGCCGTGCCGATCTCGGAACTTCCGACGCTCCACAGCTTGCCGAACAGAAGGAAGATTCCGAGCAGCAAAAGGCCGCCGCCGATCACCATCACGATATGCATGGGCGTCAAGCCCCTTTCGTCAGTAGCCCCAGGGCAATCGCTTGAAAGCGATTACCCTAGTTTTTTTCTTAGCCTCAATCGCCGGCGCCCGCGTCCGCGGGCTTAGGCTTCGCTCCGCTCGACGCCTTTCAGGATGTTCATCCTGAAAGGCACGCTCCGCGCGGCGCTCTTCGCGCCGCGAAGCCGCTTACGCGGCTTCAAGCGATCGCCCTGTCAGTAGCCCTCGGCCAGCGTGCCGCGCTGGCGCGTATCCGAGGCACCGGCCAGCAGCCCCTCGAGCGCCATCACCGAATTGGCCGAGCCCGAAATGCCGCCGATCTTCAGCTTGTGGCCGCGCTGCTCGAGCAGGCGCAAGGTATCCGGCGAGAGCCCGTCCTCGGCAAGCAGCACATCCGGTTGCCATTGGTGATGGATGCGCGGCGCCGCGACCGCCTCGGCGAGATTCATGCGGAAATCGATGAGATTCACGATCACCTGCAGCACCGTCGAGATGATGCGGCTGCCGCCAGGGCTGCCCGTCACCAGGAACAGCTTGCCGTCGCGGAATACGAAGGTCGGAGTCATCGAGGAGAGCGGGCGGGCTCCCGGTGCCACCGCATTGGCCTCTCCTCCGACGAGACCATAGGCGTTCTTCGCGCCCGGCTTGGCGGAAAAGTCGTCCATCTCGTTGTTGAGCAGCACTCCGGTCCCCTCGGCGACGAGGCCGATCCCGTAGGAGAAGTTGAGCGTGTAGGTGTTGGCGACCGCATTGCCCTGCGCATCGACCACGGAAAAATGCGTGGTCTGGTCGGATTCGAAGGGCAGCGGATTGCCGGCCTTCACCTCCTCGGCCGACCGTGCGCGGGTCAGATCGATCTTTTCGCGCAAGCTCGCCGCATAGGGTTTCGAGATCAGGCCGGCGACGGGGACCTTGGTGCGCGAGGGATCGCCGAGCCAGGCGGCGCGGTCGGCATAGGCCGGCTTCATCGCCTCCGCGAGAAGGTGGATGGCATCGGCGCTTCCGGCACCCATTCTGGCGAGATCGTAGCCTTCGAGCAGGTTGAGGATTTCGATGAGATGCACGCCGCCAGAGCTCGGCGGCGGCATCGAGACGATCTCGTAGCCGCGATAGGTTCCGCGCACGGGCGTCCGGATGACAGGCCGGTAGGCGGCGAGGTCCTCGGCTTTCATGATCCCGCCGGCGCCTTGCACGGCGGCCGCAATTTTCTCCGCAATCGGCCCGGTATAGAATGCGTCCGGTCCCTTCTCGGCGATTGCATGCAGGGTCGCCGCGAGATCGTTCTGGACCAGAGTCGCGCCGCGCGGCAGCACGGAACCGCCCTGGAAGAAGATCGTGCGGCTCGAGGGCCATTGGCCGAGCAGGCCCGAGGCGCGCGGCAGTGAATCGGCAAGGCCGGATTCGACCGGAATGCCCTCGCGCGCCAGGCGCTCGGCCGGCGCGATCAGATCGGCGAGCGTGAACTTGCCCGAACCGTAGAGCTTGTGTGCCTCGGCAAGGCCGCGCACCGTACCCGGCACGCCGACCGCCTTGCCGGAGCGGGTCGAGGCGGCGCGATCCGGCTCGCCTTCCGCATTGAGGAACATCGTCTCGGTCGCGGCGGCAGGTGCCATCTCGCGATAATCGATCGCGATGGTCTCGTTGCGATCCTTCAGATGGACGAGCATGAAGCCGCCGCCGCCGAGATTGCCGGCCCGCGGCAGGCTCACGGCCAGCGCGAAGCCGACGGCGACGGCTGCATCGACGGCATTGCCGCCGCGCTTCAGGATGTCGACGCCGACTTTCGTGGCCTGCGCCTCCTGCGAGGCGACCATGCCATGCTCGGAAAGGACCGGAAGCAGGCGCCCCTCGTCTGTCTGGAGCGGGGGCGGACCGGGGACAATTGGTACGTCCTGCGCCCGGACGGGGCTCGCCGAGACGACGGCAAAGGCCGTGAAGACGGTCAGGACGGCACGAGCGAGCGGCAGCATATCAAAGGCTTAGAGCATCGGCACGATCGGTGGGAACTGGCTTTCGGGCCGATGCGTCAAAGGATGCCGATGGTCAGCGGGGCGCGAGAAGCCCCGTCGGCGCGCCGCCGCCCTCCGGCACCTTGTAGAGCCAGACGACCGCGCGCAGCCAGGCGCGTGTATCGTGCCCGCGGTAATTGCGTTCGACCACGTCGCGCGTCACGTAGCTCTGGAGCAGGACGTCGCCGAAATTGTAGCCGACGAGACCGCCGACGGCGAACTGACCCTGCCGGCGATAATGGATGTTGTTTGTGGGCAAATCGATCGATCCGAAGGCGACCGGCCCGAGTTCCCACTTGCCGAACTTCTTCGTCGCCGTGAGATCGAGGTTGAGATAGTCCGGGTAGTGGACGCCCTGCTTGTTCGTCGGGTCGAAATAGGTGCCGTAGAGCAGGTTGGCGGTGAGATTCAGGCCGTCGCCATTATAGGTCGCGGCAAAACGTTGGTTGAGCGAACCCTGGTTGATCACGAACTGGGTCTCGACCGGAAGATAGCCGCCGAGAAGATAGCTCACGCTGAAATTGGGCGTGAGCTTCCAGGACACCTGCCCGGCGACCAGCGGAATGCCGATGCCGCTATGGTAGCGCCCGCCGGAGGCCGGCCGCGTATTCACGTAGGGCTGCATGAAGATGAGATTCAGCCGGCCGCCGAGAAACGCACCGGGTGTCCAGACGATACCCGGCAAGTTGACGTTGTTTTCGACGTGGTTCGGAGAGGTGTCACGGATGCCGAAGCTCGACGTGTCGAGCAGGAGAAGCCCTATGGGCAATTGAGCGCCGGTCGGCAGGCCGAGGGTCTGTCCCGGCTGGGCAGCCGAGGCTGCGAGCGCGGATGTTCCAGACAGGGCCAGGAGTCCGAGCGCGGCGAGAAATCTCGAAACCGTACCAACCATCGAAGACCTGCTCCAAAGGAGCCGGGCGGGATTAAAGGACCGCCCGGCAAAGATGCTCACCTCCTGTTTGACGACGGTCGAGCCGCTATAATGCATGCAGAATTCCGGACCGGCGGCAGTGTCTCAATCGTGTGACACCCGGGCAGAGGGCAGGCGAGGCCTGCTTCGGTTCGGAGGGGTTCAAGCAACCGATGCGCGTTTGTTCGATCCTCCTCGCCGCGGCGCTCGGTCTGGCGAATTACGGAGCGCTGGCCGGTGACCCGCTTACGACGGAGCGCAACGGCCTGACCTTCGACGCCTTCGTCGAGAAGACGCTGGCGGATTATGCGGTGCCCGGTGCGGTCGTCGTCGTGGCGAATGCGGCTGGCACGGTCTTCGTGAAAGGCTACGGTATTCGCGAGGCAGGCAAGCCGGCCCGTATCGATCCCGACACGCGCTTCCAGATCGCCTCGATGAGCAAGTTCGTGGCGGCGACAGCGATCGGCAGGCTGGTCGATCGCGGCATCGTCGGTTGGGACCAGCCAGTCGTCGGCTATTCAGCCGAGACGCAGCTTGCGGTGCCTTACGCCACGCAGAACGCGAGCCTGCGCGATTATTTCGCGCATCGCACAGGCCTTCCCGCCTATGCCGGAGACCTGCTGCCGCTCTATGGGTTGAGCTCGGATGAACTCGCCGCCCGCGCGCGTTTCCTGCCGCTCTCGGTGAGCTTCCGAGGGGCGATGCAATATTCGAATTACGGCATCTTCCTCGGTCAGCATGCTGCCGCGCAGGCCGCGAATTTAAGCCCGCCGCAGCTCCTGTCGCAGGAAATCCTCGCGCCGCTCGGCATGACGCGGAGCGGGCCAATCCGCGCGACACTCTTCGAGGACGACAACCATGCCGCCGCGCATGACCGCGAAGGCAAGGTCATGGAGAGCGAGGATGTCGATGCCTTCAGCGGAGCCGGCGCCGTAGTCTCGACCGGCTCCGACATCGCCCGCTGGATGCGGATGCTGCTCGACGAGGGCCGGCTCGACGGAAAGCAGGTGCTGTCGAAGGCGGTGCTCGATCAGATCATGGCGGCGAGCATGGTCGAGGGGCCGAGCGGCCCTCTGCACGATCCCAATGGAGCGGCCGGGCTCGGCTGCGACAGCTACCGTTTCCTGAATGCGCGGGTCGTCGAGAAGAACGGCGCGCTGAACGGCGTGCGCACCATCGTCACCCTGATTCCGGAGCAAAAACTCGGCATCGCCATCTTCGCCAACAAGCAGACGACCGTGTTTCCGGAAGCCGTGCGCGCCGAGTTCCTGGAGCGGGTTGTTGGGCCGTCGGGCCGCGACCTCCAGGCGCAGATCCGGTCCGAGCAGCCGCTCTGGAACAGCCTGGTCGACCTGCCGAAGCCCCCAGCCGATGCCGCGGCGATGGCGCATGCGCCGCAAGCCTATGCCGGGACGTTCGAGAGTGCGCTCTATGGCCCGCTCGTGGTCACGCCGTCCGGAGATGGTTTTGCCGTCACGATCGGCGGGCAGGAGGCAAAGCTGACGCTTTGGTCCGGCGACAGCTTTTTGCTCAGCTTTCCCAATCCCGATATCGAGGCGGGGCTTCTGACCTTCTCGTTCTCGGGAGAGGCTTCCGCCGCCTCGGCGATCGAGGGAAGTAGTCTGCCGCGCAGCCAGACGATCAGTTTTGGGCGGTTCGATCGGGTCCGGTGAGCGCGGGAAGGGCAGGGGGGTCCGCGAGCGGGGGCGCCAGCATATCGCGCCGCAGATGCCGCTTGCGGCGTGACCCGGCGCTCCAGCCTGCAATCGCCCAGTAGACGAGGCCGGAGGCCGCGCCGGACAAGAACAGCATGGTCGCAAGCCGCCCCTCGCCAGTGGCCGCGAGCGGATCGATGGGGAATTTCGGGCCGCCGCGTGCGATCCAGGGCAGGCTCGCGGTGATCAGGCCGCTCGCGCCGCCATACCAGGCCGAGGCGCGCAGGCCGAGCACCTCCCCGATCACCGCGACGAGCACCGGCGGCACTGTCAGCACGATCAGCACTGATTTGGCAAAGGCGAGCACCGCCTCGATCGCCCCGTCGGGCGAGAGCGTGGTGACGATATCCCAGAGGCCGGAGGAGATGCTGGCGCGCACGAAGCTGCCGACGAGATCGCGCAAACTCGGATCGGCAAGAATTCCGCCTCCCAGCACGAAGGAGCCGAACGGAATCGCCAGCATCAGCGCGAAGGTGCCTAGCAGAAGGCGCCAGATCAGCCGCAGCATGGCCTGGTTTTACCTCAGGTCCATGCCTGGATTGGCGTCGGCTAGTAGCGATATGCGACGCCCCTTCCGACCCTGACCCTCATCCTGACGCTGAACGGCCGCGATCTCGCTCGCTTCGAGCAGCATGACGCGCCGGCCCGGGCAGAAGCGGGAGGGGCGAGGCGGGGTCAGGCCCATCGCCGCAACGAGGGTCGCGATGACGGCATTGCTGTTCGCATTCGCTCGACCGGGATTGCGCGAGGCAAATCCGAAGATGCCGAAGGGCGGATAGCCGATCTGTTTCGCGTTGATGCGATGCCCGATCTCCTCTGCGATCCGCATGCGCCGGGCAATCTCGCTCTGTGGCCCCGAGAGCAGGGTCTGATCTTCGGCGGGATTGCGCTGCCCGAAGCGGTAGTCGACGCCCGGGCCGTCGCGGCAGAACAGGATGGTGTCTCTGGGAGCGGTGCCAATTGCCTTAGCGCCGTAGCTGCCGTCGCGCCGCAATCCATGCGCGAGACCCTCATAGACCGCGACGACGCTGCTGCGATCGTTCCTGACGACCAGCATGCCATGGGTCGCGAAGCCGAAGCCGAGCTCGCGCCGCCCGATCGGGAATTGCGCATAAGCGATCGTCCAGGCGCCGCCGGCCGCCAACTTTTGATCAATCGTCGAGATCGGCTCCGGCATAGACGGCCTCCGCGCCCATGCCCTCTTCCAGCATCATGCGGGCGCGGGCGCGCAGCTTCTCGGTTTCGCTCTTGAGCTGACCGCAGGCAGCGAGGATGTCGCGTCCGCGCGGCGTGCGCACCGGCGAGGCATAGCCGGCCTCGAACACGATCTGTGAGAAACGCTCGATCCGCTCCCAAGCCGAACATTCATAGGCCGAGCCCGGCCAGGGATTGAACGGGATCAGGTTGATCTTGGCCGGGATGCCCTTGAGCAGCCGCACCAAAGCGTGGGCGTCGGCATCGGAATCGTTGACGCCCTTCAGCATCACGTATTCGAAGGTGATGCGGCGCGCGTTGCTCGCGGTCGGATAGTCGCGGCAGGCCTGGAGCAGCTGGGCGAGCGGGTATTTCCGGTTCAGCGGCACCAGCGTGTCGCGCAACTCGTCGCGGACCGCATGCAGCGAGATCGCGAGCGAGGCATTGGCCTCCATCCCGAGCCGGTCCATCTGAGGCACCACGCCCGAGGTCGAGACGGTGATGCGCCGTTTCGACAGGCCGAGGCCCTCCTGGTCCGACATCACGGCGCAGGCATCGATCACCGCGTCGAGATTGTAGAGCGGCTCGCCCATGCCCATGAACACGACGTTTGTAACGAGACGCCCTGCCTCGCCGGTCGAGCCGGCATTGCGCACCGGAATCTGGCCCGGCCAGTCGCCAAGCCTGTCGCGAGCGGTGACGAGCTGGCTCGCGATCTCGGCGGCCGAGAGATTGCGCACCAGGCGCTGCGTGCCGGTATGGCAAAAGGAACAGGTCAGGGTGCAGCCGACCTGAGAGGAGACGCAGAGCGTGCCGCGGTCGGGGCCGGGAATGTAGACGCATTCGATCTCGGCGCCGCGATTGTGGTCGTGCTGGCCGGTCGGGGCCATGCGCAAAAGCCATTTGCGGGTGCCGTCGCGCGAGATCTGCTCGCTCACCACTTCCGGCCGGTCGAGCGTGAACCGCTCGGCGAGCTTCGCCTTCAGCGCCTTGCCGACATTGGTCATCGCACCGAAATCGGTAGCGCCGCGCAGATAGATCCAGTGCCAGAGCTGGGCGACGCGCATGCGCGCCTCGCGCTCGGGCACGCCGAGGCCGATGAGTGCTGCTTTCAGCCCCTCGCGAGTCAGGCCGACGAGCGAAGACTTGCCGATGCGCGGGGCGGGCTCCGGCTGGATGTCCGGCGTCTTCTCGATCGGTGCGGGCCCGCGCGGCTCATGCCGGGCGGTGTCGAGCGTCGCGCTCGCCATGGATTGTCATGCCTCGGGATTCGTGAAACGCCGCTGATATAAGCGGTTTATGCCGTCAACGCGACCGGCCGGCTATTTGCGCTCCATCAGCGACGCGATCTCGGCCTGCTCCGCCTGCGACAGCCCGGCATCCTGCTCCGGAGCCTTTCGCCGGGACAACCGCCAGATGCCGAAGGCGCCGGCAAGCACGATGAGGAGCGGGCTCAGCCAGAGCAGCAGCGTATGCCAGGCGAAGACCGGCTTGAGCAGAACGAATTCGCCGTAGCGGCTCACGACATAGTCGACGACCTGCGTGTCGCTGTCCCCGGCGCTGAGCCGCTCGCGCACCAGCACCCGCAGGTCTTTCGCCAGCGGCGCATCGGAATCGTCGATCGACTGGTTCTGGCAGACGAGGCAGCGCAGCCCTTCCGAGATGTGCCGGGCGCGGGATTCGAGGCCGGGATCCTTCAGCACCTCGTCGGGCTGGACGGCGAGCGCGGGCGCAGTGGCGAGAAGCAGGGTCAGCAGCAGGACGATGCGGCGAACCATCCCTCCCCCCCACGGATCTCGGGCTTGCCCGAGATCCGCATCTGCTTGCCCAGATCGGGCAGGCCCGATCTGGGTGGGGGAGGGTACCCACGAAGTGGGGGGGAGAGGGGTAGCACCGCCCGTTCCGGATGACCCTGCGCCGTCCCCTCTCCTCCCCTGCTTGCGCAGGGTACCCTCCCCCGCAGAGGGGGGAGGGGTAGGCCGAGAGGTACTGGGAAAATTCATTCCGCTGGGACCGCGTGCGGGAGCAGCTTCGCCTTAGCTCGAGCCGGAGCGCCGACGCGCATGCGGCGGTCGGAGAGCGCGAGGGCGCCGCCCAAGGCCATGATCACGGCGCCGATCCAGATCAGCAGCACCAGCGGCTTGTAATAGAGCCGCAAGCCGATCGCCCCGTCCGGCAGGGTCTCGCCGAGGCTGGCATAGACCTGGCTGGCGAGCCCGACCGTCTTGAGCCCGGATTCGGTCACCGACATGCTTCGGGACGGATAGAAGCGCTTGCCGGTCTCGATCGGGCCGACGACGTCTCCCGCACGGTTGCGCAGAGTCAGGAAGGCGGCGGTCTCCTGGTAGTTCTCGCCCTGGCGCGGGCCGACCCGGTCGAGCGTCGCGACATAGGGCCCGGAGGCGAGGCTTTCGCCCGGCTTGATCGTGGCGAGCCCCTCCGTCGCCCAGCCCTGCGCCGCGATGCCGATCACGACGACGCCGACGCCGCCATGGGCGAGGGCAGTGCCCCAGGCCGAGCGCGGCAGCCCGATGGCGCGACGCCAGATCAGAGCCGGATCGCGCGCCCGGCTGCCGCCATAGCCGCGTGCACGCGAGGTGATCTCGAGGATCGAGCCGATGATGAGATAGGCGCCGAGCCCGATGCCGACCGGTGCCATGACCGGCCCGCCCCAGGTGATCGCCGCGGTCGCGAGGCCGATTACCAGCGCGGCGGCAAAGGCTGCGAACAGGCGCTGGGCGGCGGCGAGCGCATCGCCCCGTTTCCAGGCGAGTCCCTGCCCGAAGGGTACGATCACGAGGAGCGGCAGGCAGAGCGGCAGGAAGGTCCAGTTGAAGAAGGGCGGTCCGACCGAAATTTTCTGGCCCGTCAGCATTTCGAGCAGCAGCGGATAGAGCGTGCCGACCAGCACGGTGGCGCAGGCTGCGACCAGGAACAGGTTGTTCAGAACCAGCGCGCCCTCGCGCGAGATCGGCGCGAAGATGCCGCCCTGGCGCAGCATCGGCGCCCTCCAGGCGAACAGGCTGAGCGCGCCGCCGATGAACAGGACCAGGATCGCGAGGATGAAGATGCCGCGGCTCGGGTCAGTCGCGAAGGTATGGACCGAGGTCAACAGCCCCGAGCGCACAATGAAGGTCCCCATCAGCGACAGCGAGAAGGTCAGGATGGCGAGGAGCACCGTCCAGACTTTCAGCGCATCGCGCTTTTCCATCACCACGGTGGAGTGCAGGAGCGCCGTGCCGGCGATCCAAGGCATCAGCGAGGCGTTCTCGACCGGGTCCCAGAACCACCAGCCGCCCCAGCCGAGTTCGTAATAGGCCCAGTAGGAGCCCATCGCGATGCCGAGCGTCAGGAAGGCCCAGGCGGTCAGGGTCCAGGGCCGCACGACCCGCGCCCAGACCGCATCGATCCGCCCGTCGATCAAAGCGGCGGCGGCGAAGGCGAAGGTGATCGAGAAGCCGACATAGCCGACATAGAGAAGCGGCGGGTGGATCGCGAGTCCGAGATCCTGGAGGATCGGGTTGAGGTCGTTGCCCTCGACCGGTGCCGGCGTGACCCGCTCGAACGGGTTCGACGTCGTGATGATGAACAGCAGGAAGACGAAGGTGATGGCACCCTGCACCGCGAGCGCATTCGCGCGCAGGACGAGCGGCACGGAGCGGCGCGACAGGGCGACCAGGGCTCCGAAAAGGCCGAGGATGAGGACCCAGAGCAGCATCGAGCCCTCATGGTTCCCCCAGACACCGGACAGCTTGTAGATGAAGGGCTTGGCGGTGTGCGAGTTCTCGATCACGTTCTTGACGGAGAAATCCGACGTCGCATGCGCGTAGGTCAGCGCGGCGAAGGAAAAGGCAAGGCAGGCAAAGGCGCCGAGCGCGGCCGGGGCCGCCACGCGTCGCAGCAGGTCGTCATCCGAGCGTGCCGCCCAGAGCGGCATCACCGCCTGGACCAGGGACAAGGCCAGCGCCAGAGCCAGGGCGAAATGGCCGACCTCTACGAACATCGCGGAGAATCCTTCGGGTTGCGGCGCGGATCAGGCGGCATGGACATCACCGCTCGCTGCGCTTGCCGAGCGTCGCATCGGGTGCGGCCTTCCCCGATTTGTCGGCATCCTTGTCGGACGACATCGTACCCTCGCCCTGCCAGTGACCCTGCGCCTTGAGCGCATCGGCAACCTCGCGCGGCATGTAGGATTCGTCGTGTTTGGCGAGCACGGTGTCCGCCCTGAATACGCCACCGGCATCGAGCGTGCCCTCCGCGACGATACCCTGGCCCTCGCGGAACAGATCGGGCAACAGGCCGCGATACTGGACCGGAATGCTCGCCTTGGTGTCGGTGACGACGAAGGCGACCTGCTGGTCCGTTCCGCGCTCGACCGAACCGTTCTTGACGAGGCCGCCGAGCCGGAACCGGGTGCCGGGCGCCACTCCCTGCGCCGCGATATCCGCAGGCGAGCGGAAGAATACGATCGAGCCGCTCATCGCGAACAGGATCAGCCCGATCGCAACGGCGAGAACGCCGCCGCAGCAGGCAATGACGATCAGACGGCGGCTCTTGCGCGTCACTTCGCAGCTTCCATCCCTGCTCGGCCTATCGGGCGGATCGACCCGATAGGCCTGATAATTCTTCTAAACTGCCGGTTTCGGACGAGGCGGTGCCCGGGTCAAGGCAGATCGGTGGGACGAATTGCCCGGGCAACTCTGACGCGAGCGGCTACGGCTTGGTGTCCAGGGTGGCAAGGTCGAGGTCATGGCCGAGCGCATCGAGCCGCGCCACGGCGCCCGCATCGGCGCCGAGCGCCATGCGGGCTCGCTCGAGCGCGCCTGCCGCATCGCCTCGATCGCCGAGCGCGCTGTAGGATTGGACGAGGCGCATCCACTCGTCGAGACTGCCGCCTCTATGGACGAGCCGCTGATCGAGACGCTCGGCCATGCCGCGGATCGCTTCCTGGCGCTCCGCCGGCGACATCGCCTTGATCGCGGCGGCCGCGGGATCGGGTCCGGGCGAATCCAGGCCGTCCTGGGTCACGGCGAGGCTGAGACTCGCTCTGGCATTTCCCTGGCGGTCGCCATTCGAACCGAGGCCGAGTTCTGCCGCCTCGGAATCGAGCCGGGCGCGATCGGCCGCGTTGCCGGCAAGCGCTTTGCGGCCCCGATCCAATGCGGACAACGCCTTGTCGCGCTCGCCGAGCGCGCGATAGGAACGGACCAGCCGGACCCATTCCTCGACGCTTCCGCCTTTCTCGGCCAGACGATGGTCGAGGCCTTCAACCATGCCACGGATCGCCGCCAGCCGCTCCGGCGGCAGCGCCTGGAGATCCGCGCCGCTCGGAGGCTTCATCGGTTCCGCGTTTTGCGCAGAGGAATCGGCTCCCTCCCTGGATGGCGTCGCGGGCACGGGAGCGGATTTCAGGCGCGTCAGACTGTTCTGGACAAGCTGCATCCAGGGCGCGTCGGCCGGACCCTGCCGGACAAGTGCCTCGAGGCGCCGGATCGCTCCCGGCAGGTCCCCCGCCAGTTCGTCACGGCGGGCGAGGTAGAATTGCGGCTTTGCGATTTTCGGATCGAGCTCGAGAGCGCGTTCGAAACGCTTGGACGCATCCGTGGAGACCTGGCCTTCGTCAGCCGCGACCAGCGCCTCGCCAAGGCTTGCGAGGAGCTCTGCATCCTCACCTTGAAGGCGAATCACCGTCTCGTAAGCACGGGCCGCATCGGCGAAGCGGCCGAGCCGCATATAGACGGGAGCGATCACCTTCCAGCCGCGCACGTCGTTCGGCGTGCGTGCGAGCCGCGCCTCGACCTCCGCGATCGCCTTCAGCACTTCCTGCCCGCCGGATTTCACGGCCTGACGATCGGCTTCGGTCTGCGAGGGCAGATTCGGCGAACCGTAATGGCCATAGGCGAGCAGCGCGACGAGCGGGATCGTCGAGAGCGCGAAGGCAGAAGCCGCGCGGCGTTGCCGCAGACGCGGCTCGGCAAGGGTGGAATCCTCCGTGTGTCCCTCGCGGCTCGCCCGCAACAGACGACGCGCCGCTTCGGCCCGAGCCGCTTCCGCCTCGGATTCAGCGATCAAGCCGCGCGCACGATCGCGATCGATCTCGGCAAGCTGATCCTCGTAGAATTCGGTTTCGGTCGCGAGGCCAACGGGACCAGCCGTCTCCGATGTCGGCTTCCGTCGGCGCGAGAGTGGCAGCAGCAGAGCAAAGAGTGCCGCCCCTATCATGACCGCCACGATGAACCAGATTGCCGTCATCGAATCCCGGTTGCCGCCTGCATACATCCATGGACCGGATACAGGTTCGTCAAAAGAAAAGGCGATTAAATTAAACTTCTATCAGCGTGCCAAAAAGTTTTTCTCAGGGACCGTATCGATTATGGCTCTATAAAAGCAGACCGATCGAGCGCTTTTGGGTCGAATCAGGGCAGGAAACGGCTCAGTCTTTAGACAGATCCAGCCTATAAATGTCGATCAAAACGCTAAATTTGGAGCGACATCTCGTCACGCAAGCTGAACTTTAGTCCAATCGGGACATTCGGGTGCGACATTCTTACCGGGTGTGACGCGGAACCGGAAGGGTCAGCAAAGGGTCAGAAAAGGGTCAGCGCTGCGTCGCACTGGCCGGCGCATCGCCGGGCACTTCGAGTACGGCGCGAAGTCCGCCGAGCGCTGCAGCTTCCAATCGGAAACGGCCACGGTAAAGCGCGGCGAGATCCGCCACGATCGAGAGGCCGAGACCCGAGCCGGGCTTGGTCTCGTCGAGGCGTCGCCCGCGCTTGAGCACGGCGGCTCGAGCCTCTTCCGGCAGGCCGGGACCGTCATCCTCGACGGCAATGACGAGATGCGGAAAATCCTGTCCGCCGACCGGTTCAGCGGTGATCGCGACCCGCCCCGTCGCCCATTTCGAGGCATTGTCGACGAGATTGCCGACCATCTCCTCGAAATCCTGGCGTTCTCCGCGAAAGCGCAGGCCTTCGAGCACGCGCACGTCGTAGGCGATGTCCTTGTCGCGGTAGATTTTCCCGAAGGTGCGCACCAAACCGGCGAGCGCGGGCTCGACCTCGGTGAGCGTGCCGAGCGTGCCGGTGAGCGCTGCCGCCCGCGCGCGGTCGAGATGATAATTGACCTGGTCGCGCATCACCGCCGCCTGTTCCCGGATCTTCTGGGCGAGTTCCGGCGGGGCCTCGCTCGAGCCGACTTCGTTGACGATGATCGAGAGCGGCGTCTTCAAGGCATGGGCGAGATTGCCGACCTGTGTGCGGGCACGCTCCAGAATCTCGCGGTTGGCGTCGATCAGGAGGTTGGTCTCGGTCGCGAGCGGGGCGATGTCGTGCGGATATTCGCCGGTGATGTGGTCGGCCTCGCCACGCCGGATCGCACCGAGGGCGTCGCGCAGCCGCTTGAGCGGCGCCAGGCCGAACCGGATCTGCAGGAGCGTCGTCAGCGCCAGCGAGAGGCCGAGCGCACCGAAGGTGACCGAGAGCGCGAAGCGGAACTGATCGACATCGTTGACGATCTCGTCGGCGGGCCCAGCCACCCGCACGGTGTAGCGGCCGTCCGCGCCGGTATCGACATTGCGCTCGACGATCCGCAGCAGCCGGTCGTCTTGGCCATGGCCATAGCCCTGGCGAACCTGGCCGATCACGGCGGTGCCGGTCTGGTCGGGGCCTTTGAGCGGCACGCCGACGAGCGAGCGCGAGGTGCGCAAATCGCGCGGCTTGGCATCGGACTTGCCGACCTGCCAGTACCAGCCCGAGAGAGGCAGATCGAAGCGCGGATCGCCGAGTGCGAAGGAGCGGATCTCCGGGTCGTTCGGCGAAACGAGATCCGTGGCGAGGTTGTTGGCGTAGACGAGCAGCCGACTATCGAAACCGCGCTCGGTGTTCTCGCGATAGAGCGTCGTCAGGATCCAGGCCGCGATGAGCAGGATCGCCCCGCTCGACAGCAGCGCCGAGACGACGAGCCGAACCGCGATCGAGCGCCGCCGCAAGGGCAGCCATTGGAAGCGATCGGTCATGGCTGCGGATGAGTCGCCGGAAGGGATCGCGTTACCCCTTCGTCTGCGCTCCGTCGATCAGATAACCCAATCCCCGCACCGTCTGGATCAGGTCGACCTGCAGCTTCTTGCGCAGGCGGCCGACGAAAACCTCGATCGTATTGGAATCACGGTCGAAATCCTGATCGTAGAGATGCTCGGTGAGTTCGGCGCGCGAGACCACGCGGCCGGTATGGTGCATCAGATAGGCGAGCAGCCGGTATTCGTGGCTCGTCAGCTTGACCGGGTTACCGTCGACGAAGACGCGGCCGGAGCGGGTATCGAGCACCACGGGCCCGCAGGCGATCTGGCTGGTGGCATGCCCGGCGGCGCGGCGCAGGATGGCGCGCACCCGGGCCATCAGCTCCTCCATGTGGAAGGGCTTGGTGACGTAATCGTCGGCGCCGGCATCGAATCCGTCGACCTTGTCCGACCAGCGGTCGCGCGCGGTCAGGATGATGACTGGTGTCTTGACCCCCGCCCGGCGCCAAGCCTGCAGCACGCTGACGCCGTCGGCCTTCGGCAGACCCATGTCCAGAATGATCGCGTCGTAGGGCTCGTTCTCGCCGAGATAGCCGCCTTCCTCACCGTCGTAAGCGGCATCGGCAACGTAGCCGGCCTCGGTCAGCGCCTTGACGACCTGCCGGTTGATGTCGCGATCGTCCTCGACGACGAGCAGCCGCACGTCACCCACTCCTCAGCTTCGCGCCGGCCATGCCGTGCGATCGGTCTTCCCGGACGTTTGCCGGACTATTTGTTCACCTGCCCGGACTGAGCATCGACCATGACCTGCACGAATTGCCCGTCCCGGCGCAAGGTGGTGAGCACGTAAACGAGCCCCGCATTCTGCCTGCATAGGCTGGCGCGCTGGATCTCGGCACGCGGATAGGCCTGGCGTGCGGCCTGGATCGCCGAATAGGGCGCGATCACCCGCTTCTCGGCGACAGCCTCGCGCATGTCGGCCGGCGACAGGCACGCCTCACCGCGCGGAACCGCCTGAGTCTGTGCAGGGGCCGACCCCTGCCTCTCCTCGGCCAACGTGCCGGCGGCGCCCGTCGCGACGACGACGGCGACCGAAACGGCAAGCAGCAGGGTGACGAGGTGGTTCATGGAACGGCACTTTCGGTGGCGGGCACTGAATGTGTCGTGAATGAGGTGGCAACGGGCAGAGCCCGGCAATGGGTCTCTACGTCAAGCGCGAGGCCGATGCGTAACCGAAGACCTCCTGATCTCGCGCCGCGCCTGGCCGCTTTCAGCCCGACAGGCAGAGCGAGTTCCAGGGAAGCCCGATATCGGTCCGCTGCTCCATCTCGGCTGCGAAGCGCAGCAGGATCTCGTTGAAGATCTCCGGCGCCTCGAGGAAAGGAGCGTGGCCGATGCGGGGCAACAGGAAACATTGCCCGTTCCAGAGATTGGCATAGGCAAGGTGCGAGAGGTAGCGGGGTTCGACGATCGCGTCCTCGGCGCCGTTCACGACGGCGAGCGGCACAGGCACGGTCTCGACCGTGACGCGCTGATCGCTGGCCTGGCCTGATAGAAGATCGGCGAAAACGCTGGCCCGCGCCCGTCCATCGCTCCGCCGCAGGGCGGCATGAAACTCGAGATCGTCGGGATCGAAGCCGATGAGCGCAGCGAAGCTGGTTCGCTGAGCCTCGCTCAGTTCGACCTGCCCGACGGTTGCCAGGAGCTCGGGATTCGGCCGGAATCCAGCTTGGATCGCCTCGAGGGTGGTTCCGATCGGGGGCGTGCCGACGATCATCAGTCCGGCAAGCCCTGGAAGGCTCGCCATGAGGTCGATGCCGACATGGCCGCCGAGCGACCAGCCGACGATTGCCATGCGATTGATGCCCATGATCTCGAGGGCTTCGGCTACGGCATCGGCATAGCCGCTGAAAGTATAGGTCCGATCAGGCGCGTACGCATCGCCGGAAGCGCCGTGACCGGGCAGGTCGATCGCGATCATGCGGAACCGGCTCGCCAAAGGTCCGGACATCTGCTGTCGGAACACCTCCTTGCAGGTCGAATTTCCATGCAGCAGGACGACGGGGAACCCATCGCCGCGCGTCTCTCGGACGCTGAGCCGCGCATGCGTGGTTTCTAGGACCCGTTCCGTCGCGAACGGTCGCACCGAGGCCCGTGCGGCAGCCGGCTGCACGGCGGGGCGCAGGCGTTTGCCGGTTTCGACGAGCCCCTCGGATCCGGACGGTTTCCTGGCGACGGTTGACATTCCGGTCCTCCTGACAACGTGACTCGCAAAGATATCACGTGTCGATTGTGGACAGACCTTCTAAGGCATTGATGCTAACTCCGGATTAATGAAGTGTGCCAACTCGACGCTCAATTCTCGGCTGGTTCGACTTTCTTGCCGTGAAAATTCGCACGTGATCTCGAGATTAATTTCAGGAAATGCTAATGATGAACGGGGAAGTTGTGGCGGAGTCGGAAGGAAAACCACAGAATTATTTACTTGGACATTCAGAAGGTGAGATTGCACGGCTGGAGCAACAAGCGGAATATTTTTCGGATCAGACAACCTCACTGCTGCGGAGCGCCGGCCTGCGTCCTGGCATGAAGGTGCTGGATCTCGGCTGCGGCGCTGGCGACGTCGTCCTGGCGATTGCCGGCATCGTCGGTGAGACGGGATCCGTCCTTGGGGTCGACAGGGCACCACAGGCCGTTGCCAGCGCCAATGCCAGGCTCGCCGCACGCGGCATCACGTTCGCCCGTTGCGCGGAAATCGACGTGTTGTCGGCGGATTTCGGAGAAGCCGACGCGATCGTCGGCCGTTTCCTGCTGACGCATCTGCCGGACCCCGCGGCGCTGATCGAATCAATCCGGCGGCAGGCTCGTCCCGGCACCATCATCGCCTTCCTGGAAATGGACATACCCTCGGCGGCGATATCGCCCGCTCTGCCGCTCTTCACGCGGGCGGTCGAGGCCATCGTCGAGACCTATCGGCGGGCCGGGGCAGAGCCTGAAATGGGCTCGCGGCTCTATGCTACGTTCCGGCAGGCGGGACTGGTTCCCTCGCTCGCGGCGACCTGCCGGGTCGAAGGTGGCTCGACGAGCACGGCTTTCGCCTTTCTCGCGCGCACCATCGCAAGTCTTTCGGCGGGCATGACCGCGCATGGCCTGATGCGGGAGGAATTCGATCCCGAGACCCTGGCCGAACGTCTCCAGGCGGCAGCGCCGGCCGGCGAGACCACAGTCGTCTTCCCCCGCATGATCGGCGGCTGGGCGATCCTGTGAAGTTCGGGTGCCGTCAGGCTACCAGGGGCACATAATGGTCCTGGATCGCGCGGCCACCATAGAGGGCCGCGCCTTCTTCGGGAGACAAGTAGAAATAGGGGTGGCGCGCGACCAGGCGATCACGATCGGCCCTGTGATCGAGTACCATCAGACTGACGGGCTTTGCGAGGCTCGGATAGGGCCGCGCCGGACAGGCGACACGATGGCCGGTATAGCGACGATAGAAGGCCTGATGTTCCGTGCGCACGGTCGCATAGACTTTGTCGGCGTCGAACCAGGTCCCCGCCATGAAGGCGACGCGCAGCACCGTGTAGGGGATTTTCGGGTAGAGCCTGGACGCGTCGTAATCGACGACGAACCGGGTGGGATCGACCAGTGTTTCCCCAGCCTCGATCAACGGCCAGCTGAAATCCGGAAAAGCCTGCAGGGCGGGATGCTCCGGGCATTCACGGGTGGCGACGTGGATCCTGATGGAGGCGACGAGCTGGCCTTCGATCGTGAAGGCATAGGTCGTGGCGTTGGGCATGTCGTCGAAGCGGTCGCGATAGGGATACGGTGCATTCGCCGGCAACGCTCCCTCACGACGATAGGCTTCGTAGCGGAGCTTGCAGACCTCGTCGAAATCCTCGCCGGTCACAGGCCGGCATTGCATGCGGCTGATCAGCTCGCTGACGCCGAGATCGAAGGGAGAGCAAGCTTGGCTGTGCGACATACAGCACCTTAGCCTTAAGAACTCGTTGCCGACAAGCACAAGTCTCGACGAAGTAGCAATTCGTTCACAGGCATGCCCAAATGCCACGATCACTGTCGCCGCATTTGCGGCCAAAGGTCATGGTTAACGCGCCAGCGTATCCACTCAGGCCGTCGACATGGAACAGGAAGACCAGCGCGGAATCCAGCGGCTATCGAAACGGGCACCGGCGGGTTAATACTTAAAATGCTATAGAATAGCAAATAATAAACCTGAGGTTGTAACCACTCGCGTTCAGACGGCTTTCTTCATCCGGGATTCGAGGATGAAGGCCAGCAACTGCTCCTTGGGCAGCGGCCGGCTGAAGTAAAATCCCTGGATCTGATCGACGTCGGTCTGGCCGGTAATCAGCGAGAGCTGCTCGACGGTCTCGACGCCTTCCATCACGACCGAAAAGCCGAGATCGTTGCTCAGCCGGACGATACCGCCGAGCAGGATCATCGCCTGGCGGTCGGCCTCCAACCCCTTGAGGAACGACCGGTCGATTTTGACCTTGCTAAAGGGCAGGGCGCGCAGATAGCTCAGGCTCGAATAGCCGGTCCCGAAATCATCGAGCACGATGCCGACGCCGATGGCCTTGAGGTGACGCAGCGTCTGGCTGGTCGCGTTCAGGTCCTGGATCAGGGCCGATTCCGTGATCTCGATCTCCAGGCGCCGAGGGGCGATGCCTGATTCGAGAAGCGCCTTGGTGACCGGGCCGAGCACATTGCCACGCCGGAACTGTTCGGCGGAGACGTTGACCGCGACCTTGAGATCGTTCGGCCATTGCGCGCAGTCGCGGCAGGCCTGACGCAGGACCCATTCGCCGATCTCCCCGATCAGGCCGATCTCTTCCGCGACGGGAATGAACTGGGCCGGCGAGACGAAACCGTGAATCGGGTGCCGCCAGCGAATCAGCGCCTCGCACACGACGAAGCGCTGCTCCCTCAGGCTGTAGATCGGCTGGTAGTGCAATTCGAATGCGCCGGACAGGACGGCCTGACGCAGGTCTTTCTCCAATTGGCGGCGTTCGAGCGCCTTGGCCTGCATGTCGGGCTCGAAATGCCGGAATACGCCGCGGCCGTCCGACTTGGCACGATAGAGCGCGAGATCGGCATCCCGGATCAGGTCGTCGACATCGGCATCCGTGCCGCTGCCCACGGCAAGGCCGATGCTGGCGCCGATCGCGATCTGGTGCGTATCGACCTCGTAGACATTCGACAGGGCCCGGATGATCTCGCCGGCGAGCTGCGCAGCGTCCTCGAAGGCCGTGTCGAAGACATCGAACAGCACGAATTCGTCGCCGCCGAAACGCGAGAGAATGCTGGTCGGCCGCGAGGTGACCCGAAGCCGTTGCGCAACCCGCACCAGAAGCTCGTCTCCGACGACGTGCCCGAGCGTGTCGTTCACCTGCTTGAACTGGTCGAGATCGATGAACATCAGCGTCGGATGACCATCGCCCATCCGCCGCAGCCTCTCGCGGACGGATGTGCGGAAGGAATGCCGGT
The DNA here is from genome assembly GCA_044227265.1 of Methylobacterium sp. Lineage (GTDB taxonomy): Bacteria > Pseudomonadota > Alphaproteobacteria > Rhizobiales > Beijerinckiaceae > Methylobacterium. The sequence goes on from JBGAFL010000060.1 coordinate 27,693, forward strand.
TGCGCAGGTTGGTCAGCAGATCGTGCTCGGCGAGGTGCGCAATTTGCGATTGCGCCATCAGCCGGTCAGTCACGTCCTCGGCGAGAATAACGCCGCCGCCTTCGGCCATTTCCTGAAAGCGGAAGGCCGTCGAGCGGCCATTCTCCGTCGGTAGAATCCATTCCTTCGAGGGGGATGCATTGCTCCGGAACTCTGCAGCCATGTCGCTGGCCCGAGCCGGCCCGACGGTCGAGGCCTGCGCGCAGGCGCGCCAGAGTTCGTCGAGATTCGTGCCGGTTCCGAGAGCACTCGGCGGAAGCTGCAAGAGTTCGCCCATGCGGCCGTTCGAGACCAGGACCGTGCCGCTCGCATCGAACATGACGAGGCCCTGCGGCATGTTCTTGAGCGCGGTATCGAATCGCGTGGCCATGCGGCTGAGATTCCAGGACCGCACCACGGCATCGAGAAAGATGCCGCGTAACCGGGTGGATATCGACTTCAGGGCTATGAAGAACGGCAGCAGGACGAAAACCGTGACCGCCTGGTAGCTCAACCCGGCCATCGTCATCGCAAGAAGCAGGGGAAGTGCGCCGACGACGATCAGGACATTGACGAGCATTCCACTCGCGAAGCTGCGTCCCGGTATGCCGACGAGAAAGGCCATCACGGTCGCAACGCTGGTCACGCGCGCGAAATCATCCTCGTTCCCGAAGGCCACGACGCAGAACAAGCCCAGCAGGAAGACATGCGCGGCGCCGCCGAAGACGTACCATCGCTCCCAATGGTGCAGTCCGGCGATATCGAGCTTGCGACGCTCGCGCTCGAATCGAGAGAAGGACAACAGCCGCAGGATGCCGACGAGCGCGAGCACGACGGAGATCGCCAGATGGGCGAGCTGTCCGCTTTCGATCGCCGTGATCAGGGAGATGCAGACGGCCGCGACCACGCCGATCACAAACGAGCGCCTGTCGCTGAACAGGGCTTCGACCTGTGCGGCGTAGATCTCGTCCGGCAACGTCCCGTTCGGCTGTTGTCGCGCGCCCGTAGGCATAGGCCGCCATCGTGCAGGTGCATCCACGGTGCGACTATGCCGGGTAAGAGTAAGGTATTCGTGAAACAGCTTGAAGTCGACGCTCCAACCATGAGTATAGTTTTGGATTGTGTGGCGCCGGCAGATTCCGATGCTGCGCTGCGAAATATGAGACCGGAGCTGCGGAAATGCCCGACGTAACGCTCTCTGTAGGCGCCTGGGGTTCAGGAAAACGATCCTCTGGTGGACCATTTTCCAGCAAGGGGGCCCCGGCTATCGAAGAAAATCCGATCCACCGGCAGGACGGTGGCAGTCTGGGCTTGGCCGCCGGAGCAGGGTCACGGACGTGAGCCCGACTTCGCGTCCTCCAATGTATCGATCCGCTTCTGCATCTGGATCAGCGCATCGCGCAGGCTGAAGGTCTCGCCGAACTGGTGTTTCAAGTCGTCGAGCTGGCGCTGCAGCGCTTCTCGGTGCCCATCCGCGCCGCGCCACTTTTCCTCGTGTTCGGCACGGGGCACGACCTCCTTGCGGATATTGGACACATCCGCCTCGACGCCCTCGAACCGCGCCTCGGCGAGGCGCTGGAAATCATCGCGACGCTGGGCGTTGGCCGAGAGCCGCGTCTCCAGCTCCTTGCTCGTCACGAAGCGCTCGTCGAAGCGCAGCAAGGTCGCTTCGATCCGCCCTTGCGTGGTCTGGATCGGGTAATAGGCCATGCCGCCGATCACGCAGACGAAGGTCAGCATCACGCCGAGCGCCGGCCACGGAATCTTGGAACGCTCGTCGATCTTGGCCGAGAGCGCGTCCATCTGGCGGCCGATGCCGGCTTCCATCGCCTTGAGCGCCGCATCGACATGGCTGCTCAGCTCACCCAGATTGCCGCTGAGGTCTCGCGCACTGCGCTCGAGCGCGCCGACGCGGGTATCGAGCACGTTGATGTCGTTGCCGTAATGAGATCGCGGCGTGCTGTTCGCGTTCGCCATCGAATCAGCCTCCCTCGACAAACTTTCGTCCGATATCCGGTCTCGCTTGTGCGAAGGCCGCCAGCGTCAACGCTGCCACGACGAGGCCGACAAAGGCGCCCGCCAAGCTGCAGTGGATCGCCATGTCGGCGACGTGCTCAGGGCTGAGGCGGGCCATCAGGACGCGCTCACCTTGGCGCTTGGAATTGCATCGGCGATACCCGGTGCGACGATCCTCTCGACTTCCGGTAGGTTGGCGGCGGCTTTGATGAGGTTCTGCGAACTACGCTGCACGACCGCGTAGAACGCGGTGCCGACCGCGATGAGACCGCCGACGATCTGCAGCAGGAGCGCCGGGTCGGTGAGGGCATCGAGATGCTCCTGGCTGACCCAGCCGCGCCCGACGGCGATGCCGCCGCCGATCATCAGGATGGTGCGCACGAGCGAGGCGATCTGAGCGGTGTTCATGGCGGTTCCTTTCGGGCGAAGACCGACGCCCCGACGAGCGGGCGCAGGCAGGTGGTTGCGAGGGCTGGTACTCACGCCGCTGGCCGGAACAGGTGCTTGAACCTTTCCCACCAGCTTTCGGCATCGTGCGTCTCGCCGGCGGTGGGCGGCATCAGCACCACGGCGGTCGGTTTCTCGACAGGCGCGGTGATGATGAGCGGTTCGGCGGGGGCGGGCGCGACGGGTGGAAGCGGAGCTGTCTCGACCGGAGGGACCGGCACCGCGTCGGCCGATCGGTCATCCATCTCCGGCGACCAGGGCGTATCCTTGATCTTGCTCCACTTCGCGAAGGCGGCCGCCAGCTTCGTGTGGTAGCCGTTCTTTGCGTAGGCAGCGCCGTTGTAGCCCCTCGCGAAGCCGGCCCAATTGTGCGCCCGCAATTCATCGTCGAGATGATTGGCCACGATGAAGGCGACCATCGCCTCGAGGTGCTCGCCCTCGCCGCCCTCGATGAAGGCGACGACCATCTGTTGCGGGCTGTCGTAGCCGGCGGCGGAACAATTCTCGCCGAGGATCTGCGGCAGGCCCCAGGACGCGGATTTGAGCGCGGCGGTCTCGTCGATCGCCAAGGCCTGCATCAGTCGCGGATAGCTGTCCTTCGGGTAGGCGCCTTGCTTCCAGGCCTTGTAGGCGAGCCCGGCCTTGACCGCGGCCTCGCGCTTCGCGCCCGAGAGGTTGCGGTAGAACACATGCGGCTCGAACAACATCTTGGGCCGCTTCTTCGTGTCGAAGCCGCCGCCTGCGGTCTCGACATCGATGACAGCGTGGATCTCGTCCTCGCCGACGCCGATCCGGTGGCCGATGCGCGGCAGATCGAGATCGTCGAGCCTGACGGCGTTGCCGACGAACCCAGCCGCGCGCAGACGCGCGAAAGCGTCCGCGATCGATGCGGTCGTGGTCATGATGCTCTCCGAAGAATGTCGAGGGGGAGCCCCGAGAGGATCGAGGCGCAGGCTCGCGTTCGCGGCGATGTGCGAAGGGAGGCGAGGCTTTGGGGCTTTGCTCGAAGCGCGACGGCGATCCGGATCGGTCAATCTCTGACCGTGGCCTGCTCGGCAGGCCGGACCTGTGACGGCCGCTCAGCCCCGGCAGAGAATCCAGACTTCGCCGCGGCTGCCCTGGCCGCCCGCGCCCGATGCGGCGCCGTTGGTGGAGGCGCCGCCGCCACCACCCCCGCCGCCGGGGATTCCACCAGATCCGCCTGCGCCACCTGGCGTGGAGCCGGCCGAATCGCCAGCACCTCCGCCACCCCCGCCGGCCCCGGCGCCACGCGACCAGGCCTTGTCGGCTCCGGTACCACCGGCACTGCCTACGGCACCGGCCGTGCCACGGGCCGAGCGCCGCGACGTGAAGCCGAGCAT
>JBGAFL010000107.1:0-4568 GCA_044227265.1 Methylobacterium sp.
CCCGCCCATCGATACATTCTCATTAAAATGAAGAAAGATGAGCGTCGACGTCTTATTATGAGGGCTGCCGGCGCGAGCTTATACCACGACGCTCAAAGGCCATCGTCAGGACCGATTTCCCTTGATTTTGCAAAGCCCTCGTGACGATCAACCCGGCGAGGACCAGCGCGATCGGCGACAACGCGCGGTTCCAGGCGAGCGCAAAGACGAGCAGAATTGCAGTCACGCTGCCGCCAAGCGCGACCCATTCTCGTCCAAGCAGCAGATGGGGTGCCCACAGCGCGGAAGCGGACAATGCCAGGCTCGCACCGGCCGAAACACCGAGCGTCGTCGGTTCCGCGAGCGGGTTTCGGAGAACCTGCTGGCAAACCAATCCGGCGAGCGCGAGACTGGCACCACACAGCAGCGCCACCACGATGCGCGGCAAGACGGTATAATGGACCAGCATCTGCCTGGCATCGGCCACGTCCGGATCGACGGCAGCGGCCCACCAGAGATCGATCGGCAAACGCCCCATGAGATCGCGCAGGGTGAGAAAAGCCGCGAGCGAGAGCAGGAGCGCGCTTAAGGCGGCAGCCCCCCGCCAGCCGACGTCCGAGCCCGCATGTGACGGAACGCTAATCCCGGGCATCGCGACCGAGCGGTAGGCGCTCCGCGAGCAGGCGCGCAAAGCGATCGGCGGAGGGAAGGCCGCCATAAAACAAGATGTCGGAGAGGATCGTCACGCGATCCTCGCGGATCATCGGCAAGGCACGGTAGAGGGGTCGGGCGGCTAGGAGCGCGCGCATGTTCGGCATACGGGCATTCAGAATCACAAGCCGTGTTTCGCGCGGCATTGCCGCGAGTTCGTCGAGACCGACGGTCGTATGACCCCAGACGCTGGTGGCCCCGGCAAAAGCATTGCCGATCCCGGCCCGATCGAGGACGTCCTGGTAGAGACTATCGGCGCCGAAGACGAGCGCGCGGTTCCCGAAAATGTCGCTGACGAGGCACAAGGGCCCGCCATCATATGCGCCGAGCTTGCGTGATGCGGCCTCGATACGCTCATCGAATCCCGCAAGGTAACGAACCGCGGCTTCCGGCTGATCGAGGCGAGCGGCGAGTGCCACTGTCGCCTCGCGCGCAACGACAGTCGGAGCACGGCCCCTCTTGATCGGCGAGAAGGTTTCGACCGGCGCGATCCGTTCGAGAACCGATCGCGCCACCTCGGCGCCTGCCTCGGTGATGATCAGATCCGGGGCAAGTTCGATCAGAAGTTCGAGATTCGGCTCGGAGCGAAGCCCCAATTCCTGGATGTCTGGCGGGGTGGGCGGCTCGACGACCAGGCTGTTGTATCGCTCGACCTCCGGCAGGGCGATCGGCGTCGCGCCGAGTGCCAAAAGAGTCTGAGCGCCGGCCCAACCCGTCGCGGCCACGCGCAACGGGGGCGATGCACCTGCACATGTTCCCGTGAGCCCTGCCCCGCCGGCGGCGAGGACGGCACGGCGAGACAAGAGCGCTCGACGATTCACAAGGGAACGCTCACTGGCATGGCGCCACCCGGGTGGGGCAGAACGACCATCGGTACGCCGTAGATCGCCTCGAGCGCATTGGCATTCATCACGTCGGCGCTCGGGCCACGACGGATCAACTGCCCCGAATGCAGCGCCAGGAGTTCATCGCAGAACCGTGCGGCGAGATTCACGTCGTGCAGAACCACCAAGACGCTGGGACCTCGCTCGGCGAGGCGGCGCACGAGGCGCAGAACGTGGAGCTGGTGCCCGATATCGAGGGCCGAGATCGGCTCGTCGAGGAGAAGGCATTCGGCATCCTGTGCTACCAGCATCGCGAGCCAGACACTCTGGCGCTCGCCGCCCGAAAGCGTGTCGACCAAACGGTCGGCAAAGGGCTCGACCTCGGTCAGCTCCATCGCTTCCCGGACCTTCGCCCGATCAGTGTCACTGAAGCGGCCGAGCGCGCCATGCCATGGATAGCGGCCGAGACCGACGAGTTCGCGCACCGTCAACCCGGCTGCGGGGGGTGGCAATTGCGGAAGGTAGGCGACCTTGCGCGCGAAGGCGCGGCGCGGCCATTCCGCAAGCGGCTTGCCATCGAAACGGATGGTCCCACCGCTCGGTGTTTCCTGCCGGGCGAGGAGTTTAACGAGCGTCGATTTTCCCGAACCGTTATGCCCGATCAGGCCATGGACGCGAGACCGTTCGAGGCATGCGGAAACCGGCTGCAGCAATGTCCGGCCTTCGGCAGCGAAGGTGACATCCTGGAACTCGAACAACGGGCTGTTCGTCGATTGGGGTACGGGACGTCCCTCGAAGTGCATAGCTCGTCACACACGCCAATTGTCGCGCGGGTCAAGCTCCTGCAACGCAGACCAACCCCGCGCCATTCTCTCACGTCGCCAAGATTGCAGCGACCCGACATTTGGCTGAGCGAGTAACCACGATCGCGATCGTGCGCGCTCTCGGTAGAGTCCACCGAAAATCGACGAGCGCCCTGGTGTAGAATTGGGGCGCGATGAGCGAGGCGTCTGGCCCATTCTGTGAAACCGCCCATGGTGTTGCCGCCTGGCCGTTCGGCGCCGAGGCGTATCGCGATGTGCGGCCCGACCGTCTCCCGGATGGCGGACGCTGGCCACAGGTTTGCGTCTTCGTGGTGGCAAATCAGGACGATCAAGCGCTGAAGGCGACGCGCACATCCGTGATCCGCCAGGATTATCCGGAATCGCGCTGTGAGGTGGTCCGCGATGTGGCGGCTGTCGGACCGGCGATCGCCCGCATCGACCCGCCGGCCGATTATCTGCTCGTGCTGCGTTCAGGCGATCTGTTGGCGCCGGGGGCGCTCGCGGCGGCGTGTCTCGAACCGTCCGTCAGCGGAACCGATGTCGTCATTGGCCTGCGCGTCTTGTTCGACCATGGCGTCCACGGGCTCGACGTGATCGATGATGCCGGCCAATTCGAATCCGACGAGGGTGACGCTCCTTTCACCGGCGGCGAGATCCTGATCGCGAGGGAAGCCTTCGAACGGGCAGGCGGAATCGATCCTCGCGACGATCGTCCGATGGTCGACCTTTGGCGTCGGCTGACGAAGAGCGGCGTGACCTTCTCCAGGATCGGACGGCCGATCCTTCTCCAGCGGGATGACAGCGGGGCCGAGCGTCCGGCGCCTGCCGGCGCGGCAATGTCGATCGCATCCCTGACCGGGCTCGGCTATGGCGGAGGAGCCGGCATCGCGCATCGGCGGCTGGCCGAAGCGTTGGCATTGGCCGGACACAAGGTCTCGCATTGGACTCTCGGCCGGGAATCTCCGGCCGCCGCCGCGGAATGGACCGATCGTTTTCCGGCCACGGAAGGCGCGATCTGCGAGGCCGACCATGACCTCGTCCTCGCCGGCAATCTGCATGGGGTGACGCGCTCGGTCGGCATCCTCGGCCGCCTCTCGGAGCACGTACCGGTCGCCTCGGTCCTGCACGACCTGTTCCTTCTGACCGGGCGCTGCGCGCATCCGAAGGATTGCCCGGTGATCGGCATCGGATGCGATGCTCGATGCCCCTCCCCGACCGAGTATCCGCAACTCGCGCCGCGCCGCATCGCGGCCGCGTTTGCCGAGAAGCGTCGTGTTCTCGGCAAGGCAAAGGCGCCGCTTCTGCTCGCGAATTCGGAATGGACTGCTGGTCGCGCCCGAGAGCTCGCGCCGGCAGGCGCACCGATCGCACGAATCGGCCTTGCATTTCCCACGGGAATCTTCCGGCCGCGGAACCGGCGAATGTTGCGCCGTCGGCTCGGTCTGCCCGAGGACGATATCCTGATCCTGTTCTCGGCCGTCATCGCCGATGCACCGGAAAAAGGCGTCGACGATCTCATCGCGACGATGGCACGGGTCGCGCGGCCCGGCATCGGATTTGTCGCCCTCGGCCGCCTCGACGATCCCACCATGTTCGGGTTGCCGGGCCTGCATGCGCCCGGCCCGATCGGGGACGAAGAGCATCTCGCCGAATGGTATGGTGCCTGCGACATCTATCTCACCGCGAGCCGGCTCGAGACGCTCGGGCAGACGCCGATCGAAGCCGGTCTGTGCGGAACGCCGACCGTCGCCTATCGCGCGACCGGGCTCACCAGCGCCGTATTCGACGGTGTGACCGGATTGCTGGTCGATCCACGTCCCGGCGCGCTCGCGGAAGGGCTGGAGAGGCTCATCGCCGATGAGCCGCTGCGGCATCGGCTCGGTGCATCTGCACGGATCCTTCTGGAGAGCCGCTTCAGCCATGCTGCCGCGGCCTACTCTTTCCATCAGGCAATCACCGGCTGGGGAGCTATCCCCCGGATCGGTGCCCGCGCCCGAATGCGATTTGCGCCCGCCATGCTCGGACAATTCGCCTTCGCGAGAGAACGCAGCCGCGGTGCGACCGGGCTCGTCGGCGCGCCCTCGCCTGCCATCGTTCGCTGGCTGCGGCGCACGAAACAGGCCGCATTCGGGCGCGGCATGCCGATCTGGATGCGTCGCGCCGCCTATGCGCTGGCGCTCGCTCGGCGTCGCCCCTCGCTGCTGGCCCCGCGCCGATGACAGCCTCAGGG
>JBGAFL010000061.1:0-30609 GCA_044227265.1 Methylobacterium sp.
CCGGAAAGCCAAAGATCGTCGCCATCGTCGCAACGGCCCGAAAGCTCCTCACCATCCTCAACGCCATGATCCGGAGCAAAACACCGTGGCAGTCAAAAATCGCTTGATCCGAAAGACAGTCGCTCTCCCCGCGTGCGGGGCGAGGGGATGCGCACGAATCCGTTCGGATTATCTGACAAACGTATCAAACGACGGCCGGGCGGGGCCGTCTCCCGCCCAGACGCGAGAAGAGCAGCGCGAGGCGCCGCGTCTGACCCAGAACTGGGCGCTCGACCAGAAGCCAGCTCAGCACGCCGAGCGATCCGGCTATGAGCAAGGTCATGAGCGCCAGAATCCACGGTGAGTGGCCGGGCAGCGCCATGACCAGCAGATTCTGGACGGGAAACGCATAGAGATACAATCCGTAGGACGGATCGATCCGGTTGGTGGCAAGACTCAGCCGGGTCGGCCGCACCACGAAGGCGAACCAGAAGACCAGGTAGCCGCCGAGCAGCGTGAAAGCCGGCTCGGCCAGCGTCCGGCTGAACAGAAGCGGCAGGAGCAGCAGGGCCGCGAGGCCGGCCCCTCGGGCGGTGAGCGCGATCCGCTCACGAAACAGGTAGAAGCCGGCTCCGCACAGGAACACGAAGGGCAGACGCACGGTCTCCGCAAAAGCCGTGACGCCGACGCTGAAGGGTGGCTGCGGAAACAGCACCCAACGCACGACCAGCAGGACGCCCAAACTCGTGAGCAGCACGAGGAACTGGCGCTTGTGGCGCAGGATCCGCAGGCCCCAGAGCGCGGCGAGCAGCAGGTAGCAGCCGAATTCGCAAGGGATCGTCCACATCGCGCCGTTCAGCACCGGAAACGGCAAGCCGGCAAACGCGCCAGGGACGTCCGGAGGCAGGAGCAGCAGGACCCGCCCGAGAACGGAGAGCGGCGACACAGCGCGCAGGTCGCCGCCGGCGAGCGGTGCGACGATGAGAACGCAGACCAGCGAGGCGAGCGCGAAGGCGGGAAAGATCCGCAAGGTCCGCTTGGCGAGGTAATCGGGAAGCGAGCGCGTCGTGAGAAGGCTCTTGGTGACGAGGTAGCCGCTCAGCAGGAAGAATCCCTGGACGGCGATGCCCCCGAAGGAGAGCGTGCCGAAGAGCTGCATCAACACTTCGCGCGAGGGCGCGCCGCCGTAACTGAGATCAGGCGCGTGTCCAGCGACCACGAGCGCAGCGAAGAGCAGTCTTAACCCGCCGATATTGTTGGCGCGCTCGCCGCCGTCACCGCCATCTCTTGCCCCCGGCATCGGAACCTCCAGGAGACCGCCCCGCCTCCGCCTGCCCGGAAAGCCGTGAACGACCACTGTTCAGGTTCGCTCTGAGGATCCATTTCGTCGGAAAGACGGCGTCCAGGGGGTATCCGCCAGAGGATTGAGCGAATTCTGCGCTCGGTAGGTTTGACGCAGCCGACTCAGCCGAACGGGCAGAATTCGAAAGCTTGATTGCTCGAAACCTCAAGGAGTTTGCCGCCTTGAGCCGGCATTCAGGCTTCGATTTCAGATTGAAAAAAGAAATTGAGCGGTGCGCTGATTTCGTACTACGCCAGCGCGATTGCGGCTGAAGGCTTGAATTTCAAGTTGCGCACCAAGCGAATACCATGCGACGCTCGCGAATCGTCTACCGCGCGTTGTGCTTCCCCGAAAGGCCAGCCATGAGGCCAGGATGAACGCCGCTGGATCGGGTCTGGTGCTACCGACCCTGGCGACTACGGCTGCGGGCCGTGGTCAGCGTCTGTTCGCGCTTCTAACCTGCGCCGCTTTCATTGCGGTTACCCTGGCTCTCCTGCCGATCGTCGCAGAGCCGATGGCGCCGATGCCCGGCTTCGTGCCGACCTACCAATCGGCGCTGATCGTCGTCTACGCGCTCACCACGTACCTGTTCTTCACCCAGTACCGGCGCACGCGCTTTTCCTCGCTGCTCGTGCTCGGGGCGGGCAGCCTCTACACGACGCTGATCGTCTTTGCGCAGCTTCTGTCGTTTCCGAATATTCTGACACAAGGGCGTATCCTCGGATCCGGCCCGGATACGACGGTCTGGCTGTGGACCCTTTGGCATGTCGGGCCGCCGCTCTTCATCCTCGCCTACGCGCTGCTGGAAAGAGCGGGTGGGGCCCGGCGCATCGCGCGCGATCGGGTCATCAAGACGGGTTGGGCGGCCATCGTCGCGGCGGTGCTGGTCGTCGGGCTTGCGAGCTATGTCGTCGCCCAGCATGTCGCGCTGTTGCCGAAATCGGTCGAAGGGGACGATTACCGCCTCCTGACCACCACCGGCATCGGCCCTGCCGTGGTCGCGCTGACCGTCGTGGCGCTTGTTGGCCTGTGGTGGCGCACAGGCCTGCGCAGCGTGCTGCAATTGTGGCTCGGCGTGTCGCTGGTGCTTCTGATCTGCGACAACGCCGTCACGCTGCCGGGCGCGGCGCGCGGCACGGTCGGCTGGTTCGCGGGGCGCCTGGAGGCCCTGATCGCGGGCGTGATCGTGCTCGCAGTCTTCCTGCGCGAGGTCGATTTCCTCTATGGCCGCGCCGAGGCGACCGCGGTCGAGCGCGAGCGGCAGCGGGCCGAGCTGGAGCGTGCCGGTGAGCGCTTGGCCGTCGCGCTCGATGCGGCCGGCATGGGGAGCTGGGAATTCGATCTCCTGCATGGCGATTCGCGACGCACGCAGCGGCACGACGAGATTTTCGGCCATGCCGAGACGCTGCCGGTATGGACGCGTGAGACGCTGCTCGACCATGTCCATCCCGAAGATCGCGGCGCTGTCGAATCCGCCTTGGCGGCCGCTTCCGACCCCGAGGGCGCACGCCGGCTCGATATTCTCGGCAGGATCAGCCGCGCGGAAGATGGCGCCGTGCGCTGGATCGTTTTGCGCGGCGCGACCTATCGCGACGAGGAGGGTCGGCCGGCCACCATGGCAGGCGTCGTCATGGACGTCACCGAGCAGCACGAGGCGGAGGGCCGCCTCAACCAGGCCCAGAAGATGGAGGCGATTGGCCAGCTCACGGGCGGCGTCGCGCACGACTTCAACAATCTCCTGACGATCATCGTCGGCAATCTCGACATGATCGTGCGCGCGCCGGAGAACCGCGCCCGAGTCGAGCGGCTCGCGACCTCCGGCCTGCTCGCGGCGCGGCGCGGTGCCGAACTCACGGAGAAGCTCCTCTCCTTCTCGCGCCGCCAGGTTTTGCGGCCGAAAACGGTCAACCCGAACCGCCAGCTGATGGATTTCAAGCCGCTGCTGCAGCGGGCGGTCGGCGAGACGATCATCGTGACCTTCGACCTCGATCCGAGCCTCGATCCGGTGCGGCTCGATCCCGGGCAGTTCGAGAGCGCAATCCTCAACCTTGCGGTCAATGCCCGCGATGCGATGCCGAGCGGCGGCTCTCTGACGGTCCGCTCCAGCAACGTGACGCTTCGGGGCGCGGCCCTCGCGGATCGGCCGGATCTGCCGCCGGGCGAATACGTGCTGGTCTCGGTCGCCGACACCGGCCTCGGCATGGATGTCGCCACGCTCGCGCGCGCCTTCGAGCCGTTCTTCACCACCAAGGATATCGGCAAGGGGACCGGGCTCGGATTGAGCCAGGTCTATGGCTTCGTGCGGCAGGCCGGTGGCCATGTCCGGCTGTCGAGCGAGCTGGATCACGGCACGACGATCGAGATTTACCTGCCGCGCTCCGTGGAGCGGGCCGCCGAGCGCGAATCCGAGTCGAGACTTCCGTTGCGCCGTGCCGCCGAGGGCGAGGTGGTGCTGGTGGTGGAGGACGAGCCGGCGGTGCTCGACATGGCCGTCGAGAGCCTCGGCGAGCTCGGCTATCGCACGCTGACCGCGACGCAGGCCTCCCTCGCGATCGACCGGCTGAAGAGCCCCGAGCGCATCGACATCCTGTTCTCGGACATCGTGATGCCGGGCGGCATGAACGGCGTTCAACTCGCCGTCGAGGCACGGCGCCTGCGGCCGAACCTTCGGGTGCTGCTGACCTCGGGCTATACCGGCACGGCGCTCGGCGAGCAGGGCGTGCCGCCCGACATGCTGCTCTTGAGCAAGCCCTATCTGCGCTCGGATCTCGCCGACAAACTGCGCCTGGTGATGGGGCGGGGCTGAACGGGCACTCCACGGACGGGCACCGGCGCCCCATCTGCATCGCGTGCCCACATCCGATACCTTCGAGAATACCGTCGCTGCCTTGCGCGCTTGCCGCATCTGCCGGGATGCGCCGCTCTACGGGCCGCCGCTTCCCCAGGAGCCGCGCCCGATCATCCAGGGCATGCGCGCCCATCGCCATGGCAAGCCCTTCATGGACCCGTCCGGCGTCAGGCTGCGCTCCTGGCTCGGCCTCGGCGAGGCTGATTTCTACGATGCCCGGCGCGTCGCGATCGTGCCGATGGGTTCGTGCTTTCCGGGTCTCGATGCCAAGGGCGGCGACCTGCCGCCGCGCCGGGAATGCGCCGAACGCTGGCGCGCAGCGCTGTTCGCCGGGCTGCCCGATCTCGAATTGATCCTGGTCATCGGCCAATATGCCCAAGGCTGGCATCTCGGACGCCTCGAAGGCGGCCTGACCGGCACCGTGATGCGATGGCGCGAAATCCTCGCCGCGCCGCGCCGGCCGCGTGTGCTGCCGTTGCCGCATCCCTCCTGGCGCAACAATGGCTGGCTGAAAAAGCACCCCTGGTTCGAAGCGGAGCTGCTACCGGTGCTGAAGCGGGAGGTGGCGCGGGTGATGATGGGTTGAGCTCCGTCATTGCGAGCGCAGCGAAGCAACCTAGGGATGCGCCGCGCTCTACGACAAAGGCTGGATTGCTCCGCTTGGCTCGCAACGACGAGCGGGAGTTTACGCCGCCGTGCCGGCCCGCGCGACCGGCGGGCCGGAGGCGAGGTGCTTGAAGTTCTGGCGGCGGATCGCCTCGCCGGCATCGTCGTGCAGGAAGGGCAGGAAGACGTAGCGCGTACCCGAGCGGACCTTGGTCGCGGCATGGAGCAGCGAGCAGCTGAAGATCACGCAGCCGCCGGTCGGCGGCCGGTAGGTCTGCGGCCCGAACTCCGGAAAATTCAAGTCGCCGCCCTCGTATTCATCGGCATTGAGGTTGAGCGAGCAGGCGAATTGCCGATGGGCCGCACCGAGCGCTTCGTTGTCGCGATGCGCCGAGAAATGGCCGCCATCATTCGCGGAATAGCAGCCGACGAGATGGCGCTCCATGTGGCGGATGGTGACGTTGTAGGCCTTCTGGATCTCCGGGACGATGCGGCGCTGGATGCGGGCGCCGATGGCATCGCACAGGCGCGGCTCCTCGATGATCCAGTCCTTGCGCACCTTGACGCCCGGATTGAATTTCTGGGTGGTCTTGCCGTTCTCGTCGACCATGAAGCCACTCTGCTCGCCGCCATGCTGACGGTAGCCGTCGATCAGCATGCGGCAGAGTGCCGGCTCGAAGACATGTGGGATCACGAGGATCGGCGGGGGGTCGAGCACCTCGACGAGCCGGGCGACCGGAACCTGTGCCGCGATGGTCTTGGTCGCGATCTCGGCATGGCGCGCGGGATCCGCCTCCGAGATCGAACCGATGACCTGCAGGCGCGGCGTCAGCAGGAAGGTGACGGCGGGCGCCTGATCCTCGGCCAGTCCATAGAGTCTGCGGATCGCGCCATTGGGGTCGTAGAAGGCGCGGATGCCCGGAATGCGCAAGGGGAGCCCCGGCACCTCCTCGCCCGTGACGATGAACCAGCGTGCATTGACGTCATCGAACAGCGAAGCGCGCTCGACGAAAGCCGCGAGCAGGGCCTGGGCTTCCGGAATCCGCGGATCGCGCAGGAACGTCATCGCGAGATAATTGCCGGCCGCCCGGTCGAACCGGTGTTGCGGATTGACCGAGGAACGCGCGGTGAACCACGGCGCCGGATCGCCCGGCAGCAGGATTGGCTGCGCACCCATCTCGCCCATTCTCCTCGATCACATTTCCGGCATGGCAGGCAGGCCGGAAACCACCATCAGAATAGCGCCCTGCGAGCCCGGACGCGACGGGGCATCGCGCTCGCTGCGGCGCGCGAACTTTCAATCGCTGACGCGCCGTTCCAGGACGCCTCCCGGCATTGACAGCCTGCGAGGCCTCGTGATGGTGCGCCGGTCTTCAATCGGAACTCGCGATGCCCGCAATCGCCGATCCGCGCGACCGTCTCATCGTCGCGCTCGACCTGCCTACGGTGGCGCAAGCCGAGGATCTGATCGAGCGGATCGGCGATGCCGCGACCTTCTACAAGATCGGCTATCGGCTCGCTTTCACAGGCGGTCTCGACCTGGCTGCGCGGCTGACCGCCTCCGGCCGAAAAGTCTTCCTCGATCTCAAGCTGCACGACATCGGCAACACGGTCGAGGAGGGCGTGCGCGCGTTGAGCGGGCTCGGCGCGAGCTTCCTGACGATCCATGCCTATCCCCAGACCATGCGCGCGGCCGTAAATGGCAGGCCAAAAGGCCTGAAGCTCCTCGCGGTGACCGTGCTGACCTCCTATGACGAAGCCGACGCCAAAGAGGCCGGCTATGCGATGCTCGTCGGGGAACTCGTCGCGGCGCGGGCACGACAGGCGCTGGCGGCTGGGATCGACGGGATCGTCTGCAGCGCGCACGAGGCCGGACCCGTCCGGGACGCCATCGGGCCGGACCGCCTCATCGTCACGCCGGGCATCCGGCCTGAAGGTGCGGCACTCGGCGATCAGAAGCGCGTTCTGACGCCCCGGCAGGCGCGCGAGGCAGGCATCGACCACGTTGTCGTCGGCCGGCCGATCACGGAAGCGGCAGATCCGCGCGCGGTCGCGCAGGCGATCGTTGCCGATCTGGCTTGAGGAAGCGAGGAACGCACATGGCGCGCGGCTATTGGATCGTTCGGGTCGATATCCACGACCCGGAAGCCTACAAGGACTATGCGGCGTCGAACGGCGCGGCTTTCCAGGAATTCGGCGCGCGCTTCCTGGTGCGCGGCGGCCCCTTCGAGTCGGTCTCGGGCACGGCACGGGCGCGCAACGTCGTGATCGAATTCGCGAGCTATGCCGACGCGCTCGCCTGCTGGCACTCACCGACCTACCAGGCAGCGCGTGCCAAACAGCGCGGCGCCGAATCCGATATCGTCATCATCGAGGGCTATGACGGCCCGTAAGCCCTGCCGAACCGGGGGGCACTTCGATCTCGCCCTCGCCGGCGATCGGGACTACGATGGCGTGCAGCGGACCCAAAAAGGGCCGCGCGAGGGCGGGGAAACGAGCAGCGAAAGCGAATATCAAAATGCGTTTACCTATAACGGCTTACCGAGCCAAAAAATAAGTTGGCCTAAAGTCCACCTTGATTTGAGCGCTCGCGTGGCTTTGTCTCCCGCCGAAATCCAAGAACGACGCTGACACAGCGCAGCTCATCAGCTCCACGGAGGAAATACGATGAACAAGCCGGAATTCCTGGCCGACGCCAACCTCAAATCGCCCTTTAAGGCCCGCTACGACAATTTCATCGGCGGCAAGTGGGTCGCCCCGGCTGCGGGCCGCTATTTCGAGAATACCTCTCCGATCACGGGTCGGCCCGTTTGCGAGATCGCCCGCTCGGACGCGACCGATGTCGATCTGGCGCTCGACGCCGCCCACGCCGCCAGGGAATCCTGGGGCAACACCTCTCCGGCCGCGCGCGCCCGTGTGCTCAGCAAGATGGCCGATCTGATGGAGGAAAACCTCGAGACGATCGCGCTGGCCGAGACTTGGGACAACGGCAAGCCGATCCGCGAGACCATGAACGCGGACGTCCCGCTCGCCATCGACCATCTGCGCTATTTCGCCGGCTGCATACGCGCCCAGGAAGGTGCGATCTCCGAGCTCGACCACGACACGGTCGCCTACCATTTCCATGAGCCGCTCGGTGTCGTCGGCCAGATCATCCCGTGGAACTTCCCGATTCTGATGGCGATCTGGAAGATCGCTCCGGCTCTCGCCGCCGGCAACTGCATCGTGATGAAGCCGGCCGAGCAGACCCCGGCCTCGATCCTCGTCCTGATCGAAGCCGTTCAGGAAGCGATGCCGCCCGGCATCCTCAACATCGTCAACGGCTTCGGCCTCGAATGCGGCAAGCCGCTCGCCTCCTCGCCGCGCATCGCCAAGATCGCCTTCACCGGCGAGACGACGACGGGCCGGCTGATCATGCAATACGCATCGCAGAACCTGATCCCGGTGACGCTGGAGCTCGGCGGCAAGTCGCCGAACATCTTCTTCGCCGACGTCGCCAACGAGGATGACGATTTCTTCGACAAGGCGCTCGAGGGTTTTGCCTTCTTCGCGCTCAACCAGGGCGAGGTCTGCACCTGCCCGAGCCGCGCTCTGATCCACGAATCGATCTACGACCGCTTCATCGAGCGCGCCATCAAGCGCGTCGAGGCGATCAAGCAGGGCTCGCCGCTCGACCCCACCACCATGATGGGCGCGCAGGCCTCCTCGGAGCAACTCGAGAAGATCCTCTCCTATGTCGATATCGGCAATCAGGAGGGCGCGGAGCTGCTCACCGGCGGCAAGCGCGGCACTCGCGAGGGCGACCTTGCCGGCGGCTACTACATGACGCCGACGGTGTTCCGCGGCCACAACAAGATGCGCATCTTCCAGGAAGAAATCTTCGGCCCGATTCTGTCGGTCACGACCTTCAAGACTGACGAAGAGGCGCTCTCCATCGCCAACGACACGCTCTATGGCCTCGGCTCCGGCGTGTGGACGCGCGATGGAACCCGCGCCTATCGCTTTGGCCGCGCGATCCAGGCCGGCCGCGTCTGGACGAACTGCTACCACGCCTATCCGGCCCATGCGGCCTTCGGCGGCTACAAGCAGTCCGGCTTCGGCCGCGAGAACCACAAGATGATGCTCGAACATTACCAGCAGACGAAGAACCTGCTGGTTTCCTACTCCGCGAAGAAGGTCGGCTTCTTCTGAGAGGCGTTTCCTCCCGAGAACTTCAACCCCGGCCGAAAGGCCGGGGTTTTTTGTTCGAGGTGAGTCTGATGCTGCCTCGGAGTTGGCCCTTCCCCCTCTGTGGGGGAGGGAGCCTGCGGAGCAGGCGGGAGAGAGGCCGGCTCAGGCCTTTCCGGAGAGGGCAAGTGCTCCCCTCTCCCGACCCTCGCTGACGCGAGGCCCACACTCCCCGCAACGGGGAAAAGGGGGTGGCGCGTGCATTTCTTCGCAATTCAGCACAGACTGTGGTCGAGAAACGAGACGGGAGATCACGCGAATGACCGAGCAGGCTAGCCTACAAGCCGACGCCCACGAGCCGGTGCCGGCCGAACAGGACGCTCCCGAAGGCACGCCCAAGCGCGTCTCCGCAACACCCGAAGCGCTCGCGCTCATCGAAGAGCTCAGGGCCGAATACGGGCCGGTGATGTTCCACCAATCCGGCGGCTGCTGCGATGGCTCCTCGCCGATGTGCTATCCGGTCGGCGAGTTCCGGACGAGCGAGGCCGACGTGAATCTCGGCCAGGTCGGCGGCGCCGATTTCTTCATCAGCCGGCCCCAGTTCGAGGTCTGGAAACACACCCGCATGATCCTCGACGTGGTGCCCGGCCGTGGCGGCATGTTCTCGCTGGAGAATGGCCGCGAGAAGCGCTTTCACATCCGCTCGCGCGTGCTGACCGAGGCGGAGATGGCGGCGCTCGCCAACGTGTCCTGCGAGATCCGGACGAGGGGGTGACCGCGAGGCCCGTCAGGCTTTCTTGACGCAGTCCGCGTTGATCTCGGCCAGCTTCGTCGCGCCGACCTGCCGCATGATGGTCTCGAACTCCCCATGGAGGATCGCGAGGACCTTCTCGACGCCGGGTTGGCCGAAGGCGGCAAGGCCCCAGATGTACGGCCGTCCGATGCAGACGGCCGTCGCGCCGAGCGCCAGGGCCTTGAGCACGTCGGTGCCGCGCCGGAACCCGCCATCGATCAGGACGGGAATGCGGCCGTTCACCGCCGTCACGATCTCGGGCAGGACGCCGATGGTCGATTGCAGGCTCTCTTCGGCCCGGCCGCCGTGGTTCGAAACGATCAGCGCGTCGACGCCGTAATCCAGTGCCTTGCCCGCATCCTCGTGGGTGACGATGCCCTTGAGGACGAGCTTGCCCTTCACGACGTCGCGGAGTTGCTTGACGTAGTCCCAGGTCATCCCGGTTCCGTAGAGGTTCGTGACCTTCGACACGTCGATATTGTCGAACATCGGCTTGCGGCTGACCTCGTTCTTGAAGCCGGGCGTATGGCAATCCGTGCAGGTGCGGGTATCGCTGCGCCGCTCGCGGAACAGGGTCTCGGTGTTGCGCCCTCCTTGACGGTCGACCGTGAGCACGATGGCGGGGGCGCCGGCCATTTCGGCCCGCGCGACCAGCAGCTTGGTCACGTCCCAATCGTCGGTCGGGTACAGCATGTACCAGACAGGTGCGCCGCGCTCCTTGATGACGTCCTCGATCGATGTGCTGCCGACGGTCGACAGGATCATCTGGTGACCCTTGACCTTGCAGGCGCGGGCGGCAGCCGCTTCCGCCTCCGGATTGAAGGCACCCACGCTGCTGACCGGTGCGAGCGCGATCGGGCTCCCCCAGGTCTCGCCGAAAATCTTGACGGTGGTGTCGATCTTGCGCACGTCGATCAGCCGGCGGGTGCGGATGATGATCTTGTCGAATCCGTCGCGGTTGGCCTGGAGAGTCTTGTCGGCGTCGACGCCGCTGGCGAGGTAGCCGTAATGCGCGGGCGGAAGCCCCTTCTTCGCGACGGGCTCGAAATCGAACACGTTGAGGGCCTGAGCCGGATTGGCAATCAGGTCGCCGTCCATGACCGGCGCCTGCCTCAGGACATCGTAGCTCTGGGCGAGGGCTTGACTCGTGCCGAAAGCCGCGAGGCTCGCGAGTGTGCTCGCGAAACCCGGAGCCACGACCGGGCTAGCAGCGATGAACTCTAAGAATTTTCGCCGACTATGACGTTGCAGGCTGCCGGATTCGTACTGCGGTCGAATAATCTTAGACATAGGACGACTCGCATCTGATGCCTGATCTTTCTGACGTGCACCATTGATGGAGTGCCGCGCAAGTGAAACTTGGCGCAACTTGAAACGGTGCCGGCTATCTGTAGACAGAGCGAAGTCGTATCGCTCTGCGACGCCCCCGCTCGGTCGTCGAGTTCAGTACATCCAGTGGAGCACAGCCGCCGTACCGATGCACGAAAAGTCGGCACGGGTCGTGTTCATTTGCCGACTGTCATCATTCAACCGGCGCGCTTTCACCGCGAAACCCCATCGCGAGGACGTAGAGCTCGCTCGAATCCGCCCGGCTCGCCGCCGGCTTCACGTGACGCACGCTCGAAAAGTCGCGCTTGAGATCGGCGAGCAGGGCGTTCTCGGTGCCGCCCTGGAGCACCTTGGCAAGATAGGCCCCACCTGGCGCCAGGACCTCGCGGGCAAATTCCGCCGCGGTCTCGGCAAGGCCGATGATGCGCAGATGGTCGGTCTTCTTATGGCCTGTCGCGTTGGCCGCCATGTCCGACAGGACGATGTCGGCCGGGCCGCCGAGCAGCGCTTTCAGGCGCTCGGGCGCGGAATCGTCCAGGAAGTCGAGCTGGATGAAGTCGATGCCGGCGAGCGGTGCGATCTCCAGGAGATCGATGCCGACGACCCGGCCTGACGGGCCGACCACCTTCGCCGCGACCTGCGACCAGCCGCCGGGAGCCGCGCCGAGATCGATCACGCGCTGGCCGGGCTTGAGCAGGTGGAAGCGCTCATCGATTTCCAGGAGCTTGAAGGCGGCGCGCGAGCGATACCCCTCGCGCTTGGCCCGCGCGACATAGGGGTCGTTGAGCTGGCGCTCCAGCCAGCGCTTCTGCGAGACGGTGCGGCCGCGCGCGGTCTTCACGCGCTGCTTAAGATCGCCCCGCAATCCGCCGCTGCCGCCGCGCCGGTCGCTCATGCTCTGTCCTCTTGCTCTGCCCTTTTTGCGCCGGGCCATGACGGTCCCGTCACGGCTGCCCTGCGCGAAATGGGCCGCATGGCTTCGCGAATAAGCCTAGATGCGGCGCGAGAGAACCCCGCAAGGCCCAATCGTGTCAGAAGCCCTTCGCTCAATCTCCTCGGACAATCCCGAGCGTCCCTCGGGCGAAAGGCCTGGTTTCCGGGAATTCGTCGGCATTGTCGCTCTGATGATGGCGGTCACCGCCATGTCGATCGACAATCTGCTGCCGGCCTTCCCCGCGATCCACGAGCGCTTCGGAATCGACGATCCGAACCGGCTCCAGCTCCTCGTCTATCTCTACATGTTCGGCTTCGGCATTGGGCAGATCGTCTACGGGCCGCTCTCGGACGCGCTTGGCCGGCGCAAAGTTTTCCTGGCGAGCCTCGCCATCTATCTGGCAGCCTGCCTGATGGCGATGGTCAGCCAATCCTTCGAATGGCTTCTCGCTGCGCGGATCATCCAGGGCATCGGCGCGGCGGGGGGGCGCGTGCTCTCGCTCGCGATCGTGCGCGACCGCTATGTCGGGCGGGCCATGGCGAGTGTGATGTCACTCGTCATGATGGTCTTTTTGATCGTGCCGATGATCGCCCCGGCGATCGGGCAGGTCATGCTGCTGTTCGGTTCCTGGGTCTGGGTCTTCGTCTCGATGCTGGTGCTCGGCGGGATCACCGCGCTCTGGTTCGGCTTGCGCATGCCGGACACGCTGCAGCCGGAGAACCGGCGTCCGCTTTCGCTCTCCGCCATGAGAGAGGCACTCGGCATCACGCTGGCGAGCCGCGCGACGATCGGTTACGGCACCGCGCTCGGGCTGATGGTCGGGTGCATCATGGGCTATGTCGGCTCGGCCGAGCAGCTCTTCGATGTCGGGCTCTACAAGCTCGGGGTCTGGTTCCCGGCCGCCTTCGGCATCGTTGCGGCGGCGATGGGTTCCTCGACCTTCATCAATGCGCGCCTCGTCGGGCGGCTCGGCATGCATTTCCTGTCGCATGCCGGGCTCGTCGCCTTCATCGCGGTCGCGCTCGCTCAGGTGATGATCGGGCTCGCCTGGCAGGGCCATCCCCCACTCTGGCTGTTCCTCACGATCCTGTGCTGCAACCAGTTCCTGATCAGCTTCACCATGCCGAACTTTCAGGCGCTGGCGATGGTGCCGGTCGGCGCGGTGGCGGGCACCGCCTCCTCGTTCCTCGGTTTTTACACGACCCTGCTCGGCGCCTTTTGCGGTGCCGTCATCGGGCAGGCTTTCGATGGCACCACGCTGCCGGTGAGCATCGGTTATGTGGTGCTCAGTGGCCTTTCGCTTCTCGTCGTGCTGTGGACGGAAGGCGGCCGGCTGTTCCGGCCGAGCCTTCCCGCCTGAGGGAGGCGCAAAGCTTAACCGGACCTTCAGCGCATTGCGGCAAGTCTCGCGGATCATCGCCCCCGGAGCTCTGCCGTGACCGATCGTGCCTCCAACCTGGTGCTGCTGTTCGCGCGCCTGCTCATGGCCGCGGCAATCCTGCCGACCGGGATCGCGCGCGCTCTCAACGTCTCGGGCTTCGCGCTGACTTTGGCGGCTTCCGGCATTCCCTCGCCGAATGCCGTGGCGACCACGGCCGTGATCGTCCAGGTCTTCGGGCCGCTCGCCCTGATCCTCGGCGTGATGCCGCGGATGACGGGGCTGGCGCTTGCGGGTTTCGTTGCCGCCTTTGCCGCCCTGCTGCATCCGTTCTGGGACTATACGGGCCTCACGGCGGCGACCGAGCGCTCGTTCCTGCTCGCGGATTTCGGCCTCGCCGGCGCGTTCCTGATGTATGCGATGATTGGGCCGGGCGCCTGGAGCTGGCAGGGCTGGCGTTCGGGTGGCGAGGCGCCGGCTCCGGCTAAGGCGGCCACGAAGAAGCCTCCCGTCAAACGCTCGAGCGCGCGCGCGCCACTTCGCGCGGCGGCGTAAGGCTCGAGAGCGTCGAAGTCGAACCATCGGCAGGCTTCGAAGCAAGCATATTCTGACCCGACACCTCGGCTCCCGCATCCGGCGCGAGCCGCAGGAAGGACAGTAGCGATACGCCCGAGATAAGAGCCACGACGACGAAGGCCGGCGCGAAATCCTCGGCCCGAATGTCGGCATGGCCGTGAAAATCGGCCGCCGTCTCGAGCGCCAGCGCGCCGATCGTCACGCCGAGGCTGAGCGAGAGCTGCTGGGCGACGCTGGCAAGGCCCGTCGCCGCGCTCATCTCGCGATTGTCGAGATCGGCATAGGCGAGGGCGTTGACGGAGGTGAATTGCAGCGAGCGGAAACAGCCGCCGATGAACAGCACGGCGATCATCGCCCAATGCGGCGTTTGAGCCGTGAACAGCCCATTCGCGGCGAGAAAGCAGGAGGCGACGAGCGCGTTCGTCACCATCACCTTGCGAAAGCCGTAAGCGCGCAGGATGCGCGGGCCGACGATCTTGACGACGAGGGCGCCCGCCGCCGCCGCGAATGTGATCAACCCCGAATGCAGCGGATCGAGCCCGAAACCGATCTGCAGCATCAGCGGCAGCAGGAACGGGATCGCGCCGGTGCCGATCCGGAACAGGCTGCCACCGAGGACCGCAGCGCGGAAGGTCGCGTGATGCAGAAGATCGAGCTGGATCACCGGATACACGACCCGACGTGAATGGCGCAGAAAGAGCAGTGTCAGCATGCTGCCGACGCCCATGCAGCCCCAAGACAGCCAGTCCGGCAGCAGATGCCGCCCGATCGAGGCGAAACCGAGCATCAGCAGCGCGAGCCCCGAGCCCGAGAGCAGGAAGCCCGAGACGTCGAGCGGAGGCCGCTCCGTCTCGCGCAGGTTCTCAAAGAACAGGCTCGCCAGCACCAAGCCGACGAGGCCGATCGGGATGTTGATGAAGAAGATCCAGCGCCAGTCGAAGGCCGTTGTGATGAACCCGCCGAGCGGCGGCCCGATCACCGGCCCGACGAGAGCCGGGATCGTCAGATAGGCGAGGGCGCCGACGAGCTGGTTCTTCGGCACGGAGCGCAAGATGACGAGGCGCCCGACCGGCACCATCATCGCCCCGCCCATCCCTTGAAGGAAGCGCGCCGCGACGAAGGCGGCGAGCGAACTCGATGCGGCGCAGGCGAGCGAGCCGGCCATGAACACGCCGATCGCCGCGCGGAACACGGTGCGGGAGCCCCAGCGATCCGCTGCCCAGCCCGAGACGGGGATGAAGATGGCAAGGCTGACGAGATAGGAGGTCAGCGCCAGCTTGAGCGCAATCGGGTTCTCGCCGAGGTCCCGTGCGATCACCGGCAGGGCTGTGGCGATCACCGTGGAATCGGTGTTCTCCATGAACAAGGCGGTGGCGACGACGAGCGGGACGATCTGGGCAGGACGCATTGCCCATGGGCCCATAAGACAAATCGGCCGCGGTGGCACCCTGCGCTAACCACTCGCCAGGGCAATCGGGTGAAGGAGCGTCAGCGGCTTCTCGGCGCGAAGAGCGCCGCGCGGAGCGGGCCTTTCAGGACGTTAGTCCTGAAAGGCCTCGAGCGAAGCGGAAGCCCAAGCCCGCGGAGGCGGACGCCGGCGATTGAGGCAAGGTAAAACCAGGGCAATCGGGTTCGCCCGATTGCCCTGGACCCTCGCCCGACGTTGCGCTTCAGACACAATCGGAAACCATACTGCCGCAACGGTGCCATGGTCGCTTCCGGCCTCGCACCGCCTGTGGCTAAGCTTTCGCGGAGAACAAATCCCTCCGATTCTGCCGGTGCGGTCGCGTTCGATTCCTCCGTGAAAGTGCCGGGATGCCCCTGCGGCTGAAGCGTCTGTTCGATCTTGCCCGCAAAGCGGCCGTGGCGCCGTCCCGGATCGGTATGGTTGCCGGCTGCCTCGCTTTGGCCGGGTGCGGCGATGTCGTCCTGACCCAGAGCGGCGCGCTCTCGCGCTACGACCGGCTGACCAAAACCCACGAATTCGCGTCCGATGCGCGCCTCTACGTCGACCAGGCCTCATTGTCGGGCGTCAGAACCGTCCGCATCATCCCGACGACGTTCTCGGCCGACACACCCGGCGCCGCCGAACTCAGCCCGGAGGAGCGCCGGCTCGCGGCGAACAATGCCGACCGCGCCATGTGCTACGAGCTGTCGCTGAAATACGACGTCGTCTCGACCCCCGATGCCGACCTCACCATCCGCTCGCGGGTGACGCGCGTCGAACCGACGGGCCTCGTCGGAGCCGGCGCGACGATCGGCCTTTCGGCGGCGGTCACCATCGCCGGACAGGTCGGCAGCAATGCCGCGGACATCCTCGGGCGCATCCCGGTGCCACGCGTGCCGATCGGGCTCGGCAGCCTCACGGTCGAGGCCGAGGCGCTCGACCGGCGCCGCCGGCAGCATGCCGCGATGATCTGGGGCGGGGCCGCGAACTCCTTCACCAGCCAGCCGCGCTTTTCGAAGATCAGTGACGCCTACGACATGGCGGGCGATTTCGGCCAGGATTTCGGCTTCTTCATCGCGACCGGGCAGGATCCGTTCAAGTCACCGTTCTTCATCCCGAACTGGAACCGCATCCGGGTGACCATGCTCGGTGAGCGGCCGCTCGATCCGGATTGCGCGGTCTATGGTCGGGCGCCGGGCATCGACGGCATCATCACCGACTATATCGGCCTGCCGCCGGAATACGGGGATCGAGGACCGGCGGCGGGGCGGTAAGGGCGAGCAGTCTCTCCTTTGAAGTAAGCTGGACGTCCTTCCGGGGCTCGCCGCAGGCGAGAACCCGGAACCTGCCCGTGATGCGCTGTTGGCACAGGACGTCGAGGCCAGTCATGGGTTCCGGGTTCCGCTGCGCGGCCCCGGAATGACGGCGGTGTTCATCGAGGCTCCTGCCGGTCAGCCGGCGTTGATGATGACCTTCCTCGCATTTTCCTGTTGCAATGCGACATGAGCGCCTTTGCGCAGCTTCCCCGCGCATGATACTGGCACCCGCCAACCCGATCCGGCCGCCGCGAATTTCTCGCCCTGGCCGTGCCTCTCTCAGCGGACTTGGCCCATGCCTCTCATCAGCGCGGATTCCATCATCGAAGGCCTCACCTTCGACGATGTGCTGCTGCGCCCCGCCGCCTCCTCGGTGATGCCGACAGAGGTGAATGTCGGCTCGCGTCTCACGCGCTCCATCCACCTCAACCTGCCGATCGTCTCCTCGGCGATGGACACGGTGACGGAAGCGCCGATGGCGATCGCAATGGCGCAGAACGGCGGCCTCGGCGTCATCCACCGCAACCTCGAACCGGTGGAACAGGCCGAGCAGGTCCGCCTCGTCAAGAAATACGAATCCGGGATGGTGCTGAACCCGATCACCATCCACCCCGACGAGACCCTGGCCGATGCCTTCGCGGTGATGAAGCAGAACCGCATCTCGGGCATCCCGGTGGTCGAGCGCGGCGCCAATGGGTCGCGCGGAAAACTCGTCGGCATCCTGACGAACCGCGACGTGCGCTTTGCAACCAACCCGGCCCAGCCGGTGGCGGAGCTGATGACACGCGAGCGGCTGGTCACCGTGCGAGAGGGCGTCACGCAGGACGAGGCCAAGCGCCTGCTGCACCAGAACCGCATCGAGAAGCTGCTCGTCGTCGACGAGCATTACCGCTGCATCGGCCTCATCACGGTCAAGGACATCGAGAAGCAGGTCGCCTATCCGAATGCGGTCAAGGACGAGCAGGGTCGCCTGCGCGTTGCCGCCGCCACCACGACCGGGGATTCCGGCTTCGAGCGGGCCGAACGGCTGATCGATGCCGGCTGCGACATCGTGGTGGTCGATACTGCGCACGGCCATTCGAGCAAGGTGCTCGACAGCGTGCGCCGGATGAAGACGCTCTCGAATGCCGTGCAGATCGTCGCCGGCAACGTGGCGACCCGCGAGGGCGCGCAGGCCCTGATCGATGCCGGCGCTGATGCCATCAAGGTCGGGATCGGGCCGGGCTCCATCTGCACGACGCGCATCGTCGCCGGTGTCGGCGTGCCCCAGCTCACCGCCCTGATGGAGGCGGTCGAGGCGGCGGCGAAGGTCGATGTGCCGGTGATCGCCGATGGCGGCATCAAATTCTCAGGCGATCTCGCCAAGGCGATCGCGGCCGGCGCCTCTGTGGCGATGCTGGGTTCGCTGCTCGCGGGCACGGACGAAGCGCCCGGCGAGGTGTTTCTCTACCAGGGCCGTTCCTACAAGACCTATCGCGGCATGGGCTCTGTCGGCGCGATGGCGCGCGGCTCGGCCGACCGCTATTTCCAGGCTGAGGTCAACGACACCCACAAGCTGGTCCCCGAGGGCATCGAGGGACAGGTGCCCTACAAGGGCCCGGTCGCGGCGGTGCTGCACCAGCTCGCCGGGGGCTTGCGCGCGGCGATGGGCTATGTCGGCGCGCCGACGGTGCCGGATTTCCAGGAGCGAGCGCAATTCATCCGCATCACCAATGCGGGCCTGCGCGAAAGCCACGTCCACGACGTGACCATCACCCGCGAGAGCCCGAATTATCCGAGCCGAGCGTAGAGGCTGGAGCGCGATCGCGCCATCAGGGTGAGCTTCCGGGTCAGTGAGCTTCCACCGGAGCCGAGGCCCTTTGGGGTTTCTTCAGGATGGCGACCACCGCCAGACTGAGGACGAGGCTGACGCCGACGAGCCAGAACCCATCCGCGTAGGCCATGACGTAGGCCTCGCGCCGGACCTGTTGCGCCAGCATGCCGACGGCCGCGCCCTTCGCGGCGATCGGGTCGAGGATGTGTCCGTGCAGGCTTGCCGCGAGCGCGGCGAGGCGCTCCTGCGTGCGGGTGGCGTTCACGGTGATGGCCTCGGCGAGAACCGAGAAGTGCATGTGCTCGCGCCTGTCGATCATCGTCGAGAGCATCGCGATGCCGATCGATCCGCCGAGGTTGCGCATCATGTTCGAGAGCGCCGAGGCATCCGCGGTGTCGCGCGGGCCGAGACCCACCGTGGAAAGCTGCGAGAGGGGAATCGTGAACAGCGGCTGACCGATGGCGCGCATCAGCTGCGGCAGGATCAGCTGGTCGACGCCGACATCATGCGTCAGCCCGACATTGATCCAGCAGCTTCCGATGAAGAACAGCGTCCCCACGACGACGAGCAGGCGCGCATCGAAGCTGCGCATGATCAGCGGCATCATCGGGAAGAGGATGAGCTGGGGCAGGCCCGACCACATCACGACGTAGCCGATCTGCTGGGCGTTATAGCCCTGGATCTGCGCGCAATAGACCGGGATGATGTAGATCGAGCCGAACGAGACCGCACCGAGCACGGTCATCAGCACGCAGGCGCCGCCGACCGACCGGTTCGCCAGCACCCGCAGGTTGATGAAGGGCCGCTCCGCCATCAGCTCGCGGATGATGAAGCCGACAATGCCGGCCGCGGCCAGCAGGCTCGCCTTCACGATGATCGGCGAGCCGAACCAGTCCTTCCGCTGGCCCTCCTCGAGCACGAAGGTCAGGGCCGGCAGGCCGGTGGCCATGAAGGCGATGCCGATCCAGTCGCCCTTCAGGAGCTCGCTCCAGCGGGCCGGGGCACTGTCGAAGGCGCCGAGCTGGATTGCTGCGGCGAGCGGCCCGAAGAGCAGGTTCAGATAGAAGATGTAGTGCCAGGACAGGTTATCGGTGAGCCAGCCTCCGACGGTCGGGCCGATGGCCGGCGCGAAGGTCGCCGTCAGGCCGAACATCGCGATGCCGATCGGCTGCTGGCTCTTCGACAGCCGTGTCCGCACGATGACGATCGCCGTCGGGATCAGCACGCCGCCCGTAAAGCCCTGGCCAGCCCGGAACAGGATCATCTGGCCGAGTGAGGTCGAGAGCGCGCAGGCCAGCGAGAAGCCGGTGAACAGCATCGTGTTCACGGCAAGGTACCGGCGCAATCCGATCACCGAGGCGAGCCAGCCGGTGAGCGGGATCACGATGATCTCGGCCATGAGATAGGCGGTCGAGATCCAGCTGCCTTCTTCCGTCGAGGCGCCGAGCGCGCCCTGGATGTCGGCGAGTCGCGGGCGGAAGCCTTCTCCGGCGCGACGATGGCCGCCGCGGCCGCGCTCATCGCGGCAGCGCCTCGCTGACGAGGGCTGACGAAGGCTTGCTGCGGTTGGGCGCGACAGGCGCGATCGGGTCCTGTGTGTGCACGGTGGCCTCGACCGAAAGGCCCGGCCTCAGGCGGGCGAGCAGCGGTTCGTCGCCATCGAGGGCGATGCGGACGGGAACGCGCTGGACCACCTTGGTGAAATTGCCGGTGGCGTTCTCCGGCGGCAGCAGCGCGAATTGCGCCCCCGTGCCGGGCGAGAAGGATTCGATGCGGCCGCCGAATTCGTGGTCGCCCAGGGCATCGACCGTGAAAGTGACGCGCTGGCCCTCGACCATCTGCCCGGTCTGGGTCTCCTTGAAATTCGCCAGGAGGTAGATGTCGCGGCCCATCGGCACGACGGTGAGCAGGCCCGTGCCGGGCGAGACGAACTGACCGACGCGCAACGAGCGGTCACCGACCACGCCTTCGATCGGCGCGGTGATGGTGGTGTAGGTCAGGTTGAGCTTCGCCTGCTCCAGCTTGGCCTGCGCGCCTTCGAGGCTCGCCTTCATGCTGGCTTCCAGCGCCTTCAGGCTCTCGTCCTGTTTGTTGGCGGCGTCGAGCGAGGCAATCGCCTTGTCGTGCGCCGCCCGCTTCTGGCGCAGATCCGAATCCGCCTGCTGCTGACGCTGGACCGTGCCGGAGCCGGACTGGAGCAGGTTCTGGTAGCGGGTGTATTCCTTCGAGGCGAAATCGAGTGCGGCGTCGGTGTTGTCGACATCGGCCTTCGCCGACTCGATCTGCGCCTGTTGCTGCATCATCGCGGCAGCCGTTGCGAGCACCTGCGCACGGTTTTTCTCGACATCGGCTTCGGCCTGCTTGAGCGCGACGCGGTATTCGCGATCATCGAGCTTCGCGATGACGTCGCCGGGCTTCACCGGCTGATTGTCGCCGACCATCACCTCGGCGACAGTGCCGGCGATGCGCGGGGCGAGCGAGACCTTGTCGGCCTGCAGATAGGCGTCCTCGGTCGTCTCCAGGAAGCGGCCTATAGTCCACCAATGCCAGCCGTAGCTTCCTCCGCCGCCTATGGCTGCCAGGAGCGCGAGCATCAGCACGAGCCGTCCTTTCCGGCTTTTGCGCGCAGGCACCGCGGCCGGCACCGAAGCGCTCGGCTGAGCCGGCGAGGCCTGCTCTGGCAACGCGGCAGCCCGGGGATTATCGCTGGGTCGAGGTTCCATCGGGGTGGGCTTCAATGGGGGCTGGCTTTAATGAAACGATACTGTATCGTTGCAATACGCCCGACAAGCTGAGCCGACAAGGAGAAAGTTGATGACGCGCTCGGCCATCGCCGATGCGACCGAACCGCAAAAGCGCAGCAGCGGCGGTCGACCGACCCGGGAGGAAGCGGCCCGGCGGGAGGCCCGCATCGTCGAGGTCGCCACGCAGCTCTTCATGGAGCGTGGCTTCGACGCGACCTCGATCGACGCGGTCGCCGAAGCCGCGGGCGTCAGCAAGGTGACGCTCTATGCGCGCTATCGCGACAAGCGCGCCCTGTTCGAAGCGATTCTGGAGGAGCGGATCCGCACGTGGCTCGCGCCGCTCACGGCGGCCGAAGCCCAGGCTCTGCAGGCGAGTTCGGGGGGCGCCGAGGCGATTCTCGACGATCTCAGCCGCAGCCTTCTCGCGCGCTCACAGGAGCCCGGGGCGGCCGCGCTCACGCGCTGTATCGCCGCGCAGGCCCTGCAATTCCCGGAAATGGCCAAGCTCGCCTACGAAGAAGGCTGGCTTCGCGGCGTGCGCGCCGTCGCCCGCCTCCTGGAGGTGCTCGCCACGCAGGGGCAGATCGAGGTGGACGATGCCGAAATCGCCGCCGACCTGTTTCTCAACCTCATCCTCGGGCGCAGTTCGAAGCAGGCCCTCTACGGGATCGAGGTCGACCCGAAGGCGCAAGAGAAGCGCCGCCGCGCGGCCGTCGCGCTGTTTCTTGCGGGTGTTCGGCCCACTCCCAAACAATCCAGTCTCGGCTGAATGCTTCCTGTAGTCTGGTTGAGGCGGTCGGCTGACCATGGGTGGGGCAGGCCGGCACCTCGGGAAGACCGGCTATGGAACTCACCTACGCGATCGGGGACATCCACGGCTGCTCCGAAAAACTCGTCCAGCTTCTCGCGACGATCGAAACGCACAGGGCCTCGCGGGCGCGGCGGCTGGTCTTCGTGGGCGATTATGTCGATCGCGGGCCGGATAGCGCCGGCGTCATCCGCATCTTGCGCGATCTCCAAACGGCCGAGCCGGATCGCGTCACCTGCCTGATGGGCAACCACGAGGAGATGATGCTGAACGCCTACAAGACTGGGCTCGGCTTTGCGGCCTGGCAGGAGAATGGCGGCGGCTTTACGCTCGCCTCCTACGGCGTCGAAGACCCCGAAAGCCTGCCGCATGAGGTGCTTGCCTGGATGTCAGGCCTGCCGACCGTGTTTGAGGATGCCTGGCGCTGGTTCGTCCATGCGGGCTTTCGGCCGGGGGTCAAAGCGCCCGACCCGGATATCGAGGCGCGGCTCTGGATCCGCGAGCCGTTTCTTTCGGCCGATTACGATTTCGGCAAGCTCGTGGTGCACGGGCATTCCTCGCGCCGCGACGGCAGGCCGGAGGTGCTGGCACATCGCCTCGACATCGATACCGGCGCGGTCTTCGGGGAGAAGCTGACGGCCGCAATGTTCACCGACGATGCGGCGGCGGCCATCGATTTCCTGCAGGTCTAGAGCATTTTCGCGTGAAGTGAAAACCGGTTCACGGGAAGAAAATGCGACACATCAAAGGGTTAGGGCAACGTCCATGATTTCCGCGTCATGGGCGTTGCCCTAACGGGCGCCTATTTGGTGGCGTTGAGGAGGTCGTCATAGGCCGCGCAGGCCTGCGACTTGTCGGTCGACGACTGGTACTTGGCACCGACCTCCTGGAATTTCTTCATCAGGTCCGCCGCCTTCGACGGGTCCGCGGTCATCTTCTGCTGGATCGCGGTGGTCAGGTCCTGCGCCTTCTTGCTGAGGATCTCAGGGGTGCATTCCTCGGTCTTGGAGCAGGCGGCGAGGCCCGTCGCGAGTGCTGCAACGGCAATCCAGGTCGTGATCTTCACTCTAGGTTTCCTTAAGCAGACAGAAGGACGCACCCCATAGCCGGGCAGGGGTAGAAAGGCCATCCCCGGTGCCGCCAGGGATTGCGCCGCCGCTCACCCGCTTCCGAACAGGTTTTGCGCGGGATGATTGCCGCGCCCCATTGCTCCGGCGGCCTTGCGCGGCAGATAGGCACAAGACAACCCTCACGGCAGGGCGGCGGAGGAGCAAGGGATGCGCGTTCTCGTGGTCGGAGCCGGCGCGACCGGCGGCTATTTCGGTGCCCGCCTCGTCGAAGCCGGACGCGACGTCACCTTCCTGGTCAGACCTGCCCGGGCGGAAAAGCTCGCCGCGGAGGGGCTGCAGCTGCGCAGCCCCGTTGGCGACTATCATATCGACAAGCCGCAGACCGTCACGGCCGATCGGCTCGGGCAGGCCGGGCCCTTCGACCTCGTGCTGCTCTCCTGCAAGGCCTATGACCTCGATACGGCGATCGCCGACGTCGCCCCTGCGGTCGGACCGGGAACAACGGTGCTGCCGATCCTCAATGGCATGCGCCATCTCGATGCGCTCGATGCGCGCTTCGGTGCCGATCGCGTGCTCGGCGGGAGCTGCTCCATCGTCGCCACCCTCACCAAGTCCGGCGAGATCCGGCAGATGAGCGAGCTCCATAGCCTGACCTATGGCGAGCGGGACGGCACGCGCTCCGATCGTGTCGGGGCGATCGAGGCCCTCATGCAGGGCGTCAAATTCCAGGCGCGGGCGAGCGACAAGATCCTCTTGGAGATGTGGGAGAAGTGGGTGTTTCTGGCCACGCTTGCCGGCAGCACGACGCTGATGCGGGCGACGATCGGCGACATCGTCGCCTCATCGGGCGGAACCGCTTTCGTCGAGGGGCTGATCGAGGAGTGCCGCAAGGTTGCGGAGGTGTCCGGCTACAATCCGCGTGAAAAGGTGTTCGCAGGCGCTCGCAAGACCCTGACCACTGAGGGCTCGGCGATGACCGCCTCGATGCTGCGCGACATCGAGAATGGTTCCCGGATCGAGGCCGATCATATCGTCGGCGACCTGATCGCGCGCGGCGAGAGGGAAGCGCCCGATTCCGGGCGGCCTCTGCTCTCGCTCGTCAACACGCATCTTCAGGCCTATCAGCACCGGCGCGAGCGGACGGCCAGCTAATCCGCCATCCGCAATCTCGCACACGGCTGCCTTCGCGCCGACATGGTGCCGTCGAATTACTTCGTATTCGAAGGAGCGATCCGTGCGTCAGCCTTGCATTCCGGCCTGCTGAGGCGGATGGCGGTGACGAGGCCTCGGCCTTCACTTAAGCGCATGGGAAACAAGGGATGGCCATGACCAGTAAGGTGTCGTGCCTCGAGCAGCTTCGCGGCTTCATCGAACGCGGCGAGCGCAGCGAATTGGCGGAGGCGCAGGCTGCCATCATCCAATTCGCCCTGTCGGCGCCAGACATGAAGAGCCGGTCGCGCGCCATGGGCGAATTGCAGACGGAATTGGCCGCCGACATGCAGTCGACGGCCCTCGATCCCATGCAGGCGGCCTATTACTCGGTCATCGATGCCATGATCGACCGCACGCGCGATGCGGTTCTCGTCAAGAAACCCGCGAAGGCGGAAGGCTGATCTATAGCATCGGACCGAATATCGAATTCGGTCCGATGCTATAAGTTATTTAGTTGCATCGGCAATTTCCGAAAACCGGTTCCCACTTTTCGGGCCGATGCTCTAGAACAACGTCCAAGATTCGGGAATCATGGACGTTGCTCCAACCCTTTGATGTGCCGCATTTTCTTCAGGTGAACCGGTTTCCAATTCACGCGAAAATGCTCTAGCCGCCCGATACCAGGCTCAGTAATGCGGCCTCGGCGCCGGAGCACGCTCGCCATATTCGAGCTGGGTCTTGGCATCGTAGGGGCGCTGCGGCGGGGGAACCGGGTCGGCGACGGCAGCGGGCGCCGTCGAACAGGCCGCGAGCGTCAGCGCAACGAGGCCGGCGGCAGCGAGACGGATGGTGATCGACATGAAACTCCTCGGGAACCGGGCGCAAGCGCAGCGCATCCCGTAACCTTGCAGGAGGAAGCGGCCTTAAGCTCGGCCGTATTGCGGCGGTTGCCTGGGTTAAGCGTGGCCGTATCGTGGCATGCTTAGCGGATGGTTAAGCGCAGGCGCGCTTGCAATGCTGCCGCCTCTCGTGTTGCTGCGGGCTCCCGACCGGAGCCTGTCATGACACCCGCTGCCCGCCTCTCGGCTGCGATCGAAGTTCTCGCCGACATCGGAGCGCGCCGGCGCCCCGCGGCCGACGCGCTGAAGGATTGGGGTCTCGCGCATCGTTTCGCCGGCTCCGGCGACCGGGCAGCGATCGCGAGCCTCGTCTATGATGCCCTGCGCCGTCGGGCGTCTGCCGCCTGGATCATGAACGACGATGCTCCGCGTGCCATTCTGATCGGCATGCTGCGACTCCAATACGGCTATGCCGCGCCGACCATCGCAGGCCTGTTCGACGGGTCGCGTTTTGCGCCGGAGCCTCTGACGGAGCGCGAGCATGCCGGCCTGCGCGACGGCTCCCTCGCCGATGCGCCGCTGCATGTCGCGGGCGACGTGCCGGAATGGGTGCTCCCGTCATTGGAGAGCGCGTTCGGCGAGGAGGTCCTGCCCGAACTCAAGGCGCTCGCACGCCGAGCACCGCTCGACATCCGTGTGAATGCCCTCAAGGCGGATCGTGAGGGGGCGGCTGCTCGCCTGTCGCATCTTGCACCCGTGCCGACCGCTCACGCTCCTTTCGGCTTGCGCATTCCGATCGGTGTCGATGGTCGCGGGCCGGCCCTGCATGTCGAGCCGGACTTCCTCGATGGCCTCTTCGAAATCCAGGACGAGGGCTCCCAGATTGCGAGCCTGCTTTCCGGCGCGCGTGCCGGGGAGACTGTCGTCGACCTCTGCGCCGGCGGCGGGGGCAAGTCGCTGGCGCTCGCCGCGCTGACGGGCAATAGCGGCCGCCTGATCGCGACGGATGCCGATCCACGCCGGCTCGCGCCGATCCACGAGCGCTTGCGCCGTTCGGGCGCGCAGGCCGAGATCCGCACACCTCAGGTTGGGCGTGCGCGCGCGGATGTTCTGAGCGATCTCGACGGCCGGGTCGATCGCGTGCTTGTCGATGCGCCCTGCACCGGATCGGGCACCTGGCGGCGCAACCCGGACGCCAAATGGCGGCTGCGACCCCCGAACCTCGGCAACCGCATCACGGAGCAGGCTCAGGTTCTCGACCGTGCCGCTCGACTCGTGCGGCCAGGCGGCTGCATCGTCTACATCACCTGCTCGCTGCTGCCCGAGGAGAACGATGCGGCCATTGCGAGCTTCCTCGAGCGCAATGGCGCCTCTTTTGTCGGGCGCGACGCGCAGCAGGTGATGGCTGAAGGATTGCCGGATCTGGTCCCGCATGTCCGGCTGACCGCGCAAGGCCTCCAGATGAGTCCGGCACTGACCGGGACCGACGGGTTCTACCTCGCCACGATCGAGCGGGCGCACTGAGACCGGGCGCTATCTGGCCTTCGTCAGCCGTCGCCTCAAGGCCTCGCCGGACCAGGCGATGAAATGTGGATTCAGCCAGCCACTTTCGCCCGGCGCATAGCGCAAAGGCGAGCCGTCCACCTCGCAGACGCAGCCCCCGGCGGCCTCCAGCACGGCGTGGCCCGCCGCGGTATCCCAGGCCATCGTCGGCGAAAACCGCGCATAGACATCGGCTTCACCCTGAGCCACGAGACAGAATTTCAGCGACGAGCCGATCGAGGTCGTCTCCTCGATCTCGCATTCCTTCAGGAAGGCCTCGGTGGCCGGATCAAAATGCGAGCGGCTCGCGACCGCCCAGAGGCTGCCGCCCTCTCGCGGCGCCCGCACCGCGATGCGCCGCATTTCGGCTTTCCCGAGCGGCTCGCCTGGTTTCGCCGAGCGCAACTCGGCACCGCCGCCTTCATGGCCGGACCAGAGCAGGCCCATCGCCGGAGCGTAGACAGCGCCGACAACCGGCCGGCCCTGCTCGATCAGGGCGAGATTGACCGTGAATTCGCCGGTGCCGTTGCAGAATTCCTTCGTGCCATCGAGCGGATCGACGAGGATGAAACGCGCGGTCCCGTCCTCGAGATGATGGGACACCGCTTCCTCGGAGACGACCGGGATTTCCGGCAGCGCCTCGGCCAATCCTGCGCGGATCACACGGTCTGCGGCGAGATCGGCCGTGGTCAGCGGGCTGCCGTCGCCCTTTTCGAAAATGGCACAATCGCTGCTGTGATAGAGGTCGAAGACGAGCGCACCGGCTTCCTCCGCCAGGGCGCGGAAGACTGCATTGACCTCCCGAAGGTCCCTTTTGTAGGACGACAACCTTGCTCTGATCCTGAATGAGGCAATGGCGACGTCTATGGCACCGCCGATCGGGACCGTCCAGTCTGGCTCGGCCTGAGCCTGGCCGGAGCATCGGCGGTCGGACCGATCGGGCCTTGCCGGACCGTTATCGCGCGAGGGGCACATGAGGAGCACGCGCCTGTCGCCCAATCTCGCGCGGCTGGAATCGGAATCGATCGGGATCATCCGCGAGGTTGCGGCGTCCTTCCGCGCCCCGGTGATGCTCTATTCGATCGGCAAGGATTCCGGGGTGATGCTCCACCTCGCCAAGAAGGCCTTCTATCCCTCGAAGCTGCCTTTCCCGCTGCTCCACGTCGATACGACCTGGAAATTCCGGGAGATGATCGCCTTCCGGGACGAGGTGGCGCGCGAGAACGGGCTGGACCTGATCGTCCACATCAACCGGCAGGGTCTTGCGCGCGGCGTCGATCCGATCGCCTCTGGCTCGGCCCTGCACACGCAGGTGATGAAGACGGAAGGGCTCAAACAGGCGCTCGACGCGCATGGTTTCGATGCCGCTTTCGGCGGCGCGCGCCGCGACGAGGAGAAGAGCCGCGCCAAGGAGCGCATCTTCTCGTTCCGCAGTGTCAGCCATGGTTGGGACCCGCGAAACCAGCGGCCGGAGCCCTGGAGCCTGTTCAACACGCGCATCAAGCCGGGCGAGTCGATCCGCGTCTTCCCGCTCTCGAATTGGACCGAGCTCGATGTCTGGGACTACATCCTCGCGGAAGGCATCCCGGTCGTTCCGCTGTATTTTGCCAAGGAGCGGCCGGTCGTTCGCCGCAGCGGCACCTGGATCATGGTCGATGACGACCGCCTGCCGCTGGAGCCCGGCGAAGTTCCGATCATGAAGCGGGTCCGGTTCCGCACGCTCGGCTGCTACCCGCTCTCGGGCGCGGTCGAATCCGATGCCGATAGCCTCGAAGCGATTATCGCCGAAATGCGCACGGCTCGAACGTCCGAGCGGCAGGGCCGTCTCATCGACGGTGACGAGGAAGCCTCGATGGAGCGCAAGAAGAGGGAAGGGTATTTCTGATGGCCGCTCGCGCAGCCACCAAGCCGGCTCAGGACGATGCCGCCGCCGAGCGCCGCCTTCTCCGCTTCCTGACCTGCGGGTCCGTCGACGACGGCAAGTCCACGCTGATCGGTCGCCTGCTCTACGACAGCCGCATGATCATGGACGACACGCTGTCGGCGCTCGAACGCGACAGCCGCAAGTTCGGCACCGTCGGCGAGGAGATCGACCTGGCGCTGCTCGTCGATGGGTTGGAGGCCGAGCGCCAGCAGGGCATCACCATCGATGTCGCCTATCGCTCCTTCGCGACCGCGAACCGGTCCTTCAGCGTCGCCGACACGCCGGGTCACGAACAATATACCCGCAACATGGCGACCGGCGCTTCGCATTGCGACCTCGCCATCATCCTGGTCGATGCGCGCAAAGGCGTGCTCGTGCAGACGCGGCGGCATTCGACCATCTGCTCGCTGCTCGGCATCCGCAGCATCGTCCTTGCGATCAACAAGATCGACCTCGTCGACTATTCGGAAGCGGTCTTCGATCGGATCGTCGGCGATTACGCGACCTTTGCCGCCAAGCTCGGTTTCACGCATATCCAGCCGATCCCGATTTCGGCGCGCTACGGCGACAATGTCGGAACACGCTCGGGCAACATGCCCTGGTATCAGGGACCGACGCTTCTGGGGCACCTGGAAGGTGTTGAGATCGAGAACGAGGCGGCCGAGCTGCCGTTGCGCTTCCCCGTCCAATGGGTGAACCGGCCAAGCCTCGATTTCCGCGGCTATTCGGGAACGATCGTCTCCGGCACGGTCCGGCCGGATGACGAGATCGTGGTCGCCGGCTCGGGCAAGCCGGGGAAGGTCGCGCGGATCGTGACCGTGGATGGCGACCTGCCGATGGCAGGAGCGGGTGATGCGGTGACGCTCGTGCTCGACCGTGAGATCGACATCGCGCGTGGCGACATTCTCGTGCCGCCACAGAAGCGTCCGACGCTCACCGATCAGTTCGCTGCCCACATTCTCTGGATGGACGAGGATCCGCTGTTGCCGAGCCGGCAATACATGTTGCGCATCGGCAATGTCTGGACGCCGGCTTCCGTCACCAGCATCAAGCACCGGGTCGATATCCGGAGCCTCGATCACGCCGCCGCTCGGACGCTGCGGCTGAACGAGATCGGCTTCTGCAACCTGTCGGTCTCGCAGCGCGTCGCGCTCGATCCGTTTTCGCAGAACAAGGCGACAGGCAGCTTCATCCTGGTCGACCGCTCCACCAACCGCACAGCGGGGCTCGGCCTCGTCGATTTCTCGCTCTACCGCGCCGACAACATCCACGTCGAAAACTTTTTGGTCGACAAGGCGGCGCGCGCTGCGCTCAACCAGCAGAAGCCGCTCGTGTTGTGGTTCACCGGGTTGTCGGGCTCGGGCAAGTCGACCATCGCCAAGCTCGTCGAGCAGAAGCTGCATCTTCAGGGCAAGCGAACCTTCTCGCTCGATGGCGATAATGTCCGCCACGGCCTCAACCGCGATCTCGGCTTCTCGGATGCCGACCGCGTCGAGAATATCCGCCGCATCGGCGAGGTCGCCAAGCTGTTCACCGAGGCCGGGCTGATCGTGATCTGCGCCTTCATCTCACCCTTCGAGGCGGAAAGGCGGATGCTGCGCGGCCTGCTCACCGAGGGCGAATTCGTCGAGATCTTCGTCGATACGCCGATCGAGGAATGCATGAAGCGCGATCCGAAGGGTCTCTACGCCAAGGCGAAGCGCGGCGAGATCCGTAACTTCACCGGTATCGACAGCCCCTACGAGACGCCCGAGGATGCCGATCTGAGGATCGAGACGGTCGGGCGCAACCCCGAGGAGGCAGCCGATCTGGTGCTGGCTTGGCTGGAATTGCGTGAGGTTTGAGCTGAGGGATCGGACGGATCATACCGTTTCCGGTTGATTAGCTCGGTATTGCGGGTTTTTGGGGCCACCAGTGGAAGCATGTGGCTGCGCGCAGCTTTTCCGGATCGGCTTCGAGGACGCGGCAGCGCTGCTCGATCTGGTCCTGGATGTCGTCCAGA
>JBGAFL010000062.1:0-30556 GCA_044227265.1 Methylobacterium sp.
CTGCCAGGGCCCAAGCGACTGTTCGATCAAGGGCAATCGAGCCGTTGCGCCCGCGCCGGGTTGCGCTCGCAAAAACGATCGGGGATCCAACGGGCTACAGCGGCTCAAGCCACTCTACAGCAGCAGCCCAAAGATACAGGAATCCAGAGCCGCAAGTCCACCAGAATGGTACTCCCGGCAACTTACCTTTTGACCTCGGCGCTTGAGCGCTCCGAGACCGCGCATGTTCCCGCACCTCGCAAGCGGGGCGAGGCGACGCACGGGAAACCGATCAAATCATCCAAGTACCGCTCACTTCTTCCGAACGAGATCCGACAGCAGGTTCGCGGCCACGACCGCTTTTGAAACCGTGAGGTCCGAGGCCGCGATAGCATCGAGTTCCTCGCGGATGCGTTCGAGCGCCTGACCACGGCTCGCAGCCCAGGCGGCCACCGCTTCGCTGCCCGAGCCGCCATTGCCGACGACCTCGGAGGTGAGGCCGCGATGGGCCGCGGAGATCTGGGCCGTGACACGCTCCAAGGCGACACGGTCGAACGTGTCGGCGGCCGGCACCTTGCGGGCGGCAGCGGTGAGGTCGTCGAGACGGAAGGTCTGCTCGATCGCGAAATGCGTGGCCGCGATCTCGCTCAACCCATGTCCATCGGTCTCGGCGATGCGCACGATGTCGGGCGCCGAAACCAGAGCCGTGAGGGAAGCCAGCCGTCGAGCGGGCGCCTCCTCCATGCCGCGGGCCATGAGTTCATCGCGCCGCTTCGTGATCGCCGTGACGGCGTCGGCGTCGAGTACGCGCGGCAGGGCTTCCTCGACGGCGCTGATTCCTTCGCGATAGCGCGCCACGATCGGGGCGAGCCCTGTGGTGAGATCGAGGTTTCGGATGAACCAGACGATCCGGCTAGTCAGCAGATCCCCGACCTCGGCATAGAGCGCGAGCTGCTCCTCGCCCGGAACCTTGTTGTCGAGGCTGTCGATGGCGAGGTTGAGCTCCATCAGGCCATAGGCGTCGCGCGTCAGCGCATAGGCCTTTGCGATGGTGAAGGCATCGGCGCCCGTCTCTTCCATCAGCCGTGTCGGCAGGGTCGGGCCGCCGCGATTGACCAGGATGTTTGCCAGCGCCGTCGCAATGATTTCGCGGCGCAAACGATGCGACTTGACGGTATCGGGGAAGCGCTGCTTGAGCGCCTGCGGGAAATAGCGCTGCAACTCTCGGTCGAAATACGGATCCTCGGGCACGGGGCTCTTGAGGATCGCATCGAACAGCGAGAGCTTGGCATAGGCGAGCAGCACGGCATATTCGGGCCGCGTCAGCCCCTCGCCGCGGCGCAGGCGCTCGTTGAGGGTTGCGTCGTCTGGCAGGAACTCGACATTCCGATCGAGCCGGCCTTCGGCTTCGAGCGCATGCATGACGCGCATCGCGAACCCGACCTCGACCGCGCCACGCCTGAGGGCGAGCGACAGAGCCAGCGTCTGAAGCTGATTGTTGCGCAGGACAAGAGCCGCGACATCGTCGGTCATTTCGGCGAGCAGGGCGTTGCGTGCCTCGAAATCGAGGCGGCCGTCACGCATCGCGGCCATCAGCGCAATCTTGATGTTGACCTCGACGTCCGAGGTGTTGACGCCGGCCGAGTTGTCGATCGCATCGGTGTTCAGGCGAACGCCCGCTTGTGCCGCCTCGATGCGGCCGCGCTGGGTGAAGCCGAGATTGGCACCCTCGCCGACGACCTTGGCGCGGAGCATCGCCCCGGTGATGCGCACGCCGTCATTCGCGCGGTCGCCCGCATCGGCATCGGTCTCGGTCGTGGCGCGGACATAGGTGCCGATGCCGCCAAGCCAGAGCAGGTCGACCGGCGCCTTGAGGATCGCCTGGATCAGTTCGGCGGGCGTCATCGCCGCATTGTCGATGCCGAGCACCGCGCGAATCTCGGGGGAGACCGGGATGGATTTCAGGCTGCGCGAAAACACGCCGCCGCCAGGCGAGATCATGGCGTGGTCGTAATCCGCCCAGCTCGAACGCGGCAGCGCGAACAGGCGCTCGCGTTCTGCATGGCCGGCCGCCGGATCCGGGTTCGGATCGAGGAAGATGTCGCGATGGTCGAAGGCGGCGACCAGCTTGAGGCTCTGCGAGAGCAGCATGCCGTTGCCGAAAACGTCGCCCGACATGTCGCCGACGCCGACCACGCTGACCGGGTCCTTCTGCACATCAATGTCGATCTCGCGGAAATGCCGCTTCACCGCCTCCCAGGCACCGCGTGCGGTGATGCCCATGGCCTTGTGGTCGTAGCCATGGCTCCCGCCCGAGGCGAAGGCGTCGCCGAGCCAGTGGTGCTGCGTCTCCGAGATCTCGTTCGCGATGTCGGAGAAGGTCGCGGTGCCCTTGTCGGCCGCAACGACGAGATAGGCATCGTCCGGATCGTGCCGGACCGTGGCAGGTGGCGGCACGATCCGGTCATCGACGATGTTGTCGGTGAGCGAGAGCAGGTTCCGGATGAAGATCCGGTAGGCGCGCGTGCCCTCCGCCAGCCAGGCCTGCCGGTCCGAGGGCGGGGGCAGGCGCTTCGGGAAGAAGCCGCCCTTGGCGCCGACCGGCACGATCACCGCGTTCTTGACCTGCTGAGCCTTAACGAGACCGAGGATCTCGGTGCGGAAATCCTCCGGCCGGTCCGACCAGCGCAGGCCGCCGCGCGCCACATAGCCGAAGCGCAGATGCACGCCCTCGACGCGCGGCGAATAGACGAAGATTTCGAAGAGCGGGCGCGGAAGCGGCATCTCAGCGACAGCGGCGCAGGCGAATTTGAAGGCGATGGTGCCGCGCGCGGCCGGACTCGGCGATGTCTGGAAGTAGTTCGTCCTGACGGCCGCTTCGACGAGATTGACGAAGCGGCGCAGGATGCGGTCGTCGTCCAGGCTGGTGACGGCGGACAGGTCGTTCTCGATCGCCTCGCGAAGGGCTGCCTGCAGTGCTGCCCGGTCGCCCTGCAAAGCTGGGTCGAAGCGGATACGGAACAGATCGACGATCTTCGCCGCGATCGCTCCATGCCGGCTCAGCGTCTGGGCAAGGTAATCCTGGCCGTAGCTGATGCGCACCTGCCGCAAATAGCGG
Organism: Methylobacterium sp.; assembly: GCA_044227265.1. GTDB lineage: Bacteria > Pseudomonadota > Alphaproteobacteria > Rhizobiales > Beijerinckiaceae > Methylobacterium. Next base: position 3,098 of record JBGAFL010000062.1, read on the forward strand.
CCGAGACCGCGCAGGAGAGCGGCCTCGCGCCAGTCGAGCCCGGCCTCCAGGATCAGGCGGTTGTAGCCGTCCGACTCGGCGAGCCCGTCGGAGAGGGCGAGAAGCGCGGCTTCAAGCGGCTTCTCGACGGCGGCGACATCGATCGGTGCGCCGGTGGCGCGCTCGAGCAGCATGTCGTGCAGCCAGACCGTAGCGTCGAAACCCGGCAGCGCGATCCGGTAGGTGCGCTCGTTGCCGACCCGGAAGCCGAGATTCTCCAGTCCCGGAACACGGTCGGACAGGGAGAGCGAGGAGCCCTGCGAAAACACCTTGAGCCGGACCTGGGACTCGCTGTCACCTTCGCGCCGGACGAGATCGACAGCGCGCGGCGCGCTCTCGCTCAGCCGATCGAGGATCGCGATGTCGGCGACGGCAACGCTCGGGCTGAAATTCTCGCGATAACTGTCTGAGAAGGCATTCGCATAGCGGCGCGCCAGGGTGCGGCCGGGCTCGCCCGCTACGGCCTCCGTGAGCGCCTCGCGCAACCCGTCGCTCCAGGTCCGCACGATCGCAGCCACGCCGGCTTCGAGGGTAGCCGGATCGCGCTCGCGCGTCTCCTTCTCATAGAAGCCGACGATGTAATGCGTGCGAGCGAGTGGCCCATCGGGGAAGTCGGGATAGGCGACCGAGAGTCGGCCACCGAAGGCCTGCGCCAGATAGGCGCCGATCCCGGCGCGCACATTCGTGTCGTAATGGTCCTTCGGAACATAGACGAGCAGCGAGACGAAGCGGCCGAAATGGTCGAGCCGTGCCAGCACGCGGATGCGCGGCCGCTCGGCAAGATTCATGATCGCCAATGCGAAGCGATGCAGCCGTCCGACCTCGATCTGAAAGAGATCGTCGCGCGGATAGGTCTCGAGCACGTCGATCAGGGTGCGGCCGGAATGGCTCGTGGGATCGAATCCGGCCCGCGCGACGACCTCCTCGACCTTCCGGCGCAGATAGGGGACATCGCGCACCGAACTCGTATAGGCCGCCGCATCGAACAGGCCGACGATGCGCAACTCACCGGTGAGCGTGCCATCCTCGGTGAAATGCTTGACGGCGATGTAATCGAGATGCGCCGAGCGGTGCACGCGCGAACGCGAACTCGCCTTGGTGACGATGAGTGCGAGCGGCTCCTTCATGAAGGCCGCGATTTCCGGTGTGATATCGACGAGACTCTGGCCGACGCGCAGGACCTCGACGCTCGGATCACGCAGAAGGCCGAGCGCCGCCGTGCCGAGTTCGGTCTCAGCGCATCCCTCGAGCAGGTGGCCGCGCATGCCGAGCAGGGTGAAATGCCCGTCACGCAACCAGGTCAGAAAGGCACGCGCTTCCTGGGCTTCCCGGGCTCGCAGCGAAGCGTGATTGCGCCCTTCGTCGGCGATGAGACGATCGAGAAGCGCGCGCATCGCGTCCTGGTCGCCGCCGACCACTGCAACGTCCGCATAGACGCGGCGCAGTTCCTCGATGAGCCGGGCGCGCAGATCCTCGTCGTCGAGCCGCTCCAGATGGATATGGATGAAGCTTTCGCGAGGGAGGTGGCTATGGGTGTCGGCCGTCGTCTCGCCGACGACGCGCCGCAACGCGCCGGATTCCTCGCGCTCGATCGCCAGAATCGGATGCGCGACGAGAAGCGGCGTCAGGCCGAAGCCGTTCAGGGCGGCGAGGGTCGAGTCGAGCAGGAAGGGGCGGTTGTCGTTGACGATGTCGAGGATAGTCAGGTCGTGAAGGCGTCCCTCGCGTTCGAGCCTGACGTCTTCCAAACGAATATTCGCCGGATCGCCCGGCTGCCGGGCAACCGCGAAATGTCGGCGCGCGGATAGAGCGAGCGAGCCGATCGCCTCGGGCGAATAGAGCGCGAGATCCTCGGGCGGCACGCGCCCGAACAGGTCGCGCACGAAGCCGCCAGGGGCCCGCTCCCGATCCATGACCTCGACCGCCCCGTCGATCAGTTCGGCACGCGAGGCCTTGTCCTCGGGGCTCGCAAGAGCCGTCGCTGCATCCAACGCCATGCCGATCCTCCCTCCCGTGCCCCACTCGAAGGGCGTCGGGTTCGCCTGAGATTGGTCTCGCGGACCGCACTTCAAGCAAGCGGATGCGACGGATAAATGACTTCGGCGTGGTCTTGGGGACTAACGCTGCGTTGGCCGCGCCGCTGGAGTGGGCCCACTCCAGAGGCCGCCGTATCGGTCGAAAGGCCGAGCGGTTTTGTGTTGCGGCCCTCAATCTTTTGGGCGAGCTGGGCTGTGCGGCCCATCTCGGTGGTGCAAACAGGCGTGAAGTCAGCCGGGTGGCTGAAGAAAAAGACCAAGCTATCTCCGGCCCATTCGTGAAAGCTGAACGGGCCGACCTGTGTGTCGACAGTGAAATCGGGAGCGATGTCGCCAATGTGCAGGGTCGTGGTGCTTCCTTTCAGTTGATGTGGGCCGCGCCGCTGCGCCACAGCATGTAGGCAGCGACGGCAAAGATCAGGGTTGCGAATATGGTGGTGAGGCGGCCCGTACTGGCGCCAAGGCGGCGGGCAAGACGTGTGCCGACAAAGCTGCCAACCACGCCACCGGCGACGAACAGCGCCGCAAGCCGCCAGTCGATTAGCCCGGAGAAGGCATAGTTGGCGGCGGTCGTGAGGCCAAAGGCCGTAACTGCGACCAGCGAAGTGCCGACCGCAAGCAGGATCGGCATACCGGTGGAGGCGATCAAACCCGGCACGATCAAGAATCCGCCGCCTATGCCGAAGAAGCCGGAGAACAGCCCGGAACCCATGCCGTAACCGATGACTTTCGGGGCCTTGTCACGATTGCACTCGGCACCCGGATCACCAGGATTGCCGCGCCCTTTGAGCATCAGGCCGCCGACCAGCAGCATAACCAGCGCAAATGCGAATAGCAGTTTTTCGCCATCGACCATCTTGCCGAGAGTCGAGCCGGCGAGCGCACCTACGATGCCGCCCGCAGCGAACATCCCGCCGCAGCGCCATTTGACGTTCCGTGTCCAGGCATGGTTGGCGAGGCCCGTGGCCGCATTGGCGGCGACCGCGAGCGCGCTGGTTCCGATCGCCACATGCGGGCTCGGCACGCCGACCAGATAGACCATGAGTGGAACGGCGAGGATCGAGCCACCGCCGCCCACCAGGCCGAGGCTCAGCCCAACAAGGCCGCCCGAGACGAGCCCCAGGACATACTGAACGGGCTCAAGCATCATTGCGCATCGACACGTCGTTGCGGAACCGCCAGCCATTCGCGGCCTTTGAGCATGCCGTGCCAATAGATCGGCGGTAGCACGCGGTCCTTGAGGAACCAGGCGCGGCGGGTCGCGGTGCGCCCATCGAGCAGCCAAGGCGGGAAGCTTGGCAGCAGCTTGCCGCCGTAGCCAAACTCCGCCAGCACGATCTTGCCTCGTTCGACTGTGAGCGGGCACGAGCCATAGCCGTCGTAGGCCGCCCAGGGCGTCGCGCCGTCGAGCGTGGCGAGGAGGTTGACCGCGACCACCGGGGCCTGCTTGCGCGCAGCGGCGGCAGTCTTGGCGTTACTGGTGGCGGCGACGTCGCCCAGCGCAAAGACGTCGGGCCAGCGCGGATGGGCGAGGGTCGCGGGGTCGACCGCAACAAAGCCGCTGGGATCGGCGAGCGGGCTCTGCGCGATGAAATCGGGCGCGACCTGCGGCGGAACGGCATGGAGCATGTCGAACGAGCGCTCGACAACCACCGGCTCGTCATTCCTCATCTGCCGAAACCGCGCGAGGCGAGCCGGGCCGTCAACCTCGATCAAGGTCGAACCGAGCGTTAGGGCGATGCCATAGCGCTCGATATAGCGCATGAGCGCCGGCACATAGTCAGCCACCCCGAACAGCACGCCGCCAGAGTTATGAAATTCGACAGCGAAATCCTTGAGCCGACCGGCGGCCTCCCAGGCATGGCAGGAGAGATACATCGCCTTTTGCGGCGCGCCTGCGCATTTGATCGGCATGGGCGGCTGCGTGAACAGCGCCTTTCCGTGCCCAAGCCCGCGAACCAGATCGCGGGTGTAAGGCGCGAGATCGTAGCGATAGTTGGACGTGACACCATTTTCGCCGAGCGTGTCGGTGAGTCCGGGGATCGCGTCCCAGTCAATCTTGATGCCAGCCGCGACAACCAGCCCGCGATACGTGATGCGCGTCCCGTCGGCCAATTCGACCGCATGCTCGGCGGGATGGAACGCGCGGACCGCCTGGCGCAGCCACTCGGCTCCTTCGGGGATCACGCTCGCCATCGGACGGCGCGTCGCCACCGGCTGGAACACGCCCGCCCCGACCAAGGTCCAGCCCGGTTGATAGTAATGGGTATCGCACGGCTCAATGATAGCGAGCGCAATGTCCGGTCGCCGCTTCAGAATGCTGGCTGCGCAAGCGATGCCCGCGCTGCCACCGCCAACGATCACCACATCATAGCGCTTCGCCTTGCTATCCAATGACATGGCGGCCGTATGCATCGCCTGGGAGCGTGCGCCCGTGCGACAATAAGCGAGAACTGGGCCGGGAAGCCGATCGAGCGCGCCTCGCATCGCCTGGGCGTCATCCGGCGCAATATCGCGGTTCGCAACCGGCAGATGCTCGAAAGCGAGGCCTGCCGCCGCCGCGGCTTGCCGGATTTCGGAAGCGCTTGGCTGGCCAGCCTCCTCATCGTCCGGACGATTGCAGATGATCGAGCGGAAACCCGCTGCCGCCGCGGTGAACAGGTCCTCAGCGCGGAGCTGGCCGGTGGTCGAGAAACCCGGTGCGATGGGATTGAGCTTTTCCATGAGAAGCCTTTCAAGGGTCGGCGGCCGTGCTCAGCTTTGGCGCGCCCAGAGCTTGTGGAGGAGCATCCCGCCCGCCATCGGAGTAGGAACGGGAGAACCGCAAGCGGCGCGAGCCCGAGGTTGGCGATCGCCGGACCCGGACAGATGCCGGTGAGGCCCCAGCCGATGCCGAACAGCAGCGCGCCGATCGCGAGCGGCGCATCTAGCCTGCGAGTTTGCGGCACGCGGAAATCATCCCCTGACAGTGCCCGCAACGCGCGGCGCTGGACCTGCCAAGCTAAGGCCATAGGCAGGATTGCACCCGCCATCACGAAAGCCAGTGTCGGGTCCCAGGCGCCGAACAAGTCGAGGAAGCCGGTGACGCGCGATGGGTCCGCCATTCCAGACAGGGCGAGCCCCCCGCCAAATAGCAGCCCTGCGGCAAGTGCGATCAGGAAGCGCATTCAGAGCGCTCCAGTCGCACGCATCATCGCCACCGTGGCGAACCCAGCGGCCATGAACAGGCCCGTGGCCAACAACGAACGGGGAGACAGGCGCGAAAGACCGCAAACGCCGTGCCCGCTCGTGCAGCCGCTGCCGAGCCGCGTGCCAAATCCCACCAGCAGTCCGCCTACGGCGAGAAGCGCAATCGAGTCTGGAAACGCTGTCCGCAATGGCCCCATCAGCGAGACCAGCGCCGCGCCGAGGGGGAGCCCGACGATGAAGACCAACGCCAGCTTACGGTCCGATCCCGCCTCACCGATCCCGACGGCCGTCGCCGCCATGCCGCTGACGCCCGCGATACGACCGAGCCCGAGCAGCATGACCGCCCCCGCAACGCCGATCATAAGCCCGCCGAGGAAGCCCATCAGCCGCATGGAGTTCGGAAAAAGCTCGTCCATCAGACTGCATCCAGCGGAATCTTGAGATAGCGCGTCCCATTGTCCTCGGGATCGGGCAGCTTCCCGCCACGCATGTTCACCTGGATCGAGGGCAGGATGAGCTTGGGCATGTTGAGAGTGGCGTCCCGCGCCTCGCGCATTGCCACGAAGGCATCTTCTTCTGCTCCGTCATGCACATGGACGTTGCCGGCCCGCTGCGCGGCAACGGTCGTCTCCCAGGCGAAGCTGTCCCGTCCGGGGGCCTTGTAGTCGTGACACAGGAACAGCCGCGTTTCCGGCGGAAGCGTCAGCAGCCGCCGGATAGATCGGAACAAGGTGCGCGCGTCGCCACCCGGAAAGTCAGCGCGCGCGGTGCCGTAGTCCGGCATGAACAGCGTGTCGCCTACGAATGCGGCGTCACCGATGACGTAGGCGAGGTCCGCAGGTGTATGGCCAGGCACATGCAGGACGGTGGCTTGCAGATTGCCGATAGTGAACTGATCGCCGTCGTTGAACAGACGATCGAACTGAGATCCGTCGCGCGCGAATTCGGTGCCCTCGTTGAATACCTTGCCGAAAATCTCTTGGACCTGAAGGATTGCCCGACCTATCGCGAGCTTCCCGCCGACCTTCTCGTGAATGTAGGGCGCGGCCGATAGATGATCGGCGTGTACATGGGTTTCCAGCAACCATTCGACCGCAAGGTCATGTTCGTGAACGTAGGCGATTATTGCATCAGCCGAGCCGAACGACGTGCGCCCAGAGGCTGCGTCGTAGTCGAGCACGCTATCGATGATCGCCGCCGTACGGGTTGCGGGATCATGTACAACGTAGCTTGCCGTGAAGGTCGGCTCGTCGAAGAACGCTTTGATCTGTGGCACGCCTCGGATCGCGCTTGCGATCTGAACCGCTGCTTTTTGAACCGTCTCGTCCATAATTACAGTCTTTCATATTCATAATTTCCGATGTGTGTAATCCTGTAAGCGAGTTGCGTCAACGCCCATGACGTGAGAGGCAGTTTTGATGATGAGTGAGGCTCCCCCAAGCACCCCCAGCCGACCATTGCGGCTCGGAGACGCCGCCCCGGATTTCGAAGCCAGGACCACGAAGGGGATGGTGCGCCTATCCTCTTATCGCGGGCGCTGGATGGTCTTCTTTTCCCACCCAGCCGACTTCACGCCAGTTTGCACGACGGAGTTTGTGGGGCTGGCCAAAGCCTATGATCGATTCGAGGCGATGGATTGCGGCCTGCTCGGATTGTCGGTCGACAGCCTCTATGCCCACGCCGCTTGGGCCAAGGCGATCCGGGACCGGTTCGATATCGAGATCAGCTTTCCCATCGTCGAGGACCCGTCGATGGTGATCGCGCGTGCCTATGGGATGCTGGACGAAACTGCCCAGGACAGCTCGGCGGTGCGCGCGGCCTATTTCATCGATCCCGAGGGCGTCATTCAGGCGATCACGCACTATCCCATGTCGGTCGGGCGATCGGTTAACGAGATGGTCCGGATGGTCGCTGCGCTTCAGGCGGCATCTTCAGGCGAAAGGCTGGCTCCGGAGGGATGGAGTCCGGGCGAACCGATGCTGCTGCCCCCTTCGAGCGACGCCGAGGGCGACGACTGGTTCTGCCGGATCGCACCATGACCGAGCTTTGGGAGAACCGCTCTCAGGCCGAACTGGCCACGGAAAAACTGAGGGCTTTCGCCCAGCCACAGCGCCTGATGGTGCTGTCACTGCTGCTGGCGCGCGGCGAACAATCGGTTTCGGCGATCGACGAAGCCACCGGCATCGGTCAGCCAGCACTCAGCCAGCAGCTCGCGGAACTGCGCAAAGCCGGTATGGTTTCGACGCGGCGCCAAGCTAAGCAGGTCTATTACAGCCTCGCCGACGATGCGACCGAGCTGTGCGTGCGCAGCATTGAGACGGTGTTCGGCTCGGGAGCAGCGAAGATAGTTTCCTCTGCTCCAAGCGGTCCGGATGATCGTGTCAGCGCCAAAGGTGCCGCCACGTTTGCTCGCATCCTTAAGAATTAGGTATGCGCGGCCTTTGGGTCGAAACTGTCGGATTGCAACGCTTAAAACAAGCCCGGCCGTGCTTATCAATACAAATGGGAATGATTAGCAACTGTGCCCTTTGATATTCAACAAATCAAGTATGCCATCGCAGCGGCAGATCATGGCAGCTTCTATCGAGCCGCGCGCGCTTTGGACATCGATCAATCCAGGATCAGCCGATCGATAATCAAACTGGAGCGATCTTTAGAGTCCTCTATCGGGGACTCTAAAGATCGCACTCACCCCGGAATGGGGTGGGCGGCGAAGAAGCGGATCGGCAGGCCCGCCGACGGAGCCGGGCGGCACCCTCTGGGCCGGAACATCGTGAAGGACGCGCCCCGCGCGTTGCCGCTCGGCGCGGCGGGCCTAGAGAGAAGCGTTGCCCACCCCACCGACGGGGAGAGAAACAAACAACGCGACCGGGTCGGCGCAGCCCTGGCCCGGTCTCCGACTTCTTGAACAACTGCAATCCGCCCGGCGGATTGGCCCATCGGCGCGCCCGCGCCGGCCCGCCATGCTGATCGTGACCCGGCAGGGCCGAGACCCGTAGAAGGCTCGGTCGGAGCGTAGCGGAGATAGAGCAGCGGTCCCGCAGGGAGGCGCCAACCGCAATCTTGGCTTTACCATCCTCATCGACCAATATGCAGTCAATGACTTATGGGGTGCGTATGGCGGTCATGACGATCCGAAACATCGACGACGCGATCAAAAATCGTCTGCGCCTTCGCGCCGCGATGCACGGCCGCTCGATGGAAGATGAGGCTCGCGACATCCTACGTTCGGCGCTCTCGACCGAAATCCCCCGGCCTCGCAATTTGGGCCAAGCGATCCATGAGCGCTTCGGCGCCTTGGGTGGTGCCGATCTGCCTGACCTAGCCCGCGAATCGATCCGGGCGGTGGACTTCGGCGATTGATCGTCCTCGACACCAACGTCATTTCCGAACTGATGCGGCGCGAGCCTGATCCGAGAGTCATGGCGTGGATCGCCGAGCAGCCGATAGCAGGCGTGTTTACGACGACGCTGACACAGGCGGAAATCTTCTATGAATTGGCGCTGCTCCCCGAGGGACGCCGCCGCGATGACCTGCTGGCGGCCGCGCGTCCCATGTTCGAGGTCGATCTGGCCGGCCGCGTGCTGCCGTTCGATACAGACGCAGCTCTTGTCTATCCCGAGATTGCCGCCGGGCGAAAACAGGGTGGCAAGCCGATCAGCCAGATAGACGCGCAGATTGCAGCGATCGTGCGCTCGCGCGGCTCGCGGCTGGCGACTCGCAACGTCCGCGACTTCGCCGAGTGCGGGATAACGGTTGTCGATCCGTGGGGCGAAGCATGACGCCCGCCGCCGTGCGCCCCTATCTGCGCTTCGCCCCGCGAGAGGCTTCGCGCGGGATGCAGTCGCGCGGCAGCCTGCCGCGATGGCTCTCCCTCGCAAGCTCCGTCGCCGCACACCTCGCCGTTGGGCCGAAGGCCCGGATGACCTGCATGACTACACCAACCGCGTCGCGCCGCGCCGGGCTTCGCGCCGGTCGCGCGAGGATGATGGGCCGATCGTCGTCACCGACGACTGGCCGGAGCAAGTTCCAATCGGCGACACGGACGATCGCCGGCCTGCGTTTCAAGCCATGATCGACGCGGCAATGGTGAAGCCGCCGACGTTCACCGTGATCGTCGTTCATAGCTTCTCGCGGTTCTTCCGCGATCAATTGCACTTTGAGTCCTACGTCAGGAAGCTGGCGAAAAACGGCGTGAAGCTCGTCTCGATCACGCAGGATTTGGGCGACGATCCAATGAGCGTGATGATGCGCCAGATCACGACGCTGTTCGACGAGTATCAGTCGAAGGAGAACGGCAAGCACACCCTGCGAGCGATGAAAGAGAACGCGCGATGGCGGACGCTGGGGATTGGGCGCGGTGCATCAGGTTCTCACTCGCACGACCTACATCGGCCAACAACGCTTCAACACCCGCGATCACAAGACGAAAACGCTGAAGCCGGAGAGCGAGCACGCCGTCATGGAAGTGCCGGCGATCGTCTCGGAAGCCCAGTTCGAGGCCGTCCAGCGCTCGCTCAAGGCGCGGAGTCCGAAGATGATGCCGCCGATGGCGGTGGGCGGCCCGACGCTGCGCACCGGCACTAGCAGCGTCGGGCAGGAGTATCGCCATTACACCTGCTCGACGAAGGTGCGGCAGGGTGCGACAGGCTGTCCCGGCATCACTGTGCCGATGGACCGGCTCAATGAGGCTGTGGTCGATCATCTGGAAACGCGCCTCCTCGACCCGGCGCGGCTCGAAGTTCTGATGGATCAGATCCTCGAACGCCGCGACGAATGGGTGAACCAGCGCCGTGAGCATGTCGCCGATCTGGAACGGCGTGCGACCGAGGCGGAAGCGAAGCTCAAACGCCTCTATGATGCGATCGAGAACGGAGTCATCGACGTGAGCGATCCGTCGCTCAACGATCGCATCGCCGAGCTGACCGCGATACGCGACCAGGCCAAGGGCGATTCCGAGCGTGCGTTGGCCTATATCGTGAAGATTGGCCCGACGATCACGCCGGAGAGCCTACGCGCCTTTGCGACGGCGCTGCACAAGCAACTGCGGAACGGCGACCGGACGCTCGCCCGCGATCAGGTTCGCGCGGTCGCGCAGCGGGTTGAGGTGGTGAGCCGGAAGGAGGTCCGCATCCGTGCGCTGCGCAGCGAGTTGCTCCGAACCTTAACCGCCGCGAACGTGTGACCTTTGCCTTCGGAGGGCAGAGCAATAGGGTTTTCCAATGATTTCTTGTGATTTCCAACGATAGCTAACCTATGACGTTGTAAGTCAAAATCGCCCTAGTTGTAATTTCCGGAAATTTCGCGCGTATTCCTGAAATCGCCTTTCTGTGGTGACTCTATGGTGACACCGATCCACCAAGGCAAAGGTCGGGATGCCCAAACTCACCAAGAAAGTGATCGACGCGGCGGATCCGCGTGAGAAGCCGTTTTTCGTCTGGTGCAGCGATCTGCCGGGCTTCGGCGTGCGCGTCTTTCCGAGCGGGAGGCGGGTCTACTACGCCGATTATCGGACCAAGATCGGCACCAGGCGGCGCATGTCGCTCGGCGCGCACGGCAAGGTCACGGTCGACGAGGCGCGCAAGCTCGCCATCGCGACCCTGGGCGACGTCATTCGAGGGGAAGACCCGGCCGAGGAGCGGGCCACGCGCCGTGGCTCGATCACCGTCGCTGAGCTGTGCGACCGCTATCTCGCCGCGGCGGACAAGGGCCTCATCATGGGCAAGCGCGGCAAGGCGAAGAAGGCATCCACGCTCTACGTCGATCGAGGCCGGATCGAGCGGCACATCAAGCCGCTCCTCGGCAAGCGCCTCGTTGCCGAGCTCATGAGACCGGACATCCAGCGATTCGTGCGCGACGTGCAGGCCGGCAAGACGGCCAGCGTGGTCAAAACCGGATTCCGCGGCAAGGCCGTCGTCGAGGGGGGCGCCGGCACGGCCGCGCGCACGACAGGGCTCCTCGGCGGCATCCTGAGTTTCGCGATCAGCGAGGGCATCATCACCGTGAACCCGGCGACCGGGGTGAAGAAGCCCGCCGATGGAAAGCGGACTCGCCGGCTGACGCTCGAGGAATACGCCAAGCTGGGCGAGACCCTGCGCGAGATCGAGGAGAACCGCTCTGCGCGTTGGCAGGCGATCGCAGGCGTTCGGCTATTCCTGTTGACCGGCTGCCGCCTCGGCGAGATCGTCCAGTTGAAGTGGAACGAGGTTGACCTGGCAACGCCCTGCCTCCGGCTGGAGGACAGCAAGGAAGGTGCATCGGTTCGCCCGATCGGCCAGGCCGCAGTCTCTGTGCTCGCCAGCCTTCAACCAGACACGGGCTCGCCCTTCGTCCTGCCGGCTGCTCGCGGAACGGGTTCCTTCGCCAGCCTCGACGATGCCCTCGAACGGATCGTTGCCCGCGCAGGTTTGGAAGGCATCACCTCGCACACCCTCCGCCACAGCTTCGCGTCGGTCGGCGGCGATCTCGGGTTCAGCGAGTCGACCATCGGCGCGATCATCGGCCACGCCGGAAGCACGATCACCAGCCGCTACATCCACCTGCTCGACAGCGTGCTCCTCGCTGCCGCCGACAAGATTTCGGCCAGGATCGCAGCGGCGCTCGGCGGCGAGGAGATGATGGCGCAGGGGGGGCAGATCGAGGCCGCGCTGCGTGCCAGCAGATTTGCGGAGCCGTAAATATAGATTTTAACGAATCGTCATATATTCAGACCGGCGGAGCTAGATCATTTAGAAGTCCGCTCCGAAAATCTGCTACAGACAAAAAAGTCTGCTTAATGAGCGCGAAAAGCGCTGTCCTTCTTCCTAATTTAATATTCTCGGCGACACCGTTAACTCGCTGAAAAATTTCCGAATGGGATGGATTATCTTTAAGTCCTGTGTCGTAGACACCGTATCCCGGCTGATCTTCAAGTGGAATCACCAGATATCGGGGTGCGTCACAAGAAAAACGTAGAACGCCAAACACGCCAGCCTTGGCATTCCCGTTTTGCCGGGCCAGGGTTACGAGATCTTCGGCGACGCGCCGGATTTGGGTATCAGTTGCCTGGTCTTCTCGGAAGACCGACAGGCCGCTCAACTCGGCGCTACTAATGGACGCCGGCATCGGCTCCGCACGCTTTCGATGCATATGCTGCGGAGAAATGAGAATGCGGATCAGAACCTCGGCGTCGAGAACCGGGCCGGTCGAATGCTCGCTCACGCAGTGCGGCTGGCAAGCGCACAGGGGATGCTGCTGATCTAAATGCTGCGCCCTTCTTTTATCAACGAAGGGCGGCTCCATGTCCTGAAAAGTCGCGCGACAGGCGTCCTGGCTCAACGGACAAAGCTCCGCTTAGCCGATCAGCGCGCGCAAAAGCTCCGCAGGGATTACCTCCTCGTCGAATTCGACGACGCCTGGCATCTGCCCATTAAGCGCATGAATTATCGAGTCGTCGCCCTTGAACACGAGGGTGCCTACCCCGTCTTCCACGTCGAGCGCGACAGTACCGTCAGCGTTAAGGGACGTCTCCAAGCGCGACACAAGGCCTGGGATGCGCCCAGCCGCATAAACGAAGCGCGCAGCATCACAGACCGCGTCATCACTGGGGGCAAGCGCGCCCTCACCATCCCAGCCTTCCCGCAAAGCCCGATAGCCAGAAATCTCCCGCGCGAGCGCTTGAGCAGCGCGGTTCTGGCCAACCGGAAACGGCGCACTATCAGAAACAGCGGTAGGGACGCTGGCCTGTCCTGCCGGAATGCCCTGTGGCGGCAGGCCGGCGAAGGAGCGCAGAAGAGCCTGCATGGCCGCCGCGAGCATCCCATCGTCCTCAGCGGCTTCCAATCCTGACACGCAGGTTGAGCCGCGCCCATAGGAAGCGCTGGGCCGCGCTATGGTTGTAACGATCTGTGAGGTGGCCAACGTCAGAACTCACGGAATCAGGGAAATGCGCCGCGCAGCTTCGTCGCTGATAACGCTCACGAGCAAGGCGTTCAAGACGCAGTGCATCTCATCCAGCAGCCCGCTGACGTCGCCGACTGGCTCTACGTCACCATCCCTATGTGGGGTGTCTCGGACCATCGTGTAGATACCTAACGAGCGCCGGGATGCAACGACGCCCTCGACAGCCTCTGGCGGCGGCGTGTCAGGAATATCGACCGCATCGAGGTTCAGGTTGACCAGCCGCTGAGCGGATCGGCCGGGTTTGTCAAAGTACCCCACGTGGGAATGCCACAAGCTTTGTGCCCGCGCCGCGAACTGCGGTACGAAGTTCGCGTCACATCGCAGAAGCTCTCCAAAATTCGCTTCTTCGGGCGCTCCGCTGAACACAAACCGATCCCATACTTCGAGCTTCACAGCGCTAACGCTAGACATCTCTTGTGTAATGGTCAGCGTATCCCCGATGGCATTTAAGAATCCATCCCGAAATTGTGCCCAACGATCGTATGCGGTTGTTGTTACAACGACGCTACTGCGGCTTACTACTATCTCAGCTTCAGCTTGGCCTTCGACGACTTTTTGAAACGAGCGCGACCCGGGCAGGCCGCCCCCGGCGGCTGAGCCAACCGCTAAGCCGGCAGGGGCTAATCTGATATGGATGGCAGGCCCTCCCACCGGCGCTGGAATACTCTGCAATTCAGGCTGATCGGGAGCGGCATGATAACCCAATGCCGGCAGACGCCCTCCCGCGACCTCCAGCACTTTCTGCCAACCCCTTGCTGGAAGTGCGTCCATCAGCATGAAGCTCAGCGCCACGCGCTCAATCGAGTGCGCTTCGTGGGCAGGCTGCCAAGGCATGGGCGATCCAAAGTCAAGGGACAAATGAACGTCCTCTCGACGTATTAACGGACGATTACGGAGCTTCAAGGGCAGCCCGCGAACGGGCTTGCCGCTTTTCGTCACTTCTCCATCGGAATCGAGGCATTTGCCGCTTGGGCGCGTTTCATGTGTATATTATCAACATTGAACGCCTCAGAACGACGATCACCGCCGTGCTCCCCGCGCACCGCCCGGCACCCCCAGCAGTCGCGCCTGAAAACGCCCCGTAGGCGGCCGAGGGCATCAACAATCGCAGTCCGATACCCCGCACCCCTTCGCGCCGATCCTGGGGCATCCTGGAGCACGCAAGCGGTATCGAGGTAGCCGATCACCACATCCGCCGCAGAGTGTAACAATGGAATATGTTACGTCAGCGCGGTTTTTCGCTCACGCATGCGTTTTCCGACCCGCGAGACGGTCATCGGGGAGACCTTGAAGCCTCGCGCGATCGATCGCGTGGTTTCGCCCGTCCGCAACGCAGTCTCGATCCGCGCCACTTTCTCGTCGGTGATCGGCTCGCGCCCGCCGGCCGGCTTCCGGGTCGCGATCTGCCGGCGCAGCAACGCAATCTCGGCCTTCAAATCCGCGATCACTTCCGCCTGCTCCCGGATCGTGGCGGCAAGCCCAGTGTTCGCATCGAGGGCATGAAGCGCGAAGTCGCGCCAAGCATCCTTTCCCGAGCCAGCGCCGTGAGATGGCGGCGGAGAGCGATCGGCGGTCAGGGTCGGGTCGGGCGCGGGTTTCAAGAGCGCTTGGCTTTCAGGGCCTCGGTGACGAGGAAGCGGATCGCTTCGGAGCGGGACAGCCCCTCTCGTGCAGCGAAGGCATCGAGTTCCGCCACCTGCTCCTCGGAAAAGCGCATCGGAATAGGAACCGGGAATCGTTCGCCGGGCGGACGGCCGCGCTTTTTTCTCTCTACGGGATTTGACAAAATGATCATATTTCCCGTATAGACTTTAATCGGGCCGAGGGGAAGTTGCTGCTTCCCTCCGGCCCTGACCACGTAACGCTTAGAGGCAATCGTCACATGGCTATTCAGGCTGATACCACGGGGCACAGCCCCCGTGAACGCTCCCCCCTGCCCATCGTCGCCAGCGGAGGACCCGTGTCCAAGGCGATCCGCGTCATGCTCGACGCCGATCCCGACCAGGCCCGCATCCGCGAATTGCGGCGCGCCATCGCCATGAGGATCGAGGCCGACATCGACTTGCTCGATGCCCTCGCGGGCGACGTTGATCTCGAGGACGGCGGCGACGACGAGCCCAGCCTTGGCGGCGGTTCCTGCGACGATCGCGAACTCGACGACGCCGACGACGAGGACGGTGGTGATGACGAAGACGGCGGCGATACCGAGGGCGGCACCGACGACAATGGAATCGTCGGATGTGACAGTGCGGCCGAGCAAGGCTTCACCGGCTACGGTGCTTGCGTATGACCGGCTTCGCATCCCGCCGCGCTCTTCTATGCGGCCTCGCTGCTCTTCCCGTCATGGGCGGAGCCGCACTTGCGGTCCCGCTCTCCGACCTCGCCCGTGCCTGCGATTGGGCCATCATTCACCGCGAAGCCGTGAACCAGATGCACGATCTCACGGACGACGAATTGGATGCCGAGATCGACAAGATGGGTGCCGTGTTCGAGCGGGCGATCACCGAGCCCTCGGCTGGCCTGTCCGACTTGGCGGCAAAGGCTCGCTTGCTGCTCGACGATCTGATCGAGGGCGGCAAAGCGGACAGCATCCATGTCGATGAACGGCTGACGGTCGCCGTCCTGAAAGAAGTCATCGCGCTCGCCTGACGACCCGGCCCGGCCGCTCGCGCGGTCGATGTTTGCACTTTGGGCAAGGATTCCGAGCCGGCCGGGCTTTGCCACGTTTTTTTGGTCGGATGATTGACTGAAAATTTTCGGTCGGATATGCGTTCAAAACAACGGACATTTATCCGACCGAAAGAGCCTTCGATGACTGCTACCGCTGGCGAACTTCTGCAGGCGATCCAGCCTCACACGACGTTGTCCGACCGCTCGCTCAAGTCCGCGCTGCTCAATATCTTCGAGAATGGCGTAGTGGTCGCAGGACCGCCAGGACGCGCTGCTTTGAAGCGCAATGCTCGTGAGGCGGCCGCAATAGCAGTGGGGCTGCTCGCCTCGCCCTCGACCTTGCAGGCCGGTCGATTTGCAAACGGTATCCTTGGCGCTGGAAGACAGCGCGGCTCGATCGCCGATCCGCACGGAGCGCTCAATCAGCATGAGATTGGCAGCCTCGCTCACGTCGCATTGTCCAGGCCGCACTTCATTGATGCATTGAGTGTTTTGATTCAGGAATGGCGCGTCTTAGAGGAAGGTCTTTCTGTTCTTTCCAACCTTCCCTGCAAAGCTGGTCTCGATGGGGACTGGAAATCTACGCTGACCATGACCTTTTCGGAAGTGCCGTATTATTCCGCGAATATAGAATTGGCGGTTTCGCAGATCCAACCGCTGAACGAAACTGGTTTCAATAACCCCTTGAATTTTCTCATCATGGATGCCGACTGGCTGGGTAAGGCTACCGTCAACATCGACAATCCCGATCGGTCCGCCATGGACAAGATCGCCCATGCCGCCACGCAAGAATTTGATCACCGCGTGGTGATCGCCCTCGGAAAACGCCTCGAATGATTGCGACCAGCCGTGCAACCCGGCTCGCCGCGTCGGGCGAAGGTGCCGAGCACCAGGTTGCGGCCTTTCCCGAAATCGCCGGCATGCCGGTGATGACCCGCCGCAAGGACGCGCCCGGCTCAAGGTGCGCGACGATGTTTGAGGACACGAAGGACCGATCGGCGGCGCGCTGATCCATCGAACTAGGAGTTCATGATGACCGAAAATTTGACGCCCCTTGCGGGGCGACCGGCGGAGCTTTGCCTGCCGTCTCACCTTCGAGCTGACCGTCTCCGTGGAGATCAGGCCGCCGAATATCTCGGCCTCGTCTACGGCATCAAGATCTCGAAGAACACGCTGGCGAAGTGGCGCTGCAAGGGCGGCAAGTGGGCCGGCAAGATCGGTGGCCCCTATTACAACTCTACGCCGCAGGGTCCGCTGTATCCAAAAGTAGAGTTGGACAAGTGGGCCAAGATTTACCTCGGCAAGCTCGTCCGCACGACTTCTGAAACCCCGAAATGATGAAGGAGATCATCATGCGCATCAAAGCGCGGGACAGCGGCTGCGCGCCGCCGGGACCCCAAAAGCAAGCTGCCGCGACGGGGGTAGGAGCCCGTCACGGCAGGAAGTGCGAGCAGGCCGCGAAACCTCTCACCCAAACCTCAAACCACACCCCGCCGACCCTGGCAAGCCGCACGCTGGTGGCGGTCTTCAGCAGCGAAGGCTGCGTCGTCGGCTTCGAGCTGTTCGACCGGCGCAATGATGCCCGCGCATTTCTGCGGGCCGGAGGTGCAGCATGAAAAAGACCCCCATCGGCTACATCCCGTCGTCCTATGGGCGGCCGGTTCCCGCCTATCGCGACGCCGCCGTGCCGGACGGTTTCGTGCATGACATCGACGGCTGCATGGACATCGCCGGCATCTACCACGCCAGCGACCGTCAGCGGTGCAAAGCGCAGATCGAGGCCGAGTGCGGCCAGGGCGGCATCCGCTTCGAAATCTTCCTCCAGCATGGCGGGCGGAAAGTACCGCGCGTGTCGCTTCGGACGCCCCGCGAGCCGGTCTACCCGAGGCTGCCGCGCGACATGGAGCCGGATGTCCCGGTCGAGGCCTGGGTGACCCTCGCGCTGGAGCAACCCGATTGGGCCTCCCGCGCCGCGGCTCTCCTCGACATCATCGGGCACAACCTGGAGCACACCGAGGGCTGGGATATGCCGCCGGATATCCGGGGCGATGTCCAGGCGATCGGCCTCGCGCTGCTCCTCACCGCCACCTTGGAGCATCTGGTCGAGCCCGAGATCGACTGCCTCGAAGCTGCAGCGTTCTACGCGCTCACGATGCATCCGGAATGGTCGGCGGCCGGCACGCAATGGCTGGAGCCGTTCCGCGATACCTGGTTCGCGGAATGGACCGGCGAGCGCCCTGCCTACCGCCGGTTCGCCGCGCTCCGCCGGAACATCGAGCCGACCTTGCCCGCCTGGATCGTGGGAGGCGCCGCATGAGCGCTGAGCCCTATCACGGCACGCCCGAAGCCCTCCGCGACTTCGTGGCCGAATGCATGAACAGGACCGCGTTCTACGCCGGCATGGCTGTCGACTATGCCCACATGCGCGACGACGCCGGTCTCGCCTACTCGACGCGCTGCGCGGTCGCCGCGCTCAAGCAAGGCGTGTCCGTACTGAAAATGCTGGAGGCCGAGAACAGGAAGCTCCGCGAGGCGCGAGCATTCGAGAAAGCCGCATTTGAACGCGCGGCCTTCGACGTCGCCGACTTGGCGCAAGGGGGATAAGCGATGGAAGAACGCGATCCCTTCGACGAGATGATGGACGATCTCGGTCCCGAGCAATCGGGCCGCTGGCCGCCGAACGACGATAAAGAGCGTGAGGGGACTTCGGCCCCTCCGGCTAACAACGACATCGTGACGGAAGATTCGGCCGCACAGGAATTCGCGAGCCGCTATGCCGACCGGCTGCTTCACGACCATGATAGCGGGCGCTGGCTCAAATACAGTGGGACGGCATGGGTGCCGAACCGAGACCGCACGCCGTTTCAGTGGGCGCGGTTGCTGGCTCGGGAGCTGATAGCCGACGAGAGTCCGAAGGCGCGCTTCATCGCGTCCAAGGTCGCGTTCGCACGCGGCGTCGAAACCTTCGCCAAGTGCGATCCGATCTTTGCAGTAACCAGCGAGGTGTTCGACGCCGATCCATGGTTGCTGGGCACGCCCGCCGGAACCGTCGATCTGCGTACCGGCAAGCTGCATCTCTCCAATCCAGATGATCGGATTACGAAGCTCACAGCCATTGGCCCCGCGACCCTGCCGGACTGCCCGACTTGGCTGCGCTTCCTCGACGAAGCGACCGGCGGCGACGCCGGCCTTATCAGGTTTCTGAAACAGTGGTGCGGTTACAGCCTCACCGGCATCACGCGTGAGCACGCGCTCGTGTTCGTCTACGGGCCGGGCGGAAACGGGAAAAGCGTGTTCCTCAACGTGGTCACCGCCCTCATGGGCGACTATGCCACAACGGCGGCGATGGACACGTTCACCGCGTCGAAGAACGACAAGCACCCCACCGACATGGCCATGCTGCGCGGTGCCCGGCTCGTTACCGCTTCAGAGACGGAGGAAGATCGGGCTTGGGCCGAGGCTCGGATCAAGCAACTGACCGGCGGCGATGCCGTGACTGCGAGGTTCATGCGGCAGGACTTCTTCACCTTCACGCCGACCTTCAAGCTGACCGTGGTTGGAAACCATCAGCCGATGCTGAGGAGCGTAGACGAGGCAGCGAGGCGCCGGTTCAACATCGTCCCGTTCATTCGCAAGCCCGAGCGCCCCGACCGAGAGCTGGAGGCGAAGCTCAAGGCCGAGTGGGCCGGCATCCTGCGTTGGATGATCGAGGGCTGCCTCGACTGGCAAATGAACGGGCTCGTCAGGCCGCCGAGCGTGGTCGAAGCCACCGAGAGCTACTTCTCGGAGCAAGATCTGATGGGGCAGTGGCTCGCAGAAAAGTGCGATATCCGCGAGGGTGATCCGAACGTCTGGGATCGGACGACTGACCTCTTCGAATCCTGGAGCGCCTACGCCAAGGCGGCCGGAGATGCGCCCGGAACGGTTAAGGCGTTCGCTCCCGCCATGCGCAGGAAGGGCTTCCCGCAATTCCGCAAGGAGCATGCGCGGGGCTTTTCGGGAATTCGGCTCAAACCCGATCGCAGTTACGGCCAAGATGACGCATGACGCATCATGACGCGACATTCAGGATAACGCTCACGTGCGCGCGCGTGTGAGGTGTATGGGCAAAAACGCGTCACCAAGCGTCATGCGTCATCTTGGCAATAAGCCGGCCCTCCGGAGGAGGCCCCCTCCAAGCTGATGCAATGAAACCGCGCGAATAGGCTGGAAACGCTGACGAACGGCAAGAAAACCTAAGATCAGTTCACAACCCGCGCAGGCATTGACCTTGCTTCGCAAAGCTTGAACTTCGACGGCATCCCGCGCGTGCAGCCGATGTCGAAGAAGTCGAAGCGCAAACAACAGCAGTTCGAAGAGAAAGCCTGGACGCTCGACGCGTCGGGCGAGGAATTGCTTGCGCTGTTCGGTGCCGGAACTGCGACGGCCTCCGGCGAGGCAGTCGGGCCTGAGAGTGCGCTGCGCGTGCCGGCCGTCGTCTCTGCCGTCCGCAGCATCGGCGAGACGATCGCCTCGTTGCCGATCCATGTGTTCAAGCGCCTGCCGGATGGTGGGCGCGAGCGCGACCGCGAGCATCCTGCTGCGAAGGTCCTGGAGCGGCCGGTGCCGTGGCTCAGCGCCTACGAATTCAAGTTGCGGCTGATCTTCGATGCGATCCGTCACGGGCAAGGATTCGCGGTTGCGGCGCGGGCCGGCGGGCAGGTGCGCGAGCTGCACCGGATCAAGCCCGGCGCGATGCGGGTCGAGCACGATCCGGCAACCGGAGAGCCGAACTACAAGCTGACCGTCGCGGCCGGCGGCGAGCGCGCCTATGACTGGCGCGACGTGGTGCACCTGGTGCCGGTGCCGAACGATGGCGCTCCCCTTTCGCTGATCTCTCTGGCACGCGAGGCGATTGGCTTTGCCGCGACGCTGGAGAAGCATGGCGCCCGGCTGTTCGGAAACGGTGCGCGGCCCTCCGGCATTCTCTCGTTCGCCGACAAGCTCAGTCCGGTGGAGATCAAGAACCGGGTTGCGGTCTGGAACGCGGTTCACGGTGGCGGCCGCTCCGGCGGCACGGCGGTGATGGATCGCTCGGCGAGCTATACCGGCCTGACGTTGAACAGTGTCGATTTGCAATATTTGGAACTGAGAAGGCACCAAGTATTGGAGATTGCCCGCGTCTTCCGAGTCCCGCCGCACATGCTCGCCGAGATGGATCGGGCGACGCACAGCAACTCGGAAGAATTGGGCTTGCAATTCGTCGCCTATTGCATTCGCCCCTGGTGCGACCTGATCGAGGGCGCGCTCTCGCGGGTGCTGTTCGCGGAAGAGGAGCGGGAGACGAACTTCATCGAGTTCCAGCTCGACGACCTGCTTCGCGGCAACATCCTCCAGCGCTTCGAAGCCCTCAGCACGGCAATTGGCGGTCCGTGGTTGAGCGCCAATGAAGGCCGCGCCGTCGAGAACCGGCCGCCGATCAAAGGCGGCGATGTGCTCAACCAGCCGCAAGGTGTGGCCGCGCCCCGCTCCCCTGATCCGGGGAGCGCGCCCGAGCCGCAGGACCTCCCGCGCCTGCCGAGGATCGCCGCATGAAGATCGAGTTCACTTCGGGCATCAGCCTCGACACGAAGGCGATCGGCGACGACGGCACGTTCGAGGGTTACGCCTCCGTCTTCGGGCATGTCGACTCGCACCGGGATGTCATCGTTGCCGGTGCCTTCACCCCGAGCCTTGCCGCGCGCCCGATCAGCCGCGTGAAGATGCTGCGCCAGCACCGGCAAGACGAGCCGATCGGTGTGTGGACCGATGCCGTCGAGGATAGCCGCGGGCTTCACGTAAAGGGCCGACTGATCCGCGAGGTGCCGCTCGCCGCGCAGACCTATGCGCTGATGCTCGAGGGTGCGCTCGATCAGCTCTCGATCGGCTTCCGGACCAAGCGCGAGCGCTTCGATCGCAAGGCCGGAATCCGCCACGTCGAGGAAGTCGATTTGCGCGAGATCAGCATCGTCACCTTCGGCTCGAACGACAGGGCGGCGATCTCCACCGTCAAGAGCCTCCACGATCCCGAGCGCGCGGCCCGCATCGTCGCCGCTCTCCATCGCGCCGCTGCGGCGCTGCGCCTTTAAGGGGAATTCCGATGAGCTATCACGATCGCGCCCTGCCGGCGCTGGAGACCAAGGCCGAGGGCGATCCGCCGGATGTCGAGAAGGCGATCACCGATCTCACGGCTGCTTTCGAGACGAAGATCGGCGAGGTGAACAAGGAACTGAAGGCGGCCAAGGATCGCGCCGACGCCCTGGAGGTGAAGCTCGATCGGCCGGGCGGCACCGGCCAGGACAAGGGGCCGAGCTTGGAGCAGAAGGCCTTCTTCGGCTTCGTGCGGCGCGGCCGGGAGAGCCTGGAGCTCGACGAGGTCAAGGCGCTGCGCGTCGCCGACGCCACGAGCGGCGGCTACCTCGCACCCGGCGAGTTCTCGACCGAGCTGATCAAGAACTTGGTGCAGTTTTCGCCCGTGCGGCAGGCCGCGCGCGTCGGCGCCATGTCCGTCGGCGAGATCAAGATCCCGAAGCGCCTCACCGGCCCGACCGCCAAATGGGTCGACGAGATCGAGACGCGGCCGAAGACCGAGCCGACCTATGGCGAGCTGAAGATCGAGGCGCACGAGATGTCGTGCTGGGTGCCGGTGAGCAACCAGCTCCTCGAGGATGCGGCCTTCAATATCGAGGCCGAATTGTCCGCCGATTTCGCCGAGGAATTCGGTCGCCTGGAGGGCGCTGCTTTCGTTGGAGGCTCAGGCGTCAAGCAGCCCTTCGGCCTGCTCAGCGATCCGGACGTGCCGGTCCTGCCGAGCGGCAATGCTTCTTCGCTCACGCCGGACTCGTTGGTGAAGGTGCTCTACAGCCTGCCGCCGATCTATCGGAACGCGGGCTCGTGGATGCTGAACGGCGCCAGCATCGCAGCGATCCGCCTGTTCAAGGATGGGCAAGGCCGCTTCCTCTGGCAGGACAGCCTGTCGGAAGGCCAGCCAGCCACCTTGCTCGGCCGGCCCGTCGTCGAGGCGATCGACATGCCGGACATCGCCGCGAGCGCGACGCCGATCCTCTACGGCGACTTCAACGTCGGCTACCGCATCTATGACCGCGTCGGCCTCTCGATCCTGCGCGATCCCTACACGCTGTCCGACAACGGCCAGACCAAGTTCACCGCGCGCCGCCGCGTCGCGGGAGCCGTCGTGCGGCCGGATGCGCTGCGCAAGCTCAAGATTTCCGTGAACTGAGGAGGCGCCAAGATGCGCGATCACATGCACAATTTCGGTGCCGTCGCCGCCATCGTCCCGGCGGTGCTCACCGACGATCCGTCCGCCGTCACGATCGACCGGGCCGGCTATGGCGCCGTGACCTTCGTGCTCCAGCTCGGCGTCGGCGGGATCACCTTCACCGGCGCGAATCGGATCGACTTCATCGTCGAGCATTCCGACGATGGCGCTGCCTGGGAAGCGGTCGGCTCGACCAACGTGCTCGGCGCCGTGCCCGACGCCTCCGGCATCGTGCTTAGTCAGCGAACGGCGCACCCGGCCGCGACCGTGCACCGCTTCGGCTATGTCGACGGCGTTGCTGGCCAGCGCCGCTTCGTTCGGCTGAGGCCAGACTTCATCGGAACGCACGGCACCGGCACTGCGATGTCGGCGCTCGCGGTTCTTGGCGCGCCGCGCTCGCTGCCGGTCGCTGCCTGACGAGGTGGGAAGGCGCCGTCCTCATGAGGGCGATGCCGGGCAGCCCGATAGCGAGAAGCCGACCTCCGCGGCGCCTTCCGGATCGATGGTCCGGTCACATGGCGGTCAAGGTCGGCGAGCCCGGCACAGATGATCGAGGACCCGATGGCACAGCGTGCCCCACGCATTTGCGGATGCGGCTACAAGATCGCTGCCGGTGAGGCCTGTCCCTGCCAGGTGCAGCGGGCTCGCGCCTCCGAGCAGCGTCGCCCGACCGCACGTCATCGCGGCTACTCGTCGGCATGGCAGCGGGAGAGCAGGGCCTTCCTCGCATTGCCCGAGAACAGGCTGTGCGCCTGCGGCTGCGGAAGGCCGGCGACCGTCGTCGACCACAAGCGGGCTCACAAGGGCGATCTCAAGCTGTTCTGGGATCGGTCGAACTGGCAGCCGATGGCGAAGGGCTGCAACTCACGCAAGGCAGTGCGCGAGGAAGGCGCGTTCGGTCGAACGGTAGGGGGCACCCTCGGAATTCCTGGAGCAGGGGCGCGGGACCGACTGGGGTGCTCGACGCGTGACACACCGGAAATCAGCAAGTCGGGGTCCGCGCCATGCAGGTGAGCGTGATCAATTCGCCCGCCCGCCTCGTCGAGGTGGCGGCGGCCAAGGCGCAGGCCCCGGTTCTGGCCGGCGATGACGACGTTCGGGTCGAGGCTCTGCTCTCTGTCGCGCAGGCGCGGATCGAGCGCTCTTGGATCGGACGGGCCTTCGGAATTCAGACGCTGGAACTTCGGCTCGACGGCCTCGATGAGCGGGAGATCGCTCTGCCCTGGCCTCCGCTGCGGCGCGTGGTCTCCGTCGTGGTGGTGAACGAGGCCGGGCAGGAACAGACAATCGATCCGGCGAGCTACTTCGTGTTCGGCGTCGGCACGCGCTGCGGCTCGATCGCGCCGATCGGGGGGTGCTGGCCGAAAGTGGCGCGCCGTCCCGAATCCGTGCGCATCCGCTACGAGGCCGGCTATGACGCGGACGATCCGCAACTCGCCGCACCCCGTCACGCCGTGGTGCTGATCGCGACGCATCTGCGCTCGCTTTCGACGCAGGACCTCTCGCTGCGCAGCGACACCGTCGAGGGTATCGGCGCGCAGCAATGGACGGTCTCCGACGCGGCGGAAACGCTGATCCGCTCCTCCGTCGAGGACCTGCTCGCTGAATTCGTGGTGTGGTCATGCTGACGCCCGTGGAACGACGCGACAGGCTCGATCGCGCTCTCGCCGAAAAAGGCGAGGATGGCGTGCTGCGTCGAAGGATCGGAACCGGCAGCAGCTTCGTCGAGGTACCATGCCGCGTGTTCCTGCGCGGCTACAAGCCGGAGCAGATGGTCGGCGGGCTCACGCAGCAGGACGCGCAGGCGGTGATCTCGGCATCACCCATCCTCGCCTCCACGTTTCCAGGCGCGGCCGGCGGTACGCGCTGGCCGAAGGTCAACGACCTCCTCCTCGTGCAGGGGCGCTCTCGCAACGTCCAGGCGACGGCCACGATCTTCATCGGACCCGAGCCGGTGCGGATCGAGATGACGGTGCGCGGCTGATGCGTGGACGCAAACCCGAGTTGAAGGCGATCGAGGGCGGGCTCTCGACGGTGCCGCGCGCACCCGCCTGGCTGCCGGCCGAGGCGAAAGACGAATGGAAGCGCGTCCTGCCGAGCCTGATCAAGCGGCGCATCCTCACCGATACCGACATGGCGAGCGTGGAGGCCTATTGCCTCGCGGTCGGCACGATCCGGCGCTGCCAGACGACGATCGCGACTGAGGGCGACACCGTCGACACGAATGCCGGCACCAAGCGGCATCCGGCATTCCAGACGCTCGGGCAGATGATGACCGAGATGCGCCGGCTCGCGGCCGAGCTGGGGCTCACGCCGGCCTCCCGCAACAAGGCCGGCAAGCCGCCCGCCGGAGAGGACGGCTACGATGCTTATTCCGAGCTGGGTATCTGACGAGAGCACGATTCCCGACCCGCACGGCCGGGCCGCGGACATGCTGCGCTTCGCCGATATTCTCCGGCATCCGAAGGCCACGGGCACGG
The DNA here is from genome assembly GCA_044227265.1 of Methylobacterium sp. Lineage (GTDB taxonomy): Bacteria > Pseudomonadota > Alphaproteobacteria > Rhizobiales > Beijerinckiaceae > Methylobacterium. The sequence continues at coordinate 28,750 of JBGAFL010000062.1, forward strand.
ATCGGCGGCCGCTGCGCTCGCGCTGGCAACGCCGGATCATCGAGCGCATCTATGGGCCGTCCTGGCCGGACGGGCGCCGGCAGGTCTCGACCGTGTTCGCGCTGCTACCGCGCGGCGCCCGCAAGACGACGCTCGCCTCGGTCCTGGCACTCGGCCACACAATCGGGCCGGAGCAGCGCCAGGGCGGACAAGTGATCGCCGCGGCGAGCGACCGGACGCAGGCCCGCATCGCCTTCGACGAGGCGCGCGACATGCTCCACGCCGACGAGCGCCTGATCGCCGCAACCCGCATCCGGGACACCAAGAACCGGATCGAGCATCGCCGCAGCGGCTCGAGCTACGTCGCGATCTCTGCGGAGGGCGATGCGCAGCACGGCAAGACGCCGTCCTTCGTGCTGGCGGATGAACTTCACGTCTGGCGGGGCTTCTCGCTCTGGAATGCGCTCAAGACCGGCGCGTCGAAGATGCCGGGCTCGCTCACCATCGTGATCACCACGGCCGGCGAGAGGGCCGAGGGCATCTGCCACGACCTATTCCAGTACGCGGTGCGTTGCCACCACGATCCGGAGCGCGATCCGTCCTTCCTGCCGATCCTGTTCCAGGCCGATGCCGATGGCGATTGGCTCGACGAATCGGTGTGGCACGCCGTCAATCCCGGCCTCGCCGAGGGCTTTCCGGATCTCGATGAGCTGCGATCAGAGGCCCGCATCGCCCGCGAGCTGCCGCAGCTCCGCGAGGGCTTCAAGCAGACGCACCTCAACATCTGGCAGGACGGCGCGGCTACCGGCTGGATCGAGATGGCGGTCTATGACGAGGCCGGCGCGGCGTGTGAGCCCGAATCACTGACGGGCGAGCCGTGCTGGATCGGGGTCGACCTGTCGAAGAGCTACGACCTCACCGCGATCGTGGCGGCGTTCCTCGACGAGGCCGGCGGCTTCCGGGTGCTGACCTGGTGCTTCCTGCCGGAGACCGCCTTCCGCAGGCGATGCGAGGAACTGCCGGATGTGCCGCTTCGCCAATGGCGGGAGGAGGGGCATCTCACCGTGATTCCCGGCGACCTGATCGATGACGCGGTAATCGAGGGCAAGCTGCGCGAATTGTGCGAGCGCTACGACGTGAAGGAGATCGCCTTCGATCCGAAATTCGCAGCCAAGATGATGTCCCGACTGATCGAGGATGATCTTCCCGCCGTCGAGGTGCAGCAGCGCCCTGTCATCATGGGGCCATTCTACAGCGAAATGCAGAAGGCGATCATCGGCCGGCGATTCCGCCATGGCGGGCATCCGGTGCTACGCTGGTGCGTCCAGAACGCCGTGCCGATCTACGGCGACACCGGGCTCCCCTACATCTCCAAGCGCAAGAGCACGCAGGCGATCGACGCGCTGGTAGCGGCCGCGATGGCGACCGGCCGGGCGGATGCGGCCGGAGGACAGCGCTCGGCCTTCGATGAGGCGGATTTCGATCCGACGTGGTGCGTGGCGCTGTAGCGCTCGCCGAGCTGATGGAAGTCGACCGCTCCATCTCGCCGGAGCGAGAAGGTCGAATCAAATTTCAGCGAAGGATCTCGGCAGATTCTTACGGCACCGCCACTCGTGACACTGGTGACACTGTGGTGACACCAAGCTGGGCGAGGGGTCTGCCCGAAACCACTAAGTTGTTGAGATTGTTGGCGCACCCGACACGATTCGAACGTGTGACCTTTGCCTTCGGAGGGCAACGCTCTATCCAGCTGAGCTACGGGTGCAGGCCGTGGCGTTGAGTAGCCCATGGTCGCCGATGGTGCAACGGATTCCAGCGACGATCGCGG
>JBGAFL010000108.1:0-4434 GCA_044227265.1 Methylobacterium sp.
GATCGTCGCCATCGTCGCAACGGCCCGAAAGCTCCTCACCATCCTCAACGCCATGATCCGGAGCAAAACACCGTGGCAGTCAAAAATCGCTTGATCCGAAAGACAGTCGCTCTCCCCGCAAGCGGGGCGAGGAGTTGCGCACAACTTCAAAAAACAATCTATAGTTGCGACAATCGCAGCCTGTTCTGACCGACGTCTTTGTCCAAACCTACGCCATCACACCTTCGTCGCGATACGCCGGCCCCATTTGTCCATCTCAGTGCCGCAGGCCTGGCAGGTCGAGCCGCCCCAGAGCGCCTGGTTCAGCGAGTTCGGCACGCGGATGACCGGCATGGCCACCCCGCAGGCCGGGCAACTCTTCGGCGACAGGGTGATGCCCCAGCGGGTCTTCTCGCGGGTTCCCCGCAGGATCACGGAGCTTGCATAGGTGAGACCGGTGAGCAGGCCGGCGAGAATGAGAAGCGAAATCGTCGTGGCCATGACCGATCCTCAATGCGTCGAACGCAGAGTTCGCGATCATCGGCATCGCGTGCGCAATGTCGGTGTTGCCCGGCACGACATCCACGCCCTTCGCCGCCAGCAAGGCTTGCGGGGCCGTCCCGGCTCGGCCTTGATGCCGGCATGTCCGACCTGTTCGCCTCCGCCGGCCTTGAGAACGATGTGCCGCGCCCGCTCGCCGACCGCCTGCGCCCCAAGACGCTCGCCGAGGTCGTCGGCCAGGAGGCGCTGACCGGGCCTGACGGGGCGCTGACGCGGCTGCTCGGCTCTGGCACACTCGGCTCGCTGATCTTCTGGGGGCCGCCCGGCACCGGCAAGACCACGGTGGCGCGCCTGCTAGCGCGCGAGACGGACCTGCATTTCGAGCAGATCTCGGCGATCTTCTCGGGCGTCGCGGACCTGCGAAAGGTGTTCGAGGCAGCCAGGAAGCGCCGGGCAACGGGGCAGGGCACCTTGCTCTTCGTCGACGAGATCCACCGCTTCAACCGGGCCCAGCTCGATGCCTTCCTGCCCGTGATGGAGGACGGGACGGTGACGCTGGTCGGCGCCACCACAGAGAACCCCTCCTTCGAGTTGAATGCGGCCCTGCTCTCGCGCGCCCGGGTGCTGCTGTTTCGGGCGCTCGACGAGGGGGCGATCGCAAAGCTGCTCACCCGCGCCGAGGACCTGACGGGCCAGCCGCTGCCGCTCGACGAGGAAGCCAGGGGCGTTCTCGTGCGCATGGCCGATGGTGACGGGCGCGCTGCCTTGACGCTGGCGGAGGAAGTCTGGCGCTCGGCGAAGCCCGGCGAGCGGCTTGATGCCGAGACACTCCAAAGTCTCGTCCAGCGCCGCGCCCCGATCTACGACAAGGCCCAGGAGGGCCATTACAACCTGATCTCCGCCCTGCATAAGACGGTGCGCGGCTCGGATCCGGATGCAGCACTCTACTATCTCTGCCGCATGTTGGATGGCGGCGAGGACCGGCTGTTCATTGCACGGCGCCTGGTGCGGATGGCGGTCGAGGATATCGGGCTGGCCGATCCGCAGGCGCTGGTGATCGCCAATGCCGCCAAGGATGCTTTCGACTTTCTCGGCAGCCCCGAAGGCGAACTCGCGCTGGCGCAGGCGACCGTCTATCTCGCCTGCGCACCCAAATCGAACGCGGTCTACAACGCCTACAAGGCTGCGACGCGCGTCGCCAAGGAGGCCGGCTCGCTGCCACCGCCGCGCACCATCCTCAACGCGCCGACCAAGCTGATGAAGCGGATCGGCTACGGCGAGGGTTACCGCTACGACCACGATGAGCCCGATGCCTTCTCCGGCCAGGATTACTGGCCGGACAAGCTCGGCCGCCAGCATTTCTATGAGCCGACCGACCGGGGCATGGAGACACGCTACGCGGAGCGGCTGGCCTGGTGGGAGCGGTTGCGGCGTGAGCGGCAGGGGGAGGGGGAGTAGTCGGACAGGGCGAACAGCCCCAGGCGCTCAACCCAATCAGGCTGCCTTCGCGAACAGGCCTTTCACGCCCGTCCAGGCGGGCGCGACGACGTAGCCTACGAGCGGGATGAGGATCGCGCCGATCGCGAGGCCGATGATGCCGGCGCCGGCCGCGCCGACGATCCATTCGACTGCGCTATTCGCAAACGGCATCGCGTGGCCGACCGTCTCTGCCGCATGGTGCAGAGCATGAGCGACGGCGGGAAAGCCGTATTCCTCGAGGCCGTGAACGATGATGCCGCCACCAACCCAGATCATCGCGGCCGTCCCGACGATCGCGAGAATCTTGAGCAGGAATGGCATGCCGATGACGAGCCCGCGGCCGATCTTGCGCGACAGCCGGCCGAATATCGAGGGCGAGGTGCTCTTGGCCAAGGCCAGACCGACATCATCGGCTTTCACGATCAGCGCCACGACGCCGTAGACGCCGATGGTGATGCCGATGCCGACGAGCGCAAGCACGAAAGCTTTCGACCAGAAACTTCCCTCGGGAATTGCCGACAGCGTGATCGCCATGATCTCGGCCGAGAGGATGAAGTCGGTCTTGATCGCGCTCGAGACCTTCTGTTCCTCGAAGGCTTTCGGGTTGGCCCCTTGAGCGGTCGTGGCCTCGTGGGCGTGGGCGGCGTGCGGAAACAGGACTTCATAGACCTTTTCCGCGCCTTCGTAGGACAGATAGGCGCCGCCGAGCATCAGCAGCGGCGTGATCGCCCAGGGTGCGAAGAAGCTGAGCGCCAGCGCCACCGGCAGCAGGTAGATCAGCTTGTTGCGCAGCGAGCCGAGCGCGATGCGGCCGACGATGGGCAATTCGCGCTCGGCCGCGAACCCGACCACGTAACGCGGCGTGACCGCGGCATCATCGATGACGACGCCGGCCGCCTTCACGCCTGCCCTCGTGGCTTGTGCGGCCACATCGTCGAGCGAGGCTGCCGCGACTTTGGCAATGGCTGCAACGTCGTCGAGCAGGGCGATCAGTCCAACAGCCACTCTACCTCCAAGCGTGTCTTGTGCGATTCAACCAAGATGCGATGCCGACGAAACCACATCGCGAACTAGATTTATGTGGTCGTGCTGGTCTTCATAGAAGATTAGAGTCTGGCTGCCTGGGCAATCTCGTAATTCCCGAAGATGCTCGCGTCTAGCTGAAGGATTCTCAACTCAGGAAAAGAAGCTTCAATCTTTGGGTTTGGTTTATTCTAAAGAACAACACCTCCGTCATTCCGGGGCGCCGTAGGCGAACCCGGAACCCAGAAACATCAACGATGCCATGTTAGAATCCATCGCGGTTCTAGATTCCGGGTTCCGCTGCGCGGCCCCGGAATGACGGTCGGCGCTCCCAAAGCACTTCGGTTGGCCAGATCAACGGGAGTTCCGAGCCCTGCTTGGAGCCGGAAAACCATAACGAGCGATACCGCTACAGCCCGAGATCTGTCAGGCTTGGATGGTCCGCCGGGCGCGGCCCGGAGCGGTCCCAGTGGAATTTCCGGTCTTCCTCGCGGATCGGCAGGTCGTTGATGCTGGCATGGCGCACCTGCATCAGCCCGTTCCCGTCGAATTCCCAATTCTCGTTGCCGTAGGCGCGGAACCAGTTGCCGGAATCGTCATGGTATTCATAGGCGAAGCGCACGGCGATGCGGTTCTCGGTGAAGGCCCAGAGTTCCTTGATGAGCCGGTAATCGAGCTCGCGCTTCCATTTTCGGGTCAGGAAATCGACGATGGCCGGCCGGCCCTGAAAAATCTCGGCCCGGTTCCGCCAGCGGCTGTCCGGCGCGTAGGCGAGCGAGACCTTTTCGGGGTTGCCCCCATTCCAGCCATCCTCGGCCGCGCGGACTTTTTGGATCGCGCTCTCGCGGGTGAAGGGTGGAAGCGGCGGGCGGGATTCGGACATGGCGATCTCCGGAAGCTGTCGGCTACGATCGGTGCTGAGACAGGACCCGTCTGTCAACGCGGCGTCCTTGCCGCGCCGGAGAGCGGGATCGAAAAGAAAGCGGAGTGCTCGGCTGTGACCACCACTCGCCTGCGCCGCCTGCTCGCGGCGAGCCGCACGCGCGTCTATGAGGCACTCATCGATGCGCAGGCTGTCTCGAACTGGATGGTGCCGCACGGCATGCGCAGTCACATCCATCATTTCGAGCCGCGCGTCGGCGGCGCATTCCGCATCTCACTCACCTACGACACCGCCGATGGCGCCGGAAAAACCACTGCCAATACCGACACCTATCACGGTCGTTTCGTCGATCTCGTTCCCGGGGAGCGCGTGATCGAGACGATGGATTTCGAGACGGATGATCCGGCCATGCGCGGGAAGATGAAGGTCACCTTCCTTCTCGCTGACGCTGAATGCGGGACCGAACTCGTCGCCATTCACGAGAATGTGCCGCCGGGTGTCTCGCCTGCTGACAACGAGGCCGGTTGGAGCATGTCGCTGGACAAGCTCGCGGCCTATGTCGAAACCGG
>JBGAFL010000063.1:0-30638 GCA_044227265.1 Methylobacterium sp.
CCGTTTGACCGAGCCCGAGCGCACGTCGCCGACGGCGAAGACACCGGGGATATCGGTGATATAGGGTGAAGCCAGGGCCTTGCCGTCCTTGTCGGCCCCGGTCTCGACGAAGCCGTTCGCATCGAGCGGAATGCAGCCATGAAGCCACTCGGTGTGAGGCGCCGCGCCGATCATGACGAAGAGCCCGCCAACCTTCTTGCGTTCCTCCACGCCCGTTCGGTTATTGCGCCAGGTGATGGCGCGCAGGAAGCCATCGCCCTCGAGCCCCGTCACCTCGGTATGGGCGCGAACCGTGATCCGGCGCGAGAGCAGGATGCGCTGGACGAGATAGTCGGACATCGTCTCGGCGAGCCCATCGCCCCTGACCAGCATGTGCACATGCGAGGCCTGCCGTGAAAGGAACATGGCGGCTTGCCCCGCCGAATTGCCACCGCCGACGATCACCACCTCCTGCGCCTGGCAGAGGCGCGCCTCCATACCGCTCGCAGCGTAGTAGATGCCCTGGCTCTCGAAGCGGTCGTAATCGGGCAGGTTCAGCTTGCGGTAGCTGACGCCGGTCGCGACGACGACCGCGCGCGCCTGGACGAAGCGGCCGTCATCGAGCGCGAGGCGGAACGGCCTGTCACTGCAATCGAGCGAGGTCACGGCACGCGAGATCAGGACATGGGCGCCGAATTTCTGGGCCTGGACCTGTCCGCGCCCGGACAAGGCCTGGCCGGAAATCCCGGTCGGGAAACCGAGATAGTTCTCGATCTTCGAGGAGGTGCCGGCCTGTCCGCCGGGGGCGGTCTGTTCGAGGACGAGGGTCGATAGGCCTTCCGAAGCGCCATAGACCGCAGCGGCCAGCCCGCCCGGGCCGGCCCCGACTACCGCGACATCGAACACCGTCTCCTCGTCGATCGGCTCGGTCAGCCCCACCGCGTCGGCGAGGTCGTGGATGCTGGGGTTGCGCAAAACCAGCGAGCCGGGGGCGACCACCGCCGGCAGATCCGCATCCGTCAGGCCGTAGCGAGCGAGGACCGCCGCTGCCTCCGGGGCGAGATCGGTGGCCAGGATCGACGAGGGGTAGCCATTGCGTTCGAGGAAGCGCTGCAGGCGGTGAACCGCTGCGGCATGGCTGCTGCCGATGACCAGCACCCCGCCAAGATCGTGCCTCAGGAAGGCTACGCGCCGCAGGATGAAGGCGCGGGTGATGATCTCCGCGATATCGGGCTCGGCCGTCATCAGACGGCGGAATTCCGCGCGCGGCACCCGCAGCAGCCGGGTCGCGATCGCCGCCCGATTGCAGACCAGTGACTCGCGCCCGCTCAGCAAGCTGATTTCGCCGGCAAATTGTCCAGGGCCGATCCGCGCCAGGGAGCGGATTTCGCGCCCAGGCTGATCGTCGAGGACGAGCAATTCGCCCTCGCGAACCACGAAGAAATCGAGACCGCGCTCGCCGCGCCTGTAGAGATAGGTGCCCGGCGCAACGCTCTCCTCGGCTCCATAGGAGGCGATTCGCTCCAGCATCTCGGCATTGAGATGGGGGAAGGTCTGTTCAGGCCGGTTGAACGGGTCGGTCGGGTCGAGCGCGGCGGGATCGGGCGTCACTTCGTCGCTCACGAGAGCACTCCCCGTTGCCGCATGGGTCCAAGCGCCGCGGCTTTCGCCACGTCCTTTGCCTTACAGGCGGCAGAGCCGCCGTTCTACACGCGAGTTGGCGCGCGAGATCGGTCTGCCGAGGAGAATTCCGATGGGCACGGTCAAGACCAGGGACGGAACCGAGATCTTCTACAAGGATTGGGGATCGGGCCGCCCCATCGTATTCCATCACGGCTGGCCTCTGAGTTCCGACGATTGGGACCCGCAGATGTTGTTCTTCCTGGGGAAGGGCTATCGGGTCGTCGCGCATGACCGGCGCGGTCATGGTCGCTCGAGCCAGGTGTCGGACGGCCACGACATGGATCACTACGTCGCCGACGCGGCGGCGGTCGCCGATCATCTCGATCTGGAGGATGCCGTGCATATCGGCCATTCGACGGGCGGGGGCGAAGCCGCGAGCTATGTCGCGCGCCATGGCAAGGGCGGCCGGGCCCGCGCGCTCGTGATGATCAGCGCGGTGCCGCCGATCATGGTCAAATCCGAGACCAACCCGGGCGGAACTCCGATCGAAGTCTTCGACGAATTCCGCAAGCAACTCGCTGCGAATCGGGCCGAATTCTATCGGGCGGTCGCGAGCGGGCCCTTCTACGGCTTCAACCGCCCGGGTGCTGTGGCCCAGGAGGGGGTCATCGGCAATTGGTGGCGCCAGGGCATGATCGGCAGCGCCAAGGCCCATTACGATGGGATCAAGGCCTTCTCGGAGACCGATTTCACGCAGGATCTGAAGGCGATCGACGCGCCGACCCTGATCCTGCACGGCGAAGACGATCAGGTCGTGCCGATCGACGATTCCGGGCGCCTTTCGGCAAAGCTCGTGAAAGGCTCCAAGCTGATCACCTATCCGGGCTATCCGCACGGCATGATCACCACCCATGCCGACATCATCAACCGGGATATCCTCGCCTTCATCGAAGGCTGAGCGTGGTCCTTGGAGAATCCTAGAGTATTTTCGAGTGAAGTGGAAACCGGTTCACGTGAAGAAAATGAGATAAATCAAATGGTTGAGCCACGTCGATGATTCGGGATCATCGACGTTGCTCAAGACCTCGGTCGGAGGGCATCCGCGGAGGCGCGCATGCCCGCCGGGACCTCGGAAGACCTATGCGGCGGTCCAGCCGCCATCGACCGAGATGTTGGCCCCCGTGATCTGGCTCGCCGCATCCGAGCACAGGAAGAGGGCCAGGGCGCCGACCTGATCGACCGTGACGAATTGCTTCGTCGGCTGCGCCGCGAGCAGGACGTCGTTGATGACCTGCTCCTTGGTGAGGCCCCGCGCCTTCATCGTGTCCGGGATCTGGGACTCGACCAGCGGGGTCCAGACATAGCCCGGTGAGATGCAGTTCACGGTCACCTTGAAGGTCGCCAGTTCCAGCGCGACGGTCTTGGTGAGACCGGCAAGGCCGTGCTTGGCCGAGACATAGGCCGACTTGAAGGGCGATGCGACGAGTGAATGCGCGGAGGCCGTCGAGATGATGCGGCCCCAGCCTTCCTTCTTCATGTAGGGCACCGCCGCCCGCATCGCGTGGAAGGCGGCCGAGAGGTTGAGCGCGATGATGAGGTCCCACTTCTCGGGCGGGAAATTCTCGATCGGATCGACATGCTGGACGCCGGCATTGTTCACGAGGATGTCGATCGATCCGAACGTGTCCACGGTGAACTTGACCATGCTATCGATCTGTTCGGGCTTGGTCATGTCGGCCGGCGAATAGACGGCCTTGACCCCGAATTCGGATTCGATCGCGGCGCGCTCCTTCTCGATATTCTCCGGCTTGCCGAAACCGTTGATGACGATATTGGCGCCGCCTCCCGCCAAAGCGCGCGCGATTCCGAGACCAATGCCGCTGGTCGAGCCGGTGATGACGGCGGTTTTTCCCGTGATGCTCATGGAATTGGGTCCTTCGATCGGAGATCAGGCGAGATAGTCGTGCAGCACGCGGCCATAGGGCAGCGTGAAATTCACCACCTGGTGGCGGGCTCGGACGATTCTGCGGACGGGGAGATCCGCGACCCGGCAATTGACGTGGGGCACGAGATCGAGCCGCGCATCGCCCTCCCAAGCACCGAGGACGCTCACCCCGGTGAGGTTGTAGCCGACGAGTTGGGCAACCTTGGCGCTGCCTGTAACATCAGGAAGCAGCTTGAGATTGACGTTGAGGCCCTCGATGCCCTGGCGAACCTTGTCGAGTTGATCCTCGAGGCTGCGGTGCTTGTAGGTCATCGTGCCGAAAGCCACGCGTTCGCTATCGTAATGCAGCGTGCCTGTCAGCGTGTCCTTGGTGATCTTGAGGCGCGGCACACCCCATTTCTTCGGGAATCCCCAGATCTCGCGCCCGCCGGTGATTGGCGGTTCGTCGTCGAGATACATCTGGACCGAGAAATTGCAGGGCTCGCCCTGCCACAGCGCCGGGATGCCCTGGCCGCTCTCCTCGTAAGCCCCGAAGCCGGAGGAATCCGGCATCTTCATCCACTCGTAGAACACGAGGTTGCCGGGTGCGGGCTCGAGCGGCTCGGGGAGCGCCGCGCGGATCAGCTCCGGGTCGGTCTCGTAATAGATGATCAGGTATTCGCGCTTGATGAAGCGGTTCGGCGGATGCGGATAGCTCGGACTGAAGACCGGCATCGAGGGTGCGGCGAGGATCTCGTCTCGTGTCATGTCGTGCCTCCTTTTGGCCGACTGCCTTGCTCGTAATCGCGAGTCAGGTCGAACACGGAAATGCCTTGCCTGTGCCGTGAGCGGTTCACCCAATCGGGGTGATCGAGGGAACGTTGCGCGTCCCCCGCGCCCGCCAGCCAATGTTCGAGCATGGTCGCGCGGGAGAACTGGAAATCCTTGGCGCCGCCCTCATAGGAGCGGCTGCGATAGATCATCTGCAGGATCGAGATCGTCGCCTCGCGCGAAGCGTCCGCCAGGAACTGCACGTCGGGATCGTCCTTCAATTCCGGGGGCAGTTTCTTGGCCAGGCGCCGATAGGCCGCTTTTGTGCGGTGGATCGCAACCTGCTGGTCGGTATTGAGCCGTGTCCGGCTCGAATAACGGATGTCCTTCTCCCGCTCGGCGACTTCCGAGAGCGTCCGGGGAAGTCTGCCGCGGGCCGGGAACAGATCGATCTGGACGATCGCGATCGCCTCGTCGGTCGCGCAATCGAGAACCCATTGCAGCGGCGTGTTCGAGACCAATCCACCATCCCAATAAAACCGGCCATCGATCTCGACCGGCAGAAAGCCCGGCGGCAGCGCGCCCGACGCCATGATGTGCTCGGGGCGGATCTCCCGCTCGTGATTGTCGAAATAGATCAGGTTGCCGGTCTCGACATCGACCGCGCCGACGCTGAGGCGGGTCACCTTCCGGTTGATGAGATCGAAATCGACGAGGCGCTCCAGCGTCGCCCTCAAGGGGCTGGCATCGTAATAGCTGATCGGACCGGGCACGCTCGCCGGATAGAGGATGCGCGGCGGAAAGAATTGCTGGAAGAAGCCTTTGGCGCCAGCGAGGGTGTTCCAGGTCGCGGCAATCTCGTTGTACCAGGCATGGGCCTGATCGTTCGGCCACCAGGCGAAGGATTGCGCGCCGGAGGTCACGAGGTTCCAGAATTCATGCAGGGCCGGCACCCGGCGCTCCCACGGGTTGCCGGCGATCAGAGCCGCATTGATCGCCCCGATCGAGGTTCCGGCGACCCAATGCTGCGTGAATTTCTTCTCGTGCAGCACCTCGAAGACGCCGGCCTGGTACGAGCCCAAGGCCCCGCCGCCCTGCAGGACGAGCACGCAAAGCTCTTTCTCCGAGGGCGCCATTCACGTCCGCTCCATCAGGGACATCACACTCGTCCCGGTGGATCGGTCCGGTCTTCGAGGCACCCCTCATATTGCGCTGCGGCAGGGTGTCGACAAGCGGGCCTGCGACGAGACGAACGTTATGCGGCTAGTGCACGGATGGACGTCCGATCGCGAGCGAGGCGACCCCGCGTGCTCAACCCGAGGCAGTATTAGCGCCACTCTGCCCGCAATGGAATCTACCGCCACACGACTTGTCGTGGAAACGATCGCTGCGAAGCCGGTATCGCGCCAAACGTCTGGTTTCCGTCAACAAAAACGAAAGCAATGCATGTTTTCGTATACTTAACGGCATCGCAGGGAACGCAAGATTTTGAACGTAATTCTGTTCAGAGCGATCGCCGTCTCGTTCATTACTGTCACTGCATCTCTCGCGATGGCGGCAGGTGTCTATGATTATTTCAACATCCCCGACCCAATGACGGCCATGATCATGGCTCTCATCTGCCCGAGCGGCATTTCCGTGCCTGTCTCGGTCTATTTTTTTCGCCAGAGGCAGAAGTTCGATCAACTCTGGGCGAAATTGGCTTTGGCCAATCAAGATCTCCTCGATGCGAATGCGAGGCTGGCCGAACTCGCGAGCCGCGACAGCCTGACGCGCCTGGTGAATCGCGCCTCCTTCTTCGAGGCGGTCGCGCCGCTTTGCGAGACGATTGGCGGCGCGATGCTCGTGATCGACGCAGACCACTTCAAGGTCGTCAACGAACCCTACGGTCATGCCTCGGGCGACATGGCCCTGATGTCGATCGCGGCAGCGATCGTCGGCATCGTTCCGAAGGATAGCCGAGTGGCGCGGCTCGGGGGCGAGGAATTCGCGGTCTTCTTTCCGACGACAAGCGGGCGCGAGGCCACATCCATCGCCGAAGCCGTCCGCCGGGCCGCGGAGGAGAAAATGCCGGCCGCGCTCAAGGGTCAGTCGCTCACCGTCACCGCGAGCGTCGGCGCCGCCTCGGTGATGCCGGGCGCGACCTGCTCGGCGCTGTACCGGGCCGCCGACGACGCGCTCTATCGCGCCAAGAATTCCGGCCGCAACCGAGCCTGCACGACGGAGCACAGACGCGCCGCGTGAGGGCTTTTTCTCGAAAGACGCAAGAATCGTCATCGTGAAGACGGTTCTGACGCGCCAGTCGGCAACGCCTCGCTTGTTCCCAAATAGGGAACAGATTATCTCTTCGTCATGCAAGTGATCGCGAAACGCCGCCTGCAGGACTTCTGGGCCGAACACCCGAGGTCCGAGCAGGCTCTTCGCGATTGGCACACTCTCGTGAGCAAGGCCGACTGGGCTGGGCCCCAGGACATCAAGGCGCAGTTCAGAAAGGGCGTCGACTTCGTCGGAGACAATCGCGTCATTTTCGACATCCGCAACAACGAATTCCGCCTCGTCGTACACGTCGCCTATCGGTTTGGACGTGTGCTGATCAAATTCGTCGGGACGCACAAGGAATACGACCGCATCAATCCGGAGATCGTGTCATGATGGATATCCGCCCGCTCCGAACCGACGCTGATCTCGAATGGGCGCTCAAGGAGATCGAGACTTATTTCGATACGGAGCCAGTCTTCGGCTCAGCCGACGCGGATCGCTTCGATGTGCTCGCCACGCTCATCGAGGCCTACGAGAACGCGCAGCACGCGATCGAGCCGTCCGATCCCGTGCAAATCCTGCGCTTCGCGATCGAGAGTATGGGCCATACCCAGAATGATTTGGCGGAACTTCTCGGCTCCCGTTCGCGTGCCTCGGAAATTCTGGGCAGAAGGCGGCACCTGACGCTGGATCAGATCAGAACCATCAGTGCCGCCTGGAAGATTCCCGTGGCCGCACTCACCCCGGCCTACGAACTGGAACGATCCTTCGCCTGAACATCGCCTTGGCAGCCTGATGTGCGCCTCGCGACCGACAACCGGCCGGCCGAGCCGAGAGCGGCATTCCGGGCGCCGACTGCATTCCGTTGGCCCGGCATGGCGACGATGTGTTAGTGCCCTCCCCGCCCTGCATCCGGGATGGTCTCCGGTCGCATTCCTTTGAAACGTCTCGCTTCGAGCCTATGTCGAACCCCACGCCCACATCCGACCGCGCCATCGAGCGCTACAACGCCAAGGAGGCCGAGCCGCGCTGGCAGGCGGCCTGGGCGCAGAAGCGGCTCTTCGAGGCGAAGAACGACGATCCGCGCCCGAAATACTACGTGTTGGAGATGTTCCCCTATCCGTCGGGGCGCATCCATGTCGGGCATGTCCGCAACTATGCGATGGGCGACGTGGTGGCACGCTACAAGCGGGCCAAGGGTTTTTCCGTGCTGCACCCTATGGGCTGGGATGCGTTCGGCCTGCCGGCCGAGAACGCGGCGATCGAGCGCAAGATCAACCCGCGCGACTGGACCCTCGCCAACATTGCGATCATGCGCGGCCAGCTCCAGGCGATGGGCCTGTCGCTGGACTGGAGTCGCGAGATCGCAACCTGCGAGCCTGATTACTACAAGCACCAGCAGCGGCTGTTCCTCGACTTCCTGGAGAAGGGCCTCGTCGCGCGCCGCACCGCCAAGGTGAACTGGGACCCGGTCGACCATACCGTGCTCGCCAACGAGCAGGTGATCGACGGCCGTGGCTGGCGCTCGGGCGCGCTGGTCGAGCAGCGCGAGCTGACCCAGTGGTTTTTCAAGATCTCGGATTTTGCCGAGGATCTGCTGCGGGCCCTCGACGGGCTGGAGCGCTGGCCCGAAAAAGTCCGGCTGATGCAGAAGAACTGGATCGGCCGCTCGGAGGGGCTGGAAGTCCGCTTCGCGCTGACCGACCCGCCGGTGGGCGCGGATGCCTCGATCGAGGTGTTCACGACGCGTCCGGACACCCTGTTCGGCGCGAAATTCCTGGCGATCGCCGCGGACCATCCGCTGAGCGCGCGGCTCGCCGTGGGCAATCCGGCTTTGCAGGCGTTCATCGCGGAATGCCGCCGCATCGGCACGGCGCAGGAAGCGATCGACACGGCCGAAAAACTCGGCTTCGAGACAGGCTTGCATGTGCGCCACCCGCTCGATCCCGCCTGGACGCTGCCGGTCTATGTCGCGAATTTCGTCCTGATGGACTATGGGACCGGCGCCGTGTTCGGCTGCCCGGCCCATGACCAGCGCGACCTTGATTTCTCGAACAAATACGGCCTCGGCAACGTGCCCGTGGTCTGCCCGCCTGGCGCGGACCCTGCGACCTTCACGATCACGGATACCGCCTATGATGGCGATGGCTTAATCATCAATTCCCGCTTCCTCGACGGAATGACATCGCAGGAAGCCTTCGCGGCGGTGGCCGACCGGTTGGAGGGAGAGGTCCTCGGCGGCGAGGCAGTGGCCCGGCGCAAGGTGCAGTTCCGTCTGCGCGACTGGGGCGTCTCGCGCCAGCGCTATTGGGGCTGCCCGATCCCGATCATCCATTGCGAATCCTGCGGCCCAGTGCCGGTGCCGGTCGCGGATCTGCCGGTGCGCCTGCCCGAGACCGTCTCTTTCGACGTGCCGGGCAACCCGCTCGAGCGTGACGCGGCCTGGCGCAACGTGCCCTGTCCGTCCTGCGGCGCCCCGGCGCGGCGCGAGACCGACACCATGGACACCTTCGTGGATTCGTCCTGGTACTTTTCGCGATTTACCGCGCCCTGGCTCGAGGATGCGCCCACGGATCGCGCCGCCGTCGACCACTGGCTCGCGGTGGACCAGTATATCGGCGGCGTCGAGCACGCGATCCTGCACCTGCTCTATTCGCGCTTCTTCATGCGCGCGATGCGCGAGACCGGCTGGGCCGGCTTGTCCGAGCCCTTCGCCGGCCTGTTCACGCAGGGGATGGTCGTCCACGAAACCTACAAGGACAGCAGCGGCGCCTGGGTGCCGCCGGCCGAGACGCGGATCGAAACCGAGGGCGGCGAGCGCCGGGTGTTTCACGTGAAAACCGGCGAACCGATCACGGTCGGTCCGACGGAAAAGATGTCGAAGTCGAAGAAGAACGTGGTCGATCCCGAAGACATCATCGCGAGCTACGGCGCCGATACGGCCCGCTGGTTCGTGCTCTCGGATTCGCCCCCTGAGCGCGACGTGATCTGGACGGAGGAGGGCGTGCAGGGCGCCGCCCGGTTCGTCCAGAAGGTCTGGCGTCTGGTCAATGCGGCCGCAGTGAGCAAGGGCGCGGCCGGAAAGGCCGATGCCGAGTTGCGCAAGGCGGCGCACAAGGCGCTGGCCGCGGTCGAGGACGATATCGAGCGTCTGCGCTTCAACCGCTGCGTCGCGCATGTCTACACGCTGGCCAACGCCCTGGAGGAAGGACTTCGCTCCGGGGTCTCACGCGGTGTCGCGGCGGAGGCTTCCGGTATCCTGATCCAGCTCGTCTCTCCGATGATGCCGCATCTGGCGGAAGAATGCTGGCAGGTGCTCGGCCGCGACGGCCTCGTCGCGGAGGCGCCCTGGCCGGAGGTCGAGCGCGGCCTCCTAGTCGAGGACACCATCACCCTGCCCGTACAGATCAACGGCAAGAAGCGCGCCGAGGTGACCGTGCCGCGTGGCGCCGACAATGCCACGATCGAAGCGGCGACCCTGGCGCTGGAGGCGGTGCAGCGGGCGCTCGAAGGCAAGGCACCGAAGAAGGTGATCGTGGTGCCGGGGCGGATCGTGAACATCGTGGTGTAGCGCAACAGTAACCCTCCCCCCTCTGCGGGGGAGGGTGCCTGCGGCGCAGCCGAGAGAGGGGCCGGCTCAGGTTTTTCCGGAGAGGGCCGTGCTCCCCTCTCCCGACCCCTTCGTGGGCCACCTTCTCCCGCAAAGGGGAGAGGGTTGATCGCTGCTCCACCATCCTCTTGCCGCACACCAAGCGTAAACCACGCCGTGTCAGGCTGGTGACCGTGCGGCTGTTGCCGTAGAAGCTTGGCGCGATGAGTTCGGGGCGGCCACGCACGATGATGCGTTTCGTGACACAGATCGCAGGCTCGGGCGCGGCGCGCCTCGCCCTCGCCTCCATGCTGACGCTGAGCGTCTCGGCCTGTTTCCGCCCTCTCTATGGTCCGACCGCCTCTGGCGAGCCGATGGCCGTCGCACTGGCCTCCGTTCAGGTCGACGACGTCGCGATGGCGCAGGATCAGGAGCGTCTCGGTCATTACCTGCGCAGCGAACTGATCTTCGGCCTCGACGGCTCCGGCCAGAACGCGACCCCGAAGCGCTACCGGCTCAAGATGCAAGGTTCGGAATCGGTGACGACGCCGATCGTCTCGGCCACCACGGCTAGGGCCGAGGCCGGCACCATCATCGGCACGATCAAGTATTCGCTCGAGACCCTCGACGGCACGAAGGTGATCAACGAGGGGGTCGCCACCGCCACAGCGACCTATGACCGCTCGATCCAGCGCTTCGCCTCCTTACGCGCCGCGCGCGATGCCGAGATCCGGCTCGCCAAGGTGCTGGCCGACCAGATCAAGACACGGATCGCCTCGGTGATGGCGGTCAGGCCCGCGGGGTCGTAAGATACCGACTCGAAAGGTCGGAGCCGGCCTTCGGATGATCGACGGGCGCCAGCTATGACAGCGCTCAAGCCCGGCGAGATCGAGGCGGTGATCCGGCGCGGGCCCGATCCGCGCTTCCGCCTCGTCCTCGTCTACGGACCCGATACCGGCCTCGTCGCCGATCGCGCGCAGCGTCTCGTCAAGGGGCTGGCGGCCGATCCGGACGATCCCTTCTCCCTCGTCAAGCTCGATGGAGACAGCCTCGCCGCCGATCCCGGCCGCCTCGTCGACGAAGCCGGCACGATCGGCCTGTTCGGGGGAAGCCGCACCATCTGGGTCCGGCCTGGAACCCGGAACTACGCGCCGGCCGTCGAAGCCGCGCTCGATCAGACGAGCGAGGGTGCGCGCATCGTGGTCGAGGCGGGCGATCTGAAGCCCTCGGCCCCCCTGCGCAGCCTCTGCGAGAAGTCACCGAAGGCACTCGCGATCCCCTGCTATGCGGACGATGCCGCGACCCTCGCCACTCTGATCGATCATACGCTGCTGGAGCATGGCCTGCGCATCGACCGCGACGCGCGCGACCTCTTCGCGGGCAGTCTCGGCGGCGATCGCCGCGCCAGCCTCTCCGAGATCGAGAAGCTCGCGCTCTACGCGCGCGGCAAGGAGAGCGTGGAGATCGAGGATGTCGAGGCCGTCGCGAGCGATGTCGGGGCGAGCGTGCTCAACACGCTGATCGATGCCGCCTTCGCAGGCCGGGCCGCCGAGGTCGAGCGCGAATATCGCCGGTTCCGGCACGAGGGGCTCGATCCGGCGATGATGCTCGGTGCGGCTCTGCGGCACGCTCTCGCCTTGCTCGGGCTTCGGCTCGATCATCCCGGCGCGAGCGCCGGAGCGCTCGCCACGCAATGGCGGGGCCTGCATTTCCGGCGCAAAGCGCTCGTCGAAGCGCAATTCGCGCGCTGGTCTCCTGACGCCTTGCGCCGGGCCGTCGAGGTCCTGCAGGGGGCGGTGCTGGCCTGCCGCCGCTCCGATCCCGATCTTGCTCATGCACAAGGCTCGGCCGTGCTCCTGAAAATCGCCGGGGCGGCGGCGAAGGCACGCGGATAGATCGCAGAATGGGAACGGATCCGGGCCGCAACGGCTTCGGTTCTCCGCAGGAATCGCGAGAACCTGGGAGGAGATAGACGATGCCCCATTCCGCCTCCCGCCGAGGCATCCTCGCCGCATTGAGCGCCGGCGCAGCCTCCCTGTTCCCGCGGCAGGGTCAGGCCGAGACGGCCACGCCCGTCGTCGATCCGGTGGAGGGCGTGGAGGGCGCCTGCATCCTGACGCCGCAGGCGATCGAGGGGCCGTTTTACCGCGATCCCCGGCTGGTGCGCGCCGACATCACCGAGGGCCGTCCCGGCGTGCCGTTGCGGATGCAGCTGCGCGTCGTCGAAGCCGGATCCTGCGCACCGGTCAGCGGAGCGCGCGTCGACATCTGGCATTGTGACGCGCAGGGGCTCTATTCGGGCTATCCCGGGCAGGGTGATTCCCGTGCCGTCGATACAACCGGCCAGACCTTTCTGCGCGGCACGCAGGAGACCGGCGCTGGCGGCTGGGCCCGGTTCGAGACGATCTATCCAGGCTGGTATGCCGGCCGGGCGACGCATACCCACGTCAAGGTATTTCTCGACGAACGCACCGTGCTGACCGGGCAGATTTATTTCCCAGATGCGCTGAGCGAATTCCTCTACACGCAGGTCCCCGCCTATGGCGGGCGCAAGGCCGAGCGCTTCGTCGTCAACGCCAATGACGGCATCGCCCAGGAGGAGGACCCGGAGCGTCGCGCCTTCTGCGCGGTGAAGGAGGAGCGCGACCGCTACGTGGCGAGTCTCGTCATCGGCGTCGATCGAAGCGCGGCCTCGAAGGACATGGCCGGCACGACGACACCAGGCGGTCGTCCCGAGCGGCCCCCGCCACCGCCGCCTGACGCACGGATGGGCCCGCCGCCGGGCCGCTTCGGCCCCGAGGCCATCAAGGATCGGCTGAGCGCGCTGGTGCCAGGCCTGAAGCGTCGGCCTTGAGCGGGTTCGATCGAAACGGACGGGCGGCGTAACGCACGGGCTTGATCGGCGAACGGGAGAATAATCTCGAATCCGGGAGCCTCCCATGCGCCAAATCTATCTTGCACTCGCACTGTTCTCCGCCACCGCGGCCTCTGCCGCCGAGCGGCCGGTCGTCGTCGAACTCTTCACCTCGCAGGGCTGCTCGTCCTGCCCGCCGGCCGACGCCTATCTGACCGATCTGGCGCACGGGTCACCCGACATTCTGCCGCTCGCCTTTCACATCACCTACTGGAACCGGCTCGGCTGGACCGATCCGTTTTCGCTGCCCGCCGCGACCGAGCGGCAAGAGGCCTATGCAGAGCGTCTCGGAGATGGCCCATTCACACCGCAGCTCGTCGTCGATGGCCGCGCCAGCGTGATCGGCTCTCGGCGCGGCGAGGCTGCCGAGGCGATCGCCAAGGCACGGTCCGCCCGCCACGACGACGTTGCGGTGAGCCTTGCCCGCAGTGGCGACGAGCTCGCCGTCTCGATCGGATCCGGCACGAGGGCGGCCCCGGCCCGCATCCTGCTCGTCGGTTTCGACCGCGAGCGGGTCACGCCGGTCCGGCGCGGCGAGAATGGCGGACGCACCCTGACCGAATCGAACATCGTGCGTGCGGTCCGCACGATCGGTGAATGGCGGGGCGAGGCCGTCACCACCCGCACCAGCCCGCCTGCCGGCCAGGACGCAGCCGTGATCCTGCAAGCGGTCGATGGACACATCCTCGGCGCAGCGCGTCTGTGAGGTAACCGCGCGGGCTCGGGGCGCGAAAGGTTTCCCGACGTGCCGTGAACCCGGCGCGCCTTTTCACCCAAGGAGACGACACATGCGCAGCCTCGTCACAGCCGCCTCGGCCGCCCTCTTCGCCCTCACCGTCGCCGCCCCGGCTTTCGCCGTCGAGCCGATGAAGGAAGACAGCATGAAGAAAGAGGACAGCATGAAGAAGGACGAGATGAAGAAGGACAGCATGCACAAGGACAGCATGAAAAAGGACGAGATGAAGAAGGACGAGATGAAGAAGCATTAGAGCATGGTGCGGTGAAGTCGCATCCGGCTCACCGAAAACATCGTGCAACTTCAATAAATTAGAGCGTGCTGCTGCTTCTGCGTAAACGCAGCACGCTCAAAGCGCCGTCGTGGACGCGGGTTCGTGCCGAGATCCGCGTCCCTCGAGCCGAGCGGATTCCCATGCTGCCGATCGATTCCAGATTCGCGCTGCCTGGCGGGCAGGAACCCGTCGCGGTCCTGACACCGCTTTCCGTCAACACCCTCTTGGCGCTAGCATTACCGACGCGAACGCACGGCAAGACGGCAAGGGCAGCGATCGTGCTGGAGGAAACGCTCTCGGCTGCCATGGCGGCGGCACAGGCCGGCGATGCCCAGGCCTATCGCACGCTGCTGCAGGGCTGCATGCCCGTGATCGCCGTGACGGCGCGCTCGCAAGGGTTGCGCGGCGCGGCCGTCGAAGACGTCGTTCAGGAGACGCTGCTGACCGTTCACCGCGCACGAGCGAGCTACGATCCGGCCAGGCCCTTCCTGCCCTGGCTGCGCGCCATCGCCCAAAGGCGCGCGATCGATGTCCTGCGCCGTGAGGCGCGGCGCCCGGCCGAGACCTACGATCCGATCGCCTACGATGCCCGCGCTGACGAGGATGCACCCGCACCGGGCGACGGGCTTGCCGCGCGCGAGCGCGATGCGCGCCTGTCCCGTGCCGTCGCCGCCTTGCCCGAGGGTCAGCGCCAGGCCGTCGAGCATCTCGCCCTGCACGAGCGCACGCTCGCGGAGACGGCGGCACTGACCGGACGCAGCAAGGGCGCCCTGAAGGTCAACCTGCATCGCGCGCTCAAGAGCTTGCGCGGCGCGCTCTCCGAGCCGAGGAGGGACGGAGATGTCTGAGTCTCCCTCGCTCGATGGCCTCGTCGACGATCTCTCCCGTGACCTCGCGCCGGTGCGCCGGCTGTCACCCCCGACGGTCCGGGCGCTGCTTTGGTTCTCCGCCGTGCCTCTGCTCGGGCTGCTTCTGATGCCGCTCGCCGATCTCGACGCGATGCGCCTGCGCCTTGCCGTGCCGGATCTGGGGCTTGCCGCGATCGGCGCGCTGGCGACGGCGCTGACCGCTTCGCTCGCCGCCTTCCAGACCAGCGTGCCCGGACGCTCGCCTCTCTGGGCGCTTCTTCCGCTGCCGCCGGCGATTCTGTGGATCGGAGCGAGCAGTCTCGGCTGCCTGCGCGCCTGGATCGCACCCGAATCGACCGTCGCCGACGCGCAAGACATGCGCGGCTGCCTGGTCTTCCTGGTCAGCGTCTCGCTGCCGCTCTCGCTGCTGATCGTGTGGATGCTGCGCCGGGCCTGCCCGATGCGGCCCAATCTCACGGCCGCGCTCGCGGGACTGGCTGCCGCCGGCGCGGCGGCGGCCCTGCTGGTGCCGTTCCATCCGCATGACGCGACGGTGAGCGATCTCCTTGTGCATCTCGTGGCGGTGGCGGGCGTGATCGGCCTGAACAGTCTGGCTGGCGGCCGGCTGCTCGATCGCAGCGTCGATCATACCGGCTGGTCGAGAGGCGCGAGATCCGCGCGAAAGGCATAGAGCCGGCGCCCCAGGCGGATGCCGATCGGCAGCACGAAGGGCAGGATCAGATCGCGCATCAACCGCCCGAGCCGACCTGTCGGGGACTTTTGTGCGCGATTGCGCGCCGTCAGGGCGACGACCTGATCGATCCGGCCGCGCCGCAAACCCTCGTAACGCGCGAAGGCCCGCTCGTGATCGGCCTCGGCATCGAGGCAGGCCGCCAGGATCAGCGCATCCTCGATCGCCATCGAGGCACCCTGGCCGGCATGCGGCCCGACTGCGTGAGCGGCATCCCCGACGAGCACGACACGCTCCTTCCACCATCGCAGCAAGGGCGGCATGTCGAAGATCGGATAGGAGCGTTCGAGCCGGCGCACACGATCGAGAATGCGCACATTTGGAAACGGATCGGAGGCGTGCAGGCTGCGGATATGCTCGGCGAAGCGTTCGGGATCCGAGGCGCGCGCCTCGCCGGGCAGCTGCGACCAATACGAGGTGAACCAATAGGCCGGCCCGATCCCCTCCTTGATGTAGCCGAAGAAGCCCCCCTCGCCGAAGGTCATGCGCATCATGCCCCCGGTCGGCGACACCTCGGCCGGCGTGCATCCGCCGGTGGCGATCAGCCCGGTGAATTGCGGTTTCGGATAATCGGGAAAGATCTGCTCGCGCACGATCGAGCGCAGACCGTCAGCCGCGGCGACGAGATCGGCCTCGATGGTCTCGCCGTCGTCCAGGCTGATGGTCGCGCCCTTTTCCGATTGGTCGACGCTGGCGATGCGGGTGCCGAGCCTGACCGGAATGCCGAATTCGGTGGCTTTGTCGAGGAGCACTCGCGCGAGGACACCCCGCCGCAATGTGACGCTCGGCGCGCCGAAGGCGCTCGGGTGATCGCTCTGGTCGGCGATGCCGAGCCTCCGGCCACGGGCATTGAGGATCTCGATGCCACGGGTCTCGATGCCGGATGCGGCGACCGCCTCGAAGCATGCGATCGCGCGCAGGCCGTTCATGCCGTTGGGGGCCAGGGTCAGGAATTCGCCTTCGAGGGCGATGGCCTCGTCCGTCCTTGCCTCGAGAACGATTGGGCGAAATCCGAACCTGGCGAGCCGGATGGCGAGGACGAGTCCGGCGATTCCGGCGCCGCAGACGGCGATGCTGCGATCATGATGGGAGTGAGACATTGACGATGATTCCAAAATTTGATAGCGTGATTATCAGATAATACAAAAAGCTAACTATATGTCAAGCACCACACGCACCGATCTCGTCGAGGCCATCGGCTACGCGATCTCGCGCTGGCAGGATTCGGTCGAGGCTTTCGATGGGGCGGTCGCCGAAATCTACGAGCTGAGCGCGCCGGAGCGGCGCTGCCTCGGCGCGATCAATCACGCTCCGCAGCCGGCCAGCGTCATCGCGAAGGAGACGAATCTCACGCCTGCGGCGGTCACCACGTTGATCGATCGCCTGGAAAAGCGCGGCTTCGTCCGGCGGCAGCCGGATCCGCATGACCGGCGCAAGGTCCTAGTCGCACCGGCGGAGAAGACGCGGGAGATGGTCGAGGAAGCCTATCGCCCGGTCTTCCTGGCAGGCGCTGCCCTGCTGAAGACATACACGATTGATGAATTGAAGTTGATCCTCAGGTTCATCGAGGAGGTCGAGGTGATGCAGAAGGAACAGAGAATCCGCCTGCAGCAGAAATGACGCCGCGACGTGATAATCCTGTCGCAAATCTCGTGATTACATGCACTGCATCGTCTTCAGAAATTTTGAATACGAAAAATCGAACAAGCGAGGGGCAGCAAGATGTCAAGAATGATTTTCGTGAATCTGCCGGTCACGGACCTTTCGGCTTCGAAAACCTTCTATGAGGCGCTCGGCTTCCACAATAACCCGCAATTCACCGACGAAACGGCAGCCTGCATGGTGCTGAGCGAAGCCATCAACGTCATGCTGCTCACCCACGCGAAATGGGCGAGCTTCACCGCCCGGCCGATTCCGCCGGCGAGTTCCAGCGAGGTGATGCTGGCCGTGTCCTGCGAGAGCCGCGATGCGGTCGATGCCATGATTGCCGCGGCCTCAGCGAAGGGCGGAACGGCTGATGTCAATCCGGCGATGGATTTCGGCTTCATGTACAGCCGGAGCTTCGCCGACCCAGACGGACATGTCTGGGAGCCGATGTGGATGGACCCGTCGGGCTTTCCCGGCAGCCAGGACGCAGGCTGAGCCCGGCTGACCCATCCGCCAGAAGTTGGAAGCAAGGCCGCGGAAGAATGCGCTGCCTTGCTCCGATCAAGCGAGGACCGGCGCGCAGAGCACCGGTCCATCCGGCAGGTTCACCAGGGTGACCTCGACCCCGTAGAGCAGCCGCAGGATGTCCGGCGTCACCGTCTCGGCCGGCGTTCCGAGCGCGACGAAGCGCCCCTCATGAAGGGCTGCGACACGGTCCGCGCAGAGGAAGGCATGGGCCGGATCATGCGTCGACAGCACCACGGCGATGCCGCGCCCGGACAGCCGCCGGATTTGCGACAGCACGCGGATCTGGTTGCCGAAATCGAGATTGGCGGTCGGCTCGTCCATCACCAGCAGGCGCGGCTCGCCGGCGAGCGCCCGCGCGATTAAGGCGAGCTGACGCTCGCCGCCGCTGATCTCGGTATAGAGCCGGTCGGTGAGGTGGCCGATGCCGAGGAGGTTCAACGCCGAGGACGCAGCGGCCTCATCGCGCGGGCCCGGTGCGGCGAAGGCCGAAATCCGGCTGGCGCGGCCCATCAGCACGATCTCGCGCACGCTGAACGGGAAGAACGCGGCATGGGCCTGAGGCACATAGGCGATGGACTGAGCCAACGCCTTGCGCGAGATCCGCGCGACATCCTGCCCGTCGAGCATCACGCAGCCAGCCTTGGCCGGCAGCAGGCCGAGCAGGGTCTTGAACAGGGTGGTCTTGCCGCTTCCATTCGGCCCGAGCAGGCAGAGCGTCTCGCCCTCTCCGATCGTGAGGGAGAGGCCTGAGCCGATGATGCGGGCGGCGTGGCCGATTGAAAGATTCTCAGCCGCGAGCATCAGGCCCAACCCCGCTTTCCCGAAGCGAGAAGCCACAGGAAGAACGGCGCGCCGACGAGCGCGGTGAGGATGCCGAGCGGCACCTCGATCTGCGCCGCGACGCGCGCGATGAGATCGACCCCGAGCAGGTAGCCGGCACCAAGCATCAGGGTAGCGGGCAGCAGGCGGCCGAATTCCGGCCCGACCAGAAGCCGTGCCACATGCGGCACGATCAGGCCGATCCAGCCGATCACCCCCGTCACCGAAACCGCGGCGGCCGTCACCAGGGTCGCGGAGGCAACGAAGAGCGGGCGCAAGAGCCGCGTCTCGACCCCGAGTGCGCGGGCCTCCTCGTCACCGAGACTCATCAGGTTCATGCGCCAGCGCAGCAGCACCATCGGCGCAAGGCCGAGGAGCATCGCCGGCAGGATCGCGCCGAGGTCGGCGAGCGTGACCGAGGCGAGGCTCCCAAGCAGCCAATAGGTGATGGCCGGCAATTGGTTGTAGGGATCGGCCAGCACCTTCAGCAGCGAAATGCCGGCGCCGAGCACCGCGCCGATCGCGACGCCCGCGAGAACCAGGGTCAGGACCGGATCGTGCCGGCGCACCAGCGCACCGATCGCATAGACCGAGCCGACCGCGAGCAGGCCGCCGGCAAAGGCGAAGAGCTGGATCGCGGCGACCGGCAGACTCAGGAAGATGCCGAGCACCGCGCCCAAACTCGCGCCGGCCGAGACGCCGAGAATGTCGGGCGAGACCAGCGGATTGCGAAACAGGCCCTGATAGGTCGCGCCGGCGGCCGAAAGGGCCGCCCCGATGACGAGCGCGGCGGCGATGCGCGGCAGCCGCACCTGCAGGATCACAGTCTGCACGGTCGGGTCGGCGGGCATCGCCGTGCCGAACAGTTTTCCGGCGAGTACCCCCACCACGTCGGAGAGCGGCACCGCGAATTTGCCGCTGGCGAGCGACAGCAAGGCCAGCGCGAGGAGCGCCAGAAGCGGCAGCGCGATCGAGACGATCCGGCGCGTTCTCGCGGCAGAGGCTACCGCGAGCGCTTGCATCAGCGCCCGGCCCCGCCCGTGGCGGCGATCAGAGCGTCGAGTTGCTCCTGGTCGAGCTCCACATGGTAGAACTGCCGGTAGAAGTTGCGGACCGCCTGATCGAGCGGCTGCGCGAATTTCTGCGGGTAGAGCAGGCCGGCGAGCCAGCGCAGCCCGATCAGCCGGTTGACGCCGGGCGGTGCGTCGAACCAGCCGAAAGGCAGGCTCGGTGCGCTGTAGACTTTGCCCTCGCGCACGGCCTTGACCCCGCTCCAGAGTGGATCGGCGAGGATGGTCTTTCGCAGGTCCGGATCCACGGTGAGGATGATATCGGGGTTCCAGCCGAGAATCTGCTCGGGGGAGACGGTCGCGAGCCCGCCTGTGCCGGCAGCCGCCGCGACGTTGCGCCCGCCTGCCGCGTCCAGAATCTCGGTGGTGATCGAGCCGGACAGGCCGGTCTCCAGTCCCTTGGGACCGCGCCCGTAATAGAGGCGGGGGCGCTCGGCCTCGGGCACGGAGGCGACCGCGTCGGAGACCTCCTTCATCATCCGCTGCGCTTCGCTCGCCAGCGCGTCCCCATCAGCGCCGAGAAGCGTGCCGAGTTGCCGGTAGACCTCCGGCATCTTGTCGAACCGGCCATCGAGCAGGATGTAGGGGATGCCGGTCTGGGCCTGGACGCGGTCGGCGAGTGAGACGTAGGTCGCCCCGGTGCTGCCGACATCGACGATCAGGTCGGGCTTGGCGTTGAGCACCGCTTCGACATTGGCGGTGCCGCCGCGCCCGGTCAGCCGGCCATAGGCGGGAAGATCGCGGGTCACGGGCAGGAGAAAGGGCTTGGCATCGGGCGCCGGAGCGCTGATCCAGCCGACCATTTTTTCCGGCGCCAGGGTGTAGAGCAGGACAGAGGCTGGTGGCCCAGCCGCGAGCACGCGCGAGACGGTTTCGGGGATTTCGACCTGGCGCCCGGCTGAATCGACGAAGGTTCGGGTTTCGCCCAAGGGCCGCGCGAGGACGATCGTCGCGTGGCAGGCGAGGGCGAGAATGGCCGCCAAGGCGAAGAGCGCGCGCAAGGCGGGTGGATTGCGGTGGCTCACGGAAGGGGGCCCATGCTCTGTCCGGATATGGGGCACGAATTGTCGATTACCTTCGTGCTCATACCCTTGTAACTTGGATGTGCCGTCATCTGGTAAGGATCGGGATGCGGTGGCAGGCGTGAGACCGATCGCCCTGAGGGACACCAAGCCCGTGGGAGAGCGCGGATCCTCGCCTGCCGTTCTCCCCGCACGCGGGGAGAGGGGTAAGCCTACGGCATTGAAGCGGTTTACGCCGCCTTCGGCAGCGAGGCCATGTCGATCACGAAGCGGTATTTCACGTCGCTCCTGACCATGCGCGCGTAGGCGGTTTCGATCTCGCTGATCGGGATCAGCTCGATATCAGCCGTGATGCCGTGCTTGGCGCAGAAATCGAGCATCTCCTGCGTCTCGGCGATTCCGCCGATCAGCGAGCCGGCGAAGTTGCGCCGCCGCCAGATCACGCTGAACACGTTGAGGGCGAGCGGATCCTCTGGTGCGCCGACCTGGACCAAAGTGCAGTCGCGCTTCAACAGGCCGAGATAGGCGTTGATGTCGTGCTGGGCGGCGACCGTGTCGAGGATGAAATCGAAGCTCTCGGCCTGCTTGGCCATCGCCTCCGGATCCTTCGAGATCACGACCTCATCCGCGCCGAGCCTTTTCGCATCAGCCTCCTTGCCGGGCGAGGTCGTAAACAGGACGGTTCTGGCGCCCATGGCATGGGCGATCTTCAGGCCCATATGGCCGAGACCGCCCAGCCCGACGATGCCGACCTTCTGCCCGGGGCCGACCTTCCAGTGGCGAAGCGGCGAATAGGTGGTGATGCCGGCACAGAGCAGCGGCGCCACGCCGGCGAGATCGAGATTTTCCGGCACGCGCAGCACGAAATGCCGGTCGACCACGATGTGGCTCGAATAGCCGCCATAAGTGTTGGCGCCGGTCCTCTGGTCAGGGCCGTTATAGGTTCCGGTGAAGCCGGGCACGCAATATTGCTCGAGGCCTTCCTTGCAGCTCGAACATTCGCGGCAGGAATCGACCATGCAGCCGACTGCGGCGAGGTCGCCCGTCTTGAAGTCCGAGACTTTTCCGCCGACGCGCGTGACGCGGCCGACGATCTCGTGGCCCGGAACGCAGGGGTAGAGGGTGCTGCGCCATTCGTTGCGGGCCGTGTGCAGGTCCGAATGGCAGACGCCGCAATAGACGATTTCGATCTCGACATCGTTCGGGCCGGGATCACGGCGCTCGAACGAGAACGGCGCGAGCGGCGTCTCCGCGTTCTGCGCCGCATAGCCGATGCATTGGAACATTCGTACCTCACCACCCTGCGGCCACTCGGGCCCTGCCGAGCGCTCCCCTTACGCGCGGGATATACGGCGCGATATCGCGCCGGGTAGAGGAAGCATAGTTCTGGCCCCGTTGCCTGCGGGAGATGATTTTGCTGCCGGCGCCTTGTTCAAAGACGCCGGCAGCACGGCATCGGCCCGCAGGCAGGGTGCCACCGATCGGGCCGATGCTCCTGCGCTCAGGCGGTGCCGAGCCGGGTCGTGATCGCCTTGGCTTCGAGCTAGTTCGAGAGCACGGCCTGCCCCATTTCGCGGCCCCAGCCGGATTGCTTGTAGCCGCCGAAGGGGAGAGCGGCGTCGAAGACGTGGTAGCAGTTGATCCACACCGTACCGGCCCGTAGGCGATGCGCGACCCGCTGGGCGCGCGCGGTATCCTTGCCCCAGAGGCCGGCGGCAAGGCCGTAGACCACTTTTTCGAAGATGCTCTTGTGCACATAGAGCCGCGAGCCGGCATTGCAGCACTGTCCGTGGTTGAAGAAGATCGCCGCGTGGGCGCCGGGAATTGCGAGCGACAGATCGGCATCCGGCAGGATGACGTTCGGCGACTTGCCGCCGAGTTCGAGCGAAACCCGCTTGAGGTCGTTGGCGGCCGCCTTGACGATCAGCCTGCCGACCTCGGTCGAGCCGGTGAAGGCGATTTTGTTGACGCCCGGATGGCCGGCAAGCGCCGCGCCCGCGGTCTCGCCGAAGCCCGTGACGATGTTGACGACGCCGTCCGGCAGGCCGGCTTCGAGCAGCAATTCGCCGAGCCGCAGGGCGGGAAGCGGGGTCTCCTCGGCTACCTTGAGAACGACGGTGCAGCCCGTGGTGAGGGCGGGGGCGAGCTTCCAGGCCGCCATCGGCAGCGGGAAGTTCCAGCGAATGATCTGGACTACGACGCCGATCGGCTCGGGCCATGTCACCGAGAAGAAATCCGCGCCGCGCCGCCTTTACGGCGAGATCGACATCCGCAGCATGACCCTCGGCGCACCGGGTGATGATCTCGCAGGGCGCAGGGTCGCTCACCTCGAAGGTCTTGCCGGATTTGGCGGGAACCCATTTGCCGTCGATCAGCAAATTACGGTCCTTCGAGAGCCACGCGCGGAGTTCGGATGGAATCGCCGGCGCGGCTGCTGAAACATCAGTACGAATGTTCATGGCCGTTTCTTCCCGTATCTGCGAGTTCGATCTGCCTGTCCGATAGATGAAAAACGCCGGATGCTCGGAAAGTTCAAGCGAGTTCAATTGTTTGGAGCGGCTATAATCAGTCGAAAACTCAAGCTTTACGCTGAATCGATACAGGATATGCCGATCTCATCTTTCGTAGAGCGCGATGCGGGCCGGGCGATAAGCCCGATCCCATCGGCGGCAATCACCTGCGGCAACATCGTCAGGGCGACTATCGGGCGTCTCGTATGTGCGCGCGCGGCAGGCTAGAACCATTCTGGTTTCAAGAGGCGGTGGCGATGGCGCATCTGAGCATCCGGATCGATCTCGGGCCGGACAACCGCGTCGGTCCCGGCAAGGTGCAGCTTCTGGAGATGATCGCCGAGCACGGTTCGATCTCGGCGGCGGGCCGTGCCCTCGGAATGTCCTATCGGCGAGCCTGGATGCTGGTTGAGGCGATGAACAAGGGTTTTGGGCAGCCAGTCGTCGAATCGCAGGTCGGCGGCAAGGATGGCGGCGGGGCAAAGCTCTCGGCCTTCGGCACGGATCTCGTCGCGCATTACAGGGCGATCGAGCGCGCAGCGGAAAAGGCGGCCTCGCCGTTCCTGGCGCGACTGGAACCCGAGGCACACTGAAACCCCGGCGAGGGCCGGCGCCCCCTGGTCAAGACGCGTCGATTGCGGCAGGTTGGTTATATCTGGTTGGATATAACGATCGCCGAAGACCTGCATGCCTCAGATCCCTCATGTCGATGGACCGGCTCTGCGCGCGCTCGTTGCGAATGGCAGCCGACCAGCCTTCGTGCCGCCCGTGCCGGAAAACCAGGACAAGGGGCGCGACAGGATCTGGGAACTTGCCGAGAGCCGCCACGCCGTGGTGCGGGAAGATCGCGGGTCACCCGACATCGGGCGCCGACGATCAGCCGACCATTTTCCGGCGCCGGGGTGTAGAGCGGGACAGAGGCTGGTGGTGAGCACGCGCGGGGCGGTTCGGGATTTCGACCTGGCGCCCGGCTGGATTGGTTCGGGTTTCGCCCAAGGGCCGCGCGAGGACGATCGTCGGTCATGGCCGCCGGGCGGCGCGCCGGCCATGCGGTGGGCGGAAGATCGCGGGTCACGTGGCTTGGATGTGCCGTCAGAAAGGATGCGGTGGACAGCGTGGTCATCGGGCGCCGTGGGAGCGCTGATCCAGCCGACCATTTTTCGCTGCGCCCGCTTGCGCAAGGAGGGTGATGGAGATCGACGGACAGCTGGACGTGGTGGCCCAGCCGCGAGCGACGCGCGACGGACGTGGTTTCGCCCACGGCGGGGATTTCGACCTGGCGCCCGGCTGAATCGTGGTGACGAAGGTGCGCGGTTTCGCGCGGGCAAGGCGCCCGCGCGATGCCGACGATCGTCGCGTGGCAGGCGAGTCCGGCCGCTGCCCGGACGGCGAGACAATGGCCGATCTCGTGGCGCGAAGAGCGCGCGCAAGGCGCCGGCTCGCTCACCGACATCCAGCGCCTGGAGCCGCGGGCGCTGGAGAACTCGCCAGCGTCGATGTCGTGGCTGCCATGCTCTGTCCGGATATGCGACGAATTGTCGATTACTTCGTGCTCATACCCTGTAACCGATGTGCCGTCATCTGGTAAGGATCCATCGGTGGCAGGCGTGAGACTGATCGCCGAGATGCCCAGCTCGGCACCCATCGACCGTCGCCAGATCGCGGCGCTCGCTGCGAAGCCCGCTTCTTCACCGCCAATCCGGACAATGGCGCGGAAACAGCTTCGAAGCATCGGCTGGAGGCAGGGCCAGCTTTGCCGTCAGCCGCGACGGCGAAGGTTCATGTGCGCCCTGGTCGCTTCTCCTCCACGGCGGAAGCTCCTCAAAGACTTCCGGCGGCTTCAGGCTCGTGGCGGCGGCCTGGCCGCGAAAGATCGTCGCCATCGTCGCAACGGCCCAGGTGCGCTCCTCACCATCCTGGGCAAGCGCGCCATGATCCGATCGAGCCGGCGTCATCGGCAGTCACGAAAATCGCCGGCGAAAAGACAGTCGCTGCCGGACGCCGCGGCGCAGCTCCTGGCCGATGTCGTGGCAAGACGCCGCCAGATCGTGGCGATGATCGAGGCCGAGCGCCAGCGCGAGATGCGGGCGCCGGCTCGCCTGCGCAAGAGCATCCAGCGCCTGGTGCGCGCTCGAGAAGGCTTCGCCAGCTCTCGATCTCGACGGACCCGCAACTCGCAGGGGAGAAGCAGGATGCTCCCGGCGTGCGGGGGCATGACCATCGCCCGTACCCTGATCGCCGAGATGCCCGCCTTCGGCAGCGAGGCCATGTCGATGACGAAGCGGTATTTCACGTCGCTCCTGACCATGCGGGCATAGGCTGTCTCGATCTCGCTGATCGGGATCAGTTCGATATCGGCCGTGATGCCGTGCTTGGCGCAGAAATCGAGCATCTCCTGGGTCTCGGCGATGCCGCCGATCAGCGAGCCGGCAAAAAGTGGCGTCGTTTGATCCGCCAGATCACGCTGAACACGTTGAGGGCGAGCGGATCCTCCGGCGCGCCGACCTGAACCAGCGTGCAATCGCGCTTCGGCAGGCCGAGATAGGTGTTGATGTCGTGCTGGGCGGCGACCGTGTCGAGGATGAAGTCGAAGCTTTCGGCCTGCTTGGCCATCGCCTGCCGCCGATCCAGTTTCGCCAGATCACGCTGAACCTCATCGGCGCGCCGACCTGAACCAGCGTGCAATTTCAACGCGAGATAGGTGTTGATCGGCGGCTCCTTGTCGAGGATGAAGTCGAAGCTTGGTCGTGAACAGCACGAGATCACGACCTCATCGGCGCCGGCGCCCATGGCGTAGGCGATCTTCAGGCCCATATGGCCGAGTCCGCCCAGCCCGACGATGCCGACCTTCTGGCCGGGGCCGACCTTCCAGTGGCGAAGCGGGGAATAGGTGGTGATGCCGGCACAGAGCAGCGGCGCCACGCCGGCGAGATCGAGATTTTCCGGCACGCGCAGCACGAAATGCCGATCGACCACGATGTGGCTCGAATAGCCGCCATAAGTGTTGGCGCCGGTCTTCTGGTCAGGGCCGTTATAGGTTCCGGTGAAGCCGGGCACGCAATATTGCTCGGCCTTCTGCAGCTCGAACATTCGCGGCGGAATCGACCATGCAGCCGACTGCGGCGAGGTCGCCCGTCTTGAAGTCGAGACTTTTCCGCCGACGCGCGTGACGCGGCCGACGATCTCGTGGCCCGGAACGCAGGGGTAGAGGGTGCTGCGCCATTCGTTGCGGGCCGTGTGCAGGTCCGAATGGCAGACGCCGCAATAGACGATTTCGATCTCGACATCGTTCGGGCCGGGATCACGGCGCTCGAACGAGAACGGCGCGAGCGGCGTCTCCGCGTTCTGCGCCGCATAGCCGATGCATTGGAACATTCGTACCTCACCACCCTGCGGCCACTCCCCTGCCGAGCGCTCCCCTTACGCGCGGGATATACGTGGCGCGATATCGCGCCGGGTAGAGGAAGCATAGTTCTGGCCCCGTTGCCTGCGGGAGATGATTTTGCTGCCGGCGCCTTGTTCAAAGACGCCAGCGGTGGCATCGGCCCGCAGGTGCCACCGATCGGGCCGATGCTCCTGCGCTCAGGCGGTGCCGAGCCGGGTCGTGATCGCCTTGGCTTCGAGCTAGTTCGAGAGCACGGCTGCGCCCCATTTCGCGGCCCCAGCCGGATTGCTTGTAGCCGCCGAAGGGGAGAGCGGCGTCGAAGACGTGGTAGCAGTTGATCCACACCGTACCGGCCCGTAGGCGATGCGCGACCCGCTGGGCGCGCGCGGTATCCTTGCCCCAGAGGCCGGCGGCAAGGCCGTAGACCACTTTTTCGAAGATGCTCTTGTGCACATAGAGCCGCGAGCCGGCATTGCAGCACTGTCCGTGGTTGAAGAAGATCGCCGCGTGGGCGCCGGGAATTGCGAGCGACAGATCGGCATCCGGCAGGATGACGTTCGGCGACTTGCCGCCGAGTTCGAGCGAAACCCGCTTGAGGTCGTTGGCGGCCGCCTTGACGATCAGCCTGCCGACCTCGGTCGAGCCGGTGAAGGCGATTTTGTTGACGCCCGGATGGCCGGCGCGCCGCGCCCGCGGTCTCGCCGAAGCCCGTGACGATGTTGACGACGCCGTCCGGCAGGCCGGCTTCGAGCAGCAATTCGCCGAGCCGCAGGGCGGGAAGCGGGGTCTCCTCGGCTACCTTGAGAACGACGGTGCAGCCCGTGGTGAGGGCGGGGCGAGCTTCCAGGCCGCCATCGGCAGCGGGAAGTTCCAGCGAATGATCTGGACTACGACGCCGATCGGCTCGGGCCATGTCACCGAGAAGAAATCCGCGCCGCGCCGCCTTTACGGCGAGATCGACATCCGCAGCATGACCCTCGGCGCACCGGGTGATGATCTCGCAGGGCGCAGGGTCGCTCACCTCGAAGGTCTTGCCGGATTTGGCGGGAACCCATTTGCCGTCGATCAGCGAATTACGGTCCTTCGAGAGCCACGCGCGGAGTTCGGATGGAATCGCCGCGCGGCTGCTGAAACATCAGTACGAATGTTCATGGCCGTTTCTTCCCGTATCTGCGAGTTCGATCTGCCTGTCCGATAGATGAAAAACGCCGGATGCTCGGAAAGTTCAAGCGAGTTCAATTGTTTGGAGCGGCTATAATCAGTCGAAAACTCAAGCTTTACGCTGAATCGATACAGGATATGCCGATCTCATCTTTCGTAGAGCGCGATGCGGGCCGGGCGATAAGCCCGATCCCATCGGCGGCAATCACCTGCGGCAACATCGTCCAGGGCGACTATCGGGCGTCTCGTATGTGCGCGCGCGGCAGGCTAGAATCCATTCTGGTTTCAAGAGGCGGTGGCGATGGCGCATCTGAGCATCCGGATCGATCTCGGGCCGGACAACCGCGTCGGTCCCGGCAAGGTGCAGCTTCTGGAGATGATCGCCGAGCACGGTTCGATCTCGGCGGCGGGCCGTGCCCTCGGAATGTCCTATCGGCGAGCCTGGATGCTGGTTGAGGCGATGAACAAGGGTTTTGGGCAGCCAGTCGTCAAATCGCAGGTCGGCGGCAAGGATGGCGGCGGGGCAAAGCTCTCGGCCTTCGGCACGGATCTCGTCGCGCATTACAGGGCGATCGAGCGCGCAGCAGAAAGGCGGCCTCGCCGTTCCTGGCGCGACTGGAACCCGAGGCACACTGAAACCCCGGCGAGGGCCGGCGCCCCCTGGTCAAGACGCGTCGATTGCGGCAGGTTGGTTATATCTGGTTGGATATAACGATCGCCGAAGACCTGCATGCCTCAGATCCCTCATGTCGATGGACCGGCTCTGCGCGCGCTCGTTGCGAATGGCAGCCGACCAGCCTTCGTGCCGCCCGTGCCGGAAAACCAGGACAAGGGGCGCGACAGGATCTGGGAACTTGCCGAGACGCTGCATTGCTCGATCGTCGGCACCTGCCTGACCACGGCCGATGCCCGCTCGCTACTCGCCAAGCTCAACGTGCCCGATGCCCGCACCATGAGCGAGCATCGCCTGCACGGGCAGATCGTGCATATCGCCAGCCGGCGCGAAGCCGGCGGCAAGCTCCTTCAAAAAATGCTCGACCGCCGGCATGAGCGCGAGATCCGTCGCTTCGATACGGCGCGCACCAATGCGGAGGTGCGCGCGCTCTGGCGGGAATCGCTGGAAAACGGCGAGATTCCCGGTGCCTATTGGGCCGCGATCACGCATCCGGCGACCGACTGGACGCTGGTGCAGGATATTTTCGGCGAGGTGCACATGCTCTCGCATCTCGTCGGCCAGTCGAACCGAGCCGATATCCGCCGCCTGCGCCAGCTGGAGGCCGATCTCGCCGAGCGCGAGGAGACGATCGCCGCGCAGGAGAAGCGCGTCCGCGAGCTGATGGAGCAGCGCGACGGGCTCAGCGCCCGCAACCGTGCCATCGAGACGGAACAGGCACTCAGCGCGGTCGCGAGCCCGGTGCCGCTCCCTACCTGCGAGACCACGAAGAGCCTGGAGCTGCGCCTGTCGCGCGAGCAGGCGCATGGTCAGGCGCTCGAAGACAAGGTGGTCGCGCTGATGCAGGCCTCCACCAGGCTCAGCGTCGAGCTCGAAGCCGAGATCGCGCATCGCCAGGCGATCGAGGCGGAACTTGCAGCCGTCGAAACCGCACTGGAGGGGCTTTGCGGCGACACCGAAGAACCCACCGATACCAGCCGGCTCGACGGGCGCACCCTCCTCTATGTCGGCGGACGCCCGCGGCAGGTCGCGACCTTGCGCCTTTTCACGCAGCGGCGCGGCGGCGAGCTGCTCAGTCACGATGGCGGGATCGATGACAGTCTCGGCCTGCTCGCCGGCCTCGTCGGGCGCAGCGATCTCGTGCTGTTCCCGGTCGAATGCGTCAGCCACAAGGCTACCGCTTTGGTCAAACGCCTGTGCGAGACGACCGGGACCAACCTTCGGCCGGTGCGCAGCGCAAGCCTTGCGGCTTTCGTGCAGGCGATAGTGCCCGTGAGCTCGTTCGCCGGCGCCGAGTGAGGGGAGCGGCCTTCACGCTGGCTCAGTCTCGATGGAATCGACCCGCTGCGGATAGAAGGCGAGGTGCTCGCGGATCCGGGCGACAGCCGGAAACGGCGCCTCGTAGCTCCAGGCCACCGCGCGACGGGTGGCCCCGTCGATCGTCAAGTCGAAATGGCTGGCCTCGCCCTTGTAGGGGCAATGCGTGACGTGATCGCTTCGCGCGAAGGAGGCGAAGCGGACATCCTCTCGGGGGATGTAGAGAACCGGATGATAGGCCGCCTCGCGCAGGATCAGCGCCCGCTCTGTCTCGGCGACGCGATGGCCGGCGATCGTGACAGTGACGCGCCCGGCATAGGGGCCGAGCGTGATCGGGTGGTCGGGGCCGGGTTCTCTCATGGCCTGCCTCCTTCGGGGCCGAGCACCTGCTCGGGCACGCCGAGCGCGTCGGCGAGCCGGGCTTTTGCGCTGCCGGGTTTCAACGGCTTCTGCTGGCTGTCATGCGGTGCCCAACCCAAAAGCCAGGTCAGCGCGAAACTCGCGCGGATGCGGCCATCCGGATCGGAGAAGCGCTCGGTGTAGATCTCGGCCGCTCGCAGCAGCGTCGCCCGGCGCAAGGGTACGCGGCGGCGCTCATGCAGGGCATTGCTCCAGCCCATCGCCTGCAGATCGCGCATCAGCGCGAAGGGATCGGGATAGCGCACGGTGATGGTGTCGGTATCGGCGACCGGCAATGCGAAGCCGGCGCGCTGCAGCAGGGCGCCGAGATCGCGCACCTCGGCGAAGGGCGCGACCCGGGGGCTCGCTCCACCCTCGATCTCGCTTTCGGCTGCGAGGAAACTCCGCCGCAATTCGTCGAGCGTGCCGGCGCCGAGCA
>JBGAFL010000064.1:0-29327 GCA_044227265.1 Methylobacterium sp.
CAGGGAATCACGCCGTCCGACGCCGCGCAATTTGCAAGCTTTCAATCTCCACAACTCGCAAACCCGGCAAACCCAAAAGCGAAAAATCCGAAAATCACATCACAAAATCAGACGCTTGGGTGTTCTTCACGGACGACTGGATCGGCGGGCTCCGCGCCGATCATGGCCGTCGCTCGTGCGGAATTGGCCGGCTCGGGGTCGAACCACACGGCAGGCGAGGATCGCGCCGGCGTTGAGGGCGCTGTCGAGATGGGTTGCCTCGATGCGAACCGGGCATGACCTCGATGCATGACCTGTCGGCGGCCGGTCCAGCTCTTTATCAAAGCGGGCCGACCATCGCGAGTTCGTCGTCCGAGGCTGCGGTTATAGGCGGCCAGTCAGAAGCAGCACGATCAGGATGATGAGGAGAATGCCGCCGAGGCCTATACTCGGTCCACGATAAGCGCCCCCGCCCAAGAAATTGCCGCCGCCCAGGATGAGCAAGATCAGGATGATGAGCAGGATCGTGGTCAGGGACATTTACGCTGGACTCCTGGCGGCTCTGACACGGATCGCGTGAGCCTTGGGCTCCCAACGCCAAGATAGCCTTCCCCGTTCAATTCGACGGGATGAAAGCTCAAGAATTCTTCGATTCTGCCCGCCAATCCGGCAACGTACCCGCCGGTGCGTCGAGCACGTCGGGGACCGGCAGCCCTCGCTCCTCCAGGAACGACCTGTCGAACAGCTTCGAGGCATAGCGCGCGGCACCGTCGCACAGGATGGTCACGATGGTGTGGCCGGGACCGAGTTCGCGGGCGAGGCGGACGGCGCCGGCGATGTTGATTCCCGAAGATCCTCCGAGGCTCAGGCCCTCTTCGCGCATCAACTGGAAGATCAGAGTCAGCGCTTCCGCATCCGGGACACGGTAGGAGAAGTCGGGCGTGAATCCTTCGAGATTCTTCGTGATCCGTCCCTGACCGATCCCTTCCGTAATGGATGAGCCCTCCGCCTTGAGCGTGCCGGTCGTGTAGTAGCTGTAGAGCGCAGCGCCCTCGGGATCAGCCAGAGCGATCCGTACTTCCGGCCGGCGCGCGCGAAGCGCCTGTGCGATGCCGGCTAGCGTCCCGCCGGTGCCGACCGCGCAGACGAAGCCGTCGACCGCCCCGCCCGTAGCCTCGAAGATTTCCGGCCCGGTGCCTTCCTCGTGCGCGCGGCGGTTGGCGACATTGTCGAACTGGTCCGCGAAGAAGGCTCCTGCCTTTTCGGTCGCGGCGAGCCGCTGCGCGAGGCGGCGGGCCGCATGGACGTAGTTGTCGGGGTTCGCGTAAGGCACGGCCGGCACTTCGACGAGACGGGCCCCCGCATTGCGCAAGGCCTGTTTCTTCTCGGAGGATTGCGTCTCCGGAATCACGATCACCGTGCGATAGCCGCGCACCGCACCGACCAGTGCGAGTCCGATACCCGTGTTGCCGGCCGTTCCCTCGACGATTGTCCCGCCAGGCTTGATCAGCCCGCGCGATTCGGCGTCCTCGACGATCCAGAGCGCCGCCCGGTCCTTCACCGAGAGGCCCGGATTCAGGAACTCGGCCTTGCCGAGAATGGTGCAGCCGGTCTCCTCGGAGACGCGGCGAAGCTTGATCAGCGGCGTGTTGCCGATCGCGGCGAGAATGTCGGAATCGATGCGCATCGGCTCAACGATAGGGCAGAACCTGCACTTGCCGAATGGCTGCCGCGTGAATCGCCTCGATATTCGGTGACATCTGCTGCGATCGTTGCGCGGCCGCCATATTCGCGGAGGTCAATCCTCGAGATATCCTGCGGCGAGAAGTGTTGCCGCCACGGCCTGGCAGGACTCGCCGTCACGAGCAAGAGCATCGGTATCGTCCGAATCGTCGGCATCGGCCGCTTGCGACGATGGTGCGGTCAGGTCGTCGTCGCGGGGTTCCGGACCGAGCGCGCGAAGGCCCACCGGGGCCGAAGGCAAACGTGGACTACAGGCCGCCGGATGAGGGGCTGGGGCACGAGCACGGGCAAACCGTGTCCACGATGCATCGCCTGGCCACGATCTCGCGCTGTCCGCACGGGATCTCCACGCGGGGCGCTGCATGCGCGGCCGCCTGTGTCTAGGATCGCCTTACGATCCGATTCCAGGCGAAGCTCTCTCAATCAGATGTTGATCATCGCGCTCGTCATCGCCGGCAACCTGCTCGTCGCAGGCCTGTTCTCGATGGTTGCCGTGGCCCTGGATTGAGAGCGATCAGAGCGCCGGCTCCTCGCGCGGAAACTTCGCCGCGTTTTCAGTCTTTCCGGTTCTCGAGTTTTGCGATCAGGGCTTCGAGACGCTCGCTGACGGGCTCCGACATAGCATCGGCGTAGAAGCTGCGCAGGCTGGCGCCGAGCTTTCGGCGTACGCTCGGGCTCAAAGGGGGCGCCGTGCGGGCGGAGAGCGCGATTCTCGCTTCAAATGCCGATTTCGCCATGGCCCGATTCCGTCGCGGCGCGAACATTTCTTGCGCAAGTCGAACGCCATCGTGCCGAGCGAGAGTTAAGAACTGTTTTATCGATGCGGTTCGGTGCTCGTTCATCATGAAGTGGCGGAAAAGCGCCTGCTTGCGCGCGGGCCACGCTTCTCTCCGACAAAGTTCCCGCCCCTCTTCACGCGGCCGCCATGTTCCATTCTATAAGAGGGAACGCGGGCGCGAGGCTGCCGATCGGGAAACCCGTCGGCGAGACCGGGCTCCCTCGGATGTCGGCGGCGCGGCCCGGTCGCGGTGCCAAAAAATGGTCCAAGGCCCCGGAGGGCATGATTTCGCACGACGTCTGGACTACGGCGCTCGGACTCTTCGCAGTCGTCGCGCTCGTCCTCGCCAACGGCTTCTTCGTTGCGGCGGAATTCTCCCTCGTCGCGGTCCGGCGCAGCCGGGTCGCCGAACTCGTCAACGAGCGCCGGCTGAACGCGAAGGCGCTACAGCGGGCGACGGACCATCTCGACGCGCATCTCGCGGCGACCCAACTCGGGATCACGATTTCCTCGCTGGCACTCGGCTGGGTTGGTGAACCGGCCCTGGCGCACCTGATCGAGCCGCTCTTCGCCTGGCTGCCGGAGAAGTTTGCTGGGATCGGAGCCCATACGCTCGCCGTGGTGATTGCCTTCGTCATTATCACGGCCTTGCATATCGTGCTGGGCGAACTCGCCCCGAAGAGCTTGGCTCTCCAGCGCAGCGAGCGGACGTCGCTGGTGATCGTGCGGCCGTTGAGCCTGTTCCTGCTGATCTTCCGGCCGGCGATCATGTTCCTGAACGGGCTCGGCAACGGTGTGCTGCGGCTGATGGGCTTGAAACCCGGCACCGGTGAGGAGAACCTTCCATCGCCGGCCGAGCTCAGCCTGCTGGTCTCCGCAAGTCACGAGGCCGGTCTGCTGCACGAGGCGCAGGAGGATGCGGTCGGCCGCATCCTCGCGATCGGCGAGCGGCGCATCCGCGAGATCGTAACGCCGCGCAACGAGGTCGATTGGGTCGATCTCGACGACACGCCCGAGGAGCGGGTCGAGGCGATCCGCGCCTGCCGCCACGAGCAGATCGTCGTCAGTCGCGGCCAGATCGACGACGTGGTCGGCGTGCTGCGCAAGCAGGACCTGCTCGATCAGTTCCTCGACGGCAAGCCGCTCGATGTCGAGGCGGCGACGCGCGAGCCGATCGTAGTCCATGAGGGGCTCGCCATCCTCAAGGTCCTGGAGCTGTTCCAGACCAAGCCGGTGCGGATGGCGATCGTCGTCGACGAATACGGCAGCCTCGAAGGCATCGTCACTCAGACCGATCTGCTCGAGGCGATGGCCGGCGAGATACCGGAGCCCGGCGAAGAGAAGATGGTGGTGGAGCGCACCGATGGCTCGCTGCTCATCGACGGCATGATGCCGGCGGTCGAGGCGTTCGACCGGCTCGGCTTCTCGGAAAAGCCGCGCACCGAGGATTTCTCGACCCTGGCCGGCTTCATCATCACCCAGCTCGGGCACATTCCGACGGTCGGCGATTCCGTCGATTCGGAAGGCTGGCGGCTCGAAGTCGTCGACATGGATGGGCGGCGCATCGACAAGGTGCTCGCTCAGCGCATCGAGGAGGCATGAGCAGGATCGAGGCCTGGTAGCGCCAGTGCCTCTAGGCCCTCACGCGAGTCCCCCTCTCGCGCGGTCAAATGGGATTGTTCCGGGCTCAGCGGTTGCCGCCGAACAGGCCGGCGAAAGACGGGAAGGTGTGCCCGCTCCCGGCGACGACCACGACACGCCGCACCTCGCCGCGAAGATAGGCCTGCAGGAAGCGATTGTAGTTCCGGAACGAGATGCAGCCGCTCGAAGCGCCGCTCGGGCCGCGTAGGTAGGAATGGGTCAAGAGCCCGTTGCGCCCGAAAACCGCGCCGGTGCCCCCGACCGGATGCAGGCGAAGGGCGCGTACGCCGTGAAACGGCGCCTCGCGCT
The DNA here is from genome assembly GCA_044227265.1 of Methylobacterium sp. GTDB lineage: Bacteria > Pseudomonadota > Alphaproteobacteria > Rhizobiales > Beijerinckiaceae > Methylobacterium. Next base: position 4,451 of record JBGAFL010000064.1, read on the forward strand.
CGGTGAGGTCGTAGGTGCCCGGCGGCGTCGAACCGCGCCCGCGCAGGTGCACGAAGCGCGGATCGTCCATCGTCTGCCCGAGACCGGAATGGGCTTCGAGCCGCTCGCCGCCCGGCAGGGTGACGGTGCGAGCGCTGATGTCGTAGATCGCCGTGCCGCCACTGCTCGAGTACGGTGAGGGCGGCAGCAGGCGGCGCGGAGCGCTCTCGACGCTGTCATTGTCGACACCAGCATAGGCAAGCGCGGGACCGGTGGTCTTTCGTGCTCCGAACACTGTCTCGAAGAACGACCGATCGGCATTCGCGTCGTCTTGCGCGGCAATTCTCTGCCGAGTCGCCGGCTTTTCGGCGAGCCGCACGACGGGGGCTGGGTTGCGCAACTCGGCCGGGCGCCGCATCGGCAGCGGCACGGTCTGCACGAAGCGGGCGACCGGCCTCGCGCGTGGGGCTTCCGGCTCAGGCGTCAGCTCGAAATCCTCTTCCGCCAGGGCGATCGCGTCGGTTCGCTGCGGTCCCGATCGCGAGAAATCCGGCCCGAGCGGGTTGGTGTCGGCCAGCGTCAGCGTCCGCGTGCCCAGGATCGGCCTGGGGTCGAGGAGCCAGCCCTGGCGTGCCGGCGGCGCGAGAGTTGCTGCGGCCGTCATCGTCTCGGCGGGGCGTTCGGCTGAATCGGGATCGTGATAGGTGGAGAACCGGGGCAGGGCGGCGGCGATGAAGGCGGCCGCCGCGACGAAGACCAGGAACTCGCCGCGCGGCCTCCGATTCCGGATGCGGGGGCGGGGAGCTGACGGAAACGCGTCGACGGACATGCGGACTGTACTCGGATACGCGTATCCCGCACGGGTGCCCGTCAGCCGTGGCTCGTTTCGCAATGCTCGTTGCGAATCGGAGCTGCTGGTTCGACCGGTTAGCCGTTCAGGAAGACATCGACCTTAACCGTCACGCATTGAACGCCGACTTGGTTAATGCCGACTAAAGCTCAGGCAACAATTGGCGCGACTTGCTTGAGGGTTTCGAAAGCAATGAATGCAGGGAGAGACTTCATGAGGATCTTCGTGCTGACCGGGGCCGGAATCTCGGCCGAGAGTGGGCTCGGCACGTTCCGTGATCGCGGCGGACTCTGGAGCCGTTTCGATCCCTACAAGCTCGCGACGCCGCAAGCTTTCGCGAGCGACCCGGCGCTCGTGCACGAATTCTACAATTTCCGCCGGCGCGGCGTGGTCGAGGCCCAGCCTAATGCCGCGCATGTCGCACTCGCGCGGCTCGAACGGGTCCTGAAGGAGAAGGGTGGCGAACTGTTTCTCTGCACGCAGAATGTCGACGATCTGCACGAGCGCGCCGGCTCAGTGGCAATGACTCACATGCACGGAGAGATCCTCAAATGCCGCTGCCTCGCCTGCGCAGCCGTGACGTCTTGCCGCGATGACCTCTCGGTTGCGGCAGAATGCACTTCCTGCGGCGAGAGTGGGACATTGCGGCCCGACGTCGTCTGGTTCGGCGAAATGCCGCGGCAGCTCGATGAGATCGACGCGGCTCTGCGGGAAGCGGATCTGTTCGTGGCGATCGGCACTTCCGGCGCCGTCTATCCGGCCGCGGGCTACGTGTCCCAGGCGCGGGCACTCGGGATTCGCACGTGTGAATTGAATCTGGAACCGTCGGACAATGCCGATTCGTTCGACGCGGCGTCCTATGGGCCTGCGAGCACGGTCGTCCCGGCTTTCGTCGAAAAGTTGTGTCGCAACTGAGGCCACAACGCCACTTTATGGCCAAGCTTGTGGACGTCGGGCTCTCGGTAAGGTTAAAACACTCAAGCTTGGTGAGTCGTCGCGCGGCCTCTCCAGGCGGTTCCAACCATGTTCGCTGCAAGCCAAGGGGGCAGCCCATGACCACGCAGAACATCACCGTGACGGCCCGCGAACGCGACACGCTGCTGGCGGCGTTGCGCTACTACCAGTTCTACCGGATGCAGGGGCATCCGTTCGATCCGCAGCAGGACCACCTCATCGACATCATCGCCGCCAATAATGGCGAGGCACTCGACCTGACCGAGATCGACGATCTCTGTGCAGGCCTGAATGGCAACAAACACGCGCTCAATGTCGGGTAAATCGAAAACATTGGGGCAGGGTGATCTGCCCCGATCTCTGTTGCCGGGCAGCGACAGCCAAAGAGCCGATCACCATGTAACCGGGGCAAATTCCCGGGCAAGCGCCAAGCTTGCCCCGAACTTGGGCGCTGCAAGCCGTTGAAATCGTTGAGCTCGGCTTTCGCGTGAAGCAGCAACACAGCCAAGCTGCCCGGGAATTTGCCCCACTTACATCACCATCGCTTTGCAAACGCCCGAACGCGCTCTGCGCAAGGCGACTTGTCTGTGATCGGGTCGCTGCGGGCATCGGCATCAGTCGTGAGCGCCAGATCGCACGCAAGACCTCTAAGGTTGGGTCCCATCTCCGTTTGAAATACGGTTGCAAGGCCCGCTCCGGGTGGGAAGCGGACGTTATCCATCCCTTTATTCGCTAAGTCTCACGTCTTATACACTGGCTTATTGAATATAGTTTTTTTGCAATGCATCATTCGACAGAAAGACAAGAACACGCTCATCCGAATTGGCAACAGTCAACCTGCCATCAAAATCTTCATAAATCTCACCAGTCTTCAAATGAACGTTTGCGCCTTCGATGCAAAGCGTCGCTTGCTGGACATGATTTCTCGCATGCCACATACAATCTACGCTTTGAATGAGACCAAGAGGAAATTCTTCCAAAGCACGGCACCTGAAAATAGTAACGTCAGGACCTGATACCCATGGTGGCGGCTTTCCATCAGATAGCTCGGCCAATAACGACCAGATATCATCATCCTGGCACGTTCGGACACGAACCCTGCGCCCGTCTTCAATCGACAGATCGACATAATCTGCTTGGATAAAATGCAAATCTGTGTTTGAAAATATTGGCTCTTCTTCGTGGCCAGAGATAGCCATCTCTACGACTTCCACTGAAGTCAATGAATGACCAACTAGTGATCGGAGCAATATAACTGATCGATGATCAATCTCTCTTTCTGCATGGCCGGTGCGGCGCATCCAACGCAAAATGCGCAGAAATAAGCGAGTGCTGAGGTAGTCACGAAAGCGCATTGTCCGAGCGTCCAATAGGGTCGAGAGCAGGTATGAATGCTAGAATTTGAGCACCTCTGTCGGATCGTCCGTCATGTGGCCGTACACGCGAGCGACCTCATTTTTAGTTATCCAATACATAGATCTATTATAGTCTCTAGCAATAAATGAGCGTCATCTCTCGATGAGATCATATATTTCGATGTTGCTTCTATGTCTTTACAAAGAAAAATTAGATAAAATTGACAGCCGCATTACACGTCCCGTGCACCATATCGCTGGACTTCTTCTTTATTGTCTGCCGCTGCAGCCAATTGGGCCTTTCCTTATGTTGCCCGCATATCGTGAGCTACCCACGTGCGAATCGCTTAAGATCATGCTGGGCACCCAAAATATTACAGCAAGTCTACAGTATTTTGGCGATGGTGGTCCACTTTTGTAAAAGGTCGAAAACAGCCCGTAGAGAAAGCTCGATTTTCAAACTGAGACACGACCAGAAATTAGCCTGGCAGGTAATGTCTTGCCAGGCTGCCGAACCCGCGACGGTCACTCCAACGTCGTAAGCCGCGCCGAATCTTCCACCCTCGTCATCCGAGTCCTGGCACCTACGTTGCTTCAGGACTCGCCGCGAGGGAGTGCGCGCGTTGAAGAAAATCCCCCCGGGCGTCGGCCCGAAATTTCCGCAGGTCGTGGTCCTATTCGGTGCGACCGGAGATCTCGCACGCCGCAAGCTTCTGCCCGGCCTGTTCCATCTCACAAGCGCCGGTTTCATTCCCGGTTGCCGCATCATCGGCGTCTCGCTCGACGAACTCGATGCCGAGGGCTTTCGCAGCTTTGCGCGCAAGGCCGTCGACGAGTTTGCCGCGGGCAAGGTTGCCGACGAGGATTGGGCGGCCTTCGCCGCCTGCCTCGATTACGTGCCGCTCAACAATGGCGCACCCGCGCTCAAGCAGGCGGTTGAGGCAGCAGAGCAGGCCATCGGCGGCGAGACGCGACGCCTGCATTACTTGAGCGTTCCGCCCAATGCCGCTCTGTCGGTGGTCAAGCTGCTCGCCGAAGCCAGCTTGATCGAGCGCGCTCGCATCATCATGGAAAAGCCGTTCGGCACGGATCTCGCCAGCGCGATCACGCTGAATACGCGCCTGCACGAGGTCTTCTCCGAAGATCAGATCTTCCGGATCGACCACTTCCTCGGCAAGGAGCCGGCCCAGAACATCCTGGCCTTCCGCTTCGCCAATGGTCTGTTCGAGCCGATCTGGAACCGCACCTTCATCGACCACGTCCAGATCGACGTGCCGGAGACGCTCGGCGTGGGCCAGCGCACCGGGTTCTACGAACAGATCGGTGCCTTCCGCGACATGGTGGTGACCCACCTGTTCCAGATCCTCGCCTTCATGGCGATGGAGCCGCCGACCTCGCTGGAACCGGGGCCGATCGGCGAGGAGAAGAACAAGGTGTTCCGGTCGATGAAGCCGCTCGACCCGAAGAACGTGGTGCGTGGGCAATATGCTGGCTATCGCGCCGAGCCGGGTGTCGATCCGCAATCGGATACCGAGACCTTCATCGCGCTCAAATGCGAGATCGACAATTGGCGCTGGGCCGGCGTGCCGTTCTTCCTGCGCACGGGCAAGCGTCTGGCCGAGGGCCAGCGCATCATCTCGATCGCCTTTCGCGAGCCGCCCAAAAGCATGTTCCCGGTCGGCTCGGGCGTCGGCGCGCAGGGGCCGGACCATTTGACCTTCGACCTTGCCGACGCCTCGAAGGTGAGCCTGTCCTTCTACGGCAAACGGCCGGGGCCGGGCATGCGGCTCGACAAGCTCTCCCTACAATTCGCGATGAAGGATACCGGGCTCGCCGGCGAGGTCTTGGAGGCCTACGAGCGGTTGATCCTCGACGCGATGCGCGGCGATCATATGCTGTTCAACACGGCCGAGGGCATCGAGCGGCTGTGGGAAATCTCGACGCCGCTCCTCGAAGAGCCACCGCCGGTGCGCCTCTACGGCCCCGGTTCCTGGGGGCCGAAATCGATCCACCAACTCATCGCCCCGCATGCCTGGCGCCTGCCCTTCGAGCGGGCCTGGCGTAACCCGAATGAGGAGGGGCATTGAGGGGCAGCCATGGTCGCTCGTGCCGGTACAATCAGTTTTCCTGCTGCCCCGACTTGGCGTTAGAATAAACTCGTCGGAATTGGCGTGGCGGGCAATTGTGAATAAGCGCATTTCTCTGCCGAAACCGGTGGCCCAAATTTATGAGGCGGTAGCGCAGCTTGAAGCTGAATTTCCTGGTCGAAAATTCACTCCCGATGGACATCTCGTCGGATCAATCGGTGAAGTGGTCGCGGCAAAAGCTCTGGGACTAACACTGTATCCGGCGTCATATTTTGGGCACGACGCTTTCGACGAGAACGGTGATGTTCAGATTAAGATGACGGGTAAAACGGGTAAGAACATCGCACTCTACGCTACTTGCAGGCGACTCGTCGTGCTCAAGATTGTTTCGTCGCACGAGGCGGAGATTGTCTACGATGGGCCTGGGGAGCCAGTGTGGTCGGCATCTGGCAAGGTCGCCAAGAATGGGCAAAGAGTCGTTAGTTTGGCGCGTCTTCGAATGATCGCAGCTAGGATAGAGTAGGTATACAGCGGCGCGATTTACTGCAGGAAGAATTGATCGTTTCTATAATTGTACGGTCGTGACATCGAAACAATAAAAAGCGCGGCCCGAAGGGCCGCGCTCTGATCTTTTGTTCTGATAAGGGAGGATTTACTCCCCAGCCTCACGGCGCGGGCCACGGTCACGGCGGGGGCCGCGATCGCGATCGCCGCGGTCACCGCGCGGCTCACGCTCCTCGCGCTCGGGCTCGCCGCGCTCAGCGCGCTCGGCCCGCAGCTTCTCGGTGATGTCCTCGCCGGTCTCCTGGTCGACGACCTTCATCGACAGGCGGATTTTTCCGCGATCGTCCTGGCCCAGGAACTTCACCTTGACCTTCTGGCCTTCCTTGACGACGTCGCCGACCTTGGCGACGCGCTGCGGAGCCAGCTCCGAGATGTGGACGAGGCCGTCCTTGGCGCCGAAGAAGTTCACGAAGGCGCCGAACTCCATGCACTTCACGACCGTGCCGTCATAGATCACGCCCGGCTCCGGCTCGGCGACGATCGAGCGGATCCAGTTATAGGCTGCCTTGATCGCCTTGCCGTCCGAGGACGCGATCTTCACGATTCCGGTATCCTCGATGTTGATCTTGGCGCCGGTCTTCTCGACGATCTCGCGGATGATCTTGCCGCCGGTGCCGATCACGTCGCGGATCTTGTCGGTCGGAATCTGCATGGTCTCGATGCGCGGCGCATATTCGCCGAGCTCGGGACGGGCGCCGGTCAGCGCCTTGCCCATCTCGCCGAGGATGTGGGCGCGGCCGTCCTTGGCCTGGTCGAGCGCGACCCGCATGATCTCCTCGGTGATGCCGGCGATCTTGATGTCCATCTGCAGGGAGGTGATGCCCTCGGACGTGCCGGCCACCTTGAAGTCCATGTCGCCGAGATGATCCTCGTCGCCGAGGATGTCGGAGAGCACCGCGAAGCGCTCTCCTTCGAGGATCAGCCCCATGGCGATGCCCGCGACCGGACGGCGCAGCGGCACGCCCGCATCCATCAGAGAGAGCGAACCGCCGCAGACGGAAGCCATCGAGGAGGAGCCGTTCGACTCGGTGATCTCCGAGACGACGCGGATCGTGTAGGGGAATTCATGCGCCGGCGGCAGCACTGGCCGGATCGCGCGCCAAGCGAGCTTGCCATGGCCGATTTCGCGGCGGCCCGGCGAACCCATCCGGCCGGTCTCGCCGACGGAATAGGGAGGGAAGTTGTAGTGCAGCAGGAAGCGCTCCTTGTAGGTGCCTTCCAGCGCGTCGATGAACTGCTCGTCCTCGCCGGTGCCGAGCGTGGCGACGACCACGGCCTGGGTCTCGCCGCGGGTGAACACCGCCGAGCCATGGGCGCGCGGCAGAACGCCGACATCGGAGACGATCGGACGAACTGTCTTGACGTCGCGGCCGTCGATGCGTGAGCCGGTGTCGAGCACGTTCCAACGCACGACCTTGGACTGCGCTTCCTTGAAAGCGGCCTTGACCTTCTCGGCCGGGAATTTCTCGGCGCCCTCGGCGCAGAGCGCGGCCAGCACCTTCGCCTTCACGGCGTCGATGGCGGCGTAGCGCTCCTGCTTGACGGTGTTCTTATAGGCCTCGCGCAGATCGGCCTCACCGACCTCGAGCACGGCCTTCTCGACCTCGTCATTCTCCGGCGCGGTGAAGTTGCGCGGCTCCTTGGCGGCCTTTTCGGCGAGGCGGATGATCGCGTCGATCACCGGCTGGAAATGCTTGTGGCCGAACATCACGGCGCCGAGCATCACCTCCTCGGACAATTCCTTGGCCTCGGATTCGACCATCAGCACGGCATCCGAGGTGCCGGCGACGACGAGATCGAGGCTCGACTCGTCCTTGATCTCGGTGACGGTCGGGTTCAGCTTGTAGCCGCCATTGATGTAGCCGACGCGCGCGGCGCCGATCGGACCCATGAACGGAACGCCCGACAGGGTCAGCGCGGCGGAGGTCGCGACCATCGAGACGATGTCCGGATCGTTCTCGAGGTCATGGCTGAGCACGGTGACCGTGATCTGGGTGTCGTTGCGCCAACCCTCGACGAAGAGCGGGCGGATCGGGCGGTCGATCAGGCGGGAGACCAGTGTCTCTTTCTCGGAAGGACGGCCTTCGCGTTTGAAATAGCCGCCGGGGATGCGGCCGGCCGCGTAAGCGCGTTCCTGGTAGTTCACGGTGAGCGGGAGGAAGTCGATGCCGGCCTTCGGCTCCTTCATGGAGACGACGGTGGCGAGCACGGTGGTCTCGCCATAGGTGGCAAGCACGGCGCCATCGGCCTGGCGGGCGACCTTGCCGGTCTCGAGAACGAGCTTGCGGTCGCCCCAGATCAGCTCTTCGCGTTGGATATCGAACATATTTGTCTAGCCTTCATGCCTACGGTCGGGCGAGCCCGGCACCGCCAGGGGCAAGACGGCGAGTCCCTTTCGAAAAAGGGGCTTGCGATCCTGTCCCCGACGCTGCGCTTTCAAATCGCCCGGTGGGAATGGACCGGCCGGGCCCCATGCCCGAACGGTCCGAAACGGAAAACGCGGCCCCGATGCCGGAACCGCGCGAAAAGCCGCCTTAGCGGCGGATGCCGAGGCGCTCGATGAGGGTGCGGTAGCGCGCCTCTTCCTTGCGCTTCAGATAGTCGAGCAGCGAGCGGCGCTGCGAGACCAGTTTCAGGAGGCCGCGGCGGGAATGGTTGTCCTTGCCGTGGGTCTTGAAATGGGTGGTCAGGTTGGTGATCCGCTCGGTGAGCAGGGCGACTTGCACTTCCGGGGAGCCGGTATCCTTGCCGCCCTTGGCGTATTCCTTGATGAGCGCGGTCTTGCGCTCTGCCGTTATCGACATCGCTGGCCTTTCGCAGTGTGATGTTGTCGGATGCGGCGCGTCCCTCGGGACACGCAGAAGCTCGGTTCTCAGCCGGTGCCGGGATGTCGTCCAGCACGGTCAGCCCCAAGCGGCTCAAGCCCCGGCCCGTAACCGGGGCGAGGCGGGCGGATACATACACGAAACTGCGTGAGGCGCTAGGGGTGGATTTGGGTGGCGGCTCTCGGCCGAGGGAAACGGCGTGGCACAGTCAAGCCTCGCATCGACCGAACCGACTTTCCTCATCACTAAAGTCGTTGCTTTACTATTCACGCTCTGATACTAAAGCGTATGCTTAACCAACAGGCGCCGCTCGATCTGGCGTTCCAGGCTCTCGCCGACCCGAGCCGGCGCGCGATGGTCGAGCGGCTGTCGCGCGGGGCTGCCTCGGTCAGCGAGCTCGCCAAGCCTCTGGCGATGTCGCTACCGGCGGTGATGCAGCACCTCGCCGTTCTCGAAAGTTCGGGCCTGGTGCGGTCGGAAAAGGTCGGACGAGTGCGGACCTGCCGGATCGATCCGGCGGCACTCGCCGCGGCCGAACACTGGTTCGCTCGGCAGCGCGCGGAATGGGATTCGCGGCTCGACCGGCTCGACCGATATCTCGAAACGATGAAACAGGAAGGGGACGAGGATGGTCGGAACGGGTAAGGCAGAGGTGGCTGGGCAGCCGGCGCCATTCCGGGTTTCGCGCGTGTTTTCCGCGCCACCAATGCGCGTGTTCCAGGCCTGGAGCAATGCCGAGCACATCCGGAACTGGTTCTCGCCGGAGTGCTTCGACATCCTGGATGCAGTGGTGGAAATGCGCCCAGGGGGCCGGTTCGAATGGTGCATGCGCGGACCCGATGGCAATGAGCACTGGACGCGCGGCACCGTCGTCGAAGTCTCGCCCGGTCAACGGCTCGTGCTCAACCTCCATGTGAGCGACGGCGCGGGCGGCGTCCTCTTCAGCGCCCTGACCGAAGTGGACTTCGTCGCGGTTGCCGAGGGCACACGCATGGACGTGGTGCAGAGCTACACCTTCACCAACCCCGCCATCGCCGCGGCCATGGTCGCGGGCGCCCCCGAGGGCTGGAGCCAGACGCTCGACAAGCTGGAGGCATTCCTCGCATCATCGTAAGTCTCGCGACGGGAGTCGTGGCCGATCGCGGGCGCGTGGCGGCGCATTTCCGAGCCGCCATGGACGTCGCGACGCGGTCGGCCGGAGGCTGCACGAACGATGCGCGTGTTCTCGGGCTCCGCCCATAAGCCGCTCGCGCGCATCCTCGCCGACGAGGGCGCGCGGCGCGATAGCTCGGGTCTCGCCAAGAACCTCTCCGCTCTGAATCTCGTCGGCATCGGCGTCGGCGCGACGATCGGGGCGGGGATCTTCGTACTCACGGGCACCGCGGCGGCGGACTATGCCGGGCCGGCTTTGGTGCTGTCCTTCCTGCTCGGCGGGCTGGCGAGTGCCCTGGTCGGCCTCTGCTATGCCGAGCTCGCTGCCATGATCCCGGTTGCCGGCTCGACCTATACCTATACCTACGCCACGCTCGGAGCGCTGGCGGCCTGGATCATAGGCTGGGATCTCGTGCTCGAATTCGCTTTCGCGGCGGCGACGGTCGCGGTCGGGTGGTCGGGCTATGCGCAGAGTCTGCTGGTCGATGCCGGGCTGCACCTGCCGGCCGCACTGGTTGCCGGTCCATGGCATGGCGGCATCGTCAATTTTCCGGCCGCAGCGATCGTGCTGGCCCTGACCGCTCTCCTGATCGTCGGCACCAGAGATGCCGCACGGGCCAACGACGCACTCGTCGCTGTGAAGATCGCCATCATCCTCGTCTTCGTGCTGGTCGGCGCGGCCCATCTGCGGCCGGAACTCTGGACGCCCTTCGTGCCGCCGAACACCGGCACGTTCGGCGAATTCGGCTGGAGCGGGGTTTTGCGCGGGGCGGGCGTGGTGTTCTTCGCCTATGTCGGCTTCGAGACCGTGGCGACGGCGGCCGGCGAGACGCGCGATCCGCAGCGCGATGCGCCGACCGGGCTGATCGGCTCGCTCATCGTCACCACCATCCTCTACGTCGCCGTCGCGGCCGTGCTGACCGGAATGGTGCCGTATCGCGACCTCGCCGTCGACGACCCGATCGCCAAGGCGATCGACGCGACCGGGCTTACCGGCTTCGCCATCCTCATCAAGATCGGCGCGCTGATCGGGCTGACCACGTCGACGCTGACCGCGCTCTACGGGCAGGCGCGGATCTTCTACGCCATGGCGCGCGACCGCATGCTGCCGGACGTCTTCGCCCGCATCCATCCCGGAACGCGCACGCCCTGGATCAGCCAGGGCCTGATCGGGCTCGTCACCGCTGGGATCGCAGCCCTCGTGCCGATCGAGATCCTGGGCGAACTCGTCAGCATCGGCACCCTGTTCGCGTTCATCCTGGTCTGCAGCGCCGTCTTGATTCTGCGCCGGACCGAGCCCGAACGCCCGCGCCCGTTCCGGGTGCCGTTCGGATCCGTTCTGCCAGTGCTCGGAATCCTGGCCTGCCTCGTGCTGATGGCCGGCCTGCCGGGCGATACCTGGATACGGCTCGCGCTCTGGCTGGTGATCGGGCTCGTGATCTGGTTCGGCTACAGCCGGCACCGGATCGCCGACGCAGTGCCGCCCACCTCGTAGAGGCGGGCGGGGGAGGGTGGCCCAATTCCCGAAGATTTGCCGCGATCGGGAACGCGGCTCGATCAGATGCGGCCGTGAGGTGTGTAGGCGTCGATCGCCTGCGGGAGATCGCGCGACAAACGTGCCAGCAGGTCCTCGCGCGACAAGCCGGTCGACTTGGCTAGCGAATCCAGCACATCAGGGCCGATAGCCTGTTCGAGCTGCGGTGGGGCGATCGCCTGGTTCGGACCCTGATTGACCCAGGACTGTGCGGCCTCGCCATGGCCGGCCTCCTTGAATCGGTCGACCAGTTCGCCGAGCCCGCTCGACAAGGCGCCGCTCGCGCCGGCACCGCCAAGCGCACCGCCCAGGCCGGCAAGCAGCCCGCCGAGGCCGCTGCCGGACGATGCGTTGTCGTCCGTCGAGGGCGCCGTCGGTGACGGTTCGGCGTCCTTGCCGCCTCCGCCCAGCATTTCCATGATCTTGTCCCGGTTCTGGAAACCGGCGACGGCGATCAGGCCCAACAGGGCCGCCATCGAGGGATAACCACGACTCATCGGACGTCTCCTTCTTGCGCCAAATGTTCTCGCGCCATTTGGGCGTCACGGCGCGTCGACGCCGTGGTGCGGATATGGTTGCTCGCGCTCGGCCTGCAACCGGCGCGGCGAGCAGCGAACGGCGCGGTGCCGGCTACAGTTCCAGCGTCAGCGTAACGGGGACGTGATCGGACGGCCTGTCCCAGCCTCTCGCCTCGCGAAACACCTCGACCTTGCGCACCGTGCCGGCAAGGTCTGGCGAGACCCAGGCATGGTCGAGCCGACGCCCCTTGTTCGCCGCATTCCAGTCGGGCGAGCGGTAGCTCCACCACGTGTAGATCTTCTCGGGTTCAGGCGTCAGAAACCGGGCCGTATCGATCCACTGTGCCTCACCGCGCAAAGTTTCCAGCGTCTGCGTTTCGATTGGCGTGTGGCTGACGACGTCGAGCAACTGCCTGTGCGACCAGACGTCGTGCTCCAGCGGCGCAACGTTGAGGTCGCCTACGAGGATGGTCGGGCCGGGAGGGCGCTTGCCGCCCCAGACGCGCAGTTCCTGGAGGAAGTCGAGCTTGTGTCCGAATTTCGGATTGACGTTGCGATCCGGCACGTCGCCACCGGCCGGCACGTAGAAATCGTGCAGCACGATGCCGGCGGCAGCGCCCGCTTCCGGTCCGAGCATTGCCGAGATATGGCGCGCATCCGGCCGCTCGCAGAAGCCCATCACGCTGCGTGTCAGCAGCGGAAATCGCGAGAGGATCGCGACGCCGTTATAGCCCTTCTGCCCGGCGAACTCGACGTGCTCGTAGCCTGAGCCCTTCAGTGCCTTCAGCGGGAAGGCATCGTCCGGGCATTTGGTTTCCTGGAGGCAGAGGATGTCGGGCTGCGATTCCCGCAGGAAGCGCAGCACCAGATCGATGCGCAGGCGCACCGAATTGATGTTCCAGGTGGTGACGGTCAGCTTCACGGCTACGCTCCGGCGTGGAGCGTCGCCATATCCGATCTGGCAGCGCAGGCGAACCCGCTATTGCGCGCGGCTCTCGATCTGGCGCTGCATCGCCTTGTCTTCGGCGCGGCCGTAATTGATGAAGAACAGGGTTCCGTCGACCGCCTTGCCCTTCTGCAGGTTCGCGAGCTGTACGGTGGTGAGGTAGCCCTGCGGATCGGTGATCCGCCACTGGCTCAGGGTCTTCATCTCGCTGTCGAAATAGAGCTGGATCTTCGAGGTGCCGCCGAGCGTCGAGCGGTCCTCGAGCGCGATCCGGTAGCCGCCCGGCTCGTTGGTGACGCCGGTCAGGTCGAGATCGCGGGCGAGATCGATCTTGTCGCGCAGCAAGAATTTCAGCGGCGTCTGCGAGATGAAATAGAGGTCCTGGGTGTTCAGCTTGCGGTCGCGCACTGCGACGGAGGTGCCATCGGCGACGATTTCGAGCGGCGAGGGCTCATCATAGGCAAAACGCAGCCGGCCGGGCTTCACCAGATAGATCTTGCCGCCGATCTTGCGGCCATCGGCGCCGATCTGCATGAAATTCCCGGACAGGGTCTGGAAGCCGTTGAAATAGGCATTCGCACGCTCGACCACCGAACTCGCATCGGCGACCTGCGTGGCCTGCCCGGCATTCGGCGTACCGACGGTCGCGACTTTGGCGTCGGCCGGCGCTGCGCTCTTGCCGGCGGCCTTGGTGTTACCGGTCTTATCCGCGACCGGCGGCGTGGTCTTGTCCTTGGCGGATTTCTGCGCGCCCTTCTTGCCCGCGGAATCTGGCGTGGCCTCAGGCTCGGCGGGCGCCGCCTCGGGCTTGGCCTCTTCCTTGCCGAACAGGCTTTCGAAGAAGTTTTGGGCCGAAGCCGGTTGCGTCGCGATCAGCAGGGTCGCGAGAACGAGCAGCGGACCGGCGGCGAATCGGGGGCTGCGGCCAGTCATCGTCGTGCGGTCTCCGAAGCTAGCGGCCGGTTCGGCAAAATGGGGAGCGTCGCGAAGCAGATGCCCGCGACGCAATTCCAGTTAGAGCCAGAGCCTGTGGCGAAGTTGCGACGCGGGGCGAGAGAATCGGCGCATCGGCTTACTCGTCGTCGTAGCCGGGGGAGGCCATCGGCATCCCATCGACCAGGATTTCGCGTTTTCCGGCATGGTTCGCCGCCCCGACGATGCCCTCGATCTCCATACGTTCCATGATCGAGGCGGCGCGGTTGTAGCCGATCTGAAGGCGACGCTGGATGTAGCTCGTCGAGGCCTTGCGGTCGCGCAACACCACCGCGATCGCCTGCTCGTAGAGGTCGGAGGCATCCCCGCCCGAGGCAGCGACGAAGGCGCCGACATCGAAAACGGGCGCGTCGTCGTCCTCGCTGTCGAACTCGTCCTTCTCGGCCTTGGCTTTGCCCTTGCTGCCCTTCTCGGGTTCGGACGTGCCGTCATCGGCAGTAACCGCATCGAGATAGGCCGGCCTTCCCTGGCGCTTGAGATGGGAGACGACGCTCTCGACTTCCGAGTCGGAGCAGAACGGGCCGTGGACGCGGGTGGTGCGCCCGCCGCCAGCCATGAACAGCATGTCGCCCTGGCCGAGCAGCTGCTCCGCGCCCATCTCGCCGAGGATCGTCCGAGAATCGATCTTCGAGGTGACCTGGAAGGAGATCCGGGTCGGAAAGTTCGCCTTGATCGTGCCGGTGATGACGTCGACCGAGGGGCGCTGCGTCGCCATGATCAGGTGGATGCCGGCGGCGCGCGCCATCTGTGCAAGACGCTGGATCGCGCCCTCGATGTCCTTGCCGGCGACCATCATCAGGTCGGCCATCTCGTCGACCAAGATCACGATGTACGGCAGGGCCGTCAGGTCCATCGCCTCCTCGACGAAGACCGCCTCGCCCGTCTCGCGGTTGAAGCCCGTCTGGATCGTGCGGGTGATGGTCTCGCCGCGCTCGCGGGCTTCCTTCATGCGCGCATTGAAACCGTCGATGTTGCGCACACCGACCTTGGCCATCTTCTTGTAGCGCTCTTCCATCTCGCGCACGGCCCATTTGAGGGCGATGACCGCCTTCTTCGGGTCGGTGACGACGGGCGAGAGCAGGTGCGGGATACCGTCATAGATCGACAGTTCCAGCATCTTCGGATCGACCATGATCAGTCGGCATTCCTCCGGCTTCAGCCGGTAGAGCAGGCTGAGGATCATGGTGTTGATGGCGACCGACTTGCCCGATCCGGTGGTGCCGGCGACGAGCAGGTGCGGCATCCGCGCGAGATCGGCGATGATCGGCTCGCCGCCGATATTCTTGCCGAGGCACAAAGCGAGCTTGTGCTTGGTGGCAACGAAATCGGGCGTCGACAGCAATTCGCGAAGATAGACCGTCTCGCGCACCGGGTTCGGCAATTCGATGCCGATGACGTTGCGTCCGGGCACAACGGCAACGCGAGCCGAGACCGCCGACATCGAGCGGGCGATGTCGTCTGACAGGCCGATCACGCGGCTCGACTTGGTGCCGGGGGCCGGCTCGAGTTCGTAGAGGGTAACGACCGGGCCCGGCCGCACGGCGAGGATGTCGCCACGGACGCCAAAGTCTTGCACGGTCTGCTGGAGATTGAGCGCGTTCTGCTCGAGTTCGTCCGCATCTACCTCCTCGCCATCGTTCGGCGCGGGTTCGGCAAGCAGTTCGAGCGGCGGCAACTCGTATTCCGCGTTGGAGAAGGTTTCCATCGGGACATGACGGTTGGCCGGGATCAGGGTCGAGCGCTCGGGCAGGATCGCGCGCGGCATTGCGACCGGAGCGGGCATGGACGGAGCCGCGACTGGCTGGATAGGGGCGGCCGGTTCGATCTCGGCGGCGGCGGGTTCGATCTCCTCCGCGACTTCCGGTTCCGACGCTGGCGCCTCGGGAGCCTTGGGCGTGCGCAGCAGGACGGGACGTGGCGGGATCGCCGTCACCGGGCGGGTGGCTTGCCCTGCAGATTCAGCAGGCGCGGCGATGGCGGGGGAAGGGGCCGGGCTCGACGCGGGCTCGGGCGCGGCCGCCTCGACGGCGGGAATGCGTCCAGGCGCGATCGGCAGAGGTTTTTCGGTGGCTGCCTCCTGCAGCGCGATCGCTGGCCGGATCGCCGCGCGGGCTGCCATTGCCGACATGGGCTTGCGCGGCAGTGCCGCCTCGGCAACTGGGCGCACGCTCGCGCCGCCCTGGACGAGGCTCAAGTTCGGGCGGGAGATGGGCGGCTTCTCGGCAGCCGTAACCAACTGTACGACGGGTGCCGGCTCGGCAACGTTCGCGGGCTCGGGAACCGGCATCGGTTCGAACCGGAGCAGGCGCTCGAGCGCATAGGCCGGATTGGCCGGCAGGGCACGCAGATGGCTGATGTCGAGCGGGATCGAGACGAAGGGCTCAGTCACCTCCAGCGCAGCCGAAGACACAGGCGCGGCGGGTTCCGGCGGCGGTACAACGGGCGCGGCGTTCTCGACGCTCTCGTACCAGAACTCGGCTGCGGATTCGTCGACCGTACCGAACCAGCCCTGCAGATCTGACCAATCAGGCACGTCGTTCCACTCGGCTGCGACCGGCGGAACGGCCGGATCCGGTTGGTCCGAGCGCGCCTGTGCCGGCTTCCTGGGCCGATCGGGGGTGCGGAAGAAGCGGACGCCCGGCGGCGGGACGAAGGGCCGGCGCCAGACCGGGACCAAATCCTGCTCCGAGCGAGCCAGAAGCGCAGATTCCTCTGCGGCAAGTGCCTCCTCCCGGCGCGCTTCCGCCTCCAATCGGCACGCTTCCGCTTCTTCGGCGAGCCGTGCGGCTTCGACGGCCGCTGCCGCAGCAGCGCGCTCCGCTTCGAGCGCACGCACCCGACGTTCCTGGAGAACCGGATCCGGCGTGCGGGTGAACCGCACGCTCGCCTCCGCGCCGGACAGGGTCGAAGCAGCGGACGACCAGGGTGCGCCTTCCATAGACGAATTCATGCTGCGTATGGCCGACGTCGCGTCAGGCGCGATCGCGGCCGGACGGCGCGGAGTGCGCACGAGAACACCCGGCCCGGAAGCCTGCCGATCGATGCGACTTTCAGGAGATCCGTTCGGTTCCCAATAGGCGGGGCCCGTGGGGACCATGTCTTCCTCGGGCTGATCATATTGAGCAGACGTGAATTCGGGCTGGCCGATCATCGTCCTCGGCGGGGTCAGCCAGCTCGTCGGAGCGTGGGTGGCGCCTTCAGGCGATCCATAGGCGACGGGGCGTGGCCCCGGGCCGGTGATCCGGCGGGCCATGTCGGAGCGCAGGCGCATGAGGCGCTCGGTGATGGCGCGGATCGAGAGGTCGAGCCGGTCGCCGCCCCGGCTCGGACGCGAGGGATCACGATGGGTATGGGGAGGCCGTCCCGATGCGCGCATGATCTGTGAGATGACTCGAAACAAGGTCCGACTCCCCGTGGAGCGGTTCGCAGCCAGTTAGGCGGAGCGCCGTTAACGAACGCTTGCCCACGCGCGGATTGGTTAAGGTTACGAAGCCTGCTTCTCCTGCATTGCACGAGCCGATACGCTAAGTCGGGCGCCGTTCGTCAGGGCCGGCCCCCGGATGCGTCGCGCGCGTCCTGTAGGCGGAGCCCTGTTGTGGCAGGCGGGAGAAGCGGTGTCGAAAGAAGCGGATAGACAAGAACGAGACGGCACCTCGTTCCGGTCCCTATACAGGCATGGATTCGCCCGCGTCGCCGCCTGCACCGGCCGCAGCCATCCGGCCGACCCCGCCGCCAATGCGAAGGCGATAATCGCGCTGGGGCAAGACTGCCATCGCGATGGTGCGGCGCTCGCGGTGTTTCCCGAGCTTTCCGTCTCCGCCTACGCGATCGAAGATCTCCTGCTTCAGGCGAGCCTGCTCGATGCGGTCGAGACCGCGCTCGAGACCATTCGCGCGGCCTCGAAGGATCTGATGCCGGTGCTCGTCGTCGGTGCACCGCTGCGCTGGCGCAATCGCCTCTACAATTGCGGGCTCGCGATCCAGCGCGGGCGCATCCTCGGCGCCGTACCCAAAAGCTACCTGCCGAATTACCGGGAATTCTACGAGAAACGGCATTTCGCCTCCGGTGCCGGTATCGCGGGGCAGACGATCCGCGTCGGAGATCTGCAGGTTCCCTTCGGCACCGATCTGCTTTTCGCGGCAGACGACCTTCCCGGCTTCACGCTCGGCATCGAGATCTGCGAGGATCTCTGGGTGCCCGCGCCGCCCGGCATGGATGCGGCCTTGGCCGGCGCAAGCGTTCTCGCCAACCTTTCCGGCAGCCCGATCACGGTGGCGCGGGCCGATGCGCGCGAATTGCTCTCTCGCGCGGCCTCGATGCGCGGCCTGTGCGCCTATGTCTACGCGGCGGCGGGTGCCGGGGAATCGACGACAGACCTGTCCTGGGACGGCCAGACCAGCATCGACGAGGTCGGCGAGCGTCTGGCCGAGGGGCCCCGCTTTTCGGCCGATCCCGTGGTGACGCTCGCCGATATCGATCTCGACCGGATCGCGCAGGAGCGGCTCCAGGCCGGCAGTTTCGACGACAATGCCCGCGAGCGTGAGCGCCCCTATCGCCGCATCGGCTTCCGGCTCGATCCACCGCAGGGCGACCTCGGCCTTAAGCGGCGCGTCGAGCGCTTTCCGTTCGTGCCCTCGGATCCGGCTCGCCTCGCACAGGATTGCTACGAGGCCTACAACATCCAGGTCGCCGGCCTTGCCCAGCGCCTGCAGGCGACCGGCACCAAAAGGATCGTGATCGGCGTCTCGGGCGGGCTCGATTCGACGCAGGCGCTCATGGTCGCGGCCAAGGCCTTCGACAGGCTCGGCTATCCGCGCAGCGACATCCTTGCCTACACGCTTCCGGGCTTTGCCACCTCCGACCAGACCAAGGCGAACGCGCATGCGCTGATGCGCGCGCTCGGCACCACCGCGCACGAGATCGACATTCGCCCGACGGCCAGGACGATGCTCACGGAGATGGGACATCCCTTCTCGAAGGGCGAGGCCGTCTACGACGTCACCTTCGAGAACGTGCAGGCGGGCCTGCGCACCGATTATCTGTTCCGGCTCGCCAACCAGCAGGGCGGCATCGTGCTCGGAACCGGGGATCTCTCGGAATTGGCGCTCGGCTGGAGCACTTACGGCGTCGGCGACCAGATGAGCCATTACGGCGTCAATGCCGGGGTGCCCAAGACCTTGATCCAGCACCTGATCCGCTGGGTGATCGCCTCCGGGCAGTTCGGCGTCGACGAGAACCGGATCCTACAGGCGGTCCTCGATACCGAGATCTCGCCAGAACTCGTGCCGGCCACTGAAGGCGAGGGGCCGCAGAGCACGGAAGCGAAGATCGGTCCCTATGCGCTGCAGGATTTCAACCTGTTCTACACGCTCCGGCACGGCTTCCGGCCCTCGAAGATCGCCTTTCTCGCGCTGCATGCCTGGGGTGAACGCGAAGCGGGCGCCTGGCCACCGGATTTCCCGGACGCGAAGCGCATCGCTTATCGGTTGCCGGAAATCCGGCACTGGCTTGCCGTCTTCCTCGACCGGTTCTTCCGCTTCAGCCAGTTCAAGCGCTCGGCGCTTCCGAACGGACCGAAGGTTTCGGCGGGGGGCGCGCTTTCGCCGCGCGGCGATTGGCGCGCGCCCTCGGACGGCTCTGCGCGGGCCTGGCTCGACGAGTTGGAGCGGAACGTCCCGCGGGCCTGAGCGTGGCGCCCGACACAAACCTGACCGATTGTGCACTTAAGCAAGGCGCAGGGGTGGCGAAGCAGAGGAAGAGCCAATGCGCAGCTACAACCTGTTTCGCCTCGCGGATGGCGCGGATCTCGTCTGCGCCGTTCCCGAGACGCGCGCGGTGCCGGATTTCGTGCGCGGCCAGCGTTGGAAATTCGGTGGAAGGATCGAGGATTCCTCGGCCGCGCCGGCAGGATTCGACGACAAGGCGGCCGTCACCGCCGTGCGCTTCAACGGCTATTACCTGTTCCAGCCGATCGACCGGCGCGCATCCTGATTCATTGACCGCAAGCCGGATCGCGTCGGTTCCGTAATCCCATCCGTCGGCGATCCGATGCAAGGATCCTTAACCGCTTGGCCGCAATAGTCGCGCTGACATGGGCGACGAATACGGTCGGGGACCGGACATGGGCAGCGAGCAGCGCCGGAGCGTGCGCATGAAAACGTTCTTGAAGGGCAGGATCGTCTTCAATTCCGGGGCATCCACCATGGATTGCCTGATCCGCGATCTGTCCGGTGCGGGGGCGCGGCTCGAGCTCAGCCAGACATCGGCCCTGCCGGAGGTGTTCGACCTCGTCGTCCCGAACAAGGACGCAACCTATCGCGCGACGCTGAAATGGCGGCGCGAAACCGGTGTCGGCGTCACCTTCGATGCTCCCGGTCGACAGCCCGTTCCTCAGCCGGCCGTCGTGACGGAGGCGACTCCGGTGGCGGCCGCAGCTGCGGAACCGGCTGCGCCGGCCGATCCGTCCCTGTCGCTGCTGCTGCGCCGGATCTCCGAACTCGAAGCGGAGAATGCCGCGTTGCGCTCGGTTCTCACGAATATGGGCCATAAGAGCGCACCAAGCGCAGCTTGATCGCAGGCGCTTCGAGCACCTGTTTCGAAAGCTGCGATGTCAGCCCGCCGCAAGCGCGGCCCGGATGCGTTGGGCATGGTCGGCAAGCACCGCCTGATCGGCCATTCCGCCCTCGTGACGCTTAAGCTGAACTCCTTCTCGTCGCGGCACGACGTGAAAATGCAAGTGGAATACGGTCTGGCCGCCGGCCGGTTCGTTGAACTGGAAAATCGTCACGCCATCGGCCTCGAAGGCGGCCTTGACCGCGCGTGCGACGCGCTGGACGACGACGATCAGCCGCTGCAGCACGATCGGATCGGCATCGAGCAGGCCGCGTGAGGGCACCTTGGGGATCACCAGCGTGTGGCCCTCGCCCTGCGGCATGACGTCCATGATGGCCAGAGCATCGCTGTCCTCGTAGACCTTGTTGGCGGGAATTTCGCCACGCAGGATCTTTCCGAAAATGTTGTTCGGATCGTAGGCCGCATTCATGGTCTGGCGCTCCTCGGATTCTGCCATGTTCGGTCGGCAGGTTGCACGGCGATGCCGCAGCGTCCACCTCGGCCTTCAAATCCGTCTCACCAGAGACCCGGTACCAGCCGCCAGGGCACGCGCCGCGCATAGTCGACATAGCCGCTCAGCTCGCGCTGGAGCAGCCGGTCCTCGGCAGCGGTGCGCGCGACCAGCATGGCGATGAAGAGCGGGACCGCGATCAGGCCGTACCAGGAGCCGAGCAGGAGCGGCACGGCGGCGAGGCCCGGAAGCGTGATCGCATACATCGGATGGCGTACGAGCGCGTAGGGCCCACTATCGATCACCCTCTGCCCGCGCTCACGCTGCAGCCGCACGACCGGCGCGGCGAAGCTGTTCTCCAGCACCACCCGGACCGATCCGGCGAGCGAGGCCGGGTAGATCAACGCGCCGACGACGTTGAGCCAGACCGGCATCGCCGACCAGCCGAAGCGAACGGCATCGAACGCCATGACGACGAGCCAGAGCGTGAAACCGCCAAACAGCAAGATGAGGAACACCCGATCCCAGAGTGGCTGCCCCTCCTGCTTGAACGAACCCATCCGTACCGCAAGGAGAGCGGGATCGCGCTTCAGCAGGAGCAAACCCGAGGCGAAGCTCAGGCCCGCCGTCTCGACGAGGAAGACCCAGCCCTGTGGCCAGGCCAGGGTCCCCGCAGCGCCGAAGAGCAGGAGCGAGGTGACGACCACGAATTTCGCGGTCTTGGAGACGAGCACGCCGACCATGGCTGCTCTCCATGCTGACGCAGACTCCCTCCCGTTCACCGGCGGTCCGAGGCTGCGCTGCCCTCAGACGGCCGCTGCGCTCCGTCGCTCGACGATGCGGGCGAGGTAGGCAGAACCGAGAGGTATGATCGAATCGTCGAAATCGTATCCCGCATTGTGCAGGCCTGGCCCTGGCTGGCCTGCGAGCCATGCATATGCGCCGGGTACGGCGGCCAGCATGTCGGAAAAATCCTCACTGCCCATGCGGGGCTCCGTCTTCGTGTCGACGTTCTCCGCTCCAAAGAGCTCGGCCGCCGTCTCGGCTGCCGCGGCGGCATGCTCGGCGCTGTTGTTCAGCACCGAGAACACATCCTGGAGCACGACCCGGATCGTCGCGCCGTAGGCCGCGCCGATGCCGTCCGCGAGAGCCCGGATGCGCTCGCCGATCAGCACGCGCAATTCGGGATCGAAGGTGCGGATCGTGCCGGCGAGATGCGCGGTTTCTGGAATGACGTTGTAGGCGGCCCCAGCATGAATCTGCGTGATCGAGAGCACGGCCGCCTTCAGCGGGTCGGCGTTGCGCGAGACGATGGACTGCATCGCCTGGGCGAGCGCGGTCGCGACGATCACGGGATCGATGCCGCGGTTGGGCTGCGCCGCATGGGCGCCGCGGCCGGTGATGTGGATGTCGAAGAAATCGGCCGCCGCCATGGCCGGACCTGGCCGGACATGGAAGCTGCCAGCGGGGCCATAGGGCGAGTTGTGCAGGGCGTAGATCTCGTCGACCGGGAATTTTTCGAAGAGTCCATCGGCGATCATGGCACGGGCGCCGCCCTGGCCTTCCTCGGCCGGCTGGAAGACGAGGACCGCGGTGCCATCGAAATTCCTGGTCTCAGAGAGGTAGCGCGCGGCGCCGAGCAGCATGGTGGTGTGCCCGTCATGCCCGCAAGCGTGCATCTTTCCGGGCACGGTCGAGCGGTAGGGCAGGTTGGTTTCCTCTTCGATCGGCAGAGCATCCATATCGGCGCGCAGGCCGATGCGGCGTGGGCCGGGCCGGCCTTCGAGAATGCCGACGACGCCAGTCTTGCCGAGACCGCGATGTACGGCAAACCCGAGCTTCTCCAGCCTTTCGGCGACGATCCCCGAGGTGCGCACCTCCTCGAAGCCGAGCTCGGGATGCGCGTGGAGGTCATGCCGCAGCGCGATCAGATCGTCGGCGTAGGTCCTGATACGGTCGATCGGGCTCATCAGCCGGCTTCCTCGCAGGTGTCGTCGCGCCGGAACGGCGTCATTTCGGCGTAAGCACCAAGAGCGCGCCGGACATGACCGCTCTCGATCTTGAGATAATCGGCGATCGCGCGGCGCAATCCCGGATCGGCGATGTCATGGGCCGAATAGGTCGGCACGGCGCGATAGCCGCGTGCGAGCTTGTGCTCGCCCTGCGCCCCGGCCTCGACCCGCTTCAGGCCTCGTGCGATCGCGAACTCGATCGCCTGATGGTAGCAGAGCTCGAAATGCAGGAAGGGATGATCCTCGATGCAGCCCCAGTTGCGGCCATAGAGCGCGACATCACCGATCAGGTTGAGGGCGCCCGCGATCGGCCTGCCATTGCGAAACGCCATTACCAGCAGGATGCGCTCCGCCATGCGCTCGCCGATCAGAGAAAAGAAGCGCCGGTTGAGATAGGGCCGGCCCCATTTGCGCGAGCCGGTATCCTGGTAGAATTCGAAGAAGGCGTCCCAATGCGCCTGCGTGATCTCGCTGCCGGTGAGCTGGCGGATCTCGATCCCCGCCGAGACAGCCTCGCGCCGCTCGCGCCGGATCGCCTTGCGTTTTCGCGAGGCGAGCGCCCCCAGAAAATCCTCGAAGCTGGCATAGCCCTCGTTCAGCCAATGAAATTGCTGGTCGATCCGTTGCAGCAGGCCGAGGCTGCCGGCCAGCGCCCATTCGCGCTCGCGCAGGAAGGTGAGGTGGATCGAGGACGCCTCGGTCTCCGCTCGTAGCGCGCGAAGGCCCGCGACGAGCCCGGACACCGCCTCGGCTGGGTCCTGACCCGGCGCGATCAGGAAGCGCGGGCCGGTCACCGGTGTGAAAGGCACGCTGACCTGGAGCTTCGGGTAATACGCGCCGCCGGCGCGCTCGTAGGCATCGGCCCAAGCATGGTCGAAGACGTATTCGCCCTGGCTGTGGGATTTCAGGTAGCAGGGACAGAAGCCGATTCTTTCGCCGTCCCGTTCGAGCGCGACATGCACCGGCAGCCAGCCGGTGCGCCGCCCGACGCAGCCGGAATCCTCCAATGCCGAGAGGAAGGCGTGGCTGACGAAGGGATTGAAGGTCTCGTCTCCGGACGAGAGGGTTTCCGCCGAGGTGGCGCAGGCATCCCATTGCGCGGCGGGCAACTCCTTGAGTCCCGGCAGCACACGCACTTGCAGGGCTGCCGTCTGAGGCTCCGGAATCCGGGCTGTCTCCATGCCAGCTACTCTACAAGCGGGCCGGGCCTGGGCAAGGCGTGCGCACCGCGACGTGTTCGCCATCTCCGCAGCGCGGACGAGGGCCTTCAGGGCTCCTTCATTGATCGTTGCGCCCGGCCAATCGTTCAAGGCCGCGGTTCTCACGGCGATCAGCCGGGACGGATGCGGATCGTCGTCATCGGTGGTGGGTATATTGTAGACATGCTTATAGATTTGATTTTATATTTCGAAAACTGAGCAAATTTTCAGCTACATTGCTGATGTGTCGTGTCTTTAGGAGAATCGATGTTTGTCGGGTCGGGCGAAATCCGCTATCACGTTGATGCTGTTGGACGCGAGAATACTTGAATGGTGAAGATCTACGGGCATCCCTTCGCCTCGTTCTATTGGAAGGCCCTGATCGCCTTGTACGAGCGCGGCGTTCCGTTCGAATTCCTGATGGTCGACCCAGAGCATCCGGATAACGTTGAAGCCATTCGCCGCCTTGCCCCGACCGGTCAGTTCCCTGTTCTGGTCGATGGCGATCGCACCGTGATCGAGTCGGCGGCCATCATCGAATATCTCGACCTGTATCACGGCGGTGCGCCGCCGATCGTCCCGGACGACCGTCGTGCCGCAATCGAGGCGCGGCAGATGGACCGCATCTTCGACGATTACGTCGCAGCTCCACTCGGCCGCATGGTGCTCAATGCCCTGCGTGACGAGAGCCAGCGCGATCCGGTTGCCGTCTTAGAAGCGCAGTCGGTGCTGGATCGCAGCTATGCATGGCTCGATCATTGGATGGAGGGGCGCGATTGGGCGGCGAACGAGGCATTCGGCCTCGCCGATTGCTCGGGGGCGCCGGCGCTTTTCTACGCGCATTGG
>JBGAFL010000065.1:0-29083 GCA_044227265.1 Methylobacterium sp.
CGCCGCCGTCGGCTACAACTTCAGACGCCTCCTCGCCTGGCTCAAGTTCTTGTGTGCCCTCATCTGGGCCGCCCTTGCCTCCGCCAGCCAGTCAAACCAGCGCCGTCAGGCCGCTTGAGCCGCGTTCTTCACGGACGACAGGATAAGCAGCATGAAATTCATCCGATGAGACCTTGCCGGCCAAGAGATGATGCAAGGCTCTCGACGAGATTTTCACTTGGCCAAAACTCCTATGAAAAGCTCCTAACATAATTGGCCCAAGGTCCCGATTCTGACAGTGCCAGGCGGCAGTTTCCGGTGCCTGCAATGGGGTTGGAAGATTTGCATGTAATTGCGTGCAAATTTTCTGTAGCATCGCAATCGCATTAGATGTTATGCGGGGAGACTGATAATCAGAATAAGGAACGATCAATCGTGAGCATAATCTGCGATTCCGCGTAATTTGAAATGGCTGCCAGTTTGTTTTAATCCAAAATAAAAGTACAAAATCTATAGATTTATGTTGGCGATATATATCCTGTATTACATCTATTGTATTATAATTTCTGTAGTGGCCCGTCGTTTCGGCGTTTCTTATAAGATCGGAGCCGCCATCGCAGATCACCACGAGCCGAAGCGAATCGCTAGGGGCTCCTCTTAGTTGACCGCATTTAACTTCAAGGCGAGAGAAGAGTGTATTTTTTGAACGCGATGCGGCCAAAGTAAAACTTGGATAACCGCCTCCACCCCAAATGGGCCTAGGATGGAAGGCGACATCAAACGATGTGCCAGCAGCCTCGACCGAAATCTCCGCTGTTTCTTGAGGCGAATTCTGCCTTGCTCGAATCCAGGGGCCCAGTTCTCTCCTCATAACCACTTCAAGTTGGCCAATTGGCGGGAGCAGAAGATTTACTCGTTCCTTCCCCCTAGCTCCTTGACGGTCGCCTCGGATATAATAATGAAAATTTGCAGAACTAAAACCATATTTAGATGCTAGTCGATGAAGTTCATGGGTAAATGCTTTAATTTGATTTTTATTCTTATTTCCTTCGTCAGATATAGTCATAACATCGGCAATAACAGAGTGATTATTGCCCATTTCATCTTGAAATAGCAAAGAGATGTCGGGGCATCTCCCATTCGAGAGAGATAGCTCGTGTTGGATGGTGCCAATGTTCGAAATAGCATCTAGAATCATCAACTCCCACATCGCTGGAAGCCGATCTGTAGATTTTCGATTTAGTCTTGAAACGAGATTTTCTATTTGCTTGCTTGTGAGCACATCGGTCAAATGATTGACCGCTTGTTGCATGCGACGTCTAGAAAATACAAAATTTGTCACGAACTATTCGTATTCAGCAAAACAAGCAACGAATGTGATGCAAGATTGTGCTCCCGTATTAGATTTCTATGTGTCCTTTGAGCTTCATCGAAGGATACAACGCGACGAGAAATGCACGCAACAGATCTCGTCAAGACAATGGTATTACAAGTTTTTCAATTCATTTAGCGATTGCCGCGTGCCCCATCACGTCCCCCGCACCTCCTTCCCCGTGATCACATAAGCAAACCGGTCCGGGTCCAGGCAATCCAGCCGCACCCCGGCCACCTCCGCTTCCGGATACATCAGGAACGCGTTGGCTGGCTCGGCGGAGCCGGGGAGCTTGAGGTCGTGGCCGGTATTGTAGGCGAGCCAGTTGGTCTCCCAGGCGCCGAACAGGGCGGCGCGGGCCGCAACCACCTTCGCATCGGAAAGCGGGCGGTTGCCTGGGGGCTCCTCGAGCGCGACCTTGCGCACGTCGGCCGGGTCGACCGGCACCCAGCCGAAATCGGACAGAAACACCTCGGCCCGGCAATGCTGGGATTTGGTGATCGTCTCGGAATTGGCCCCTAAACTCCTGTAGCCGAATTGCGAGGGCGCGACGCGGATGCCGTAGACGTCGCGTGCCGGCAGGCCGACCGAGCGGGCAAGGCCGACGAAGAGCGCGTTGATGTCGGCGCATTTGCCGCCGAGATCGTTCATGGCGAGCATCGACGCGACATTGCCGGAGCCGCAGCCGCGCACCGAGGCCTGTCGGAACGTGTTCTCGACGACCCAATCGTAGATCGCCTGCGCCTTGGCGAGATCGCTGCCGGCATTGGCGGTGATTTTTTCCGCGGTCTGGCGCACGAGGCCGTCGGTCGGAATTAGGTCCGTCGCCGCGGTGTAGAGTTGGCGATCGGCCTGTGAGAGCTGGGCCGGGGTCCTGGGCGCTGTGAGGTCGATGGCGCGGTCGCGCGATTCGAAACGGCTGGTGATCGTGGCGGTAGCAGGAGCCTCGCCCGGAATCCACGTCAGATGCAGCAGCTCGACGCCGTAGCGTGGATCGCGCTCGACCTTGGCCGAGCCGGCATTAGTGGTCCAGTCGTTGTCGAGCGGGCGAATCCAGTCGATCTCGGCGACGGAAGGCAGGGGCACCCAGGCCTGGGCCGGCTGGCCTTGCGGCAGTGTCAGGCGGGTCACCACCTCGAAGCGGCGCCAGGGGCCGGGCTTGGGGGCGAAACTTTCCTCGGCGCGGCCGAGGCTCGGCAGGGTCGTGGTGGCCGCAAGCGCGGCACCCGCCCTCAGGAAATCGCGGCGTAAGAACATTCCTTTCCTCCCCGAACCGGGTTGTGATTTCCAGGGAGAATTCGGCAGGGAAAGGCGGACGTCAATAGGCTGCGTGGTGCGGCGGCTGCTTCACCGCCGTCATTCCGGGGCCGTGTAGCGGAACCCGGAACCCAGAGCCGCCTGGCGATCAAGGTAAGACACCTCGGCGTTTCTGGGTCCCGGGTTCGCCTGCGGCGCCCCGGGATGACCGCGGTGAAATTTCAGGGCAGCGGCGAATTGATAAAGCAGAGGCGGGGGGGGGGGGGGGGGGGGGGGGGGGCACGTCGATCAGCTTGTGGTTGACGAATTCCGTCAGGCCGAGGCCGATGAGTTCGCGGCCATAGCCGGAGCGGCGGATGCCGCCGAAGGGCAGGTCGGCTTCCACCTTGGTCGGGTGGTTGACGAAGACCATGCCGGTCGAGATCTTCTTGGCCACCTCGACGCCGCGCGCATTGTCGGAGGTGAAGACCGAGCCGCCGAGACCGAAGGGCGAGTCGTTGGCGATGCGCACCGCGTCATCGTCGTCCTTGGCCCGGAACAGCATCGTGACCGGCCCGAAGAACTCCCAAAGGCGCGCCGGGTTGTCGGGCGCGAAGTTCGTCAGGATGGTCGGCTGAACGAAAGCGCCGTGGTTGGGCACCGGCGGGCCGACTTCCTCGGCCTTGGCGCCGAGCTTGACCGCCTCGCGGATCTGCTCCCGGATCTCGTCGGCGGCGCCCTGCGAGGAGAGCGGCGCCAGGGTCGTCGAGGCATCCATCGGGTCGCCGCAGACGAGGCCGGCAACGCCCTTGCGGTAGCGCGCCAGGAAATCGTCATAGACCTTGTCGACGACGATCATGCGCTTGGACGAGCAGCAGACTTGGCCGCCATTCCAGTGCCGGCCCATCACGGCCCAGTTCACGGTCTTTTCCATGTCGCAATCGGCCAGGACGACGAAGGCGTCGGCACCGCCGAGCTCCATCGTGGATTTCTTGAGCGCCTTTCCGGCCTGCGACGCGACGATCGCGCCCGCGCCCTCGGAGCCGGTCAGCGCGACGCCATGCACGCGCGGATCGTTGAGGATCAATTCGACCTGGCTACGCGTCGCGTAGAGGTTCTTGAAGCAGCCCCTCGGCAAACCGGCCTCGGCCATCAGCTTCTCGAAGGCGGCCGCGCATTGGGGCACATTGGAGGCATGCTTGAGGACCAGCACGTTGCCGGCCGAGAGCTGCGGGGCGAGGATGCGGGCGATCTGGTAATAGGGGAAGTTCCACGGCTCGATGGCGAGCAGGATGCCGAGCGGCTCGTGGACGAGCATCGCATCGCCCTCGGCCGGATCGAGAACCGGCAGCTTGACCGGCGCGAGCAGCGTCTCGGCGTTGCGGACGTAATATTCGAAGATCTTTGCCGAAAGTTCGACTTCGAGCTGGGCCTCCGTGTACAGCTTGCCCATTTCGAGGGTCAGCAGCTTTGCATATTCCTTGGCGTCGCGGCGCAGAAGGTCCGCTGCATTCTGCAGGATGCGGCCGCGCTCGGCAAAGGAGGTCTCCCGCCAGTTCAAGAACGCATCATGGCCGGCATCGAGGGCGGCGCGGACTTCCGCGTCGGTCGCGTCGGGAAAGCTTGCAAGCTTTTCGTCGGTATAGGGGTTGACGGTGGCGTATCCCATCTTCGGCCTCTTTTTGCTTATGGCGACGATTGCGCAGTCTCGCGGCCCGCGCTGCCGCAGGATCAATACCGGCGGACGGGATTCCTCACTAGTGGACTTATAACCAGTAGACTTATGGGTAATCGCCGAACCTTGCGGCGATGCAGAACACGGCGAGAGCCGATGGCGGAGGGCTCGTGTTCTGATGCCAAGCGTCGAAAATCCCTCAGGTTTCTGCGCCTCACCGCACGGCGTAGAAGAACACCTCGATCGAGCGGTACTCCTTGTTCGCCTCGGCGATCACGGCGCCGTCGAGGATGCGGCTCGCCGGGGTCAGGCTCGCCTGCACGCGGCAGGAGGTCAGGAAGCCGTCGATGATCTCCTTGATATAGGCTGCACGCAGGTTCGGCAGGTCGGCGTTGCGGAATTGCTGGCCGATCGTCGCGCTCTGCGACGCGCGCAGGTAGAAATTCATGGCCGGGTCCGGATCGCGCTTGGGGAAGAACGTCACTTTCGTGATCGGGTGATCGTCGAGCTGCGTGCCGACGAAGCGGGGGCCCTCGTCGGCATAGCCCCGCACCAGGATCTCGAAGCGGCCGTAATCGGCCTTGGTCGCCATGTCCCAGAGATAGAGGACGCCGTAGACCATGTCGGCGACGGTCTGCTGGTCGCCCTTCATCTCGACATTGACAGGCTTGTACTCGACGGATCCGCCGATCTCGAATTTCGACAGCAGGAAGCTCGCATTCTGCGCTCGGCGTGCGCGGGCGAATTCCTGGCCGAGATGGCAGAGATAGGTGCCGAAATTCCGGGTGTCGTCCGGCCTATGGATGATGTCGTAGCGGCCGGTATTGAACAGCTTGCCGTAACCCGGCTTGCCGGTCGGCGTCAGGCGATAGACCAGCGGTTCGGGATCGCCCATGAGGATCGGCGCGCCGGTATAGGTCACGTCCACTGCCGGCAGCAGGTCGGACAAAGTCTTGGCGATCCCGACCCGCTCCGCCTCGCTCATGTCGCGGGCCGGGGCGGGGGAGGGGAAGCCGACCTCCAGCGCCAGCAAGCCGAGCCCGCATGCGCCGAGGCGCTTCAAGACCAAGCGACGCGCGACCATGGCGCCTCCCGCGCAAACGGCCGAGATCAATCCTTGGCCGTTTGCGAAGAGTGTAGTCGCGGCCCGGCGGAAGTCGAGCGGTTCGCCGGAGCCATCGCCGCCGGAGCCGATTTGGCGGCTCGGGCCGACGAGATCAGGCCGGGGCGCCTGCGCGCGGCGCCTCGCGGCTGGCGAGGTTGCGTTTGACCGCGTCCTGCACCTTCTCGAAGGCGCGCACCTCGATCTGGCGCACGCGCTCGCGCGACACACCGAACTCGCCGGAGAGATCTTCCAGCGTGATCGGGTCGTCTGCCAGCCGGCGCGCCTCGAAGATGCGACGCTCGCGCGGGTTGAGCACCTCGAGCGCATCGCGCAGGGCCGAGAGGCGGTTGCGCCCCTCTTCCTCGCCGGCGAGTACGCTCTCCTGGCTCGGGCTGTTGTCGACGAGCCAATCCTGCCATTCGCCCTCGCCCTCCTCGCGCAAGGGCGCGTTGAGCGAGGTGTCGCCGGACAGGCGCCGGTTCATGTCGATCACATCCTGCTCGGGCACGCCGAGCGAAGTCGCGATCTGCTTGACCTGATCGGGCTTGAGGTCGCCCTCGTCGAGCGCGGAGATGCGGCCCTTCGCCTTGCGCAGGTTGAAGAACAGCTTCTTCTGGTTTGCGGTGGTGCCCATCTTCACGAGCGACCACGAGCGCAGGATGTATTCCTGGATCGCGGCCTTGATCCACCACATCGCGTAGGTCGCGAGGCGAAAGCCCTTTTCGGGCTCGAAGCGTTTGACGGCCTGCATCAGGCCGACATTGCCCTCGGACACGACTTCGCTGATCGGCAGGCCATAGCCGCGATATCCCATCGCGATCTTGGCGACGAGCCGCAGATGCGAGGTCACGAGACGATGCGCCGCTTCGCGGTCGCCGTGGTCGCGCCAGCTTTTGGCCAGGGTAAATTCTTCCGCCGGTTCCAGCATCGGGAACTTGCGGATCTCGTCGAGGTAGCGCGAAAGGCCACCCTCGTTGGCGAGCACGGGCAAAGCGCCTGCCATGTGTTACCTCCTTCAACAGCCCCCCATAAGGGCGGGCCCCCTCTCAACGGCCGCTCCTCTTGAGCCAGCCGCCTTGCGCTCCCACCTTACGACAAGAGCAATGAGTACCGAGCGCCTACAACGCACGAATCGGAACTCTGGTTGACTGTGACATGTGCGTGACGAGCGTGCTGTGCCGAAACGCACGCGGTCGCAGGGATGGTTTGCGCGCCGTGCCGCCGCTCACCCCGACAGGGCGGTAAGCAAATCCGCCATATCCGCCGGCAAGGGGCTCTCGAAGCGCAGCTTTTCACGCGTGCGCGGATGCGCGAAGCCGAGCAAAGTGGCGTGCAGAGCCTGGCGTCCGAGACGCTCCAGAGCTGCCTTGGCCTTCTCATCGAGTTTCTGCGCCTTGGTCCGGAAGGCGCCGCCATAGACGGTATCGCCGAGAAGCGGGTGCCCCTTGTGGGCGAGATGCACCCGGATCTGGTGCGTGCGGCCTGTCTCAAGCTGGCAGCGCAGCAGCGACACCGTGCCGTTTCCATCAGGGACCGCCTCGACCCGGTAATGCGTGACGGCATGCCGGCCCTGGCCCTCCGGCACCACCGCGATCTTTTCGCGGTTGCGCTGGCTGCGGGCGAGATGGGTGCGGATCGTACCGATTCTCGGCTCGGGCACGCCCCAGACGAGTGCGAGATAGGCCCGCTCCAGCACGCCGTCGCGGCCATGCTCGGCAAATTGCGCCGCAAGGCCCTGATGAGCGAGATCGTTCTTGGCAACGACCAGGAGCCCGCTGGTATCCTTGTCAAGGCGATGCACGATGCCGGGGCGACGCACGCCGCCGATCCCCGAGAGACTCATCCCGCAATGGGCGATCAGGCCGTTGACGAGCGTGCCGGCCTCATGGCCGGCGCCGGGATGCACCACGAGCCCGGCCGGCTTGTCGATCACGATCAGATCGGAATCTTCATAGACGATGGAAAGCGCGATCGCCTCGGGAGCGGGCTCCGCCGGCAGGGCCTCGGGGACGCTGACGTCGAGCCGCACGCCCGGCCCGATTTTTCGCGAGGGGTCCTCGACGACAAGCCCGTCGCAGCGGACCTGCCCCTCGCGCACCAGCGCCTGCAGCCGCGCACGCGAGAGATCATCGAAGGCCTTTGCGAGCACCCGGTCGAGCCGGTCCGGCGCGGCGTCGGCTGCGCGCGTCAACGTGCGGGAGAGCGGTTCGGTCATCAGCGACAGGTGGGTGAAGGGTCTCGAATCTCGGGCAGGCTCTTGCCCGTCCTCTCACGGCTCATTATAGGAACCCGCGCCGGCCCTCACGCTCCCATCGTCTAGTGGCCCAGGACGTCGCCCTCTCACGGCGAAAACAGGGGTTCGAGTCCCCTTGGGAGCGCCAGCCGCTATTTGCCGCTTTTCAATGACACCGCGTGCGCTCGGTCCTTCCGGATCGTGATGCTGGCTGATCTGCTGCACCGATCCGTTGAGCACGGCGCCGTTCGAGCAGACGGCGCGATCTCTAGCGTCGCCCGACGGCGATAGCTGTGAGCCGAAAGGTGCCCGCCACGGCGACCGGATGCCACAGCAGATCGCGGAACACCTGCAGGATCGCCTCGTTGTCGGGCATACGGCAACAGAGCACGGAGTCGCCCAATGCGCATGCGCAAACTTCCGATTCTCGCAGCCTCGATCCTGAGTGTCGGGCTGCTCGCCAGCGCACCGGCGGATGCCGGATGGCGTGGCGGTGGCTGGCATCGCGGCGGGATCGGCCCGGGCGCGGCCATCGGCCTCGGCATCGCCGGCCTCGCAGCGGGAGCCGTTGCAGCCAATGCCTATCGCGCGCCCTACGGGTACGATTACGGATATGGCGGTTACGGCGGCTATGGCCGCTCGGTCGGCTATTACGGAGATCCCTACGGCTACGGCTATTATCGGCGGCCCCGTCCCTATTACGGATGGTGAGCCCCGTTCTCCACGCTTCAAGGGGTCGCCGAAGGCGGCCCCTTTCGTTTGCGCGCTCAGATCGCGCCGTCCCGGCAGTTCCGGCTTGCCGACATCGTATGCGATCCTCGCTCGACCCTCCGTGATGGAATGGAAATGAGCCAGCTTTTCACACCCCTGAAGCTCGGTGATCTCGAACTCGCCAACCGCATCGTGATCGCGCCGATGTGCCAATATTCGGCGGAAGACGGCCGGGCGGGCGACTGGCATATGATCCATCTCGGCCATCTCGCTCTGTCGGGGGCCGGGCTGATGATCCTGGAGGCGACGGCGGTCTCGCCGGAGGGGCGGATCTCGCCGCAGGATCTCGGTCTCTATTCGGACGCGTGCGAGGAGGCGCTTGCGCGTGTCCTGCGCGCGGTCCGCGCCCATTCACCCATTCCGATCGCGGTCCAACTGGCGCATGCCGGCCGCAAGGGCTCGAGCCGGGCGCCCTGGGAGGGCGGCACCCAGATCCCGCCGGACGCGCCGGGCGGCTGGAAGACGGAGGCGCCTTCGGCCCGCCCGCACGCATCGGGGGAGGATGTCCCGGTCGCGCTCGATCGCGAAGGCCTGGCCCGCGTCAAGGCCGATTTCGTCGCCGCGGCCCGGCGGGCGGACCGTCTCGGCCTCGACGGGATCGAGATCCATGGCGCGCATGGCTACCTGCTGCACCAGTTCCTCTCGCCGATCGCCAATGCGCGCGAGGACGAATATGGCGGTTCGCTCGAGAACAGGATGCGGTTTCCGATCGAGGTGTTCGAGGCGGTGCGGGCCGCGTTTCCGGCCGAAAAGCCGGTCTGGATGCGCATCTCGGCGACAGATTGGGTCCCCGGCGGCTGGGACATCGAGGGGACGGTCGCGCTCTCGAAGGAGCTGAAGGCGCGCGGCTGCGCGGCGATCCACGTCACCACGGGCGGTGTCTCGCCGGAACAGGCGATCACGCTCGGACCCGGCTACCAGGTGCCCTATGCGCAGCGGGTCAAAGCCGAGGTCGGCCTGCCGACCCTCGCGGTTGGGTTGATCACCGAGCCGGAACAGGCGGAAGCGATCATCGCGAACGGCGAGGCCGACGCGGTCTCGCTGGCGCGCGCCATGCTCTACGATCCGCGCTGGCCCTGGCACGCGGCCGCCGAGCTCGGCGGGCAGGTCCATGCGCCCAAGCAATATTGGCGCTCCCAGCCGCGGCAATACAAGGATCTGTTCTTGGACGCGCAGTTCGGCCAGCGCTGAGATTTGAATATTTACTATAATTGCGTGAATTTTATCGCGTTTTGGTGTCGGCAATGAACTCAGGCAACATCACGATAAGCGCTGAAGTCGACGAAGAAATGGAGAAGATTATCGAGCGTGGCCTGAGTGAATACAACGAAAGCCAGTGCGGGCCCGATCCATCGAAGCCATTGTGGGTCATATGTCGTGATGAAGACGGAAACATATCCGGAGGTCTTCAAGGCTTTACACAATGGGATTGGTTCGTTGTCACGATGTTGTGGGTAAGAGAGGACAATCGGAATCAAGGCATAGGCAGCAAATTGCTGGCTGAGAGCGAAAATGCGGCACGGGAGCGCGGATGTGCGAGGGTTAGACTTGCCACTTTCACTTTTCAGGCGCCGAAATTCTATAAAAAATTTGGATACGTCGAAATGTGTCGATTGCCCGATGTGCCGCCCGGTCATTCATTCATATGGTTGGCTAAAAATCTGCCGGCATAGAGCTTTGATATCTGACCAATATTGCGCGCCAGCCATGTAGGCGCATCAAACGGAAGATTGTGAACGCTAAAATTTCCCAAGCAGCGGGAATTCCAGGCTCAAATTCGATTCCGTCGGCGGTTTCGCCTCGCGCCGGCGCGGCTTGCGGTTGAGGACTTGCTTCAGTTTGGTCTTCAACAGCGCGATGTCGAACGGCTTGAGCAGGAAGGCGTCGGCGCCCGCAAGATGCGCGACGTTGATGTCCTCGAAGGCGAAGCTGGTCTCTGTCAGGATGAAGGGCGTGTTCATCAGTTCGGTATCGGCGCGGATTTCGCGCAAGAACTGCAATCCGTCCATCGGCTCCATGTCGAAATCGGAGATCACCAGCGCGTAGCGGCGACTGCGCATCTTCTCCAGGGCTTCGAGCGCATCGGGCACGCCGTCGACGTCGGCAAAGCCGAGGCGCGTCATCAACTCGACGACGAGGCGCAAGAGCTTGGGCTGATTGTCCACGATGAGGATCGGAGGCGCGTCGCTCATGGTGTTCTGATCGGTCTCGGGCATGGCGCGCGTCAGACGAAGAGGTGATCGATGCCCTGCTTGGCCATCGACTCGCCCTGCAGGGTGGTGGCGAGCGCGTGGATCGTGCTCGCCTTCGGAGTGCCGCGCTGAAGCATCGGGAGAAGGCCGGCCTTGTTGAAATGCGCCTCGTTCGCTGTGCTGCGCGAGGCGGTAGTGAAGGACGTCACGAATCCGCGCTTGGCGATTTCGCGCCACTCGATGATCTGGATGTCGCGGTGGCGAGAGTCGTTGGCGATGCGCTGGAAGGTCTCGTGCACGGATTGACGCTCGCCCTCGATGATCTGCACCGCGAAGCTGCCCTCGACGATGAGGAAGCTCGTGATGACCGAGAACTCGTTCTTCTTCTGAGCCTGCTTGGTGATCTCGTTGATCTGCCGCAGGCGCGTGGGCGTATCGTTCGCGAGATTGAGCCGCGAAAAATAAATCAGGTTGAGAAGGCTCGTTCTCTTGGGCCGCATGACGGGGTCCTGGCGCCGAAGGCCTGATCCTATCGGCATCGTCGATAACGGCGCGTAAACGCGGCCCGGCCCGGCAAATCTTGCCGCCGGCTCGGCTCCGCCACGCCGGATTTGCCGAGCGGGTCCGTCAGGAAACTATAAATATCAAAGTCTTAGCCGTGGCACGGGGGTTGCGCCGGTGATCGCAAACGGCGCGTCGAGCCGGTTATCGGAGTTCACGATCATGGACGTTTTCAGCGCGTTGCAGACAGCTGTTTCGGGTCTCAGCGCACAATCCTTCGCGCTCAACAACATCTCCGGCAACATCGCGAATTCCGAGACGACCGGCTACAAGCGCATCGATACGAGCTTCGTCGACATGCTCGTCGACGCCACCCCCGCGCGACAGGTCGCGGGCAGCGTCGCGGCCTATTCGAGCCTGACCAACACGATCCAGGGCAATCTCTCGACGACCGGCGTGAGCACCAACATGGCGCTCAACGGCCAGGGCTTCTTCGTTGTCCAGAAGCGCACCAGCGACGCGGCCGGACAGTCCGTGTTCTCGGGATCCGACCTCTATACGCGCCGCGGCGATTTCAGCCTCGACAAGGACGGCTACCTCGTGAACGGCGCCGGCTCCTACCTCACCGGTTCGAGCCTCGATCCGATCACCGGCCAGGCGACGTCGACCGGCCCGATCAAGATCTCGAACGCAATCCTGCCGGCGAGGCAGACCACTACCGTTACCTATTCGGCGAACCTGCCGAAGACCCCGGCAACGACGAATGCCAACGGCACGACCGGTTCCGAATTGCTCGGCACCTTCTCGGACGGCACGGATCCGCGCATCCTCACCGGTTCGGGTACGGCGAGCGTGCCCTCCAGCGATGCCCAGACCTTCATCGATTCGAGCATCGCCGGCCCCGCCTTCACCGCCTATTCCGCAGCCGGCGCGCCGGTCGGTGTCCAGATGCGCTGGGCCAAGGTCCAGAATGCCGACGCGACCGCGACGCCGGCGACCAGTGACACCTGGAACTTGTTCTACGCGGATTCGAGCACGGTGTCGGGCGCCGAAACCAGCTGGACCAATGTCGGCCAGGCCTTCACCTTCAACGCGAGCGGGCAATTGACCTCGCCGAGCGGCGGAACGGTTTCCATCCCGAACCTGACCATCGACGGCACCACGCTCGGCAATGTCGGCTTCGACATCAGCGGCGGGTTGACCGCCTATGCGTCCGTCACGGGCGGCGTCACCACGAATACCCTGCAGCAGAATGGCTATGCCGCCGGTACCCTCAACACGATCGAGGTGACCGCGCAGGGCAAGATCATGGGCACCTATTCGAACGGCTCGACTCTGGCGCTCGCCAATGTCGCCGTGGTGCAGTTCAACAATGACGATGGCCTAAAGGCGGATTCGTTTGGGAATTACACCCAGACCGCTGCCTCCGGCGCGCCGATCAGCGGCCTCGGCGGCACCACACTGATCGGTGGCAATATCGAACAGTCGAATACCGACATTGCGTCTGAATTTTCTAAGATGATCGTTACCCAACAGGCCTATTCGGCCAATACGCGCGTCATGTCGACCGCACAGACGATGATGTCCGATCTGATCAACATCATCCGGTGATGGGCGAGGGAGCCTTGTTTGAGGTTCGGCTGATCGGTTTGGTCGAGGCACCAATGTCCCTTCGCGTCATGGCTGCGGCCCTGAGCGGATTGGACACGCGTTCCCACCCACACCCTCATCCTGAGGTGCTGGAGCGAAGCGGAAGCCTCGAAGGAGGCCTCCAGATACCTCAATGCCCGCTGGAGGCCTCCTTCGAGGCCGCTGACGCGGCACCTCAGAATGAGGGTGTGGGTGGGACGACCGAGATCACTCGGAAACGCATGACCGTCGCGTGAAAGGGGGCGTGCCATGTCATTCGGCGCTTTGAACACCGCGGCGGCCGGCCTGAGGCTGACGCAGTCGCAGATCGGCATCGTCTCGCAGAATGTCGCCAATGCCGGCACGGTCGGCTATGTGCGGCGCCGGCTCGATGCGGTCACCGTGGGGCCGGGCAATGACGGCGTCGCGGTTGGCCAGCTCAGCCGCACGCTCGATACGGCCGCGCTCCGGCAATTGCGGCTCGAGACCTCCGGCGCGGCCTATACCTCGCTGAATGCGAGCGTGCGCACGCAGCTCGACGGGCTGTTCGGCGTTCCCGGCTCCTCGACATCGCTCGACGGGTTGATGAATACCTTCACGTCCTCGCTCCAGACCCTCGCTGCCGATCCGAGCTCCAGCGCCGCCCGCAGCACCGTTACCCAGAGCGCGACCAGCCTCGCCAGCCAGATCGGCAGCATCGCCCGGAGCGTGCAGGGTCTGCGCACCGCGATGGAATCGCAGCTCGCCGACGGCACCGCCCAGGCGGGCAGCCTGCTGTCGAGCATCGCCGACCTCAATACCCGCATCGCCCAGTCAAGCGACGATGCGAGCCGGGCGGACCTACTCGACCGGCGTGACCAGGTGATCAATTCGCTTTCCGGCCTGATGGATGTGCAGACGATCGACCAGAGCGACGGCTCGGTGACCGTGATGACCGGGACCGGCGTGACCCTGGTCGACCGGGGCAATGCGGCCGCGCTCTCCTTCGATTCCCGCGGCACGCTCTCGCCCGAAGCCACCTACTCGACGGATCCCGCTCGGCGCGGCGTCGGGACCCTGGTGGTGCGCACCCCGGGTGGCGGCACCATCGATCTTGTCGCCTCCGGCGCGATCCGCTCGGGCACGCTGGCAGCGGCCCTCGATTTGCGCGACAACGTGCTGCCGCAGGCGCAACGCCAGCTCGACGATCTCGCCGCCGGTCTGTCGCGGGCGATGTCGGACCAGAGCATCACCGGCACGGCGGCGAGCGACGGCACGAATGCGGGTTTCGACCTCGACCTGACCGGGCTCTCGGCCGGTAATGCGATCACGCTGACCCTGCGCGATGCGAGCGGGGCCGAGCGCAACCTGATCCTGGTCCCGTCCTATCAGTCGCCTCCGGCGAGCGTGAGCGCGAGCCAGACCGACGATTCCGGCGCGCGGATCGTTCCCTTTACGATTCCGGCATCTTCCTCCACGCGCGATCCGGCCACGATCCGCAGCGCGATCGCCGCGGCGCTGGGCTCGGATTTCTCGGTCGGCACCGTTCCGGGCGGCGCAGCCGGGGCGGTGCGCATCCTCTCGACGGGCGCGGGTACGACCTTGCGCGCGGCGAGCGCCAGCGTGACGCAAGCCACCTCCGCGACGGATACGCGCGCAGGATCGGCGCAGCTCCCGCTTTTCGTCGATTCCGGGCGCAATAACGGCCTCTATACCGGCTCCTTCGACGGCGGCTCCCAGCTGACCGGCTTCGCGCAGCGCATCGCGGTGAACCCGGCCGTGACGGGCAACACCGCAAGCCTCGTCTCGATGAGCGCCACAACCTCGTCGAACGACGCAACGCGGCCGCAATTTCTCTACGATGCGCTGACCTCCTCGCAGCGAAGCTTCTCCGGGGCGAGCGGGATCGGTGGCGGCAGCGCGCCGACCACATCGAGCGTGGTCGATTTCGCGCAATCGGTGATCTCGGCGCAGGGCGCCGGCGCGAGCGCGGCGCAGGATCTCGACGAGGGCCAGAGCATCGCGCTCAACACCGCGCAGGGCCGCTTCGCCAGCCAGGCCGGCGTCAATATCGACGAGGAGATGTCGAACCTGATCGAGCTGCAGACGGCCTACACCGCCAATGCGCGGGTGCTGACCGCAGCGCGCGACATGCTCGACACGCTGCTGCGGATCTGAGGTTCCCCGCCATGACCGTTCAGCCCTTCGCCGCCGGCAGCTACCTCACCGACCGGACGACCACGAACCTCGTCGGATTGAAGTCGCGTCTCGACACGCTCAGCCGTCAGCTCGCGACGGGGCGCGCTGCGGAGACCTATGGCGGCTTGGGCGTCGGCCGCAGCGCGAGCCTCAGCGCGCATGCGACGATCTCCGCGCTCGACGGCTACACAGCCGCGATCAACGGCGCGAATACGCGGGTCTCGCTCGCGACAGCGAGCCTCACCCAGGTCAAGACACTCGGCGACAGCTTGAATTCGAGCCTGCTGACCGATCTGCGTTCGACGACGGCGTCGGGCGCTGGTCAAAGCGTCACACTCGCCCGAACGAGCCTCGATGCGGCTGTCGACGCCCTCAATCAGCAATCGGACGGCACCTACCTGTTCGGTGGCCGCCTCGGAGACCGCCCGCCGGTCGTCTCCTCGGCCGTGATGCTCGGCGGCGATGCCGCCGCCGGTCTCGACGGGCTGAACACGCTGATCGCGCAGCAGAGCGCGGCCGATCTCGGCCCTGCGGGCAATGGGCGCCTCACACAGGCACAGACCGGCGCGAATGTGAGCCTGACCGAGGATCCCAGTGCCGAGGCGCGGGCGAATTTCGGCTATTCGCTGGTCTCGGCGACGAGTTCGGACGCAACGGGCGTCGCAGCGAACCTCATGGCCGGCACGCCGGCAAGCGTCACGCTGGCTTTCGCGAGCCAGCCGGCCGATGGCGATCGCGTCCGAGTTGCCGTCCTGCAATCGGATGGCAGCCAGAAGATCCTGGATCTCACCGCGCGCAGTTCAGTATCGCCCGGCGAGACCGACGCCTTCGCGATCGGCGCGACCCCGGCCGAGACCGCAGCCAATCTCACGACTTTGCTCGGCGGCGCGCCTGTCGCGAGCGCGCAAAGCGCGAACCCGCCGGGCGTGAGCGCGACCTTCACGGGCGGCTCGCCGGCCGCGCTGTCGCTCAGCGTCGGCACGCCGCAGGCCGGTCAGACGGTGACGCTGACCCTCGGGCTGCGCGATGGTACGACCCAGACCATTACGCTCACCGCTGCCGCGAGCGCGGATCCGGATTCGCGCACCAGCTTCGCGATCGGTGCCACTCCAGCGGAGACTGCGGCCAATCTCTCGGCGACCTTGTCGAACGCGCTCGGCTTTGCCGCGCAGACCGGGCTCACGGCGCATTCCACGACGCGTGCGGCGAAGGATTTCTTCGACGGTTCGTCCTCTCCGGGCCTCGCACCGCGCCGGATCGCAGCCAATGGAAACGGCTATGTGCAGACTGCGAGCAGCTCGACGGTGATCTGGTATCGGGGCGAGGATTCGCCGACCGATCCCCGCGCGACCGCTATGGTTCAGGCTGGTGCGAATCGCAGCATCGCGATCGGCGCACGCGCCAACGAGGAACCGCTCAAGGCCGTGCTCGCGGGCATTGCCGCGATGGCCGCCAGCGGCTTCAGCGACGGGACAAGCAATCTGGATCTCGCGCGCTTCCGGGCTACCGCGGACCGGGTCCAGACCCTGGTCGTCCCGCCCGAGGGCACGGCGAGTGTCGCTGACATCGTCGGAGAATTCGGTGTTGCCGCCGCCAGCCTGAGCGATGCTAAGAGCCAGGCCCAATCGACCAAATCCGCCCTGCAGACATCGCTCGACGGAATCGAGACGGTTTCGACCGAGCAGGTCGCCGCCGAGCTCCTGACTCTGCAGACACAGCTCCAAGCGAGCTATCAGGTCACCGCGTCGCTGTCGAAGCTGAGCCTCGTGAACTACATCTCGTGAGGATGTAGAACGCGGGCCAGGATTCGTGTGAATCGGATGATCCGAAGCCGGACGCTCACGGGCGTTCCGGCACCGCCCGAAATCCCCGCAGGCCGAGCCCGAATGTGGTGATGTCCAGGCGACCGGAGCCCGGGCGACCGGATCGGACCAATCAAGCCTGTGATGGCCGCCGGCAGTTCGATCTGGTGCGACCACAGTTTTCGCGAGAGGTGCGGCGAGGATGGATCGGCAAGCCCACGCCTTTGAGATCGCAGCTATAGATAGAATATGGTCATCTCATCCGGTCAAATTCTGTATAATTCAAGATGATATAAATCTATATATTGGATATTTCGATACAAATCGACAATTGACGATTGCGTCACGCAAAATAAAACGACCTCATTGGGTCTATCATAAACTGAATACATGGCTGGCATGGGACAGTCATAATTCAATTGCAATGGGAGTCGATCAAAATGGAAATTTGCATGTCGCAGCGAATATGCATGCCGAACCATTGATATATTTCAAGACAACGAAGCCTGGTAATATCCGGACGCTGAAACGGCTCTCCAGTATGGTCGATACTCGGCGTGAGCGGCATGTGACTTATCCGATTTTCCTGAAAGATGCGTCTCATCATCTAATTTTCAAATATCGCGATGGCGCGAGCGGTCGCGGCGATGAAATCTATCTCATCTACGATTCCGGCGCGGACAAATGGCAATATCTGCTCGAAACGCCGCTCGTTGATGGAGAGAAACAGAGAAACGGCTATTTTGTCGGTCCGACCCTTGGTCCCGACGGCTGGTTTCATCTGGTCTGGGTTTGGAGAAACACGCCGGATGCTGCCACGAACCAAGACTTGAGCTATGCCCGCAGCCGCGACCTCGTCGATTGGCAGCGCTCCGATGGGACCTCCCTGACGCTTCCGATCCGGCTAGCGACCGCGGAGATCGTCGATCCCGTGCCGGTTCATGGTGGCATGATCAACAACAACACGCTGATCGGCTTCGATAGCCAG
Organism: Methylobacterium sp.; assembly: GCA_044227265.1. GTDB lineage: Bacteria > Pseudomonadota > Alphaproteobacteria > Rhizobiales > Beijerinckiaceae > Methylobacterium. The sequence goes on from JBGAFL010000065.1 coordinate 17,662, forward strand.
AAGAATGTCCTGATCGCCTACCACAAGTTCGATGCGGCTGGTCAGACCCAGGTCTATCTCGCCAAGCACGTGGCCGTGGGCTGGAGCATCCACCAGATTACGCATTGGGCAGATTTCCGGTGGGATTTCGGCGGCTACGGCACGATACGGCCTCGCCTTGTCCTTTCATCGCCGGCTCCGGATGAGAACGGGGTGCTGGTGATCCCCATCGTGCGCGACGACGTTCGCATCGATCTCGTCGTCGATGAACGAACACTCGCTCTGATCGCGGAGCGGCCATCGAACGACCTCCAAACACGCCTGCGATCGTTCGTGAGAATCCCCGAAGGTATGGATCTGCATATCGCGACCGAGGCCTGGTCGGCATCGAAGCAGCCCTTGTCGATTGCCTGGACCACGCGCCCGGAAAATCGTGACCGGCCTTATCCTGATATCACGGACCCGACCACACTCATGCTCATCTCAGCCGAGCAGCACGAGCGCAATGAGGGAGCATGAGATCTCGCACGCCGGAGGCGTGAGCGCGCCACTATCGAGCGGAGGCGGCGCGAAACGCATTAGCTCGGACCACGGCATGTGGCAGGATTTGCCAGCAGTTCGTTTCACGCAGGCGCAATTCGACAATCGGCATGCGCCACCCATGCACCGGCGAAGTCGAGTCCCTCTCCCGAACAAAAAAGCCGCTCCGAGGAGCGGCTCTTGTGTCGGCATTCGCCGGTTCTGCGGCCAGCCCTATTCGCCGGATGTTGCCTCGGCGGGCTCGCTCGCAGGTGCTGCTTCACCGCTCTCGGCGGCCTTGTAGCGGGTGCGGCGCCGGCGCGGCTTCGGAGCGGCTTCCTCGGTCGGCTCGGCGGCGGGCGCGAGCGACAGCTCCGGTTCGCGCTCGGGCGCGCGCGGGGCCTCCGGCTCGGCGGGGGCGGGGTTGCGGGTCGCCGTCATCAGGAAGGCCGGCAGAGCGGGCGCTTCTTCGACGGGCTGACGCGGCTCGTTGCGGCGGCGGTCACGACGCGGTGCCGGTTCGCGCGCACCCTCGTGGCTCGCCTCCCGCGGCTGTTCCTGCCTGGGCTGCTCGGCCCTGCCATTCTCGTAGCGGGGCTGCTCCTGGCGATAGGAATCCTGCCGGGCCTGATCGGGTCTCGCCTGATCAGAGCGTGGAAAATCCTGCTCCGGCCGTCCGAACTCCTGCCGCCCGGAATCCTGGCGCGCGTCGTGCCGTGAATCCTGGCGCCCGAAATCCCGCTGTCCGAAATCCTGCCGAGGACGGTCCTGGCGCCCATAATCCTGGCGACCATTGTCCTGACGAGGCTGCTCCTGACGCGGCTGATCTTGACGCGGCTGATCCTGGCGAAACTCGCCGCGGCCGTAATCCTGGCGCTGGTTGTAATCCTGGCGCGGATTGTCGAAGCGCTGCGGGCGGTCGTTGCGGTTCTGGAAGCGGTCGCGCCGGTCGCCGCGATCCTGACGGTCCTGACGGTCACCGCGATCCTGGCGATCCTGCCGATCGTTGCGGTTCTGGCGCGCCTCGTAATCGTGGCGCTCGAAGGGCTGGGGTTGCTGGCCGGGATCGTAATCGTCGCTGCCATATCCGCGGCGGAGCTGGTCGCGGCCGTTCTCTACGGTCTCGCCCTGCAGCGCCTCCTCGTCGCCCTCGTTCTCGTCGTCGAAGCCGTTATGGGCATAGCCCTGCGCGGCTGAGGGCCGGTTCGGCTCCTGGGCGCCCGTGATGATCCTGAAATAATGCTCGCCGTGCTGGAAGTAGTTCTCGGCGGCAACCGGGTCGCCGCTGGCCAGAGCATCGCGTGCGAGCTGCGCATATTTATCGGCGATGTGCTGGGCGGTGCCGCGGATTTTGACGTCGGGGCCGTTCGATTCGTACGACCGGGTCAGGGGATTGGGACCTTTCGGCCGATTGCGGCCGCGCATCCGTCTATTCTGGTTTGGTCTCATCGGCCTCGATTGACCCTCAACTTGTCGCAATACATGTCTCTGACGCCGGCCAGCGGGAACAGTCCTTCATGCTGTTCGACGCACCTGCGGATCCTGCCGGCACGGACGATCGTGCGGAGCGCTTTCCGCGCGCCGAACACCCTCTCGCCGATCCATCCGCGAATCTTCACGCCGTGCGTGCCGCCATCTTGTTCGATCGGTGCCCGCGTTCGCCCGATTGGCGTTGGCGCGAGAAACGTCCGACTGTCAGGTTCGATTTCACCGGACCGGATCGCGTTTCCAGATGCGTATCGGCTCGATGAAGGAGAGACCGTCCGAACCGAAAGCAGAAGCGATCGAATTCGATCCTACCGCCGCCCATCCTAACGGGCCGTTCACGATCTGCACCATGAACGTAATGGTTGATGGCCTCCGCAACAAGCATTTTTTCATGTGGCATCATGAAGAGACCGACACCATGCCGGAACCCGTGCCAGGAAAGATGGGCCGAAGCGTGACGACACGGTCCCGTCCGGCAAGATCGCGCCGGAGGATGGCGGGCTCGAACCCGGCGGCCTCGGCGAGTTGTGCCACCGCCTCGGCCTGATCGTAGCCGATTTCCAGCATCAAGGCGCCGCCCGGCGCGAGCAGTCCCGGCCTTTGAGCGATGCCATTCAGGATGGCGCGATAGGCATCGAGCCCATCGAGGCCGCCATCGAGCGCGGCGCGCGGATCGTGCGACCGAACTTCCTCCGACAGATCCGTGATGGCGTCGCGCGCGATATAGGGCGGGTTCGAGACGATCAGGTCGAAAGGACCGCCAAGCGCCGCGCACCAATCGCCGCGCACGAAGCAGGCCCGCTCGGCGACGTCGTTGAGCCGAGCATTGCCGCGAGCGGTTGCCAGCGCGTCGCGCGAAAGATCGCTGCCTAGCCCACTGGCGTCCGGGAGTTCGCGCAACAGCGCGACGAGGATGCAGCCCGATCCGGTTCCGAGATCAGCGATGCGCAGCGGACCGGCACGGTCGCGCAGATGATCGAGGGCGGCCTCGACGAGCGTCTCGGTATCCGGGCGCGGCACCAGGGTCTCGGGCGAGAGCGCGAAAGGCAGCCCCCAGAATTCCCATTCGCCGAGGATGCGCGCCACCGGCTCGCCGTCGAGCCGTCGCCGAAGGTTTTCCGAGAGCGCCTCGGCCTGGAGCGGGCCGATCGCGGCCTGCCCATCGAGCGCGAGCGCCGTCGCATCGAGGCCGAGCGAGTGGAGGACAAGGAAGCGGGCATCGCCGCGGGCTTCTGGGATTCCTGCCTCGTCCAGCGTGCGGGTTGCGCGGATCAGGGCCTCGTGACGCGAATCGCTGGCCGCGAAATGCGGGGATGAAGAGGTCCCCGTCACGCCGGATGCCAATTCGCGTGGCTTCGGCTTATTGGCCACCGTTCAAGCGAGCGTTCCCCTCCCCGCAAGGCGGAGCGGGGCTCCTCCGACAGAGCCAGCCCGACTTCCGGACGACGCCTCACGCCATGCCCTCGGCTGCCAGCAACTCGGCCTGGTGCTCGGTGACGAGTGCGTCGATCACCTCGTCGAGCGCCGTACCGGCCATGATCTCTTCCAGCCGGTAGAGCGTCAGGTTGATGCGGTGGTCGGTGACGCGGGCTTGCGGAAAATTGTAGGTGCGGATGCGTTCCGAGCGGTCGCCCGAGCCGACCTGCGCCTTGCGGTCGGCCGCGCGCGCTGAATCCTTGGCCGTTCGCTCGGCATCGAACAGCCGCGCGCGCAGAAGGGCCATCGCCCGGGCCCGGTTCTTGTGCTGCGAGCGCTCCTCCTGGACGAAAACCACGATGCCGGAAGGCATGTGGGTGATGCGGATCGCCGATTCCGTCTTGTTGACGTGCTGGCCGCCGGCGCCCTGCGCACGCATCGTATCGATCTTCAGGTCCGCATCGTTGACCACGATGTCGACATCCTCCGCTTCGGGCAGGACGGCGACGGTGGCTGCCGAGGTGTGGATGCGCCCCTGCGTCTCTGTCGCGGGCACGCGCTGCACGCGATGCGCGCCGCTCTCGAATTTGAGCCGGGAGAACACGCCGCGGCCTTTCACCTCGGCCACGATTTCGCGATAGCCGCCAGCCGTACCCTCGCTCTCCGACATCACCTCGACGCGCGGATTTCGAGGATGGCGCTCTTCTCGTCGGCTGCGTCCTTGGGCAGCAGGATGAGCTGCAGCGCGCGATGCGCGCGCTCCAGCCCCTCTTCGGCCTCGGGCTTTTCATCCGCCGCAAGCGCGCGCAATTCGGGATCGCCGCCGGCCTCGTCGATCATGGCCTCGATGCCGGCGAGATTGTCGGACGCTGCGCGATAGGCGCGGATTGCATCGACCACGCCGTCGAGCTCCGACAATTCGCGCGAGAGCTGGACGATGCTGTCGGAATCGGTCGACCCGGAAGCCAGCGTCGCGGTGAGGATGTCGTGGCGCGCCAGGATGGCGTCGAGGCGCTCTGCAGGGATCGGGGTCACGTTTTCTTGAGGCTCAGTCGGAAAGCGGGCTTCCTAGCCCAGTGCCGCCCGGAGTGCGAGCATCGATCGCGGCGGCAAAGCATGCGAGGGCGGCACGGAGCGGGGCAGCGAGGTCCGGATCGGTGACGATGCCGTCGGCGTCGAGTGCGCGCCCGATCAGCGGCAGCGTGATCGAGGCTTCTTGAATGAGAGCGGCCGACATCGTCTCGAGCGTCAACCGCAGATGCGCGTCCGCGTGCACGGATCGCTGGGAGGCGTTGATGACGGCGACCGGCTTGCCTGGAAAGTCCGGGCTCCCGACCAGCCAGTCCAGGGCGTTCTTGAGAGCGCCAGAGATGCCGCGCGCATATTCCGGGCTGGAGATCAGAAGGCCGTCGCTGGCATCGACTTGGTCTCGGAAGGTGGCGACCGTCGGGGGAGGCGTACCTCCCACCGAGTCGAGATCCGGGTTGAAATAGGGAAGCCCCGCGAGTCCCTCGAACAACGTGATGCTGGTCCTCGCTGGGGCGAGCCTCGCGGCGGCGAGAAGCACGGCTTTATTCGATGAGCGCGACCTGAGGCTGCCCGACAGCGCGAGAATGTGCATCGCGTGGCGATCTCGTGCCGGCTCAGACCGGCACCCCGTTCGCCTTCGCGAAGGCGATCAGCGCAGGACGCATCGAATCCCCGTCGGTGGTCTTCTGCAGAGCACCGCCGATCAGCGCGGTCACGGCCTTCTCGTCGATCGAGAGCACCATCGCCTTGACCGGGCCGATCGAGGCCGGAGACATCGAGAAATGGCGGAAGCCGAGGCCGATCAGCGCCATGGCTTCGAGCGGCTTGCCGCCGATCTCGCCGCAGACGGTCACTGGGCAGCCGACGGCGGTCGCGCGTTCCGCGATCAGCCGGAAGGCGCGCATGGCCGCCCCGCAAAGCGGGTCGAAGCGGTTGGCGACACGCCGGTTCTCGCGGTCGACCGCGAACAGGAACTGCATCAGGTCGTTGGTGCCGACCGAGAGGAAATCGGCCTCACGCGCGATCTCGTCGATCTGGAACAGCAGGGAGGGCACCTCGACCATGACGCCGAGCCGGCAATCGCTCGGCAGCGTGTAGCCGTGGCGGCGCAGATGCGCCTTCTCGCGATCGACGATGGCGCGGGCGCGGACGAATTCCTCGACGGTCGCGACCATCGGGAACATGATCTTGAGCGGCCGACCGGCCGAGGCCTTGAGCAGGGCGCGCAGCTGGACGCGCAGCAGAGCCGGGCGGTCGAGCCCGATGCGGATCGCGCGCCAGCCGAGGGCCGGGTTCTCCTCTTCGAGCGCCGGCATGTAGGGCAGGATCTTGTCGCCGCCGATATCGAGCGTGCGCACCGTGACCGGCCTGTCGCCGGCGGCGGCAAAAACCGCCTCGTAGAGGCTCTGCTGTTCGACGGCCGAGGGCATGCGCTCGGCAACCATGAACTGCAACTCGGTGCGGAACAGGCCGATGCCTTCGGCGCCCAATTCCGAGAGGTTCATGAGATCGATGAGCAGGCCGGCATTGAGGTTCAGGCCGATCTGCGTGCCGTCGCGCGTGACGGCGGCCACATCGCGCAGGGCCTTGTACTGCTCCTGGCGGCGCGCGCGCAGACGCGCCATCTCGGCATAGGAGGCCTCGACCTCCGGCGTCGGCCGCACCTGGATCTCGCCGCTCGCGCCATCGACGATGATCGCATCGCCGGAATCGCAGAGCGCCGTCGCGTTGGCGATCTCGCCGACCGCCGGAATGCCGAGTGCCCGCGCGACGATGGCGATGTGGCTGGTCGGGCCGCCTTCCTCCAGCACGACGCCGCGCAGCCGCGAGCGGTCGTAATCGAGCAGGGCAGCCGGCCCCATCGAGCGCGCGACCAGGATCGCGTTGTCCGGCATCACGGCCGCCGCGCCCGCCGGCTCGTGCCCGACGAGCCGGCGCAGCAGCCGGTTGGCGAGATCATCGAGATCGTGGAGACGGTCGCGCAGATAGGGGTCGCTCTGGCGCACCATGCGGGCGCGATTGTCCGACTGCACCTGCACCACGGCAGCCTCTGCGGTGAGGCCGGACTGGACCGCCTCGCGCATCCGGCGCAGCCAGCCCTTGTCGTGCGCGAACATGCGCACGGTCTCCAGCACCTCGCGCGACTCGGCCGAGCCGATGCCATCGCCCCGCTCGACCAGCTCGTCGATCGCCGAGCGCACCTCGCCGATCGCCGCCTCCAGCCGCTCGACCTCGCGCTCGGGCTTGTCGGCAATCAGCGTCTTCACGACGATGCGCGGTTCGTGCAGCACGACATGGCCGAGGCCGATCCCGTCGGCGAGGGCGACGCCGCGCTGCGCGACGGAGCGCCGTGCCGCGGAGCCGGCGCCTGGCGCGAGTGCCTGCAATTCGCCTGAGGCGAGCATCTCCGAGAGCACCATCGCGGTGGTCTGGAGCGCTTCGATCTCCTCCTCGGAATAGACGCGGTAGGTCTTGTTCTGGACGACCAGCACGCCGAGCGTGTTGCCGGCCCGCAGCAGCGGCACGCCGAGGAAGGCGTGGTAGATCTCCTCGCCCGTTTCGGGCCGATAGGAGAAGTCCGGATGCGATTGCGCGTCGGAGAGCGACAGCGGCTCGGCGGTGCGCGCGATCAGGCCGACGAGGCCCTCGTCGGCGCGAAGCCGCGTCAGGTGGACCGCCTCGCGGTTGAGGCCCTCGGTCGCGAAGAGCTCGAGCGTCTGATCGTCGCGCAGGACATAGACCGAGCAGACCTCGGCGATGACGTTCGCGGCGATGAGGACGACGATACGGTCGAGGCGTGCCTGCGGGCTGACCGGCTCCGCCATGGCTTCGCGGAGCCGGCGCAGCAGCAGGCGCGGGCCTCCGGGCGCAGCGGGCATCGGGTCGTCAGTCCACCAGTGAGCGCGACGATCCAGGAGCGAATCGATCCAGGATCATGACGCGCGACCGATTGCAGCGCATTGCAGCAAGATGTGGTCCGAGGTCCGCGTCCTGTTGGTCGGCATCATATCCGAGAAGCGGTCGGACGGCTCCGCCTCGTACGATGGTTCGGCGTCAGGCTTGATCGAGACCGTATAGCGAGTGGAGCGTGCGCACGGCAAGTTCCGTGTAGGCGGCGTCGATCAGTACGGAGAACTTGATCTCCGAGGTGGTGATCGCCCGGATGTTGATGCCCTTCTGCGCGAGCGCCCGGAAGGCCTTGGCGGCAACGCCCGCATGGCTGCGCATACCGACCCCGATCGCCGAGACCTTGACGACGTCGGTCGCGCCCTCGAGCTGGCCATACTCGATCGTGCCGCGCTGGGCTTCGAGGATGGCGCGGGAGCGCTCGTACTCGGCCGCTGGCACGGTGAAGGTCATGTCGGTCGTCGCCTGATCGCCCGAGACCACCTGGATGATCATGTCGACATTGATGTTGGCATCCGCCAGCGGCCCGAAGATCGCCGCCGCGATGCCGGGGCTGTCCTTGACATCGCGCAGGGTGATCTGCGCCTCGTCCTTCGAGAAGGCGATGCCGGTGATGATCTGCTGTTCCACGATGGAGTCCTCGTCGCAGATGAGCGTTCCCGGCCGCGCGGCGTCGGGTGGATCGAAGGAGGAGCGCACCGTCGTCGGCACGCGATGGATCATGGCGAGCTCGACCGAGCGGACCTGGAGCACCTTCGCACCGAGCGAGGCCATCTCCAGCATCTCCTCGAAGGTCACGCGCTCCATGCGCTTGGCTTTCGGCACGATGCGCGGGTCGGTCGTGTAGACGCCGTCGACGTCCGTGTAGATGTCGCAGCGCTCCGCGCCGATCGCGGCCGCGACCGCGACCGCGCTGGTATCGGAGCCGCCGCGACCGAGCGTCGCGATCCGGCCGCTCTCTTCGTGGATGCCCTGGAAGCCGGCGATCACAGCGACCTCGCCGCGCTTGAAGCCGGCATCGAGATTGGCCGGGTCGATCTGAGCGATCCGGGCCGAACCATGCGCGTCGGAGGTCAGGATCGGGATCTGCCAGCCCTGCCAGGAACGGGCCTTGATGCCCGATTTCTGCAGCGCGACCGCGAGAAGCCCCGAGGTGACCTGCTCGCCGGAGGCGACGACGGCATCGTATTCGGCCGCATCGTAGAGAGCCGCCGCATCCTTCACCCAGCCGACGAGTTCGTTGGTCTTGCCGGACATGGCCGACACCACCACCGCGACCTCGTAGCCGGCCGCCACCTCGCGCGCGACATGGCGCGCCACGTTGCGGATGCGCTCCACGTCGGCGACGGAGGTTCCGCCGAATTTCATCACCAAACGGGGCATGTCGCGTCCGAGTCGTCTCGTTCCGTCGGTTCGGGCAAGCCCGGTGAAGGCGCAGCCAAGGCGCATCGCTATGCACGGCGCGGCTATACCGGGAAGGCGCCCGGCGGGTACAAGGGCGGCCGGGACCTGTCAATGCGACGACAGGCTGGACTGCAAAGGGTAGGGGACCGCGCCGGATGTCAGCCTCGGTCGATCGGGAGGAAGTGGCGCGCTTCGACGCGCTCGGTCAGTCCTGGTGGGACGAGGCCGGCCCGATGCGCGTCCTGCATCGCTTCAATCCGGTCCGCCTCGCCTATATCCGGGACACCGTCTGCCGGCATTTCGGGCGGGACCCGAATGCGCCTCTGCCGCTGGAGGGCCTGAGCCTCGTCGATATCGGCTGCGGCGGCGGCGTGCTCTCGGAACCGCTGGCACGGCTCGGCGCCACGGTGACCGGCCTCGATCCCGCGCCGAACAACATCGCGGTGGCCAAGGCCCACGCTGAAGCCGAGGGCATCGCCGTCGATTACCGCAGCGAGACGATCGAATCCGTCGTCGCAGCGGGTGCGAGCTTCGACATCGTCGTGGCGATGGAGGTGGTCGAGCATGTCGCCGACGTGAAAGGCTTCATCGAGGCGGCCTGCAGAGCGGTGAGGCCTGGTGGCCTCCTCTTTGCCGCGACGATCAACCGGACCCTGCGCTCCTTCGCGCTCGCCATCGTCGGGGCGGAATACGTGCTCGGCTGGCTGCCGCGAGGCACGCACGATTGGGACAAATTCGTGAAGCCGGAAGAACTCGCTCGCTCCATCGAGGCCGGCGGGCTGTCGCTGACCGATACGAGCGGCGTGGTGTTCGATCCCCTGCGCGATCGCTGGCGTATCAGCGGCGATACGGCGGTGAACTACATGGTCGCAGCGGAGCGCCTCTCCGCCTGAAACACGGAGCGCGCCGGCGCCGCGATTCGTGTATGGTCCCGCCGACACTGCCCGTGGCGAACCGGACGATCGGAGGCGCCTCATGTTCGAGAGATTGCCGCGTGCCTGGGGGGCGGCTTTGTCGCGGATCAAGGCGGGGATCGGCCGGACCGTTTATCACGCGGCCTGTCGCGACGTGCCCGCCACCCTTCGCGTAACGAGCGAGGCCTTCGCCGACGGAGGCCCGATCCCGTCGCGCTACACGCGGGATGGCCATCGAATCTCGCCGCCCCTCTCCTGGTCCGGCCTGCCGGCCGAGGCGGGCAGCGCGGTCCTGATCGTCGAGGATGCCGACGCGCCTGCGCTGAAGCCCTTCGTGCATCTGATCGCCTGGCGCGAGCGCGCGGGCAATGTCGTGCTGCCGGAAGCGGAATTTGCCAGCGTCGGAGCCAAGGGCAGGCGGCATGTGCTCGGCCGCAACAGCTTTCAGAAGGATGCCTGGCTACCGCCCGATCCACCGCGCGGGCACGGCCTGCACCGCTACCTGTTCCAGGTCTATGCACTCGACGACCCGCTCGACCTGCCCTCCTGGCCCGGCCGCGGCGACGTGCTCGACGCCATGGAGGGGCATGTTCTCGCCAAGGGATTGCTGACCGGCACCTATGAACGGGTGTGATCGACGGCTTGGCCTCCGCCGCGCCTGACGGCAGAGTGGCGCGATGAAAGCTTTGCTCTGCACCCGGCTCGGCGGACCGGAAGATCTGTCGATTCAAGACCTGCCCGACCCGCAGCCGGGGCCCAGCGAGGTTCTGGTCCGCGTGCGCGTCGCCGCGCTCAATTTCTTCGACACGCTCATCATCGCCGGCAAGTACCAGGTGAAGCCCGAGCTTCCGTTCTCACCAGGCGGGGAGGCCTGCGGCATCGTCGAGGCGCTCGGTCCCGGTGCGGAAGGCTTTTCGGTCGGCGAGCGCGTCATCGTGCACGTCACCTACGGCACCTGCCGCGAACTGATCGCGGTGCCACCCTCGCGCCTGACCCGCGTGCCCGATGGCTTGAGCGACGAGGCGGCGGCGGGCCTCTCCATCACTTACGGCACCACCCTGCATGCCCTGCATGACCGGGCAAAGCTCCAGCCCGGCGAAAACCTCCTCGTGCTCGGCGCGTCGGGAGGGGTCGGGCTCGCGGCGGTCGAGATCGGCAAGATCATGGGCGCCCGCGTCATCGCCGGTGCCTCCTCGCCCGAAAAGCTCGCCATCGCGCGCGCGCATGGCGCCGACGAGGGCGTCGACTATGCCGCCGAGAACCTGCGCGAGGCCCTGCGCCGGCTCGGCGGGGGTCGCGGCATCGACGTCGTCTACGACGCGGTCGGCGGCGATCTCGCGGAAGCCGCCTTGCGCTCACTCGGCTGGAAGGGCCGCTACCTCGTCATCGGCTTTGCGGCCGGCGACATCCCAAAGTTTCCGCTCAACGTAATCATGCTGAAGGGCGTCGACGTCCAGGGCGTGCATTGGGGCGCCTTCGTCGAGAAGGAACCACAGGCCCATCAGGCCAACCAGGCGCAGCTCGTCGGATGGGCGGCGCAGGGGCGGCTCAAGGCGACGATCCACGGCGTGCTGCCGCTGGAGGATTACGTGGAGGCGCTTGGGATTTTGAAGCGTCGGGAGGCAAGGGGGAAGGTGCTGCTGAGGGTTTCGGGAAGCCCAGGAGCATAGGCATCGCCGATCGAGGACATGGAACAGGCCCGGCGAGCCGTGCCGGCAACATCCTCTCTGCGACCTGTGAATGGGGTTCAGCAACAATCCGTTTCG
>JBGAFL010000109.1:0-4293 GCA_044227265.1 Methylobacterium sp.
AGCGCCGCCTGGTCGAGGCTCGCGATCGGCAGGGCGGCGAGCGCGGCGATCCGGTTCCGGATGTAGCGCTGCGCGGAGACGAAGGCGGTCTTTCTCTCGATCTCGCTGCCCTCGACGGCGGCGGGATTCTCGATGCCCCAGTGCGCCGTCATCGGATGTCCGGGCCAGACCGGGCAGGATTCACCCGCGGCCTCGTCGCAGAGCGTGAAGATGAGATCCATCTCAGGCGCATCGGGCCCGGCGAAGGCATCCCAGCTTTTGGCCCTCAGCCCCTCGGTCGCATAGTCGGTTTCCCGCAGCACCTGCAGGGCGAGCGGGTGGATCGCCTCCTTCGGCCGCGTACCGGCGGAATAGGCCCGGAAGCGGCCCCTGCCGTCCTTGTTCAGCATGGCTTCTGCCATGACGGAACGGGCAGAATTGCCAGTACAGAGAAACAGCACGTTGTAGATGCGATCGCTCATGGTCGTTTCCTCCGTTGTGCAGGGAGCGGACAAGGCGTCGATGGCGGGCGCGCAGATTTCGGGATGGGAAAGGCAGCAATCCCGCATCAGGAAGGCGATCAATCCCGACAGGGCCGGGAACACGGCACTGTACAGGATCGAGCGGCCTTCGCGGCGCGACCGGATCAGGCCGGCTTGCTCCAACTCCTTGAGGTGAAACGAGATGTTCGAGGTCGACGTGCCGATCTCGGCGGCCAGGAGCCCGGCCGCTACACCGCCCGGCCCGGCCTCGACCAGGATCCGCACGATGCGCAGACGGCTCTCCTGCGAGAGGGCCGTGAGAGCGGTCAGAGCGTGGCGTTCATCCATCATCGCTCAAACATCTCAATGAATATTGAAATGTTGTGCGCAAACCGGCGAAGGCAAGGGGTCCGAGGTCTCTTCCGTTGGCCGAGCGATCGCGCTCCGCCGCGACCGGAAGGCGGGGAACTCAGTGGTACCCGTAGCGTGCCTTGGCTGCGCCGAGCAGGTGTATCGCCTCGCCGCCGCGTCCGGCCGAGCAGGCGGCCGAGGCGCGGTCGAGATCGGCGCTGAAGCGCTGTCCGACCGGCGCGTTCAGGTTGCCGGTCGCGACGTCGCTCTCGACGAGGTGGCGCATCTGCGCGATCGGACCGCCGCAGCCGCCCTGTTGTGCATCCGCGGAGGTTGCCGCCACGGAAGCGAGCAGAGCGGCGAGTAGGAAGAAATGGCGCAGGTTCGACATCAGCGTGATCTTCTTGGGATCTGGGCGACGCGGCCGAGGTTGCAGAGGTTCCGCCGCCACACGCGGCCGGTCAACGCCGCGCAACGGCGCGCTCGGTCGTTTTGCGGCGAGTGCGTCCAGCGCGCATCGGCACCGAGAATCCGGTCTCCGATACGCTTGTTTCGAAAAGGCGACGTGATACATACGGGCGCAATCCCGCGCGGCGGCCTTTGCCGACCGCGCCGTTTTCAGGAGTTTCGAGCCGTGGCGCATGCCGGCTCAGCGCAGACGATCCGCGAGGCCGCGCCAGTGGCATCGCGGACGCGCGCCCTCCTGCTTCCCGGCCTTCTGCTTACCCGCCCCTGAGGGCCGTCCGGGCGTTGTCGCCTGGGCTCTCAGGGGACAGTTTCGAACCTGAAGCGAATCCGGGAATTCGGCGCCGCGCCTCGTAAGCTAAGGCCGCGCCACGACAAGGCAGCACCACCATGACCAGCACGACGGACAAGGACCGCGTCGTCATCTTCGACACGACGTTGCGCGACGGCGAGCAATGCCCCGGCGCGACCATGACACTCGACGAGAAACTCGCCGTCGCCGAATTGCTCGACGCGATGGGCGTCGACATCATCGAGGCCGGCTTCCCGATTGCCTCGAACGGCGATTTCGAGGCCGTTTCCGAGATCGCGAGGCGGACCAAGCGCGCCACCGTGGCCGGCCTCGCCCGCGCCATTCCGGCCGATATCGCGCGGGCGGGAGAGGCGGTGCGGCACGCACAGCGTGGGCGCATCCACACTTTCGTCTCGACCTCTGCGATCCACCTCGCGCACCAGATGCGCAAGACCCAGGACGAGGTCGTCGAGATCATCCTCAAGACGGTCGCCCAGGCCCGCAACCTCGTCGATGACGTCGAATGGTCGGCGATGGACGCGACCCGCACCGAGATCGACTATCTCTGCCGCTGCATCGAGGCGGCGATCCGCTCGGGCGCGACCACGATCAACCTGCCGGACACGGTCGGCTATGCGACGCCGGAGGAGTATCGCGCGATGTTCCGTCAGGTTCGCGAGCGGGTTCCGAATGCGGACAAGGTGGTCTTCTCGACCCATTGCCATAACGATCTGGGCCTTGCCGTCGCCAATTCGCTGGCGGGCGTGGAGGGCGGTGCGCGGCAGGTCGAATGCACGGTCAACGGCATCGGCGAACGGGCCGGCAACGCGGCGCTCGAGGAGATCGTCATGGCGATCCGCACGCGCGGCGACGTGATGCCCTATGGCACAGGCGTCGATTCGACGATGCTGACCCGCGCCTCGAAGCTGGTCTCGCACGCGACCAACTTCCCAGTGCAGTTCAACAAGGCGATCGTCGGCCGCAACGCCTTCGCGCATGAGAGCGGCATCCACCAGGACGGCATGCTCAAGCATTCCGAGACCTACGAGATCATGACGCCGGCCTCGGTCGGCCTGTCCAAAACCTCGCTGGTGATGGGCAAGCATTCGGGCCGCGCCGCCTTCCGCTCGAAGCTGACCGAGCTCGGCCTGCACCTGTCCGACAACCAGTTCCAGGACGTGTTCGAGCGCTTCAAGGATCTCGCCGACCGCAAGAAGCATGTCTACGACGAGGATATCGAGGCCCTGGTCGACGAGAATCTCGCCACCGCGCATGACCGCATCAAGCTGGTCTCGCTCTCGGTGATCGCCGGCACGCATGGACCGCAGCGCGCCACCATGAAAATCACCATGGAGGGGCGCATCTTCACCGAGGAGGCCGAGGGCAACGGCCCGGTCGATGCCGTGTTCAACGCGATCAAGGCGATGGTGCCGCACGATGCGCAACTCGAACTGTACCAGGTCCATGCGGTCACGCAGGGAACGGATGCGCAGGCCGAGGTCTCGGTGCGGCTGAAGGCCGGCGAGCGCTCGATGACGGCGCGCGGCGCCGACCCGGACACGCTGGTCGCCTCGGCCAAGGCCTATCTCTCGGCCCTCAACAAGCTCTCGGCGACCTCGGTGCGGCTGCACGCGCAGCACGCGGCAGTGGTGTGAAGGCGGTTCCGCGCGGGGAGGCGTTATCGCCAGACCCGCGCGGCGACTGAGCGCACCCGAAATCCGCACCGTGCGGCAATCGCGCGGATTTCGAAGTTATCGTGAGAAAGCTCCGGTCCGGGGGTGGACAGCCCCCGGCGCCGTTGCTATCAGCCCGGCTCCGCGGAGGACGGTGGCCTCCGCGAACGTCGTTTCACGGCGACGGGCGCATAGCTCAGTTGGTAGAGCAGCTGACTCTTAATCAGCGGGTCCAAGGTTCGAACCCTTGTGCGCCCACCAATCTTTTCAAAGACTTAGACGAGATTTCCGGGGCCTTCCCAGAAACCGGCGAGATCAAAATCGCCACCGGATCGCCACGGCGAACGGAATCGCCAACCTTCACCACATCCGCCCGCCATGCCCCACGAGAACCATGCGCGGCGCAGGCGGCTCAATCTCGGCAATGCGGTGCGACAAGGTGTGGTGCTGGCGAGCAGCCCGCGCCTCGGCCTCCACGATCCGGCGAGACAGCGCCGTCACGGCCTGGCGTAGCTCGGCGAGTTCGGCCGTGTGGTCGGCAGGCAGGGTCGTGGAGGCCTTCGCCCCAGGTGGGGGCTTGCGGGTACGCTGCGGGGCTCGCGGCGGCGATGGCGTCGGATCGAAGCTGGCGATGCCAAAGCTCGAAAGGCCGAAGTTGTTCATGTCGGGTCTCCCGTGTGTGTGTGTGTGCGGCGCGACCATAGCACCCGGCCAGCTATCGGGTCGCGTGCTGCCTGTCGCACTCGCGGAAGGCCGACATCAGCCGGGGGCCGCGCGGGATACGCGCCTCGACCCGAGCCCGACAGACGAACTGTGCGCAGTAGCGCGTGTCGAACACCATGCTGAGGCATTCGGTGAGCGTCACGCACCCCGTCGGATCGGGCGGGCTCGCCTTCGATGGCACATAGTCGAGCTTGGGCTGCACCTTCGGGACCGGACAACCCATGAAGAACGTCGTGTTGGCTGCACGGGCTGGGGTCAGCACGGGCAAGCAGGCGACGATGATCGAGGGCACGAGGTGGCGCGGCACGGGCAAGGCTCACGGCTGTGG
>JBGAFL010000066.1:0-28187 GCA_044227265.1 Methylobacterium sp.
ATGCCCTGGTCCATGTCGAAGGCCGCGAGATCCCGATTCTCGACGGCAGCGCCCGGCTCTGGTGTGCGCGAATCGCGGAGGCGGGACTCGTGCAGCAGGCACGCGCCCGACGCTACATCCGCATCCTCAAGCCGTTCCAGGTCGCGTTCGGCGAGCGCTTCGTGCGCGCCGAGCCCGCTGCCGAGATGGAGCGCGATGTCAGCGGCGAGCATTTCTTCTCGCACGACGTGCAGGCCTGGAGCGGCATTCCCTCCGGGTCCGTCTTCCGGGACGAGCTCGCCGATAGCCGCTCGTCCGGCCGGGTGAGCCGGGCCTGGCAGAGGGTGTCCGAGCGGCTGTTTCCGGAAACCCCATCCGCGCAGACCGGCGCCAAGACCGGCATCCGCCAGGCCAATGCGCCTTGGGCCGATCTTTCGACGCCGCCCGACTCCGATATCCTCGCGCAGATGCCATTTCCCCCGGACGAACCGCTTTTGCGCGGAGCATGGCCGGGCCGCGTGGTAATCTGGATCGGCCCCTGGGCGCTCGGCGGGCGCCGTTTCCCCGACGAGCGCGTCCGCCACAACACGCTCGATTTCCTCGGCGACCTCGCGCTGGCCGGGCGGCCGATTCTCGGCCGGCTCGTCGCCAACCGGCCGACTCACCGGCTCACCTTCGCTTTCGTCGCGATGCTGATGCGCAGCCCCGAAGCCTGGGAGATATGGGAGGCGTAAAGGATTGTCGGGCCAAACTGTCCCGGCACGTTTCGCACCCATCCTCCTTCGATGCCGTAGGGTGTTCTACTGCATCGGCTTGCCCGAAAACCGGTTCCCATTGTTCGGGCCGATGCCGTAGCTCGTTCTACTGCATCGGATATCTCCGAAAACCGGTTCCCACTTTTCGGGCCGATGCTCTAAGGACCATGGGGAGCAGACCTTCACACGGCCGGGGGCGGCATATTGGGGCTCGACGACGACATCGCGATCCTCGCCGCGGCGCCCGTCTTCGGCTTGTTCGACCAGGCCGCCTTGCGGCTGCTCTGCTTTGCCGGAGACCGGATCGACCTGCAGACCGGCGATGTCCTGTTCCGGCGCGGGGACCGGGCCGATGGCGGCTATGTCGTCCTGTCCGGCACGATTGCGCTGGAGCCGAAGAGCGGCGCGACGATCGAGGCGGGGCCCTCGACCCTGATCGGCCGCAACGCTCTGTTCGCGCTCGGCGTGCGTCCGGCCGAAGCCCGCGCGGCGAGCGAGGCGCAGGTCGTGCGGATCAGCCTCCAGCTGATGAGCCGCATGCTGCGGGAATTTCCGAAAACCGCAGCGGAGATCCATGACTGGCTGGCGGAAGATCTCGCCGACCTCGTTCGCGATCTCGCGCAGGTGCGCGCAAAATTCGCCGACAAACCCAAATGACCGGCTGAAGGTGACCGGCTCGAGGTAGCCGCTCCAACAGAAAGTTCGCGGCAAAGGCTCCGTGTTGCGGCGGCCCGTGACAGCGGCAGGCGCCTTCGCTACAGCATCGACTGTTCCGAAAACCGGTTCCCACCTCTCGGGCCCATGCTTCAAGCAGGCCCCCGCCTCCGGATAGCCCAAAACTCCCATGTCCCAGGCCGTGCCTTTTTCCGATCTCGCTCAGACCATCGAAGCCGCCTGGGAGGAGCGCAGCGGCATCTCGACGTCGACGCGAGGGGCCGTGCGCGAGGCCGTTGATGCTGCGCTCGACCTGCTCGATTCCGGCAAGGCCCGCGTTGCCGAGAAAGTCGGGTCCGAGTGGCAGGTGAACCAGTGGCTGAAGAAGGCCGTTTTGCTCTCCTTCCGCCTCAACGACATGGTGCCGATCGAGGGCGGGCCGGGCGGGGCTCCCTGGTTCGACAAGGTGCCCTCGAAATTCGAAGGCTGGGGCGAGGCCGAGTTCAAGGCCGGCGGCTTTCGCGCCGTGCCGGGCTGCTTCGTGCGCCGTGGTTCCTTCATCGCGCCGGGCGCGGTGCTGATGCCGAGCTTCGTCAATCTTGGCGCCCATGTCGGCGAGGGCACCATGGTCGATACCTGGGTGACGATCGGCTCCTGCGCGCAGGTCGGCAAGAACTGTCATATCTCGGGCGGGGCGGGCATTGCCGGCGTGCTGGAGCCGCTCCAGGCCAATCCGGTCATCATCGAGGACAATTGCTTCGTCGGCGCCCGCGCCGAGGTCGCCGAAGGCGTGATCGTGGGTGAGGGCTCGGTGCTCTCGATGGGTGTCTATATCGGCGCCTCGACCCGGATCATCGATCGTACCACCGGCGAGACCTTCTACGGCCGCGTGCCGCCTTATTCCGTCGTGGTTTCGGGCACGACGCCCGGCAAACCCCTGCCCGACGGCTCGCCCGGCCCGGGTCTGTATTGCGCCGTCATCGTCAAGCGGGTCGATGCCGGAACCCGCGCCAAGACCGGCATCAACGAGTTGCTGCGGACCTGACGGATCTCCTCCTCGGAAGGTTGCGGCTTGGACGAATTTGATGAGAGGTGGGTCTAGTTTCGGGTTTCCTACACTCTCCCTCCTTCGAAGCTCCGCTTCGCTCCGGCACCTCATCCTGAGGTGTGGACGGGAGAGCGACGTACAAGGCCATGACCTCCCAAGGGGAGGGACAAGAAAAGGGTGATGGGAGACATCGACATGGGGGCGCCGGTCCACGCCACTCGCATGCTCGACCTGGTGGTCGCCGGTCAGACAGTGCCGACGCCCTGCGATCTACTGGGGCAGGGACCTCAGGCTCTCTATCTGCCGGCCCTCTCCTCGATCTCGGCCCGCGAGGAGATGCTGCCGCTCGCCCGAGCGCTCGCCGGCTCCTACCGCGCCCTGGTGCCCGATTGGCCGGGCTTTGGCGCGCAGGAACGCGCACGGCTGCCGCTGAAACCGGCGAATCTTCACGCCTTCCTCGATGCTTTGCTGGCCGCCGCGCCCGGCCCCTATGCGCTCGGAATCGCCGCCGGCCATGCCGCCACTTATCTCGCGATGGCGGCAAGGCGCCATCCGAACCTGTTCGAACGGCTGATCCTCGTCGCGCCGACCTGGCGCGGGCCCCTGCCTACCGTGATGGGCCGGGAGCGTGCGCGATGGTTCGCGCGCATCCGCCGCGCGATCGAGATGCCAGTCGCGGGCGAGGCCTTGTACAGGCTCAATGTCAGCCCGCCCGTGATCAGGCGGATGATGCGCGCCCATGTCTATGCCGATCCCGCCCATGTCACGCCGGAGGTGATCGCGGCCAAGCACCGGATCACCAGCCAAAGCGGCGGGCGATTCGGTACGGCGGCCTTCGTGACGGGCGGGCTCGATCCGCTCGAGGATCGTGCAGGCTTCCTCGATCTGTTCCGCGAGAATCTGCCGCCGGTTCTGGTCCTGCGTCCAGAGCGTGCTCCGCGGCGCTCGGGCGCCGAGATGGATGCGCTGATCGCGTCGGGCCGGCTCGCGCAGGCGCGCGTTCCGGGCGCACTCAGCCCGCATGAGGAATTCCCCGATGCGGTCGCTGCGGCGATCCGCTCGTGACGAGACAGGACTGTGACACACGCGTCGCACGTCGACGCTAGAGAAACCTCTGCACATTCCACCCGACACGCCACGCCGTTCCGTTCCGCTGCCCGGGCTTCTCGAAGTCCGCCACGGCACCTCAAGGCCTCTTCGATGCCCCGCTCGCCCGTCCTCTTCGCCACTCTGCTGATCCAGGCGGCCGTACTCCACCCGGCCCTGGCCCAGCCCGTGCCGGATGCGCGTCCCGTGGCGATAAGGGAGGAATCGGTGCCCTCGCTCAGCGCCGATTCGCTCAACCCTGACAAACCGGCGCGCAAGCCGTATCTCAGCGAGGAGGCGGCGCCGAACACGCTCGCGATCCTGCCGCCGCCGCCAGCCGGGCATTCACAGGCCGAGGCGGCCGATCGTGCCGCCTTTACCATGACCCGCGAGCTTGTCGGCAGCCCGCGCTGGGCGCTCGCAACCAATGACGTTGCCGAGGGCTCGACCGCCCTGCTGGAGGATTTCGCCTGCGTGCTCGGCCAGCGCCTCGACAAGGATCGCGTGCCCCAGCTCATCACGCTGCTCGACCGGGCCCGGCTCGACATCGCCCGGTCCACCCGCGCGCCGAAGCGGCATTACCGGCGCCTGAGGCCGTTCATCGGCAACGAGCAGCCAATCTGCGTGGAGCGCGAGGCAAAACTCGCCGACAGTTTCAGCTACCCGTCCGGCCATTCGGCGCAGGGCTGGACCTATGCGATGATCATGGCGGCGCTGGTGCCGGAAAAGGCGACGCAGTTCATGGTGCGCGGCCGGCTCTATGGCGAAAGCCGGGTCGTCTGCGGCGTGCACTGGATGAGCGACGTCGATGCCGCCCGCATCAACGCCTCGGCGGTCTTCGCCGCCCTCCTCGGCGATGCCGGTTTCCGCGCCGATCTCGAACGGGCGCGGACCGAATTGGCCAAGGCGCTGGCGAGCGAGGGCACCAAGCCCGATGCCGAGATCTGTGCGCGCGAGGACGCGGCTGCTCGGACACCGTTGCTGTAGAGGGTGGAATCTAACCCTTGTTGCGGGGGTCGGGGCAGCTTTCGACCTCTCTCGGCCCTTCAGGAAGTCCGCTTCGCAGCCGGCTGGCAAAATCTACGAGCCCAGGAACGCAAGCAACTCGCGGAGCGTCTCCTCCGGCGCTTCTTCCTGCGGAGAATGCCCGCAATCGAGCGCGCGACCGCGGACGTGGTGGGCCTTTTCACGCCAGGTTTCCAAAACGTCGTAAAGGCGTCCGACCGTGCCCTGCGCTCCCCAGAGTGCAAGGAGCGGCACCTCGATACGACGGTTCCCCTCGGCACGATCGTGATCGAGATCGATGGTGGAAGCGGCCCGGTAGTCCTCGCAGATGGCATGCCGAGTTGTGGGCTCCTGGTAGCATCGCAGGTACTCGGCGAAGAGCGCCTCGCTCGTTGCCCCCGGAACCTTGATCTGGCTTTCGATGTGCCGGCGCAGAAAGAACTCTGGGTCGGCGGCGATCAGGCGCTCCGGTAGGGGGGCCGGCTGGATCAGGAAGAACCACCAGAAATAGCGTGTCGCGAATTCCTGGTTCGTCCGCTCGTACATCGTCAAGGTCGGCGCGATGTCGAAGACTGCGATCGTCTGGACGGCATCGGGATGATCGAGCGCCATGCGGTGCGCGACGCGCGCGCCGCGGTCGTGGCCGACGAGGTTGAACCGAGCAAAGCCGAGGGAGCGCATCACCTCGATCTGATCGGCCGCCATCGCGCGCTTGCTGTAATTGACGTGGCGTTCCCCTCCCTCGGGCTTTTCGGAATCGCCGTATCCGCGGAGATCCGGCAACACGACCGTGAAGCGCTCGGCGAGACGAGGAGCGATCTTATGCCAGGTCAGGTGCGTCTGGGGATGGCCGTGCAGCATAAGCAGGGGCGGCCCGCTGCCGCCCACCGCCGCGTGGATGCGCGCGCCCTCGGTCTCGATCTCCTTCGTCTCGAAGCCGGGCAAGAACTCGCTCGTCATGATGATCCTCCTTCCGACGTTCAAGCGAGCCATGGCCGGGCCGCGAGATAGCTATCCTGGAAGCTTCGGATGGCATCCGCACGCTCCAGCGTCGTCCCGATCGCATCGAGCCCGCGCATCATCGCCTCGCGCCGCAGCGGGCTGATCTCGAAGCCAAACGTGAGATCGCCGGCCGTGACCATCTGCGTCTCGAGATCGACGGTGAGGTCATTCCGACCGGGATCGGCCGCTCGTTCGGCGAGCGCCGCGACCTCGCCCTCGTCCAAGGTGACGAGGAGCAAGCCGTTATTGGCCGCGTTGTCCGCGAAGATTCCGGCAAAGCTCGTGCCGACCACGGCCCGGATGCCAAGCTGCATCAACCCCCAGACGGCATGCTCGCGCGAGGAGCCGCAGCCGAAATTCGGCCCGACGACGAGGAAGCGCACATCGCCCCAGCTCGGCTGGTTCAGGACGAAATCGCGGCGCGGCTCTCCTGTCTCGTCAAAGCGTAGGTTGTAGAGGCAACCACGATCGAGTCCGGACCGGTCGATCCCCTTCAGAAACTGCTTGGGCATGATGACGTCGGTATCGACGTTGGCCATAGGCAGCGGCGCCGCGGCGCCGGTGACGCTGAGGAAGGGCTCCATGGTCAGATCTCCGGGGTCTGGAACTGGCGGACATCGGCGAGGTGGCCGGCTATCGCCGCCGCTGCCACCATGGCCGGGCTCATGAGGTGCGTGCGCCCGCCTGCGCCCTGCCGCCCCTCGAAGTTGCGATTGGTGCTGGAGGCGCAGCGCTCGCCCGGCGCCAGCATGTCGTCGTTCATAGCAAGGCACATCGAACAGCCCGATTGCCGCCATTCGAACCCGGCCTCGACGAAGATGCGATCGAGCCCCTCGGCCTCGGCCTGACGGCGGACCGCGCTGCTGCCGGGCACCACCATCGCGGCAACGCCCGCCGCAACCTTGCGTCCGCGCACGATTGCGGCCGCGTCTCGCAGATCGGAGATGCGCGCATTCGTGCAGGAGCCGATGAAGGCGCGCTGGATCGGCACATCGGCGAGCGCTGTGCCGGGCGAGAGGCCCATATAGCTGAGCGCCCGCTCCATGCCGCGCCGGCGGCCCGCGTCGGGCTCGGCCACGGGATTCGGCACGAAGCCGCCGATCGGAAGCGCCTGATCGGGGCTCGTGCCCCAGGTGACCATCGGCTCGATGTCTTCGGCCTTCAGCGTCACCTCGCTATTGAAGACGGCATGGGTGTCGCTGGCGAGAGCACGCCAGGCAGCGAAAGCTGCTTGCCAGGCTGCGCCCTTCGGGGCGCGCGGCCGGCCTTCGAGCCATGCGAAGACGGCTTCGTCGGGTGCGATCACGACGCCGCGCGCGCCGCATTCGACCGCCATGTTGCAGATCGTCATCCGGCCCTCGACCGGCAGAGCCGTGATGGCGGGACCGGCGAACTCGACAGCGTATCCGGTCGCCCCGTCCGCGCCGATCGCGCGGATCAGTGCCATGACGACGTCCTTGGCAGTGACGCCCGTTGCGAGCCCGCCGGTGACCGTCACGCGCATGGTCTTCAGTTGCCGATAGACCAGGGTCTGCGTGGCGAGAAGATGCTCGATATCGGAGGTGCCGATGCCGAAGCCGAGCGCGCCCAGCGCACCGTAGGTGGTTGTGTGGCTGTCGCCGGCCCCCACCACCATGCCGGGCAGGATGAAGCCGATCTCGGGCGCCACGACATGCTCGATGCCTTGGGACGGATGCAGGATGTCGAACAGCTCGATCCCGAAATCGCGGCAGTTCTCGCCGAAATATTCAACCTGACGAGCGCCGCCTGGATCGGGCATCTGCGCAGTGCGTCGGGGGGCAGTCGGGTTCACGTGATCGACGACGCCGAGCGCGGCCGATGGGCGCCAGGCCGAGCGACCCGCGTCCCTGAGCCCGCTGAAGGCCTGGGGGCTGGTATATTCGTTGAGCACCGTGCGATCGACATACAAAAGGATTTGCGCGCCCGCTCCGTGCTTGTCGTCGAGACGCCGCACTGTGTGCTGGTCGAGCAGCTTCTCGTAGAGGGTGGCGGGCTTGGCCATGTCGTCTCTCTCCCGTTTCGTTCCAGCAGACCGTAGAGGAGAGGGCGGAACTGCAGTCCTTCCGTCGAAATTAGGAGAATAACTGTTATTCATCAAGTACATGCGCCGCCTTCGGGCGGCGCAACCATGTCGAGTGGATGAAAAACCCGACAGGCAGCTAAGTGCCTGAAATAGCGGGCATAGGCGGATTTCGGCGTTGGTCGGCGGCTAGGCGAAGCGACCAAAACGCGACACGAGGCGATGATGGCAGAAGCAGAGAATTCCGACCTTCTTCAGGGGTATGCCGCTATTGGCGAGCACCTGCATATGAGTCCCGGCGCGACAAAACACCGAGTCAAATCCGAGAGCATCCCGGTCTTCCGCATGGGCCGGATCGTCTGCGCCCGCCGCTCGACCCTCAATGCGTGGCTCGCCGAGCGCGAAGCTGCGGCGCGTGCTTCAGCCAATGCCTGAGCCCGATCCGCTCGCGCCGATCGTCGTCTCGCTCGATAGCATCCGGTCGGCACCCGTCGCACAGTCGGGCTCGCGAGGCCGCGATGTCGTGGGCTTCGCAAGGATTGTCGGACTGGTCGGCGCAAGGGTGAAGTTGACGGCTGCTCCATCTCAGCAGGGTTGGTCTTTCGGACCGGAGTGGGCTGAGTTGTCTGGCGCGTACCCTGGGGAACGCCCTTCGTTTTGCAGGGCTTCACCGTCATGGCTGACATAGGAAATGACGCGACCTTTTTGAAGTGCCTCGGGTCCGCAAGCATGACCGAACGTGAGCGCGCGGCATTCAATGCCGGCGTCGAGGCGGTTCGCCAGATGGCGATGATTGCCGCGGTCACGATCGAGTGCCGCGACGATGCGCGAGAGGTGCGCCAGCGGGCCGCTGCGGCGGCGCTCCAGGGCTTGGCCGATGGCGCGAGACTGCTGGCGGTCATGCCGCTCTCGGCGGAATCTAGGGGAGGCCATGGCTGAAGACCGCAAGCATATCGCGCATGGCACGTCGGGTGCGCTCCGCGAATTCGTCGGCGAGTGCCTGGGCATGGCTGCGTTCTACGCCAGCATGGGCGTCGATTACGCCTCTGTCGCCGACGACCGGCTACTCGAGGTTTCGCTCAAGAAATCCGTGGCCTGCACGCGGCAGGCCGTGGCCGTGATGAAGATGCTCGTCGAGGCCAACGAGAAGGCACTGGCGGCGAAGGCGGCCCGAGATGGTGCGGCTGTGGCCTTGGGCCTGGAGGATAAGCGCAGATGACAGATCGCGCGGACCTCGACGACGAGATGGATTGGCTGGACCGCAACGGCCGGCCGAGCTCGGATAGGGCGCGAGACCGAGGGCAGGCCGGCGGTGCGGGATGGGGCGAGCCGAAGCCATTGCCGACCGGCCTGTCGCCCGTGGCGAGCTTCGAGACGTCGATGGTGCCGGCGACGTTCGGCCCATGGATACAGGACATCGCCGACCGGATGCAGTGCCCGCCCGACTTTCTCGGCGCATCGGCTATGGTCGCCGCCGCTTCCGTGCTCGGTCGGAAAATCGCGGTGCGTCCGCAAGCGCATACCGACTGGACGGAAGTGCCGAACCTTTGGGGCTGCATCGTCGGCCGGCCCGGTGCGATGAAGTCGCCAGCAATGTCCGAGACGACGCGGCCAGTGAACCGACTTGAGGCCGCGGCACGCAAGGCCGGAGACGAGGCTGTCAAGGAGTACGAGCTGGAAGTAGAGGCTCATAAGCTCCGGCGAGACGAAGCGGCCAAGGCCGCTCGCGCCGCGCTCAAGAACGGCGCGAAGGACGTATCCGACATCCTCGGCATCGCCGTACCGGAAGCACCGAAGGTGCGCCGCTACATCACAAATGACACCACTTACGAGTCGCTGGGCGAAATCCTCGCGGCGAACCCGAATGGAGTGCTCGCCTTCAGGGACGAATTGGTTTCCCTGCTCAAGACCCTGGACCGCGACGAGAGTGCCGCCGCGCGAGGGTTCTTCCTCACGGCCTGGAACGGGAAGGACGGCTATACCTTCGACCGGATCATTCGAGGGCGAACGCATGTCGAGGCGGCCTGCATCAGCTTGCTTGGCTCGACGCAGCCGGGCCGACTCGCCGAGTACATGCGCAGGGCCGTGAAGGGTGGCGCGGCCGATGACGGGCTCATTCAGCGATTCAGCGTGCTGGTATGGCCGGACCAAAGCCCGAACTGGCGTGAGGTGGACCGCTGGCCGAATTCCGAGGCCCGGCAACTGGCATGGGACACGTTCACCCGGCTCGACGCGGTGACGGCGGCTGACATCAAAGGGGAGGTGGATGCCGTGTCGGATGTGCCGTATCTGCGGCTCGATGCGCCTGCCCGCGAAGTATTTGCCGACTTCCGAGCCGACCTTGAAGGACGGCTGCGATCCGGTGATTTGCACCCGGCCCTAGAAAGCCACTTGGCCAAGTATCGGAAGCTGGTGCCGACGCTCGCTCTCATCAATCATGTCGCGGAGGGTGGCGCTGGACCCATTACAGTAGCGGCCATGAATCGGGCGCTCGCCTTCACCACTTACCTCGAAACACACGCGCGCCGGGCTTACGGCGCCGGCATTGATGCGGAAATAGATGCCGCCAAGGCTATTCTTGCCCGCACCCGTCGCGGCGACCTCAAGGATGGGTTCACGGCTCGCGACGTCTACCGGGCTCAGTGGTCCAACCTGTCCGACCGCGAGCAGATAGATGCCGGCCTCGACCTGCTCGCCGATTTTGACTGGCTCGCCGCCGACGCGATCCAAACCGGCGGTCGACCGAAGACGATCTATCGGATCAACCCGCACGCCTTCGCCTGAAACACACCTACCCTCGCAACCGACATAACTGACGAAAGCCCCGCCTCGGGACCCTTTTGGCAGTTATGGCAGGAGCAAGGGGAGGTGTGTTTTGTGAACCGGGTGTGCGCCTGGACTGAGGACGCATCCATGTTTGTCGAGATAGGCGGCCAGATCATCGGGGCCGAGCATATCGTTCGGATCATCGCGTTGCATCCCGACGAGCGAGGCCGGGCGAGGGTCCGGGTCGTCGTGCGATCGGGCGACGCGATCGTTGCGTGCGGGACGATCGACGGCATGAAGCGTCTCTGCGGCACCACGGTGCCGGCTGGCTCGGGATATCGGGTTGTCCAGGCATATGGGCCTGCCGCTGCCGGCGAGGCGGTGATGTTCGACGAGTACGACGTGATCGCGTTTCGGGTGTCGGACGATCTCGACTGGCCGGTCATGCCGGTCACGATGGCCGGGGAACCGACGCAGGCTTTTGCGCTCGTCACGCCGAACGGGAAGTGTCGCAGCATCGACGACGAATATGAAAGCGTGGAAGCCTTCAAGGTCGCCATGTCCAAGCAGCTGAGTAAGGCGAGCCCGCGCGAAACCTGCATACCCTGAGCACTGACAGAACTGACAAAAGGCGACCGCTGGCTCGGCCGACCTCATGCATCCTCTCGACCGCTGGGGACCGTTCGCCGATGGCATCAGCCAGGCAGAGCGCGTCGCTCGCCTCCGATGCTTGCGGACCATCGCGCATCTGTTGCTCGGGCCTCGCGGGATGCCGCTGAAGGCAGCGCTACTGCGTGCCGAGACCGGCGAGGTTGCGCTCGACCATGCCCATGCCGCCATCGATGCGCTGCCATCCCTCGATCGGCGCCGGGTGCTGGCGAGCTATGCCGCGATGATCGATCGGTAGGGGGTAGCCTCAGAGTCTGGCCGATCCGAAGGGCGCCCACCGCATCGGGTCCCATGCGCAGATTTTTGCTGCTGTGGGCGTTTTCATAGGGTGCGAAGTCCGCGGAATTGCTAGGATTTTTGGCCGTTTTTTCAAATCGGAACGACCTGAAAAGCGATAGTAATCAAAGGGTTGCGTCGGGAGCGATTCGCTTCTGTTTGCAAGGGTCGGCTGTTCCGCAGTTCCGCAGTTCGCGCGAAGCGTTCTTGGGAAGCCGTTTCATCCAGCGGAGGCCGATTCGGATTACGTCCGACACGGGCTCGCCTCGACCCGATTGACCTCATCGCCCATCGTTTTCGTGGATCAACCGGGTCCCCTGACGCCTACATGCAGGTGATCCGCGCCATCGAAACCGCAACGACGCAGAGCCGCCGGCTCGCGCGCGACCTGGGGCTCGTCATCGGCCCTGAAAAGCCGTGCGCCGTTCCGTAGCGGCCATCCCTCGTCTGAAAATTCGGAGACGCCCTATGCCGAGCAACAGCTTTGCCTCGCTGGCCGAGGACCTGAGCGATCAGCCCATCCAGGCGGCGATCCGGGACAAGTTGAAAGACTTGATCGGTGCTGGATCGTCTCCCGCTGAGGTGTCGGAGGCCGCCCTCGTGGTTGCCGCCGCCCTCTGCCTCGATGTCGAGGGCATGGAGAAGGCCGCGATCCGCCTCCTCACTGCCGGGACGGCACTCGCGAATGCCTGTCCGGAGCTTCAGAATCGCGTTGCTGCCGCCCGCGAGCGAGCTGGCGCGGCGAGGCATTGACGGAACTAATCCTCATGCCGTAGCTTATCGACGTCATCGATCGATAGATCGCACTGGCGGATGCCGGGCGATTTCGACGAGACACCTTAGGCGCACCGGCGGATGCCGGGCGGCAAGGCAGAACAGGACAGACGGAGCCCGTGCAGTCGGGCTGTTGTCGTGTCCGTCGCTTTGACCAGCCCAGGCACGCGATGCAGCTCGAAACCCTCTCCGCACCGCTCGAAATCAAACTCGCCGGCAGCACCGACGCCGGCGAGTTCGAGGGCTACGGCTCTTTCTTCGGGAACCGGGACAGTCACGGCGATGTGATCGTGGCTGGCGCCTTCGCGGGCTCGCTCGAGGAGCGGAAAGCCCAGGGTCGCGGCCTGCCGGCGATGCACTTCAACCACGGCCTGCCCGAAGTCGGCGGCGAGCGCGGCGTCGGCGTCTGGAAAGCGATGTCGGAGGACAGCAAGGGCCTGCACGTTCGCGGCCGCCTGTCCGGCATGTCGACCGACCGCGGCCGCTATCTCTACGAGCGGGTAAAGGATGGCGCGATCGCCGGCCTTTCCATCGGCTATCGGGTCGCCCCGAACGGCGCGGTCTTCGGCAAGGGGAAGGGCGAGCCGAAACGCATCCTCAAAGCCCTGCATCTGTTCGAGGTGTCACTCGTCGACGAGCCATCCAACGCCATGGCGCGCGTCGACGGCGTGAAACTCGCCGCGATCGGCGATCTCGAAGATCTCCTGCGCCGTGGCGGACTGTCAAAGGCGGCCGCGCGAACGCTCGCAGCCGGCGGCTGGCCTGCACTCACCGGCGAAGCGCCGCCCGATACGGACGGCCCCGCGATGCGCGCCCTCTTGGACGCACTCGATACGAACCTAGCCGATCTGAAAGGTATGTCACGATGAACGCTCGCACCATCGAGTCCGGCGGATTCGCCGGCTTCCTCTTCAACGCACCGTTCGGCCCCCGCCCGGTTCTCGACAACCCGGAGAACCTCGGCTCGGAGGTCATGGAACGACTGGGCACCAACCACGCTGAGGTGAAAACGATCCTCGGCAAGGTGGAGCTGCGGCAGGGCAAGGCCGATAGCGCACTCGCAGAGATCAAGACCAAGTCCGAGGAGGCCGACGCTCGCCTGTTGGAAATCGAGCAGAAGATTGCTCGTCGGGGCGGGCCGAGCGTTCCTGCCGCGCCGATTTCTTGGGGCCGGCGCTTCATCGAAAGCGAGCAGTACAAGGGCGCGGACGGCCATCGCGATCGGCAGGGGCAGCGCTTCCATGCCGTCGTCGCCTCGACCGAGGCGGAGCACAAGAACATCACCTCCGTGGCGGGGTCGGGCGCCGGCCTGATCCCGGTGGATCGCCGCACCAGCGACGCATCGATGATGCCGTGGACGCAGATCACGGTGCGTGACCTGGTGGCGCCCGGCACCACCGAGAGCAACGCCGTGACCTATCCGCGCCAGACCGGCCGCACGAACAGCGCAGCCATGGTCGCGGAAGGCGCGCTGAAGCCCCAGAGCGACATGACGTTTGAGGAGGTGACGGCGCCGGTCCGCACGCTCGCGCATTTCTTCCTCTGCACCCGCCAAAGTCTCGAAGACGCGCCAGCACTCGCAGCCATCATCGACGCGGAGGCCCGCAACGGCCTTGCCGATGTCGAAGATGCGCAACTGCTGTTCGGCAACGGCGCACAACAGAACCTGATGGGAATCGTCCCGCAGGCGACACCGTTCGCAAAGCAGTGGACCAGCGCGACGAGCACGCCGCTCGACGTGTTGATCCAGGCGATCGCTCAGGTGGAAGCCGGCGAGTACGCTTGCGACGGCATGGTGCTCAACGCCGTCGACTGGCGCCGGCTCCAGTCGATCAAGGACTCGAACGGCCGCTACATCGGCAATTCCCCGTTCGAGGAATCGGTGCTCAAGCGCATCTGGCAAACGCCCGTTGCGGCAACCAATCGGATGCCGACCGGCAAGTTTCTTGTCGGGCCGTTCCGCACTCAGGCGCAGATCTTCGACCGAATGGGCGTCGAAGTCGTCGCTTCGACGGAAGACGGTGACAACTTCCGCCGCAACTTGGTGACGCTGCGCGCGGAGGAGCGCCTGGCCTTCACCGTGAAGCGGCCGGCGAGCTTCGTCTACGGCGACCTATCGGCCTCGCTCGCGGCCTGATCGGAGCCGGCGACACGGGCGTTTCCGACACCGCGCGGCCGGCATCGTTTCCGAGGGGAGACCTCGTTGCCGGAAGCTGCCTCGCGGGCTAGGCGGCGGTGGCCGGCGGCAGCCGTGTTGCCGCTTGGGCGCTTAACACCGTGTATATTATCAACGGTGAAGGCGAGAGAGGGAATATCTTGGACATTGTACAAGGTTTCGCTCTCTTCGGTAGGGATGAAAATGCCCCGTAGGCGGCCGAGGGCATCAACGATCGCACTCGGATAGCTCGCATCCCTTCGCGCCTCTCCTGGGGCATCCTGGGCCACACAGTCGGGATCGAGCTAGGCAGACGGCCGATCCGCACATGCCACATCGGCGCCGTTGAGTAGATTGCGACGACGCGAAAAGGGACCGGCTATTTGGGCGCTGGTTTTGCTTGAAATCCAGCGTCAATTATCTGAGTTGCGTATTTGACGACGTAGTCCTTCATTTGTTGTGCTACAGCCGGGTCATTGCTCGTTACATGCGCATGAACGATACTTTTGTTGAGCATTTCTATCATTGCAGTATGAGCACCAGAATTTGGCGCAAGCTGATGTAAGACTTGCAAGGTAATTTTCTGCACATACTCAAGCGCAGCAAATTTTGCTTGCAATTCAAGCAATGGATCATCCGTTACCATGGCTTCCTCTCGATCAATGTATGGTTCCTAGAACTACAACATCCGAAATGAGCGGATGTCTAAATTCGTCGGTTGCCCATGGCTGCGCTATTGGTGCGAATTTTATTTCTGAGGGAGCCCCCTTGACCTGCGAAGGCGGGCGCTGATGCTGGTTGGTTTTCAAGACTTCAGCCACGATATGCGGCCGCCTCTCGACGAGAGCCAAGAGCACGCGCGCCGGCCCTTCCGGAGCCCTGCGCCGCTGCTCCCAATTCCTGAGCGTGCCGACGCTCACGCCAATCGTCGCGGCGAAGGCCGGCTGCGTGAGGCCGGTGCGTTCGCGGATCGCGGCCACGTCGAGCGTCTCGGGGACGTGGACGCGGGTGCCTTCGGGCGGGTTGCCCTGTGCGTGCGCAAGTGCACTCGCGAGCCCGCCCATGAGGCGGTTGAAGCTGTCGGTCATATCTGGGCTGCCCTCCGTGGCTGCCTGGGTGTGAAAGGGGCAAATGGGCGGGTCAGCGCCTCGTTCGCCCCCGGTAAGCTGCCTTCATCTCGGCAGTAACGCTCTTGAACTGCTTGACTTCCGCGTCCGTGAAGGTCTCGCGATCTCCTTTGCTCAAGACACCGATCAAGTAGACCGGAATGCTCTCGTCCAAGTAGACGGATACGACGCGATATCCGCCGGACTTGCCCTTGCCGCGACCGGCCACCCGCCCTTTGCGCACGCCGCCCGAGCCGACGATCTCTTCGCCGAGATCCGGCGTCGCTGCATAGGTCCGCAGCGCCCGTTCGCGATCGGCATCGGTCATTCCGGCGTGCTTGGCGTCGCTGAGATAGTCGGGGGTCTCGACGACCGTATGCAGGCGCTTCGTCATGACCTGTTTATACGCCAATGGCGTACGTACGTCAATGGCGTAGTTATCGCATTGGAGCGCACCATCACGAAACCCCCGCCGACTTGCCGGGCGCGGCGGACGCAAACAGCAGGTCTTGATAAAAGAGATGGTGGCCGGAACCGCCAGCGATCCGCAGGTTCGGTCGGCTTTTTCCAGGTCGCCCGTGGTGAGGCGGTGATGGCCGACGCCATTCGAAGGGGAGGCGAAGAAAAAGCCTACTGAGTCAGCTTTCTACTTGACTACTCAGTAGGCTATTGCTACAAAGATCGTGTCAGGCAAATCCGCCTGACGGGCCGAAAGGGGGTGAGAAGGTTGAGGAACCCGAAGTTTCGACTGGTGATTCAGTTTCGTGGTTGGCGCCTTGAACTGAGCATCAGGTAAGAAACGGGGGCCGGGGCGAAAGTCCCGGCTCCTACGGGGTCAAAGCCTTCTCACCCCCTCGGCACCTCGGAGATTATCATGACGCCGGCCGAATTCAAGGAATGGCGCAAGTTGCTCGGCTTGAATCAGGACGAAGCCGCAACCGCGCTCGGCGTCTCGCGTGCATCCGTGCAGTTGTATGAACGAGGCCAGCGCCACGATGACGGCCGGCGTGTCGAGATCCCGCAATCGATCGCCTTGGCATGCGATGCCATCGCGCTTCGGCTCGCGGCGGAACGAGGCGACGCGAGCCTGCTGAATGACCCGCTCAGGCGGGTGGTAGCGACGGTGGCAGCTCTGATCGGCAAGGCGTCGGCCTGACCTGCAGGTCATGCAGAATCCTTCGGAGTTCTATTTCTCGGCTGGCGCGCTCGCTGGGGCAGGGGAGATGCGTCCGGCAATATCGCGGATCGACGGGAGCTTGTCCCCGAAGGTGAGAAAGATGCCGATCACAGAGCCGATCAGCAACGGTGCGATGATAGAGGTGAGCGTCTGAAGGCCAAGCTGCTTCCAGAACGAGCCTGCGCTTTTCACCTCGGCGAGTGTTTCTTTCAAGCCGGCAGTCTGTACCTGGACAGCATTCCGAATTTCCTCGAGCAGGCCGCCGCGCAAAGCATCCTCACGTGCATCTTCCATGTCAGCGGCCAAGTAATCGCGCGCTGCTAGGTCGAAGAAATCCTGAGCGCGGTTGCGCATCACTTCGAAGGAATGCGGTGTCAGATTGCCGGTCCAGGCGTTGATCGCTGCTTGGTCCGGCTCGGAGCCGGTTGTCTGCGTATGCCACACGATCCAGTTAGCGCGATCGAACGCGAATATCGCATAGGTGAGGAAGTTGCTAACGTCAGTGTGATCGCTGCTCGACACCAGTTCCAGGAATACTTCCTTGTCGGAGCCCGGCATCGTCAGCGCTTCTCCTTCGCATCCGTGGCCGAACTCCGAAAAGCGCCAGTCTGTTCACTCGCATTTTGCCAAGCTTTTTCGATGCGCTGCCGGCGCTCTGCGGTCATCGCGCGCGGATTCCCTGTGCGCGTCGTGATCGCGTAACGGCGGGAAATCGCGTTCCGGTTGCCCGCGCTGCTGATGGTGTTTCTTGCCATGGGGTCTTTCAGTCCTCGCCGCGCGACGAAGACGTGACGGCCGGTCCCGACCGCTCGCCCGGCTCATGCATAACCAGGCCGGGCACCGGCTCACCGTTGAGATGCGCCCGGACCTGTTCGAGCCCAGCCATCACGTCCTGAAAAATCTCGTCGGTCACGTCGCGCATGTCTGGGCTCGCGGACACGGCATCAACCCCGCTCAACCTCATCCAACAGGAATCCCATGCAGCCATACAGCGGGGGACAAGCGAGTCGAGCGCTCGGCTCGAACCCTGCCGCTTCGCCAGGGCTGCCAGCGACCCGCGTTCAAGCCGGCGCAACGTCCGTGATGACACAATAGAGGCATCTATTATGCTGCTCCCGATTTGGCGGGGACAGCTATGGATTTTATTGCGCTTGATGTTGAAACTGCGAATGCCGATCAGGCGAGCATTTGTTGTATAGGTTTATCCGAGTTCGTGCAGGGTGTTCCTATAACGTCGCTGCAATTGTTGGTCGATCCGCAAGATTATTTCGATCCATTTCACACAAGCATTCATGGAATATCGGAGGACGACGTTCGTGGAAAGCTGCCAATGCCTGCCATATATGAAATCTTGACGAATTTATTGGACGATAAGACTGTCGTCCATCACACTGCCTTTGATCGCATTGCCTTTCACCGATCGGCCGCCAAGCACGCGCTCAATCCACCCGCCGGCAAATGGCTCGACAGCGCGGCGGTTGCGCGACGCACGTGGGAAGACTGCGCTTATGGCGGATACGGCCTGTTCGATCTCGCAAACATGCTGGGCATCCAATTCCGACATCACGAAGCATCAGAGGACGCGAGGGCAGCCGGGGAAGTCATGGTCAAGGCAATCGAGGTTTCGGGTCTCGACCTCGATGCTTGGCATGAGCGGGTCCGCGAACCGCTCGGTTGGTTCCCGCACAGAGATTCCAGGCCAACACGCACCGCATCGCCGAATTCCGAATTCACCGGCGAGACGGTCGTTTTCACCGGTAAGCTCGAACGGCTGTATCGCGATGAGGGCGCGGACCTTGCGGCAGCCGCCGGCTTCAACGTCGAGCCGGGCGTGACGAAACGAACGACGATTCTCGTGGTTGGCGAGCAACACCTCCGCCGACTGCGAGGCGACGGCAAGAGTTCAAAGCATCTCAAGGCAGAGAAGTTGTCAGCGGCCGGTCAATCGATCCGAATCATCGGAGAAGCCGATTTTTTGGAGCTGGTCGGAAAAGCTTGATGCCAATGCAAAACCCCCGCTGCCGTGCCGGGCGCGGGCCTAGGCCGCAGGTCGGCGCCGCCAACCCGTCGGCGCGGGGAGCGCGGCATGAGCTGCCGCCAGTCGCTCGAGCCACTCGATCACGTCGGGCGGCACAGTCGCGTCACCCGAAGCCCAGCGGCGCACCAAGCGATCATCGCAGGTCAAAGCCTCGGCCAAGCCCCGCTGCGACCAGCGCAGTAACGAGAGCACGTCTCGGAGGCGATCCGGGCTCATGGGAGCGTCTGCCTTCCGAGCAGGGAAATCAGGACAACCGCGCCGCCCCCGGCGAAACCGCCGAGGATCAACGCGAGAAGGACGATGACGTCGAAACGGGTCATGTCGGGGTCAGGGCCCGATCAGTTTCAGGATCGCGGCAACGGCGGCAACCACGGCGGCCCCGGCTCCGAAGGCGGTGATGATGAGGGTGAACGGAGCGATCGCGGCGTCGCGGGTGAGCTTCCGGGTTTCGGCGGAAAACTTCATGCTTTCCTCGACGAACTTGCGGGTTTCGGCATTCATCCGCTCGATGCGGGTGATCTGCTCTTGCATGTCGATGGAGAGCGGGGCGCTTGAGCTGGTCATCGGGGTCTTCCCTCAATCGGCCGGGGAAAGCCCCTCGGCCATGTCCGCAATATGAGGGATCAAGACGCGGAAGTCAAGCGCCTCAAAACACAAAACCCCATCGCCTTGCCGGGCGCGGAGAGGGGCAAGCAACAGATCTTGATAAACGAGATGGTGCCCGGGACCGCCAGCGATCAAACGGTTCGATCGGCCTTCTCCAAGTCACCCGTGGTGCGCCGGTAGACTGATATTTCATCACTTGAGGCACATTCATTCTCAGTCGAAAGCCGACTGAAAGGTGCCCCTATGGACAAAGACTCTTCAGAGCTGTTTCAACTAATTCTCGATGACATGGGGAAAATAAGTGCAGATATAGCCCAACTTAGATTGAGTATGACAGCGCACGATATAATCATACAAAATATACTAGAGTCGTTGAGCGACGAAAATTTCGAGCTTTTCGCGCGGATAGAAGGTGAGATGAAGACAAGTGCGGCGTTCCTTCGAAACATACGGGAAGAGAGACCAGGGCGGGCTGGCGAGGCCAATGACATCGGCGGCGAGATCCTGCGCATCTGCAACATCGCGGACACCTAGGCCGGGTCGCATCGCGTGAGGCCATTACGAATCGAAAAGCACGAAACCCCCGCTGCCTTGCCGGGCGCGGGGTTGCGTGTCATGCTGAGTTTGGGTGTGAGAACCCTGACTTGGAATAGCGCACAGCCCTTTGGCGAGGGAGGTGCGTGAAGCGCTGTCGAGCCTTGGCGGGCTCTATGCGCATGGTCGCGCCTTGGCGGGCGCGCCGAACCTGGCCACTATGGCCGGGGGCGGTGCGCCATGTCCAGTGGGTAGCTCCCTAAAAGCGCGTCGACCTGTCTTCCGAGCAGGTTCTCACCCCCCGGCCGCCCGGGCCGTCCTCGGGCGCGGCTGTGAGAAGCCGTCAACTCGGAAAATCCTATGACCAAAACCAACCTGATGTTGGTGCACGATAGCAGTGCGCCAGCCTTCGACCCTGCCGCATTGCGAGACAACGACGGCGAACCTCGCATGGCACATCGGCGCCTTGCCGATGCGCTTGGGTATGAGCAGCCCCACAAGCTCGGCCATCTGATCGAGCGCAATAGAGCCGAGCTGCTGACTTGGGGCGAGGTTCCGTCCACCATGGACGAAACCTCTGAGGCAGGCGGCCGACCCGGCAAACTCCACTGGCTCAACGAAGGCCAAGCCCTCGTCATCTGCGCCCTCTCGCGCACGCCAGCGGCCGCCATGGTCCGCAAGGCGCTGATCGAGTGCTTCCTCGCCTACCGGCGCGGCATCCTGCCGGCCGAAGTCGAGGCGGCGCAGAACTTCGCGCAACTCGCCTCCGAGGTGGCCGAGCTTCGCCAGCGCATAGCCCTGATCGGCGCCGCGCCTCATATCCGCGCGGTCTATCGAGGCGGTGCCTACATCCCCGGCGGCGTCGGGCTGTCCGTCCGCGACATCAGCATGGAGCACGATTTCGAGCCGCGCGTGTTCGACGAGCGCATCGGCGTCCAGCTTGGTTTGCCCGACCCCGGCACCGTCAGAGCCCTCGTGCGCTCGCACAGGGGCCTCATGAGCGGCCTGGGGCGCGTGATCGCGATCGGCGTGCTCAGCGAGAGCCCGGTCATCGTGGGCGAATGCTGTCGGCCTATTGGCTGACCGAGATGCAGGCCCTCGCGGTCTGCGGCCTCGTCTCGGGCAACGTCGCCTCGGCGACGCGCTCGCGCATCATCAAGGTTTTCGCCGAGTACCGGCGTGGACAGGAGGAGCTTGCGGCCGGCGGCGGACTGATCGCCATTCAGCAGCGTGACCGCACCATCGCAGACCTTCGAGAGCGCCTGGAAGCGCTGGAAGACACGGCGCGCATCACGAGCCGGAAGGAGGCGCGACGGCGACGGCACGTCGATCGCGAGGAGCTGCTGAGCGAGCAGGGTGACGTGCTCTATGGGCTCAAGGCGATCGGCGCATTCCTCGGGGTCGAGGACCATCAGGCGGATCGGCTGATCCGAACCGAGAAGCTTCCGTATTTCCGGCTCGGCGGCCGCGTGTGTGCGCGCAAGTCGCAAATCTCGGCATGGGTCGAGACGAAGTCGGCCAAGGCTTGGGAGGTGCGGGTATGAGCGCCTTCGAGCACTTTCCGAACGGCCCGCGCATCATTGCGCCGGGCGGACCCGTCACGGCTGCGATCCGAGCCATGCGGGACGATCTCGACCTGCCGCCGATCCTGGCCGAACAACTGGACGCTGACGCGCTCGAATTCGACGAGCTGTGCCGCGCGCTGCGTCGGCAACTGGAGGCTGATCTCGACCGGATCGATCGGTGCATCGGCGTGCTCGACGCGCTGGACGGCGATGCCGACATGGAGGACGGCGGCGACGACGAAGAAGACGACCACGCGGAGGACAGCGACCCCGCCGAGTACAGCCTTTGCGGGGTCACTGTCTCGGCGCCCTCGTTTGGCGACCTCGAACTCGACGAGGCCGATAAAGAACACGACGGCACGGAGGACGAGGATAGCGATCCCGGCGAGGATGGCGGCGATATCCAGGACGAGCCGCACGATGCCGAGGAGGATGGCGACGACGAAGAGCGGTACATGGCTTTCGTCGGCACGCTCGGCGGGCCGAGCCGCGAGCACGAGACCCGCAAGCGGGAACTCGTCTGCGATGCCCGGCTCGGTCTCGATCGCATCCGTCGCCGCCGCAGGAAGGTTGGTGACGTGGTGAGCGGCCTACGGGTGCTCGATCTCGATTTTAACGGCCGCTCCACCGTCTGGACCCGCTAGCCTCCCGGCCCGGCCGCTCGCGCGGCCCGTCTCCTCAAATCTGAGGACACGTCTCCCGAGCCCGGCCGGGCCTCACGACAGCCGTCCGCGCAATCCCGTGCGGGCAGTAATCGAATGTTCCCATGCGGAACGTTCGCTCGTGAGGATTCTCCCATGTCCAAGCTGACGACTGTGGACTTCCGCGGCGACACCCTGTTCGCCGTCGAGGACGGCAGCACCATCCACGTCGCGATCAAGCCGATTTGCGACGGGCTCGGTATCGAATGGCGCAAGCAGCGCGAGCGGATCAACCGCGATCCGATCCTGTCCGAAGGTAGCACCATGATGGGCCTCCCTTCGGCCGGCGGCCTGCAAGAGACGACCGTGCTCCGGCTCGACCTGTTGCAGGGTTGGCTATTCGGATTCGACGCGAGCCGCGTGAAGCCCGAGGCCCGCGACCGGGTGCTTGCCTACAAGCGCGAGTGCTTCGCGGTGCTGCACCGGCATTTCTACGGCCCCGCCGCTGGAAGCGTTTCCAGTCAGCCGCCCGATCCCGCGCGCGAGGAGCCTGTGCCCGTGCGGCGCCAGCTCGTGACCGAGGCCCGCCAGACCTTCGGATGCCGAGCGGCCGGCAGCCTCTGGTTCTCGCTCGGCCTGCCCGTGGTGCCCGAAATGCGCGAGCCCAGCCGGCAAGGCGTGCTCGACCTGATCCCCAACCAAAGGAGCGTGTGACCATGGCGAGCGTCAGAAGGCTGAAGAAGGATGACCCGGAAAGCCCGTGGGTCGTCGAGTACACGGACCCGAGCGGCAAGCGACGGCGGGCAACGCCGAAGTCGGGCTTGAAGAAAGATGCCGAGAAGCTGCGGCAAAAGATTGAGCGGGAGGTGAGTGACGGCATACACGTTGCCCAATCCGAAACTGTAACGATGCGCGACGCGATTGAGGCATGGCTTCAAGAGATTGAAAATCGCCATCGACTGGGCGACAGCATGGCGGGCTCGACGCTGCACGGCTATCGCGGTGCCGCGCGAGTTCATGTCATCCCCGAATTTGGCGGCAAGCTTCTGACGGCAATCGAAGCTTCGACTATTCAGGATTTCATCAATCGAAAGGCAGGCGTTTTAGCGCACAAGACGTGCAAGAAGCTCAGAACCGTCCTGACACAATCTTTGCAGCTTGCCGTGCGGCGGAAATGGATCAAGAGGCATCCGATGGTGGATGACCCCATCCGTATTCCGGGTACAGCTAGACGTAAAGAAATTGTCGTCCCGAGCAAAGCTGAACTCGCAATGCTTTTGGGTTCGATGTTCGAATATAGGCCGTATCAGAAGCTCTCGGGCAAGGCTGGACGCACGTTGATCTTAAGTCTGAGCCTTCTCGCGGGGCTCCGGCGCGGCGAGATTGCGGGACTGCAATGGGAGGACATCGATTTCGCACAACACCAGATCATTGTCCGGCACAGTCTGTCGCGTCAGGATGGGCTCAAAGAGACCAAGACAAAATCCGGTCGCCGCATAGTCCCTCTTGCTCCGCCGCTCCTGGCTATTCTTGAACGATACGCTCAGGACACGGGCTCAGATAGGATCGGGCAAGTGCTCCGAACCAAAGCAGGCCGGCACTACCAAGTTGACAGTATCGGCAGTCGAGAATGGTTCCTCATCATGAGGGATGCGGGCTTATTGAAGGAAGGACGGCCGAAATACTCGCTTCACGTCATGCGCCACGCCTTCATCAGCCTGATGATCGAACAAGGGGTGCAACCCATCGTCATCAAGGGCGTCGCGGGCCACGCACGGATCGCCACGACTATGGACACCTATGGACACCTGTTCCCGGAAAATGCAGAGGCCCGCCGGGGCGTCCTGGGCGTCGGAGAGCAGTTCGCTGCGAGGTCATTGCTTCCGCCGCCGCCGGTCCCTGAGATCAAGTGCGAGACGCGCGAGGACTGGATCGAGGCCAAGGCGGAGGCGCTTTCTCTCATCGCGGAAGGCGTCCCTGTCGGAGAGATTGCACGGAGGTTTTCGACCTCCCGGACCCTGATCTACAAATGGCAGCGGATGGCCCACCGCGACCAAGCGCAGAGTTAGACGCGACGAAAACGCGACATTTCTGTGTAAGACATTGTTTTAATTGATATTGTGGCGCGATGGCGGAGGGCCGGCCAATGCCGTCCCGTTATGATTTCATGCCGGAAAGCGCGAGCCGGGAATGGACACGATCTTGCTGGAGGATTTCCTGGTGCTGGCCGAGACGGCGAATTTCTCGCGCGCCGCCGACGCGCGGCACGTGACGCAACCTGCCTTCAGCCGCCGCATCCGGATGCTCGAGGACTGGGTCGGTACGCCGCTCATCGAACGCGGCACCCACCAACTCACCCTCACGCCGGCCGGCGAAAGCTTCCGTGCGGTTGCCGACGAGATCCTGCGCCGCCTGCTCCTCGGGCGGGAGGAGGCGCGAGAGACGGCCCAGACCGAGGCCTCAACGCTGCGCTTCGCCGCGACCCACGTGCTGTCGCTCACCTTCTTTCCCACATGGCTTCGCTCGCTTGAGAACGAGGCCGAGATCGGAACGGTCAGCCTCACAGCTGACACGATGCAGGCTTGCGAAGCCCGAATCCTGCAGGGAGAGGCGAACTTTCTCCTCTGTCACCATCATCCCTCGGCGGCGACGCGGTTCGATCCCAAGTCGTTCCTGTCGCTGGCGCTCGGGCACGACGTGCTCATACCCGTCTGCGCGCCCGCACCGAATGGCGCGCCCTCACACGCGCTGCCGGGCCAGCGCGATCGGCCAGTCCCCTTTCTCGCCTATAGCGACACCTCAGGGATGGGCCGCATCCTGGCGGGAGCGCGGGCCCATGACGGAAAACCGGCTTGGCTCGACCCTGTCTTCACCTCCCACGGGGCGGCGATCTTGAAGACGATGGCCCGTAATGGCCGCGGGGTCGCTTGGTCGCCGGCGAGCTTGATCGCGGATGAACTCGCCTCCGGCGTGCTCGTACGTGCGGGCGATGAGAGCTGGGACGTGCCCATGGAAATTCACCTGTACCGGCCACGCCCGCGGCAGAGCCGTGCAGCCGAATGCTTCTGGGAGCTGGTCTCAAGTCTTGCCCCCAGCACGGGAATTTAGGGGCCTTATTGTTCGTCGCCCAAATGTCCGGTCTTGGTGTCCGTGTGGACGACCGCAAATCCACCGATTGCTGGCTTCAAGAGCACGTACCCAAGCGTCAGATTTTGTCCACCGAGGCCGCCAGAGATCGTACTCCGAGTCGCGGCGATCGAAACGCACTCACGCCTCGGCCATAGCCTGCTCGCGCCGCCGCCTCCGCTTGAGGCGCTGGCTGTCTTCGGTGGTCGCCTCGAGCCACCAGACGATCAGAAAAGCGGCAAGGGCCGCCGCTCCGAGCGCCAGGAACGCCGTGCTCCAGCCGGCAAA
The DNA here is from genome assembly GCA_044227265.1 of Methylobacterium sp. GTDB lineage: Bacteria > Pseudomonadota > Alphaproteobacteria > Rhizobiales > Beijerinckiaceae > Methylobacterium. The sequence goes on from JBGAFL010000066.1 coordinate 25,292, forward strand.
GCCCTGAATGATCCCGCCGAACCCCGCCGATAGCGCGCCCCCGATGCCCTGAATCGCGTTGACCGATCCAAGCGCGGTCTGGGTCCGCCCCGACCCCCAGGTCAGGTCGGCGACGACGATCGGCACGGCGACGCCCATGATGCCGGAGGCGAGCCCGTCGAGCACCTCCGTCGCGATCAGCCAGAAGGGGTCATCGAGCAGGGCAGTCAGCCCAGCTCGCACCACGAGCGCCGCGCAGGCAACGACCAGAAGTTGGCGGCGGCCGCGACGGTCGGCGAGCCGGCCGGCGAAATAGGCGACCGGGATCATCGTCAGCTGCGCGGCCATGACGTAGATCGCGGTCCAGCGCGTGCCATCGGGATCGCTCGCGACGAGCTTCTGCCCGAGCAGGGTCAGCATGCCTCCGTTTCCGAGCTGGAACAGGGCGAGGGCGAGCGCCAGCACGTAGAGCCGGCGGTTGGACAAAGCCTGCCTGACGCTATGGCGCTTGGGCGTCTCCTTCGCATCCTCCTCCCAGCCGCAGCAGCGGTGCGGATGCCAGGCATTGGCAGGCATCATGGCTGCCGCCGCGACGGTTGCGGCGGCCATTGCACCGAGAATCCAGAGCGCGGTGGTCGGTCCGAGATACGGCGTGCCGAGCCCGATCAGGGCCGCTGCGGTGAGGATGCCGACATGGTTGAAGGCCTGGTTGGTGCCCTGCTGGCGCGGGAACGCCTCCTTGCCGACGATGCCGAGCGTCAGCGCCGTGATCGCAAGCAGGAGCAGCGTGCCGCCGATCGCCGCGAGCAGCTGCGCGCCGAGCACCGCGGCAAAGCCCGTCACCGGCAACAGGGCGAGCATGCCGGCGAGGATCGCCGAGGCGGAAACCGCGATCAGCAGGCGCGGTCGCCCAAAATGGTCGACGAGGGCGCCGAGCGGACCGCTGAACAGAAGCGCGCCGAGCCCGCCAAGCGTCGCGACGAGGCCGACTTCGGACGGGCTCCACTGCGCGGTCGCGGCAAGCCAGGTTCCGAGAAAGGGCCCGAGCCCGCCCTGAATGTCGCCGCTGAAGACGTTGATCAGTGCCAGATGGATGTTCGGCGCCATGCTGATCCGGCGCGCTCGCGCGTTCTCCATGATTCAAGGATCATGGAGAACGCGCTCAAATTCCTGTTGTGCCGCAATTTCTTCACGCGAAACGGAAGTCACTTCGCACAGCACACGTCAGTTCGACCTTCAGGGCCGATGGTCCTGCCAATCCCTCTCATCCTGAGGTGACCGTTGCCTTGAGCGACGGGCCTCGAAGGAGCCCTCCAGGGATCGCGGGGCTTCTGGAGGGCTCCTTCGAGGCCGCTGCGCGGCACCTCAGAATGAGGAGGAGGATGGGAAAAACCGCGTGAAGCCCCCACTGTCGTGCATCACCATAGCCACTTCGCACGAGATTGCTCTTGCGCAATCGACGAGCTTTCGCAGCGCCTTGTCCGGTTCGCGTCCGCGGCGGGTCCAGGCTACGAAGCCGTGCCGAGATCGAGTCGCTGGCACAGAGCCGCGAATTCCTCGGCATTGCCGTAGCGGATGCGGATTTCGCCCTCCCCGCTGGGCTTTGCCTTCACCGCGACGCCGAAGCCGAGCGCGCTTGCGAGCCTCTGTTCCAGGCTGCGCAATTCCGAATTCACCGTGGCCACATTCCGCGGACGGCCCTGTCGAGGCGCCTCACCGGCCTGAGCCTCGGCCGCAGCCAGGGCCTCGACCTCGCGCACCGAGAGCCCTTCGGCGACGATGCGGCGGGCGACGCCTTCGGGGTCTCGCACGGACAGCAAGGCGCGAGCATGACCGGCGGTGATCTCGCCCAAGGTGATCCGTTCCTGGATCGCGGGCGAGAGCTGCAGCAGACGCAGCGTGTTGGCGAGATGGCTGCGGCTCTTGCCGACGATCTCTGCCAGATCGCGCTGCGTATGCGAATATTCCCGCATCAGGCGCTCGTAGCCGGTCGCCTCCTCAATCGGGTTGAGATCGCTGCGCTGGACGTTCTCCAGGATCGCATATTCGAGCGCGGTGCCATCGCTGATATTGACTACAACGATCGGCACTTCGGTGTGCCCGGCTTTCTGTGCGGCCCGCCAGCGCCGCTCCCCCGCAACGATCTCATAGGTGCCGGGCACGCCCTGGACCGCGCGCACCACGATCGGCTGGATGATGCCGCGCATTCGAATCGAGGAGGCGAGTTCGTCGAGTTCGGCTTCAGGGAAATGCCGACGTGGATTGCGAGGGTTCGGCCGCAGGAACTCGATCGACACCTTCTGGATCGGGCGATCCGAGGCCTCGCGCGTCTCCTCCGGAAAATCGCCGATCAGGGCTGCGAGCCCCCGCCCCAGCCGCGGCCGCGCCGCTTCATCCGCCATTGCCACAACCCACTCCTCGTTCCCGCCTGCGGCATGCCGTTCCCCAAAAATCCGGTATATCGTTACGCTGCCGCCGCGGGCGGCGACGGGACGCGGCCCTCGCGCTGGATCACCTCGGAGGCGAGCCGGAGATAGGCCTGCGCACCCGCGCATTTGAGATCGTAGAGCAGAACCGGCTTGCCGTGCGAAGGCGCCTCCGACACGCGTACGTTGCGCGGTATCGTCGTGGCATAGACCTTCTCGCCGAGAAAGCCCCGCACATCCGCCTCGACCTGGTTCGAGAGATTGTTGCGCGGATCGTACATGGTGAGCACCACGCCCTGGATTTCGAGCCGTGGATTGAGCGCGTTCTTGACCTGGTCGACCGTGCGCAAGAGCTGGCTCAGGCCCTCCAGCGCGAAGAACTCGCATTGCAGCGGCACCAGCACGGCATCGGCAGCGGCGAGCGCGTTGATGGTGAGCAGGTTCAGCGAGGGCGGGCAATCGATCAGGATGTAGCTGAACACACGCTCGGG
>JBGAFL010000067.1:0-27894 GCA_044227265.1 Methylobacterium sp.
CGGAAGCTTCCTCGTTGCCCAATCCGTCGAGAAATCCTTCCCCGCGAACCATGTCTCGGAAGCTTTCAGTATCGACATGTCGTAATCCTCTTCTGCATGGAATGTGGGCGACGAAACCAATGGTCACGAGATTCTAGAACGACGCCCATGATTCGGGAATCATGGGCGTCGTTCTAAGTCTTTGCCGGGCCGAATTTTCTTCGCGAGAACCGGTTTCCACTTTACTTGAAAACGCTTGAGCTGCAGCCGGGTCTCTGCGAGCGCGAGACTTGGCCGTTCCACGACGATCAAGCGTCTTGTTCGATGGCGCTCGATCAAAGCCGGGCCCCGACGCGCAAGAAGTGCAATCGCAGCCGATTGTGAGCAGAGTTCGGCGGATCGCCGCACATGCGTGTGTCCCGTCGGGGTATTACACGCGAGAATAGTCCGGCATAGGCCGATGTGGCGGAATTGTATCGCCTTGCGGCGTGCGCGCTTGCGTGGCGCGGGGCCACCGATCCATGTCCGTCCGAGCGCGAGGGGCGGCGGCACGAATATCGTGTCGGAACCGGGCCCGACACGGCGCTCGATCGGCCTGCAGTCCGAGAGGCGAGGCCGTTCCCGATCGTCGTCGCCGATTCTGTCGCCACAACCCCTTGCCGCACAAGGGCGATCGGCGATCTCCGAAGGGAGCGATCGTCGATGGAAACCGTCGCTCGAATCCTCAGAAATTCAGGGCGCTTTTGGCCTCGCGAAGCTGAACGATATACCCGTTCAGCTGCTCGCGCTTTTCGAGGTCCTCGGTCGCGTCGCGGGCGAGTTCGGCTTCCTCGATCTCCTTGTCGAGCATGGCCGGGTTGACCTCCTCGATCGGAGCGGCGCGCTCGGCGAGCACGGTGACGGTCGTCGGGCCGATATCGGCAAAGCCGCCCTGCACATAGATGCGCTTGCCGCTCCCGGTCTTCTCCGTGACGGTGATGAAGCCGACCTTCAGAGAGGTCATCACCGGCGCATGGCCGGGCAGCACCGTCATGTCGCCCTCGGTGCCGGGAATCTGCACCGCCTCGACCTCGCCGGAATACAGCGTGCGCTCGGGGCCGACGAAATCGAAGTGGAAGGTGGCCATGCTCGCTTCACCCAAGTGTTAGTTTTAGCGGCGGCTCCGATCGGCGACGAAGCCCGCGCCGAAGCCGAGAATCGCGCCGATCACCGCATAGATGCCGATGTGGCGGGACTGGCCGGAGGTCAACGCACTCCCACTGGCCCCGGCAGACGAGCCTGAATCCTGTATCTCGATGCTCAACGGCCCGAGTGCGATCTCGGTTGCTTCGGGCCGGGTCAGGTAACCGATGAGGCCCCCGACCGCGAGCCCGGCGAGCAGCAAGACGATTTTGGCGTTCACGCCTCAGGCGGCTTCCGCGGCGAGTTTCTTGGCCTTCTCCTGGGCCTCTTCGATGGTGCCGACCATGTAGAAGGCGGCCTCCGGCAGATCGTCATAGGCGCCCTCGACAAGGCCCTTGAAGCCCTTGATCGTGTCCTCGAGCGCAACGAGCTTGCCCGGCGAGCCGGTGAAGACCTCGGCGACGTGGAAGGGCTGGCTGAGGAAGCGCTCGATCTTGCGGGCGCGCGCCACGGTCAGCTTGTCCTCTTCCGAGAGCTCGTCCATGCCCAGGATCGCGATGATGTCCTGGAGCGACTTGTAGCGCTGCAGGGTCTGCTGGACCTTGCGGGCGACAGCGTAATGGTCCTCGCCGATCACGGCCGGAGAGAGCATGCGGGAGGTCGAATCGAGCGGATCCACCGCCGGGTAGATGCCCTTTTCGGCAATGGAGCGCGAGAGCACCGTGGTCGCGTCCAGGTGGGCGAAGGAGGTGGCGGGCGCCGGATCGGTCAGATCGTCCGCCGGCACGTAGATCGCCTGCACCGAGGTGATCGAACCCTTGTTCGTGGTGGTGATGCGCTCCTGCAGCGTGCCCATGTCGGTCGCGAGGGTCGGCTGATAACCCACCGCGGAGGGGATGCGGCCGAGCAGCGCCGACACTTCCGAGCCGGCCTGCGTGAAGCGGAAGATGTTGTCCACGAAGAACAGAACGTCCTGGCCCTCGTCGCGGAATTGCTCGGCGATGGTCAGGCCGGTCAGCGCGACGCGAGCGCGGGCGCCGGGCGACTCGCTCATCTGGCCGTAGACCAGGGCGCATTTCGAACCCTCGGACGAGCCGTTATTCTTCTTCGGGTCGATATTGACGTTCGACTCGATCATCTCGTGATAGAGGTCATTTCCCTCGCGGGTGCGCTCGCCGACGCCGGCGAAGACAGAATAGCCGGAGTGGGCCTTCGCAATGTTGTTGATCAGCTCCATGATGAGCACGGTCTTGCCGACGCCGGCGCCCCCGAACAGGCCGATCTTGCCGCCCTTGGCGTAGGGAGCCAGCAAGTCCACCACCTTGATGCCGGTGACCAGGATCTGGCCTTCGGTCGACTGCTCCTCGTAGGAGGGGGCCGGCTGGTGGATCGAGCGGTAGGTATCGGTCACGACAGGGCCGGCCTCGTCGACGGGCTCGCCGATGACGTTCAGGATGCGGCCGAGCGTATTGGCGCCGACCGGCACCTTGATCGGCTCGCCGGTATCCGTGACCTCGCGGCCGCGGACCAGGCCTTCGGTTGTGTCCATGGCAATGCAGCGCACGGTGCTCTCGCCGAGCTGTGCGGCGACCTCAAGCACAAGCCGCTGGTCGTTATTCGTGGTCTCGAGCGCGTTGAGGATCTCAGGCAGATACCCGTCGAACTTTACGTCGACGACGGGACCGATCACCTGGGTGATCTTGCCCTTGGCGTTGGTGGCTGCGGGGGAAGCGGTGTTCGCCATGGTCGACACTATCCTTCAGATCGATGCGGTCAGAGCGCTTCCGCGCCCGAAATGATCTCGATGAGTTCTTTGGTGATCATGGCCTGACGCGTGCGGTTATAGATCAGCGTCTGCTTCTTGATCATCTCGCCAGCGTTGCGGGTCGCCGAATCCATGGCGCTCATGCGCGCGCCCTGTTCGGAAGCAGCGTTTTCCAGCAGCGCGCGGTAGACTTGCACGGTGAGGTTCTTCGGTAGCAGAGCGGTGAGGATCTCCTCCTCGCTCGGCTCGAATTCGATCACTGCGTCAGAGCTTGCGCTGGAATTGCTCGCCTCGTTCTGCGGCAACTCGGCAGGGATCAGCCGCTGAGCACGCGGGACCTGCGAGATCACTGATCTGAACTCGGCATAGAACAAGGTCGCGACGTCGAACTCGCCCTCGTCGAAGCGCTTGAGGATCTTGTCGGCGATGAAGGCGGCGAACTCGTAATCGACCGGCTTGGTGCCGCGAATGTCCATGTTCTCGACGATCTCGGAACGGTATTGGCGGCGGAGCTGGTCGAAGCCCTTCTTGCCGACCGTGAAGATCTTCACCGTCTTGCCCTCGGCCTGGAGCCTGCGGACATGGTCGCGTGCGAGGCGCACGATCGAGGTGTTGAAGGCGCCGCAGAGGCCGCGATCAGCCGTGCAGACGACGAGCAAGTGGGTCTTGTCCGCGCCCGTGCCGGTGAGCAGCTTCGGAGCGTCGACGCCGGTGGTCAGGCCGCCGGCGAGATTTCCGAGCACCTGGCTCATCTTCTCAGCATAGGGCCTGCCGCTCTCGGCAGCGGTCTGCGCACGCCGCAGCTTGGCAGCGGCGACCATCTGCATCGCCTTGGTGATCTTCTGCGTCGACTTCACAGAAGCGATGCGGTTGCGAAGGTCCTTCAAACTCGGCATCGGTCAGTCTTCCAGCTCTCAGACCCGTCTTTCGTCACTTCCGCCGTCATTCCGGGGCGCCGAAACCGAGCCCGGAATCAAGAGTTCAGGTGGCGCAAGGCCAACGCTGTCGGCGGCTCTGAATCCCGGGTTCGCTCGCGCGGCCCCGGGATGGCGCAGCGCCTCGTCCGATCAGCCGATCGCCTTGGCAACGCCCTCGACGATGGTCTTGAGCTTGTTCGCGTTGTCGTCCGAGAGATCGCGTGCATCGCGCACCGCATCGAGCCAGTCCTGATGCTGCGAGCGGAGCGTACCGAGCAGCTTGTCCTCGAAGGCACGGACCTTGTCGACGGGAAGCTTGTCGAGATAGCCGTTGACGCCGGCATAGATCACGGCGACCTGCTCCTCCATCTTCAGCGGCGAGAATTGCGGCTGCTTGAGGAGTTCGGTGAGACGGGCGCCGCGGTTGAGCAGCTTCTGCGTGGTGGCGTCGAGATCCGAGCCGAACTGCGCGAAGGCGGCCATCTCGCGGTACTGGGCGAGTTCGCCCTTGATCTTGCCGGCGACTTTTTTCATCGCCTTGGTCTGAGCCGAGGAGCCGACCCGCGAGACCGAGAGGCCGACGTTCACCGCCGGGCGGATGCCCTGGTAGAACAGATCGGTCTCGAGGAAGATCTGGCCGTCCGTGATCGAGATCACGTTGGTCGGGATGTAGGCCGAGACGTCGTTCGCCTGCGTCTCGATGACCGGGAGCGCGGTCAGCGAGCCCTTGCCGGCCTCGTCGCCCATCTTGGCGGCGCGCTCGAGCAGGCGGCTGTGGAGATAGAACACGTCGCCGGGATAGGCTTCGCGGCCCGGCGGGCGGCGCAGCAGCAGCGACATCTGGCGGTAGGCGACGGCCTGCTTGGAAAGATCGTCATACACGATCACCGCATGCATGCCGTTATCGCGGAAATACTCGCCCATGGCGCAGCCCGAGAAGGGCGCGATGAACTGCATAGGGGCCGGATCGGAGGCGGTGGCCGCGATGACGATGGAGTATTCGAGCGCGCCCTGGTCCTCCAGCACTTTCACGAACTGGGCAACGGTGGAGCGCTTCTGGCCGACAGCGACATAGACGCAGTAGAGCTTGACGTGTTCGTCGGTCGACTGGTTGAGCGGCTTCTGGTTCAGGATCGTGTCGAGCGCGATCGCGGTCTTTCCGGTCTGACGGTCACCGATGATCAACTCACGCTGGCCGCGGCCGATCGGGATCAGCGCATCGACCGCCTTGAGGCCGGTCGCCATCGGCTCGTGCACCGACTTGCGCGGAATGATGCCCGGGGCCTTCACGTCGACGCGGCGGCGCTCGGCCGCCTGAATCGGGCCTTTGCCGTCGATCGGGTTGCCGAGCGCGTCGACGACGCGGCCGAGCAGACCCTTGCCGACCGGAACGTCCACGATCGCGCCGGTGCGCTTGACGGTCTGGCCTTCCTTGATCTCGCGGTCGGAGCCGAAGATGACGACGCCGACATTGTCGTTTTCGAGGTTGAGCGTCATGCCGCGCACGCCCGACTCGAACTCGACCATCTCGCCGGCCTGGACGCTGTCGAGGCCGTAGACGCGGGCGATGCCGTCACCGACGGCGAGCACTTGTCCGACTTCCGAGACCGCGGCCTCTTCACCGAAATTCTTGATCTGCTCTTTCAGGATCGCGGAGATCTCGGCGGGGCGGATGTCCATCGTCGGGCCTCTTGTTCGGATTCGGACGTCGATTGCGTCGGTTCGTGGCGTGTCGGGTCGAGCGGCTTTAGCGGGCGCCCTGCATGGCGAGGCGAATGCCGTTAAGCTTGGTCTTGAGCGAGGCGTCGATCATGCGCGAGCCGATCTTGACCACCATGCCGCCGATCAGGCTCGGATCGACATGCAGGTCGAGATCGACATCGGACCCCGCAACCTCCTTCAGGGAGGCCTTGATTTCGTTGACGAGCGCATCGGAGGGCTTCTCGGCGACACGCACTTCGGCGCGCACGATACCCTTCGATTCGCGCACCTTTTCGCGATAGGCGCGGATCATGTCCGGCACGGCGAAAAGGCGACGCTTGGACGCGACGAGCTTGATGAAATTGGCAGCGAGCCCGGAGATGCGCGCCTTGTCGAGAATGGCGCCGATCGCAGCCGATTGTTCCTGGGTCGAGTAGGCGGGGCTCTTCACCAGGCGCTGAAGGTCTTCGCTGCCTTGGTAGAGCGCATCGAACGCGTCGAGATTCTTGGCGACATCGTCGACCTGTTTTTCGTCGCGAGCCAGTTCGTACAGGGCCAGAGCGTAGCGGCCAGCCACGCCAGAAAGGAGGGGACCCTCGGAACCGTTCTGCGCCACCCTACCGCTCTCTTTTTCCTTGCCCTGCGACCCTGGCGCGCTCTCGAGGAAGCGGTTGCCCGGGGCACTGGGAGTTGGGAATGCGCCGTATGACAAGATGCCGCAAGGCACCGGTCCCGACGCGGCGTGGCCCTAGCATGGGTTACAGGGGTGCGCAAGGAGACGAAAAGGGGGGGAAACGGCAGTCTTTCGAGCATGTCGGCGGGGATTAACCCCGCGATTTGCCGGTTCGATCACAGAAGGTTCGGAGAGCGCTGAACATTCGCGTCCGCGTGGCTGTCGGAGCCCTGGGCGGCGACCGTCGGGCCATTCCGCGGCGGTTCACGACTAAAGATATTCCTGCCAAGGTTGGTCCGCGTCTTGCTGGCGAATCTCTCCACAAGGTTGAGTTGCAAATTGATGCGCAGCATTCTCGTCTTGGCGGCTCTTTGTCTGACGATGGCGGTGGGGGGTGCCCGCGCTGACGATGGGCTCGGGCTGAAGCGGGGAGCCAATCCGGCCGAGATCAGCCTGTCCGGCGTATCCTCCGGCGCTGCCATGGCCGTTCAATATGCCGTCGCGCATTCCGCCTCGGTCACGGCTGTCGGTTCCATCGCCGGGCCGCAATGGGGATGCGCCGACGGCCGCGTCTCACGCGCGATCAATGCCTGCATGTGCGGCCGGAACCCGCCACTCGCCCCGACGATTTCGACCGCGCGTGGATTGGCGAGTTCCGGCGCGATCGACTCTCTTTCGGGCCAAGGGCCGCGGGCGCTGGGCGGGTCATACGTCTTCCAAAGCCCGAAGGATGCGACCGTCAAACCGCTCTCGGGCCAAGCGAACGTGACCTTTCTCACCGAATTCATCGGCAAGGCTCCCGAACTCGATATCGGCAATGGCGCGGACCATAGCGACGAGGCCGGTCATGGCATCATCGCGCCCGGGACCGGCAACGATGCCTGCGCCCTGAAAGGGCCTGAGCCGGCCAAAGAGAGCTTCGTGCGAACCTGCGGTGCCGAGGACAATGCCGGCCGGATGTTTCATGCGTTTTTCGGCGCGGGGGCGGCCTTCGATTCCGGCAAGCGATCCCCGGACATCGCCGAATCCGAACTGTGGGCTTTCGACCAGCAACGCATGGTCGATCGGGTCAAAGCGCAAGGCGTCCCCGTCAGCTACGATTTCAACAATCTGTTCTGGTTCGGCTGGCCGGACACCAGCAGCCGGCGCAGCAATTTCGACATGGCGGCGAAAGGCTACCTCTACGTTCCGCCATCCTGCCGCGCGTCGGGCAGCCGGTGCCGGGTCCATGTCGCGCTTCATGGCTGCAAGCAGGACGCCAGGCGGTTTGCGCTCAAGGCCGGTTACAACAATTGGGCCGAGCACTACCGGACCATCGTGGTCTATCCCGCGATCGCACCGGAAGACCCGCTATCGGGATCCGTCTGCGAGATGGATCCGGTTCCGGCCGCGCTCGATGCGAGTTCGACGAAACCGAATCCCAATGGATGCTGGGATTGGTGGGGCTATCTCGATCCGAGCACGCATCCGGAACGCTATCTCACCAAGCGGGCGCCGCAGATGCAGGTGATCGAAGGCATCATTGCCGACCTCACGGCACCCAGTGCCCCTTGAACTGGCGGGCCGGCGATGAGCCTGCGAGGCGTGAGGCGCGCCCGCTATCCGGTCGGTAATGCCGTGGCTGGCGGCTCCGGCAAAATATCAGAATGCGGACGCGAATCGGAGAATTGCTGCGGATCACCTCGCGACTGGTACAGAGCGCAGGCCTCGGCGGCGGCCCCCTGCACGGCGCCCGAGCCATTCGCAGCAGGAAACCGTGCCATGCTGCAATGCGGGAGAAAATGCGTTATCGGTGCACGCGTCGAGACCGGCTGCCCGTTCGATGATCAGTTCCTATCCTCGTCGGTCCTTCGCACGCCGGCCTTCATTGTCGGTGAAATTCGATCCGCCGTTCTCACGAATGGTCGCGGTCGGAAGGTGGCCGGAAGTTACCCATGAGATTTCGTCTGCACGCCGATATCGGTAGACATATCCGAGGCTGGGTCGTTCCGGACAATCCGCACGCCATCAGCCGGGTGCATGTCTATGTCGAGGGACGCCGTGTCGCGGATATCCCGGCGACCCTGATCGGAGACAATCTGCTCAATCTCGGCTGGCATTCGACCGGCCAATGCATTTTCGCGATCTCGCACAAGGAGATCCCCGGTGTCGCCGAAATCGAACGTCTCGACGTCTACGACGCCGAAACGAACGTGCTCGTGTACCGTCGTACGCCGATGGAGGGGCGGCTCGCCAAGAGAGTGATGTTGGTCAGCTCCAGTATTTATCCGGAAACTGCGCTGCAGACGTCCTTGTATTCACATTTCCGGCAATGTTATTTCGACATTGGGGATTACCCGGAAGAAATTCTGACCAGCATATTTAATTCTGATACCTTGGACTCGGGATTGTTTTCCGGAAGAATTCTCCTGCATCGCTATGAAGATAACTTCGTTGCATCGAAAACGACCGTGATGCTGCTGATTCACGACCCATTCGTGGAGATGGCAAATCGCTTGATCTGGCTCCGCGAACGTGCGGAGCTCGCCGACGATCCCAAGCAGAGGTGGCGCCTCGGCGAATATCTCGAAGCGGCCTTGTTCGTTCGGGACTACGACCTCACCGACCCGAAGAGCCTGAAACGGCTTTTTCGAATGCTGCCCGAGCCTGCCTACCATCTGCTGTACAATCCGTTGACCCGGCAACTCTCGATAAGGAATCCGGAGGAACGGGTCTGGCCGCGCAGTTCGATCACGGCCGTCGAGACGCTCTCCCGGGTCGCGGTCGTTGGCCACAGCGACTATTTCCAGGCTTTCGTGATGACGGTCTACGACCGCCTCGGGATCGAAGCTCCGATGCCGATGCCGGCGCCGCGACCTGTATCGGAGGAGGTTCTCGCGCTGGCGGCGCAACTGCGCGGACTCAGAATCGCGCGCGAGATGGTCAATTTCGATTCCGTGATCACCGACGCAGTGCGCAAATCAGTCGCGAAAAGCTGGGATGCTTGACGACGGCGATTCGAATGAGAAGCGTTGCCAAACGAACACGCTTTCAAAAGACCGACTGCTTGCGCGCTGTCATACGCTCATTTTCCCGCCATAATAATGTCAGTTATGCTGCCCTGCACAAGGGAGCCACTCAAGCCGGCCCCGATCCTGACGGCACGGGGCGCGCCGCTCGAGTTTCTCGTTTTTCCACGCTCGTTCACCCCGGGCCGATATCGACCTCGGCGGGGAGCGCTCTAGAGGAGGTTCACCGTTGCGTATCGCTATGATCGGCTCTGGCTATGTCGGTCTCGTTTCCGGGGCTTGCTTTGCTGATTTCGGCCACGACGTGGTCTGCGTCGACAAGGATCCTGCCAAGATCGATGCCCTGAATGCTGGACGGATTCCGATCTTCGAGCCAGGTCTCGATGCGCTCGTCGCGGACAATGTCCGCCAGGGTCGCCTCTCCTTCACCACGACGCTGCCCGAGGCTGTGAAGGCGGCCGATGCGGTCTTCATCGCGGTGGGCACGCCCTCGCGGCGCGGTGACGGTTTCGCCGATCTGTCCTACGTTTACGCGGTCGCCCAGGAGATCGGGCAGCACCTGAACGGCTACACCGTGGTCGTGACCAAATCGACCGTACCGGTCGGTACCGGCGACGACGTCGAGCGGATCATCCGCGAGACGGCGCCAGGCGCCCAGTTCGGCGTGGTCTCCAATCCGGAATTCCTGCGTGAAGGCGCGGCGATCGAGGACTTCAAGCGGCCCGATCGCATCGTGATCGGCAGCGATGACGACCGCGCGACCGAGGTCATGAAAGAGGTCTATCAGCCATTCTATCTGAACAAGGCCCCGATCCTCGTGACCGGGCGGCGCACCGCCGAACTCACGAAGTATGCGGCCAATGCGTTCCTTGCGACCAAGATCACCTTCATCAACGAGATCGCCGATCTCTGCGAACGGGTCGGCGCGAACGTGCAGGACGTCGCGCACGGCATCGGCCTCGACAATCGTATCGGCCGGAAATTCCTGCATGCCGGCCCCGGCTATGGCGGCTCCTGCTTCCCGAAGGACACTCTGGCGCTGGTCAAGACCGCGCAGGACCACGACGTGCCGATCCGCATCGTCGAGACGGTCGTGTCGGTCAACGATCAGCGCAAACGTGCCATGGCGCGCAAGGTGATCGCAGCTTGCGACGGCTCCGTGCGCGGCAAGACGATCGCGCTCCTCGGCCTGACCTTCAAGCCGAATACCGACGACATGCGCGATGCGCCCTCGCTGTCGATCGTGGCGGCCCTGCGTGATGGTGGCGCGATCGTGCGGGCCTACGATCCCGAAGGCATGGACCAGGCTCGCCCGCTGCTCGACAACATCGAGTACGCCCACGACGCCTATGATTGCGCGAAGGGGGCCGATGCGCTCGTGATCGTGACGGAATGGAATGCGTTCCGCGCACTCGATTTCGGACGTCTGGAGACGCTCATGGCGAAGCCTGTTCTGGTCGACCTGCGCAACGTCTACGAGCGCGCCTCCGTCGAGCGGCACGGATTTCGCTACTCTTGCGTCGGGATCGCCTGAGGGCTTTCTGCGACCCAGAATCACTCCGATCACGCGGCGTCGAGCCGCGAAGACGCATAATGTATCGGTTCGTTGCGGCGCTCGCGCCGCAACGCTTTTTTAGCGATACCAAGTTCAAGTGTGCCGGTAGCGCTTTGTTGATCGACGCTGATCTGATCCGGGCTGATGACGCCTGAATTGCACTGAACAGCCGAACCGAATTCTGACGTCTCTCGAAATCACGGGCAGGATATTCTGGCAATTCTTCTCAATTGAGAGGCTGCGGCGGGCCAGAAACCGCAACGCTTGAACTGATGAATACGGGTCACACAGGCCGATAATCGCGTTGAAAGGACCCCTCTGCGCTGCGAGGTACGATGGAAACCGCCCGGATGCCATACTAAGGCTCCATTGATGGGCTTACGCCTTACGCCGATCGGCCATTCCTCTCTCACGAGCGTGTGCGAATCGAACGTGATCAAACGCCCAGACATCGCGATCATCGGTCGCGCCTGCCGGCTACCGGGGGCATCAAGCGTCGAAGGTCTTTGGCAGATCCTGAGCGAAGGGCGTTGCGCGGTTTCCCGTATCCCTGCGGATCGTTGGCCGCTCGAGCGTTTCGGCCATCCGCGGGCCCAGGAGCGCGGCAAGAGCTACACCTGGGCGGCCGGCGTCATCGACGATGTCTGGTCTTTCGATCCGACGGTCTTCGGCATCTCGCCGCGCGAGGCCGAGCAGATGGATCCGCAGCAGCGTATCCTGCTGGAATTGACCTGGGATGCGCTCGAGGATGCGGGTCTGCGCCCCTCGGCGGTGGCCGGCAGCGGCATCGGCGTGTTCGTCGGCGCTTCCTCGCTCGATTACGGCAACCTTCGCATCCTCGATACTTCGTCCGGTGATGCCTATGCCGCCACCGGCAACGTGCTCTCGATCCTCTCGAACCGCATTTCCTACATCTACGACCTGAAGGGACCGAGCTTCACGCTCGACACCGCCTGCTCGTCCTCGCTCGTTGCGCTCGATACGGCGATCGTGGCGCTCGAAAGCGGCCAGGTCGATACGGCGATCGTCGCCGGCGTGAACGTGCTCGCCAGCCCGTTCAACTTCATCTCGTTCTCGAATGCGCAGATGCTCTCGCGAACCGGGCTCTGCCAGGCCTTTTCCGCGAAGGCGGACGGCTATGTGCGCGCCGAGGGCGGTGTCGTTCTCGTGCTTCAGACGGCCAAGGCGGCGGCGCGCGACGGCAGCCTCGTGCGCGGCGTGATCGCGGCGAGCGGCGTCAATTCGGACGGGCGCACCACCGGCATCTCGCTTCCCTCCGGCACCGCGCAGGGCGCGCTGCTCGAGCGGGTCTATCGCGAGGCAGGGATCGATCCCGAGGCGATCGCCTTTGTCGAGGCGCATGGCACCGGCACGCCGGTCGGCGATCCGATCGAGGCCGGCGCGATCGGCTCGCGCCTCGGGAAGGCCCGCAAGGTCCCGCTACCGATCGGCTCGATCAAGACCAATATCGGTCATACCGAGCCGGTCTCGGGCCTTGCCGGCCTGCTCAAGGCGAGCCTTGCGCTCGAACACGATCTGCTGCCGCCCTCGCTCCATGCCGATCGGCTCAATCCCGAGATCCCGTTCGAGGCGCTGAACCTGACGGTGAACCGGGCGCCGCTGCCGCTCGCACGCGGACATGCCGAGCGTTTTGCCGGGGTGAACTCCTTCGGTTTCGGCGGCACCAATGCCCATGTCGTGCTCACCGACCCGGCCCGCGCCGCAGACGCTGCCCCTGCACCTTCCGAGGCCGGCGCCCCGGAGATCCTCCTGATCTCGGCCCAGAGCCGCGCCGCCCTCAACGAACTCGCACTCGATTATGCCGACCGTCTCGACGGCGCGGATGCCGCTGTGGCGGCGCGGATCGCCGCTGCGGCTGCGCATCGTCGCGAGCGCCTACCCGCGCGTCTCGCGCTCCCGCTTGGCCGGGCCGGTCTCGCGGAAAGCCTTCGTGCGGTCGCTGAGGGCGAGGAGCCCGATACCGTCCAACTCGGCACGGCGACGGAGCGCGAGGCTGAGGTCGCCTTCGTCTATTCTGGCAACGGCAGCCAATGGGGCGGCATGGGCCGGGAGGCCTATGAGGAGAACGCGGTCTTCCGCGAGGTCTTCGATCGGGCCGACCGCCTCTTCGGGAAGCTCTCGGGCTGGTCGCTGAAAGAGGCGCTGTTCGCCGACGACATCGAGGAGCGCCTGTCTCTGACGCGCGTCTCGCAGCCGCTGATCTTCGCGATCCAGGCTGCTTCGACCGAGGCCCTGCGCGCCGTAGGCTTGGCACCGAGCCTCGTGCTCGGCCACAGCGTCGGCGAGATCGGTGCGGCGCAGGCCGCCGGCATCCTCAGCCTCGAACAGGCTGTGCGGGTGATCTATCACCGCAGCCAGCATCAGGAGGCCTCTCGCGGCCTCGGCACCATGGCCGTGCTGCTCGGTCCAGTCGAGGAGATGGAGGCTTTCCTTCTCGACTACCCGAGCCTCGACATCGCCGCCTATAACAGCCCGAAGGCGATCACCGTCGCCGGGCCGGTCGAGGTGATCGATCAGGCCATGAAGGCGTTGACGCGCAAGCGCCGCCGCGGCCGCAAGCTCGACCTCGAATATCCCTTCCACGGCCGGCTGATGGATCCGACCGAGAGACCGCTGCTGCGCGACCTCTCGAGTCTGAAATCCTCGGCGGGCCATACCGCGATGATTTCGACGGTGACCGGGACCGTCTTGCCCGGCACGAAATTCGATGCCCGCTACTGGTGGCGGAACATCCGTGAGCCGGTGCGCTTTTGCGACGCCCTGCAGGAGGCGACCCGCCGAGGGGTCCGCGTCTTCGTCGAGGTGGGCCCGCGCGCGACCCTGCTCTCACATGCCGGGGACGCGATCGAGCCGCTCGGCATCGAGGTCGCCACGGTCGGCGTCATGCACCGCAAGCCCGCCGGCGGCGATCCGATCGCCAAGGCGCTCGCCGCCACGCTGGCGGCTGGTGGCATGGTGGACGAGGCGCGGGTCTTCGGCGCCGATCCTGCCGGCTTGGTTGCCTTGCCGGGCTATCCCTGGCAGCGCCGTCCGTTCCGGCTGCCCGAGACCACCGAGGGCTTCGGCTCGATGACGCCGCGGCCCTATCATCCGCTCGTCGGCGCACGCGTCGCCCCTGACGGCCTCGAATGGCACGGGTTCCTCGATGCCCGGATGGTCCCGGACCTCGCGGATCACCGCATCGACGGACAGGTCATCCTGCCCGGCGCGGCTTTCGTCGAAATGGCGTTGCAGGTCGCCCGGGAGGCGCATCGCTCCGAGAGCGCCACCCTCGCCGATCTCGAGATCCAGTCGCCGATGGTCTTCGCAGAGGATTCCCTCCGCGAAGTCTCATGCCGGCTCTCGGGTTCGGGCAATATCGTCCAGATCCTGAGCCGGCCGCGTCTGACCCAGGCGCCTTGGCAGGTCCACGTCACCGCCAAGATCATCGAGGGCGCATTCAGCTCGCCGGGGCGTCTCGATGTCGTCCTTCCGGACGAAAAAACCGTCGCCGGCGAGGAGCTTTATCGGCGCGCGCTCGCCTCAGGCCTCGGCTTTGGCCCGAGCTTCCGGCAGGTGGCCTTCGCCGCACGGCTCGACGCCACGACCATCGTCTCCGAATTGAAGCCGGCTGAAGCCGATGCGCAATATGGGCTCGTCCCCGCGCGCCTCGATTCCTGCTTCCACGGCCTGATCCTACTCTTTGCCGAGTTGCTCGGCGCGGATTCGGTCAAGGCCTATGTCCCGATCCGCTTCGGCGAGATCAGGCTGCTCCGGCCCGGCGCGGTGATCCACCGGGCCCAGATCCGGACCCGGCGCTGCAACGAGCGCAGCATCCTCGCCGATTTCACGCTGGTCGATGCGGACGGCGAAGTCATCGCCACCATCCGCGAGGGCCGTTTCCAGGCTCTGCGCGCCAAGGGCGGCAGCGAATTGTCCGCCTATGCCATCACGCAGGTGACCGAGCTCGCCACCGAGCCGACCGCGATCCCGCTGGAGCGTCAGCCGAGCATCGCCGCCTGCCTGCGCCCTGCCGCCGTGCCGTGCGTGCTTCCGGAGGAGGCGCCGCTCGGCCCCGGCCAGTTGCTGCTCGAAGGCTGGGCTACGGCGGTCGCCTACCGGCTCGCGAAGGGAATCGAGCACGAAGGACGCGCCGATCCCGAGAGGCTTCCCGAGGACTTGCGCGATTGGGGGCTCAACGCGCTCTACGCGCTCGAGAGCAGCGGTCTTGCCACGCTCGACGGCACTGGCTGGCGCCTGCGCCGCGGCGTCAGCCTGCCGGCGCCCGAAGAGATCATGCGCTGGATCGCGGCCGATCATCCGGAATTGTCGGCCGAACTCGTGCTCCTCGCCGACGTGACGGGCCTGATCGATCGGCTCGCCGCGGGGACGCTGACCGCTCTGCCGAGCCTGAATCAGGCCGCGCTCGACGCCTTCATCATGCGCAGTGCCACGGCGCGCGCCTCGGCCGAGGTCGTCACCCGCCTCGTCGAGACTGCGGCGCGCGCCTTGCCGCGCGATCGGGCCCTGCGCATCCTGCAGGTCGGTTTCGGTCCGCTCTCGAACCAGGCGGCGGGTTTCGCCGAGGCGCGAGAGGCGCAGATCAGCCTGTTCGAGTCGGATCGGCGGCTCGCCGAGCGGGCGCGCCTCGCCTTGCCGCGCCGCGTGAAGGTCGTCGAGACGGCCGAAGAGCTGGTTCCGTTCTCCTTCGACCTAATCCTGGCGAGTGATGTGCTGCACCGCGCCGATCGCGCCGTGCTCGAAGCGGTCTCCGCCAGCCTCGCAACTGGCGGCCTGCTCGTGGCGGTCGAGCCGACCAATTCCCTGTTCCGCGACATCGTCTTCGGGCTCGGAGAGGGCTGGTTCACGCAGAGCGCCGATCTGCCGGTCGGACGCCTCGATGACGTTGCCGGGTGGCAGCGCAGCCTGAGCGCGGCGGGGCTCGTGCGCGTGACGGCCGACCGGGCGGCTTCAGCGAACGGCACCGACCTTCTGCTCGTGGCCGAGGCGCCCGTGCGCCCGATCGCTGCTCACGGTCAGAGCTTCGCCTTCGTGATCGGGTCGGAGGATGCCTTCGCTGCCGAGACGGCCTCCTCTCTGGCGACATTGCTGGTCGCGAGCGGCGTCCACGTCTCGATCATCTTGGATTCCGAGCAGTCTCTGCTCGAACTCGGCCGCGAGAGCCCGGACACCGTGGTGTTCCTGGCTGGTGCCTTCAACCGGGGCGGCGTAACAGGGAGCGAGACGGTCGAGCGCCTGCGCGAGCGCTGCCTCAGCCTCAAGCGCTGCGCCGAACATCTCGGCAACCGCCAGACCCGGCTCTGGCTGATCGCACCCGGCGCAACCCGCGCGAGCGGCGATGCCTGCAGCGCGGTCGAAACCGGCCTCTGGGCCTTCAGCCGGACGCTCGCCAACGAATCCACCAATCTCGACCTGCGTCGTATCGATCTCGCGCCGGACATGTCCTCGAAGCGCGCGGCTGAACGGCTGCGCGATCTGATCCTCTCCGGGAGCGCCGAGACCGAGATCGTGCTCGACGAGGATGCGACGCGCGTCGTCCGGTTCAGTCCCGGCCGGTTGGCGGTACGTCCGCATTCACCTGACGAGGCGGCCCCCGCCGCACGGCTCGAGCGCAGCAATGCCGGCGGCCTCAATGAAATGGCCTGGGGGCCTTCCGAACGGACGGCACCGGGGCCGGGCGAAGTCGAGATCGCCGTCGAGGCGACCGGCCTCAATTTCCGCGACGTGCTCTGGGCGCTGTCGATGCTGCCTGAAGAGATCCTGGAGGACGGCTTTGCCGGTCCGCGTCTCGGTCTCGAAGTCGCCGGCCGCGTCGCTGCGATTGGTGCCGGCGTGACCGATGTCGCGGTCGGCGAGCCGGTCGTCGCCTTCGCGCAATCGGGCTTCTCAACGCATATCGTCGTGCCGGAGGCCGTGGTCGCGCCGCTGCCGGAGGGCATCAACCCCGAAGCGGCCGCGACGCTGCCGGTCGCCTTCCTCACCGCCTATTACGCGCTCTGCAGCTGCGCGCGGCTGCGCAAGGGCGAATGGCTATTGGTCCATGGTGGGGCGGGCGGTGTCGGCCTCGCCGCCCTGCAGGTCGCACGATGGAAGGGCGCGCGTGTCATCGCCACGGCCGGCTCACGCGAGAAGCGGGCTTTGGTCAAGGCGCTCGGCGCCGAGCACGTGCTGGACTCGCGCTCGCTCACCTTCGTCGACGACATCCGCAAGATCACCGGCGAGGGCGTCGACGTGGTGCTCAATTCGCTCTTCGGCGAAATGATGGAGCGCTCGCTCAACTGCCTGAGGCCGTTCGGCCGCTTCGTTGAACTGGGCAAGCGCGACTATGTCGCAAATACCCATATCGGCCTGCGCCCGTTCCGGCGGAACCTCTCGTATTTCGGCGTCGATCTCGACCAGGTGCTTCAGCACCAGGGCGAGGACGGTGCGCGGATGTTTCGCGAGGTCGTAGCCCTGTTCGCGGAGGGCGGGCTGAAGCCGCTGCCCTATCAACCTTTCACGGCCGATGAGGTTTCGGACGCGTTCCGGATGATGCAGCAATCGGGGCATGTCGGGAAAATCGTGGTCACCCCGCCGAAAGCCGGCAGCGTAGCGCGGGCCCGCAAGACCCGTTTCGCGGTCTCGGCCGATGGCGTTCATCTGATCACAGGCGGTCTCGGTGGCTTCGGCATCGAGGCGGCGCGCTGGCTGGTGGCGCGCGGCGCCCGGCACCTCCTGCTCGTCGGACGCTCGGTAAAGCCCGGCGAGGAGGCCGAGGCGGCGATCGCCGAGCTTCGGGCGGCGAACGTGAGCGTCGAGACGCGTGCCTGCGACATCACCAGGCGCAAGGCGGTCGATGCGCTCATCGCCGACATCGAAGCCTCGGGCAAAAAGCTCGCCGGCATCATCCATGGCGCCATGGTCCTGCAGGATGGCCTGATCGCCAATCTGGATTCAGAGGCGCTGGAAGCCGTTTTGCGCCCCAAGGTGATCGGCGCGCAGATCCTCGATGCCGCGACCCGCGAGCGCGCGCTCGACTATTTCGTGCTGTTCTCCTCGGCGACGACCTTCATCGGCAATCCTGGTCAGGGTGCCTATGTCGCCGCGAACGGCTTCATGGAGGGGCTCGCCCGCCAGCGCCGCCGCCAGGGCCTTCCGGCCCTCGCCGTGGCTTGGGGCGCGATCGGCGATGTCGGCGTGCTCGCGCGCAATCGCGCGGTCATGGAGACGCTGGCAGGCCGCGTCGGCGTCACGCCGATGGAGGCGCGCCACAGCCTCGACCTGATGGCGGAAGCGCTCGAAGGGCAGGGGCCGTCCGCCGACGAGGCCGTGATCGCGATTGCCGCGATGCATTGGGGCAAGGCGCGTGAGCGGCTCGCGACAATGCGCTCTCCGAGCTACGCCGCTCTCGGTTCGGACCATCAGGCCGAGGCCGGCGCCGCCGCGGCGATCGATATCGGCGCGCTGCTCAAGACCCAGGAGCCCGATGCGGTCCGCAAGATCGTCGCCGATGCGATCGTGGAGGAACTCGCCCGCATCCTGCGCTTGCCCAAGGACGATATCAGCCGCACACGGCAGCTCTCTGAAATTGGCCTCGATTCCCTCATGGGGGTCGAGCTCGGCGCGAGCCTGCAGGAACGCTTCGCGCTCGACTCTCCTCCAGCCGGGATTTCCTCCGGCCTGACGGTGAACGAATTGTCGGATACGTTGATTCAGGCGGTCGCGACTCCGGTCGACGAGGCGGCGGGCGTTTCGCTCAGCCTCGCCCAGAAGCATCTGGGCGACATCGATGTGCAGACGCTGGCACCGTTCACGGACCTCGTCGAGAAAAATACTGCGGATATCAAAGAGATCCTGCAATGACCGCACGACCGGACGAGGGCCGCGCGGCGCTCGCGAGCTTCGTCACCAACCGGCTCGGCCGCAACCGTCCGGCCCCCGTCGAGACACAGATCCAGAAATCCGCCCAGAATTCCGCGCAGGATTTCGCCAAGCTGACCGGCTACCGTGAATTGCGGCTGCAGCGCTCGGCCGCCGATCTGATCGGGCTCGCCAACCCGTTCTTCCGCGTGCACGATGCCAAGGCCGGGGCGACCACACGGATCGACGGCAATAGCTTCACGAACTTTTCGTCCTACGATTATCTCGGCCTGAACGGCCACCCGACTGTCAGCGGCGCCGCCAAGAAGGCGATCGAAGCCTTCGGCACATCCGCCTCGGCGAGCCGCCTCGTGGCGGGCGAGCGGCCCGTCCACCAGCGCCTGGAGAAGGCGTTCGCCGCGCATTACGGCACGGATGCCTGCGTCGTCATGGTCAGCGGCCACGCGACCAACGTGACCGCGATCGGCGCGATCCTGGAGCCAGCCGACGTCATCTTTCACGACGCCCTGATCCACAACAGCGTCGTCACCGGAGCGCAGCTCTCGGGCGCGCAGCGCCGCTCGTTCGGCCATAACGACCCCACAGCCTTGGAAAAGCTGCTCGAGGCGACGCGCCATGAGCATCGCCGCGCGCTGATCGTGGTCGAAGGCCTCTACAGCATGGATGGCGATGCGCCGGATCTGTCCGCCTTCGTCGAGTTGAAGAAGCGCTACGATTGCTGGCTGATGGTCGACGATGCCCATGGGCTCGGCGTGCTCGGCCGCACCGGCGCCGGCCTGCACGAGCATTGCGGTGTCGACCCCTCCGAGGTCGATATCTGGATGGGCACGCTGTCCAAGACGCTGTCGACCTGCGGCGGCTACATCGCCGGCCCCTCGATCCTGATCGAGTATCTGAAATGCACGGCCGGCGGCTTCCTCTACAGCGTCGGCCTGTCGCCACCGCTCGCCGCAGCGGCCGAGGCCGCGCTCTCGCTGATGAAGGCCGAGCCGGAGCGTGTCGAGCGGCTGCGCCGCAATGGCCAGCTCTTCCTGTCCTGCGCGAAGAAGCACGGGCTCAATACCGGCACCAGCCTCGGCCTCGCGGTCATCCCTGTGATCGTCGGGGATTCGCTGAAAGCCGCCTCTTTGTCCGATCGCCTGTTCAAGCGCGGCATCAACGTGCAGCCGATCATCCACCCGGCCGTGCCCGAGCGCGCCTCGCGCCTGCGCTTCTTCATCACCTCCGAGCATACACCCGAGCAGATCAAGGAGACCTGCGCGGTTGTCGCCGAGGAACTCGCAGCCCTGGAGACCGGAAGCTCGCTCATCGAGCAATTGATGGCGCGGCGGGGGAGCTGAAGACGGGCTTTGCCCATTGGCTGGAGCGCCACTAACCCGCGCCGCGAATCGCCCCTGCTGCAGGATTCCCGAGGATTTTTCTGTTTCCGAAAATCCTTATGATTCAATGGGTTGGTGCTTCGGCAGCCGCGAGGGAGCGACTTTTTTGAGACCATTTCCGATCTGACACGTTGGTCGCCCATGGAAGTCGGGCTGCTTCACGCGGCCTGACACCCTGTCGAAAACAGTCGAAGGAATGCGTTCATGAAGAAAATTCTGCTTGCCGCCACGCTCGTTCTCGCGCCGCTCGCCCTGGCCTCAGGCGCCCAGGCACAAGGCACGATCCGCGGAGCAGAACGCGGCGCCGAAGAAGGCAATCGGGCCGCAGGGCCGGTCGGCGGAGTGGTCGGTGGCGCAGTCGGCGCGGCGACCGGCACGGTCGGCGGCGTGCTTGGTGTCGAGGACCCGGAAGATCGCGCCGCGAGGGAGCAGAGCGAGCACCGGACCAAGCCGGTCAAGGAACGCCGTGGCGGTGGTCACTGATCTCGGCTCGTATCGAATGTCGTGAGTCTCGTCGGCCGCCATGCAGTCCGCATGGCGGCCGATCTCGTTACATTCCGTAGGCGACCTGCCGTGTGTTCGAGCGCTTGAGGTTGCGGAACCGCGCCATCGCCCAGAGCGGGAAGAACTTCGGATAGCCGTGGTAGCGCAGGTAGAACACCCGCGGGAAGCCGGTGGCGGTGTAGCGCTCCTCGTCCCAGAACCCGTCCGCGCCTTGCGTCCGGCTCAGGTAGTTGATGCCACGCGTGACGGCCGGATCGTCGCATTCGCCGACCGCCATCAGTGCGAGCAGCGCCCAGGCCGTCTGCGAGGCGGTGCTGTGGCCCGGCTCGAAGGCGGGGTCGATCTTGTAGGATGAGGCATCCTCGCCCCAGCCGCCATCGGGGTTCTGGATGCGGATCAGCCATTGGGCCGCCCTGCGGATTTGAGGATGCTGCGGGTCGATTCCGGCCGCGTTGAGCGCGCAGAGAACCGACCAGGTTCCGTAGATGAAGTTCATGCCCCAGCGGCCATACCAACTGCCGTCGGTCTCCTGATCGTTGAGGAGATAGGTGACGCCGCGATCGAGTGCGGGGCAGCTCTCGCGCGTCTCGCCGAGCTGCGACAGCATCGAGACGATGCGCGCCGTCACGTCCGCCGTCGGCGGATCGAGCAGGGCGCCGTGATCCGAGAAGGGGATATGATTGAGGTAATGGTGGTTATTGTCGGCATCGAAGGCCGCCCAGCCACCATCGGCGCTCTGCAGGCCCTCGACCCATTCGCGGGCCCGAGCGATCGCCTTCGAGTAATCCGGCATGCCGCTGACGAGACCATGCTGGCGCATGGCCCGGT
Organism: Methylobacterium sp.; assembly: GCA_044227265.1. Taxonomy (GTDB): domain Bacteria; phylum Pseudomonadota; class Alphaproteobacteria; order Rhizobiales; family Beijerinckiaceae; genus Methylobacterium. The sequence goes on from JBGAFL010000067.1 coordinate 21,313, forward strand.
CCATCGCCATCACCACGACGGCCGTGTCGTCGAGATCGGGGTAATGCGGGTTGGCATATTGGAAGGCCCACCCGCCCGGGCGCACGTCCGGCTTGCGCGCCGCCCAGTCGCCCTTGATGTCCAGGACCTGGAGCGGCTCCAGCCAGTCGAGGCCCTTGCGCGCCGAGGCTTCGGCCCGGTTGCCACCCGCTTCCAGCAGCGCATGGGCGGACAGGGCCGTATCCCAGACCGGAGACAGGCAGGGCTGGACGTAGGCCTCGTGCTCCTTCTCGGCCACGAGCTTTTCGACCGCCTCGAGCGCGATCTTCACCTGCGGGTGATCGGCAGGATAGCCGAGCAACTCGTACATCAGCACCGAATTGACCATGGCCGGGAAGATGGCGCCGAGTCCATCTTCGCCGTTCAGACGTTCGCTGACCCAGGCCACAGCCTTGTCGATCGCGCGCTTGCGCGGCGTCTTCGGGAAATGGTTCTCGGTCCGCTGCAGCACCTTGTCGATCGCGCCGAAGATCGGCGTCCACGGCCAGGTCGCATGCGGGCTGCCCGGCCAGTTGCGCACGGATTCGGGCGGCGTCACGAACAATTCCTGCACGCCAATGCCGCGCGGGTTCTTGGCACGCGGCTTCTTCGCCTGGATCACGAACATCGGCACCATGGTGCAGCGCGCCCAATACGACACCTTGTCGAGATGGAACGGGAACCAGCTTGGCAGGTGCATGATCTCGACCGGCATTACCGGCACCGCGCGCCAGGGCACCTCGCCATAGAGCGCCAGCAGGAAGCGGGTGAAGACGTTCGCATTGCGGGCGCCGCCGCGGCGCAAGATGCCCTCGCGGGCACGGCGCATATGCGGCGCCTCGATGTCGTCGCCGATCATCTTGAGCGCGAAATAGGCCTTGACGGTCGCGCTCATGTCGAACGGTCCGTCATGCACGAGCGCCCAGCCGCCATGTTTGGGGTTCTGGGTGCGGCGCAGATAGTTGCCGATCTTGGCCTCTAGGCCGGGCCGAGGATTCGTCGCACGGAACTGATGGAACAGGACATATTCGGAGGGGATCGTCGCATCCGCTTCGAGCTCGAAGCAGATATGGCCATCGCCTTGAGCGAGATCGGTCAGCGCACGCATCGCCGTCTGAACGCCGCGCTCGACCTCGTCGAGCGAGACCGCACGGGTTCTCGGGCTCTGCAATGCTTCGATCTTGCTGACGGCTTCTCGCATCCCAGTCGTCCTTTTTATCCTAACCCCGTCCGTCTAGCGTCAGGCCGCGCCACGCGCCTGTGTTGCATCGCACATCCCCGACCGGATCAGAGCCTCGGCGGCACGGTTTCCCGACCGGATGGCGCCCTCGATCGTCGAGGGCAGCCCTGTCGCCGTCCAGTCGCCGGCCAGGACGAGATTTCCGTATGCCGTTGCGGAATCGGGGCGGCGTGCAGCCTCTGCCGGTGTTGCAGCGAAGGTCGCGCGCTTCTCCTTGACGATCTGCCAGCGAGGCAAATCGCGTGCAAGTCCGTTCAGTTCCGCGATCTCCGCCCAGATCCGCTGAGCGAGATCCTCACGGCTTTCTTCGAGCAAACGGTCGGCACCGCTGATCGTCACCGAAAAACGGTCCGGATAGGCAAACAGCCATTCGGTGAGCCCACCAACCACAGCGAGCAGGAGAGGAGTACCCCGTCCAGGCGCATGGGCGAAATGCGCGTTGACGATTGCACGATGCTCTTGCGGCGCAGACAGGCCCGGCAGGAGATCGGCAGCAACCCAGGGCGGTACCGCGAGAACCACGGCCTCGCCGGGTGCGATCGGTGTCGGCTCATCGGTGAAGACGAGCCCGGCGATCCGGCCCTGCGCGATGTCGAGGCTGCGCAGGCGGCGGCCGAAGCGAATCTCGGCGCCGCGGCGCTGCAGATGCGCAAGAGCCGGCTCGACGAAGGCGGCGGACAGGCCGTCGACGGCAACGAGCGGGCGGCAGGCCTGGCCGCCTGCGCCGAGCGTCTCGCGCAGGATCGTCGCGGCGAGGCCGACATCGCTCTCGCGCGGATCGGTGTTGAGCGCCGCAAGCAGAACAGGGCGCCAGAGCCGCTCATAGAGCAGCCCCTCACAGGCAATGGTCTCACCGATCGTGCCGGCTTCGCCCGGTTTCTTACCGGAGGCGGCCATCATCAGGGTCAGTGGCGTGAGATAATCGCGAGCCCGGCTTCCCGGAACCCGGCGCGAGGCTGCGAGCACCCACCAGGGCAGGCGGCCGGCATTCGGACGCAAGGTCCAGCGTTCGCCGCTGCGCAGATCGGCAAAGTCGAACGCGGTCTCGTCTGGACCTTGGAGCGCGTCGTCCGGTGCGCCGATGCTGTCGAGAAAGGCGAGTGCATCGCGGTTGCCGGACAGGAGCAGGTGATTGCCATTGTCGATGGTCAGGCCGAGCGTCGGGTCGAAGTACGAACGGCAGCGCCCCCCGGCCTGTTTGGCCGCCTCGTGAAGCACGACGTGATGGCCGCGCGCGGTCAGGGCGACCGCGGCTGCGAGGCCGGCAAGGCCGGCGCCGACGACATGGACGGTTCCTGTCATCACAGCAATCCGTGCCGCAGGAGAACAGCGATCAGCTTGTGCTTGCCTGGCTTGACCGGCAGGCGCGGGCTTGCCCAGCCGCGTTTCAACAGGGCATCGAGATAGAGCCGGTAGGCGGCCGCCATCAGCCGGGCGGCCTTGGTCGCCGAACGTTTGTTGCGGCCGATGATCTCCCAGGTCGCGCGGTAATGCCCGTCGGCCTCGGCTGCGAGCGCCGTGCAGACCTCTCCCAGGCGCGGATGTGCCAGCGCGCTCTGCGGCGTCGGATCATTCAGGCCGATATCGGCGAGTTTTTCGCGCGGGAGATAGAGGCGTCCGCGTTCGGCATCCTCGTCGATGTCGCGCAGGATGTTGGTGAGCTGCAATGCGCGGCCCTGATGCCAGGCGAGGCGGACGCCGTCGGCTTCCGGCATGCCGAAGACCCGCACCGAGAGCCGCCCGACGGCGCTGGCGACGCGGTCGCAATAGAGGTCGAGCACCTCTTCGCTCGGCGCGACGATGTCACCTTCCGCGTCCATCGCCATGCCGTCTATGACCGCCTGGAAATCCTCTCGCTTCAGTCCGTAGCGTCGGACCGGCTCGACGAGTGGCAAGACCCGCCGCGGTGGGTTGCCCGCGTACAGCGCGAAAATGTCGTTCCGCCAGCGTTCGAGTTCGACGGTGCGGAAATGCAGCGTGCCGCCCTCGTCGGCGATGTCGTCGACCGCCCGGCAGAAGGCGTAGATGGCGAACATCGCCTCGCGCTGCGTCTTCGGCAGCAGGCGCATGGCCGTGTAGAAGGATGAGCCGGAAGCCGGCAGGGCCTGCGCGGCTTCTGCCTGCTTCGGCGTCACGGTGGCCGGCGCGTTCATCGATGGGCTCCCGCCGCGGCGTTGCCGGAGGTGCGAAGGCGGAACGGTCGGCGCACCAACGTCGAAACGATGCCGCCGAGCGCGGTCAGCGCGAAACCGGCCTTGCCGTGATGGACCTTTTCGGACAGCGGATCGCGCGTCAGCAATCCGCGCGTCAGCACGATGGCGAGGCGGTGGATGGCGGCGATCTCCAGGCTGAGCCGGGTATCGTCGATCAGGCCGGGCAGGGGAGCACCTTGCTCGAGCAGGTCGAGCGTCTTCTGCGCCAGTTCGCGGATCACCGCGAGCAACTCGGGGGAGGCCCGCTCGGCGCCGAGCATCGCAACTTCCGCCCCGTGCTTCCGAAGCGCGTCCTCGGGGATGTAGACGCGATCGAGAGTGCGGAAATCCTTGCCGCAGTCCTGGAGGTGGTTGAGCACCTGCAGGGCGGCACAGATCGCATCCGAGGTTGGCCAGACCCGGGCCGGATCCTCGCCATGGACGTCGAGTACGAAGCGCCCGACTGGCATCGCCGAATAGCGGCAATAGTGGATCAGCTCGCCCCAATCGGCATAGCGGTTCTTGCGCGCATCCATGCGGAAAGCATCGAGCAATTCGAGCGCGTGGGTCGGCGGCAGGCCGCGCGCGGCAAGCTCGCGTTTCAAGGGCTCAGCCTCCGGATCGTGCGGCCCTTTGTCGATCAGAGCATCGGCGAGGCTATCGAGCATAGCGATCTTACGGTCGGGCGTCAGATCGGCATGGTCGGCGATGTCGTCGCCCGCCCGCACGAAATTGTAGAAGGCGAGGATCGCTCCGCGATGGCGCGGGTGGATCAGGTGCGAGGCGACCGGGAAATTCTCATCCCGGTGGCCCTTGCCCGAGCGCGTCTGGGTCGCATTCTGCTGGAGTGCGTTCATGCCGGGGATCTCACGCCAGGAATCTCACGCCATGTATCCGGCCTGGCGGAACCAGCCGATCGCGTCGCGCACGGCGTCGCGATAGGGTCGACTGGTGTAGCCGAGCTCGGCTCGGGCCTTCGCATCCGAGAAGAACATCCGGTATTTCGACATGCGCACACCGTCGAGCGTGGCGAGCGGCGGTTTGCCGGTCAGGCGCGCGACCTGCTCGGAAACGAAGGCGATCGGATAGACCAAAGCGTAGGGCAGCTTGGTCGTCGGCGCTTTCCGGCCAACCAGCCCCGCGATGTCGGCGAGCAGTTGCGCCAGCATCACGTCCTCGCCGCCCAGGATGTAGCGCTCGCCGATCCGGCCTTTGCGCAGGGCCAGCAGGTGGCCCTGCGCGACGTCGTCGACATGGACGAAGTTCAGTCCGGTGTCGACGAAGGCCGGCAGCTTGCCCTGTGCGGCGTCGAGAATGATGCGGCCGGTCGGCGTCGGCTTGACGTCGCGCGGGCCGATCGGAGTCGACGGGTTGACGATCACGGCCGGCAGCCCGTCGCGTGCCACCATCTCTTCGACGAGGCGCTCGGCCACGACCTTGCTGCGCTTGTAGGCGCCGATCGCATCATCGGGCGGCAGCGGGCGGGTCTCGTCGGCCTTGGTGCCGTCGGTATGCGGCCGGATCGTCGCGACGCTCGACGTGTAGACGATCCGCTCCACTCCGGCCTTCTGTGCCTCCTCCATGAGGATGCGCGTGCCGTCGCGGTTCGTATCGACGATCTCTTGCGGGTTGGGAGCCCAGAGCCTGTAATCCGCGGCGGCATGGACGAGGTAGCGCCGGCCTTCCATCGCCTTGGCGACGGCTGCACGGTCGCGCATGTCGGCCTCGGCGATCTCGACATCGGGCCAGGTCAGGTTGGTGCGCGGCGAGGAGGCGCGCACGATGATCTGCACCGGGAAGCCGGCCTGCCGGAACACGTCGACGAGGGCGGCGCCGAGAAAGCCGCTCGCGCCGGTGATCAGCACGGGTCCCGGTTCGATGGGGCCGGGTTGGGTCGGGTCCGTCATGTCGGTTGCGGGCTCACGAGGCTGCGCCTTCGCCTCCGTTCGGAGTCGGAAGGCGGCCTTCGTCTATCGAATCGTCAGGCGATCGGCGAGACCGGCTTTTGTCTCAGGCGAGCCGCAGATGTCCGGCCCGGCCTTCCTGCCGCTCGGGCAACGTCTTCTGGATGGCCTGGACGATGCCGTCGGCATCGAGGCCGGCATCGGCGTACATCTTCTCGGGCTTGTCGTGGTCCTGGTAGCGGTCGGGCAGGGTCAGGGTGCGGACCCGGACGCGACCGGAATCGAGCGCGCCCTTGTCCGAGAGCAGGTGCAGCACCATCGCCCCGAAGCCGCCGGTCGAGCCTTCCTCGACCGTGATCAGAACCTCGTGGCTCGAGGCGAGATCGAGGATCAAAGCCTCGTCGAGCGGCTTGGCGAAGCGGGCGTCGGCCACCGTGACCGCAATGCCGGATTTCTCCAGAATCTCGGCGGCTTTCTGCGCCTCGGCGAGACGGGTGCCGAGCGAGAGGATCGCGACGCGCGCGCCTTCCGGCCGGCGGATCACGCGGCCCTTGCCGATCTCGAGCGGAAGGCCGGTCTCGGGCATCTCGACGCCGACACCCTCGCCGCGCGGATAGCGCAGGGCGATCGGGCCGGAATCATGGGCATGGGCGGTCGCCACCATGTGCACGAGTTCGGCCTCGTCCGAGGCTGCCATCACCACCATGTTCGGCAGGCAGCAGAGATAGGCGAGATCGAAGGCGCCGGCATGGGTCGCTCCGTCCGCGCCGACGAGACCGGCCCGGTCCAGCATGAAGCGCACCGGCAGGTTCTGCAGCGCGATGTCGTGCACGACCTGATCGTAGGCCCGCTGCAGGAAGGTCGAGTAGATCGCGACGAACGGCTTGTAACCTTCGGTGGCGAGGCCTCCGGCGAAGGTCACGGCATGCTGCTCGGCGATGCCGACATCGAAGGTCTTGTCCGGGTGCGCCTTGCCGAACAGGTCGATCCCGGTGCCACCCGGCATCGCCGCGGTGATCGCCACCACCTTGTCGTCGGCATCGGCCGCCTTGATCAGGCTCTCGCCGAAGACCCGCGTATAGGCCGGGGCATTCGGCTTGGCCTTGACCTGCACGCCAGACAGCACGTCGAACTTGACGACGCCGTGATAGCGGTCGGCACTCGCCTCGGCCGGGCCGTAGCCCTTGCCCTTCTGGGTCACGACATGCAGCAGGATCGGGCCCTGATC
>JBGAFL010000110.1:0-3930 GCA_044227265.1 Methylobacterium sp.
GCCGCGCATATGCGCGAGCCGGCCGGGCAGCGGATCGAAACGCGGCGCGAGCCGGTTTTCGAGGCCCCGCAAGCGCCCGCTGCGGCGGATCGTCGGATGCAGCCGGCCGCCGCGGGTGTCCGCCGCGTTGCACCGGTTCCTGTGGCCGATGACGATCTGGATGAAGAGGATCCGATAAAGACCGAGATGCCGGCGCCGCGCATACGTGTCGCCGCCCCGGCTCCGCCGCCCGCTCCGATGCGCCAGCGCGCCTCCGCCCAGCCGGGCGATCCGGCTGAGTACCGCCATCCCGCGCTCGAGCTCCTGGCGCTGCCGCGCGGTCTCGCGCCGGGCAGCGAGATCTCGAGCGACGAACTCGAACAGAACGCGACCATGCTGGAGGCGACGCTCCAGGATTTCGGCGTGCGCGGCGATATCCTCGCGGTGCGGCCCGGCCCCGTCGTCACCCTCTATGAGCTGGAGCCGGCACCCGGCACAAAGTCGAGCCGGGTGATCTCGCTCGCCGACGATATCGCCCGCTCGATGTCGGCGGTCTCGGCTCGCGTCGCCGTCGTGCCCGGACGCAACGCGATCGGTATCGAATTGCCGAACCTGAAGCGCGAGACGGTTTTCCTGCGCGAACTCCTCGCCTCGCAGGATTTCGCCGGCACGCAGCAGAAGCTTGCTTTGTGCCTCGGCAAGAATATCGGCGGCGAACCGATCATCGCCGATCTCGCCCGGATGCCGCATCTGCTCGTCGCCGGCACCACCGGATCGGGCAAGTCGGTCGCCATCAACACCATGATCCTCAGCCTGCTCTACCGGCTGAAGCCGGAGGAATGCCGGCTGATCATGGTCGATCCGAAGATGCTGGAACTGTCGATCTACGACGGCATCCCGCACCTGCTCTCGCCCGTCGTCACCGACCCCAAGAAGGCGGTCATCGCCCTCAAATGGGCGGTGCGCGAGATGGAAGAGCGCTACAAGAAGATGGCCAAGGTCGGTGTGCGCAACATCGACGGCTTCAATGCGCGGCTCTCCGAAGCCCGCGAGCGCGGCGAGACTCTGACCCGCACGGTCCAAACCGGATTCGATCGCTCCACCGGCGAGGCGGTCTACGAGGATGAGGTCATGGACCTCAACCCGCTTCCCTACATCGTGATCGTGGTCGACGAGATGGCCGACCTGATGATGGTCGCCGGCAAGGACATCGAAGGCGCAATCCAGCGTCTTGCCCAGATGGCGCGCGCGGCCGGCATCCACCTGATCATGGCGACGCAGCGCCCCTCGGTCGACGTCATCACCGGCACGATCAAGGCGAACTTCCCGACCCGGATCTCCTTCCAGGTCACCTCCAAGATCGATTCCCGGACGATCCTCGGCGAGATGGGTGCCGAGCAGTTGCTCGGCCAGGGCGACATGCTGTTCATGGCCGGCGGCGGGCGCACCACCCGCGTCCACGGCCCGTTCTGCTCGGATTCGGAGGTCGAGAGCGTCGTCTCCCATCTCAAGCGCCAGGGAAGGCCGGCCTATCTCGATGCGGTCACGGCGGACGAAGGCGAGATGCCGTCGGGCTCGCAAGGCGGCGAGGACGGTCCGGTCTTCGATGCCGGCGCCTTCGGAGCTGAAGGCGGCGACCTCTACGACCAGGCGGTCGCAGTGGTTCTGCGCGACAAGAAGGCCTCCACCAGCTACATCCAGCGCCGCCTTCAGATTGGCTACAACCGGGCCGCCTCGATCATGGAGCGCATGGAGAACGAGGGGCTCGTCGGCCCCGCCAACCATGCCGGCAAGCGCGAGATCCTCGTGGAGGCCGAACAGCAAGGCTTCTGACGAATGGTCAGGGGCAGAGGCCGCGGGGCTGATGTGCGATAGCACACACCCGCATCGCTGCGTGCCGTAACTCTCCACGCCCAGCCGCGAAATCCAATTCAGCGTAGAGATCAAGTCCTACGTTGATCAAAGCCAAATTCCGCACGCCATTGATGGCACGCGGATCATATCACCATCATGAATACATAGATTTGCAAGTGTACAGCTTGCGGAAAGGTCAAATCATGACTGCACGTCTTTCTTCCATATTGTCCGCGCTCGTCGTCGGTGTCGGCATGGTAGCCGCCCCGAACTTTGCGCAGGCCGAGACGTTCCAGGCCTGGGGACACGAATTCACCGTGCCCGGATCGTCCTCGCCGACGCCATCCGTCGCGGCGCCGACCAGCTATACCAGCATGTCCGCAGATATCGTCGGCCATTCTGCTCGTCACACCGGCACCGGCGGCCACGCCTCCAAGGTCGTCCACGGCGCGATCCAGCGCTGAGCGTACCGGACGCTCACGCTGACGACACCCGCTTGTTGCCGAGGCGCGGACGCTCCGTGCCTCGGCATCGCTTCGGCGCTCCGGGGTAGGAGCAAGATGCGGGACGGTGGAATCCGGATTCCCCAGACATCGTGCGACACCTAAGAGTGCGAGCGTGTTGCCGTTGTCGTGAACGAGCAGCTCACCCCGACATCCGTTAAGCAGTTCGACCTCACCGTCCGTCGTTGCCCGCTTCCCCTTGGCGCGGCGTGTCGCCTGCTTTGACTGCGCAAGTCTCCACCAGGATAGAGCAAGGTTTCACAACGGGTTGCGCGCCAATCGCCGTGTCGGCCAGGTCGAAGTGGGTGCGAACGAGAAAAATCGCACCATCCATGTCGGCACGCAGACTTGCCACGCGTCCTCAGGGCAGTTCACGCGATGGGCGCATGAGAGGAACCTGCCATGACCGCCTAGACCGCTACCCAACCCGCCAAGGCTCCCGACATGAAAGGGGGCGTCATCGCCCTCAAATGGGCCGTGCGCGAGAAGGAGGAACGCGACAAGAAGGCCTCCACCAGCTACATCCAGCGCCGCCTTCAGATTGGCTACAACCGGGCCGCCTCGATCATGGAGCGCATGGAGAACGAGGGGCTCGTCGGCCCTGCCAACCATGCCGGCAAGCGCGAAATCCTGGTCGAAGGCGAAGCTGCCGCGCTTTGAGACACGCTGCTCAAATCCGCGGCTCTTTGACGCGAACTTCGCCAGGAATACTCGTTGCCTGGTCCGAGCTTTCGGCTTCGATCACTCAGACGTCACGCGATAAGAAGCGGGTCTCACCTTGAACCCGTGATGCCCGACATCCCGGTGCGCACTGGAATCGGCCATGCAACCGGAACAGATCGAACGTATGGCTGAATTGCTGCGTTCATTGACTCGGCGAAAGAAATTCTCCGACTGCAACCGGATCTCTTCCGACTTCTCATAGGCAGTCATCGGTTGCTTTTGAGCCTGAAAACTGGCGGTCTTACTGTCGGTATGAGCCTGCAGCTTGAGTCCGTTTTCTTCGCTGAAGGCGAACGTCGTCGACGCAAACACGAAAGCAATCGAAGCAAGACTGCTCAGCATACCTTGATTGGCAATATACATCGTCCTGGCCCCCCGAAGTCGGCGCGGTCGCGGCGTCGCGACACGAGGACCGAAATCAGGCGCCGCTCAACCAATCGTTAAGCAATTCGTAAGCCACCTACCGGCTTTCGGAGAATCACGTTCTTCAACAGCATTTGGGGGCTTCGGTCACGGTTTGGTCCTCGTTCGAAAAATATCTGTCGCGGGAGTCGGCAACCGGTCGGCCCGCTCGTCCTAGGGACGGCCCTTCGAGAGGCCTGCACGCGAGGATCTGACCCATGAACGATATGCCCAAGATCGAATCCCATGCCCCCGTCGCGGTGAAAGGCGGGGTCGTCCCTTATCTGCTCGTCGATGGTGCTGTGAAGGCAGCCGAGTTCTACGAGCGGGCCTTCGGCGCCGAGATCGCGGCCATGCTGCCGCCGGACGACCAGGGCCGGACCTGCCATCTGCATCTCTACATCAATGGTAGTTCGTTGATGTTCGGCGATCCAATGCCGGAACAGGGCTGCCCGTTGGTGCCGCCGCA
>JBGAFL010000068.1:0-25532 GCA_044227265.1 Methylobacterium sp.
CTCTCCGCTCACAGTTGCGGGGGCAGCCGCGGAGTTGGAGCAAGCCCCTCACCGCATTCCCGTTTTCATCCCCGAAGGGAACCGTCACGGCCAAGCTAGGCCATACGCAAAGGCACCGTCAATCGCCGGCGAGGCCGAATTGCCGCATTGTTGCTCAAGTGGCACAGATCGGCCAACGCGCCTCTGCAGCGTTTTCAGCGGCGAGATCCCCGTTCGGGCGCATCCACAATATTGTTCCCGATCAAGGACATCAGCCGCCGCGGCGAGCAGCCGAGGGAGGTCATCCAAAGCCCTGAACATCAAATCAGGCTCGGACGAAATCCGCATGCCGTCGCAACGCACGACTCAAGATCCTCGAATGCGATTCCCCTGCCTGGACGACACCGAGGCGACGATGCGTGCGATGATGCCTCGTCCGCCCCCCACGGAGCATGATTCCATGAAGCACGGCGCCCGCAACGACATCCCTGCCACGGTCACCGCGATCAAGCGCGGCACGGTCATGGCCCAGGTCGAGGCTCGGATCGTCGGTACCGAATTCACGGTCACCTCCGTGATGACGCTCGATTCGCTCGACGCGCTCGGCCTGGAGCCAGGCGATGAGGTCCACGTCATCGCCAAGGCCGTGAACGTGCTGCTGGTGAAGCCCTGAAGGCTCCCCGCGTCACTCCGATCCGTTCGACACGAAGATCCGGCGGTCGCCGATGCGGCGCGTGAAGCGCACCGCGTCGAGATGCTCGAGCAGCGGGATCGAGAATTTTCGTGAGATGCCGAGCGCGGCACCGGCCTCCTTGGCGAGAAAGCCGCTCTCGACAGTTCGCGCTTTCGGGAAGCTCGCGGCAAGGCGCGCCTTCGCTGCCGCGATCGCGTCGCGATGGAACAGGATCGTCCGCTTCTGGACACGGTCGAGCGCGCGGATCAGGGCGCCGGAATCGAGGAGGTATTTCAGCGCCTCGCGGCGGCGGACGTCGCGGCCGATGATCTCGGCCTCGTCGGGCGGGCTCAAGCCACCTTTGCGAAACGCCGCCTCCAGCGCACGGACCTGCTCGGTCTCGTTCATGGCCGGGTTGAAATCGGCCCTGCGGAACAGAGTGCCGGCCTGGACCGCCTCCCGCGAGCCGACGAGATCGCGCAGGGCCGCCGCGACGTTGGCCTCGGCGAGGGCCAAATGGCGTGCGAGCCGGTCGAGCGGGATTCCATGTTCGATCGGATGGTCACGGTGATGGTGGGCGAGCGCGGTCAGCAGCCGCTGCCGCAGATCGGCGAAGGCGGGCCCGCCGATGACGATCTCGCCGATCTCGTGCGCGCCCATCTCGCGCAGGGCCCGGCGTACCCGCTCCGGAGCGATGCCGACGAGCCGCGCCAGATCGACGACACGGACCCCGGCCGCACCCTCGCGCGCGAGCCGTGCCTCCAGCGTATCCTTGGGCCTGCCGGCAGCGGCGATTGCGAGATCGGCCCGAACGCGCGCATCGTGGCGCTTGCGCCGGCGCGAGAGCGGATCGAGCACGAATCCGCCGGCAATGGTCGAGGGCGGCGCATCGAGCCGCAGGATGAAAGGTTCGCGCGCGGGAACCGCGATATCCTCTTCCGTCCTGAGCTGGGCGAGCGCGGTCTGTCCGGAGTCGAGCGCGTCGCGGTCGAGCAGCCTCAGTCGGGCCGGCACTTCGGTCGTGCCGAACAGGAACCGGCAGGTCGTGCCGCTCGCAAGCGGCGCCGGCGCGCTCGCGACGGCGCTCAGGCTCACATCGATCCAGCGGCCGCGCCCGAGCACACCTGAGCCGGCGAGCGCCTGGCCGCGATGCAGCTCGGCGCGTTCGATGCCGCGCAAGGCGACAGCAGTGCGGCGGCCGGGCTCGGCTGTCTCGACCGGCCGGCCATGGATCTGCAGGCCGCGCACGGTCGCGACCAGCCCATCCGGCATCACCTCGATCCGGTCTCCGACGGATAGCGGACCCCGCCGCAGCGTGCCGGTGACGACCGCCCCGAAGCCGGGCCGCGCGAAGACGCGATCGATCGGCAGGTAGGGAAAGCCGTCGTCGCTCGGCGGCCGTGCCTCGCGCAGCACGATTGCGAGCGCCGCTTTCAAATCCGCGATGCCCTCGCCCGAGACGACCGAGGTCGGCACGATCTGCGCTTCGGCGATTCCGGCACGTGCGAGAATTGCGGAAAGCTCACTCCGGCGGGCGGCGATCGCTGCCGCATCGACGAGATCGCACTTGGTGAGCGCGACCACGCCACGCCGCACGCCGATGGCTCGTGCGATCTCGAGATGCTCGATCGTCTGCGGCTTGATGCCCTCATGCGCATCGACCGCGAGCAGAACCGCGCGCATGCCGGTCGCGCCCGAGATCATCGCGCGCACGAAGCGCTCGTGGCCGGGCAGGTCGACGAGGTCGATCTCGCCGCCATCCGCCTTCAGCAGCGCGAAGCCCGGCACGATCGAGACGCCCCGCGCCTTCTCTTCCTTGAGGCGGTCGGTATCGGTGCCGGTCAGCGCCCGCACGAGCGCCGTCTTGCCGTGGTCGACATGCCCGATCACGCCGACGAGGAGCGAGGTCATCTGCCGTTCCCGGCATATCCTCCGTCGTTGCGAACGATAGCGAAGCAATCCAGTGCCGCGCCACATACGGCGCTGTGGCACTGGATTGCTTCGGCTTCGCCTCGCAATGACGGCAGCGGGCTGGCCTTCACGTCACGAACAACAGGTTCAGCCCGGCGCGTCGAAAGTCCTCCTCGGCAACCTTCAGGTCGAGACCATAGGAGGCGACATCGTCGGCAATCGGATCGAGGCCGGGATCGCGGTGCTGGTGCAGATGCTTCAGGTAGGCCCGGCAATGGCCGCAGGTCTCGACCTGGACATCCTTCGAGACTTCGTCGAGCCCGAGATAGCTCACATCCTCTCCCGAGCCGCAGGCGGTGCAGCGGATGCGGACATGGTTCCACAAGGTGCTGCAAGCCGAGCAGGACAGATAGCGGGCCTTGTCGGCCGGGGTCCAGCTCACGATGATGCTCGCGGTCGGTGCGCCCCCGCAAGCCGGGCAGACTCCGTCGGCGACGGGCTGAAGCGCGGCCGCATCGAGACTTCCGGCCTGTTCGGCAAGATAGACTTGCAGCGCCGCCGCGACGAAGACGCATTCGGCCATGCGCTCGACCGGAAAAGCGCCCTCGAAGATCTGCAAGGCGAGATCGAGCCGATCGGCCTCCGATGCCGTGCGAAGAGCACCGCAGGCGGTCCGAGCGGCCTCCGGCGCGCCGTCGAGATCGACGCATTCGAGGAGGCGCGTCAGCATCCCGGCAAAGACGGGATCGCCGGTGACGAGATCGCGGGCGAGCGGCGGCATGCCGTTCTCAAGACGCAAGGCGATAGTCTCGGGCGCGGGAGGGTCCGGCCTTACTCCGATCGCGGCGAATTCGGCCTGGATCTGCGCTTGCGCCTCGGCCAGCCGTGCGAGCAATTCGAGATAGCCCTGGAGCGGATGGCCGGGTGCGAGGAGGCGCAGCCGTTCGGCACGTCGCGCAAAGAGGCTCTTCGGGTCAGGCAGCCTGACGAACGGCACCGCGCCGGAAATGCCGATGCGATCCGGATCGGGCTTGACCTGCGAGAATGGCGTCTTCCCCTCGGCCGGCGCCGGATCAGGCGCCTTCGCGCCGAAAGGCGCGTGCTTGAAGAACCTTGCCAAGAGTTCAATGTCCGCGTTTGTCGGCCGGGCGGCGAAGGGTTCCGGCGAGCGAGCGCAGCCATTTGCGGTGATGGCGATAAGCCCAGCCGCCGGTGACATTGCCGCGCACCATCGCCCGCCCCGTGCCGCGCACCCAGATGCCGGCATAGATATGGACGACGATCAGCGCGATCGCCAGCACGGCGGCCAGCGAATGCGCCAGCACCGCCCAGCGCTTCGTCTCGATCGTGGTCAAGGCGTAGAAATACTGGTCCCAGATCGCGATGCCGGTGATGAACATCACCAGGATGAAGAAGGTCTGCCCCCAGAAGACCAGCTTCTGGCCGGCATTGTACTTGCCGAGTTCGGGCAGCCGATCCTCGCGGTTGGTGACGACGTCGCCGATCTTGCTGGTCCATTCGACATCGTCGCGGTTGGGGATGTTGAGCCGCCAGAAGCGCAGGAACAGGATCGCGAAGCTCGCCATCAGGAAGACGCCGAACCAGGGGTGGATGATCCGGGTCGCCTGGCCACCGCCGAACAGGCCGGTCAGCGCGAACAGGAAGGGCGTGAACATTGCCAGGCCGGAAAGCGCCAGCAGCGTGAACAGGATCGCGGTGATCCAATGGTTGACCCGCTGGATGCCCGTATAGCGCTTGACGAGCAGGATCTCCGGCGTCTCAGCCTTGATCTCCCGTATGGGCGGGGCCTGAGAGTCGTCGAGCCTGAGATCGGGCCGCACCATCATCACTCCCTCCGTCCAAACTGAACCGAGTCGTTTCTCGTCCGCACACCCGCCATTCGGGGGCTCGCCCGTAGGCGAGAACCCGGAACCTATTATGTGGCGCCATCCACCCCTTCACGTCGCATCGTAGGTGGGTTCCGGGTTCTGCTTCGCAGCCCCGGAATGACGGCGCCTGCTTACTAAGCGCCCGGCCGCGCCCCCTCGCCGTTCCGCCGCTGTGCCGTCTCCTCCAGGTCGATCGCCTCTTCCTCTTCCTCGGCCGAGACCTCGTTCGGGCCAGCCGTGACGTAGTGGAAGAAGCCGGCAAGCGCCGCAAAACCCATCGTCGCGAGGCCGAACACCTTGGCGCCGCCCTTCCAGAAGGCGACGAGCGGCGAAATCTTCGGATCGTCCGGCAGGCCGTGATAGAGCGACGGCTTGTCGGCATGATGCAGCACGTACATCACATGGGTTCCGCCGACGCCGGGCGGATCATAGAGCCCCGCCTTGTCGAAGCCGCGCGACTTCAGATCAACGACCCGCTCGTGCGCCTGCTCGATCATCGCCTCCTTGGTGCCGAACATGATCGAGCCGGTCGGGCAGGCCTTGGCGCAGGCGGGCGCCTGGCCGACCGCGACCCGGTCCGAGCAGAGCGTGCATTTGTAGGCTTTGTGGTCGGTCTGGCTGATCCGCGGAATGTTGAAGGGGCAGCCCTTCACGCAATAGCCGCAGCCGATGCAATTCTCCTCGATGAAGTCGACGATGCCGTTGGAATACTGCACGATCGCGCCGGGCGAGGGACATGCCTTGAGGCAGCCGGGATCGGTGCAATGCATGCAGCCGTCCTTGCGGATCAGCCATTCGAGGTGGTTTGTCTCCGGGTTCTCGTATTCGGCGAACCGCATCACGGTCCAGGATTTGGGCGTGAGGTCGAGCGGATTGTCGTACACGCCGACATTGATGCCGACGTCGTCGCGCAGGTCGTTCCATTCCTCGCAGGCCGATTGGCAAGCCTTGCAGCCGATGCATTTCGAGACATCGATGAGCTTCGCGACCTCCTCCCGGCGGCGGATGTCCGGCGGACTCCCCGTGGATGCCGAAGACTGGCGGAGGTCGAGGGAGGTGTAGTCTGCCATGGCTCAGCCCTCCCTCACGCCACAGAATCGCGATCGCGCGGAGGCGTAGTCGGCTCAATATTGACGAGCCAAGCCTTGAATTCCGGCGTTTCGGTATTCGCATCGCCCACGACCGGGGTGAGCGAGTTCGGGTGCCAGCCCTTCTTGGTCTGGCCGATGAAGCCCCAATGCTGCGGCATGCCGACGACATGGACGGGCTTGCCGTCGCAGATCAGCGGCTTGATGCGCTTGGTGACGACCGCCTTGGCCTTCATCGAGCCGCGCTTCGACCAGACGCGGACCCAACCGCCGCCCGTGATGCCCTTCTCCTTGGCGAGTTGCTCCGAGATCTCGACGAACATTTCCGGCTGCAGGATCGCGTTGATGCGCGAATGCTTGGTCCATTGGTGGAAATGCTCGGTGAGCCGGTAGCTCGTCGCCGCGTAGGGAAACTCAGCGGTGGTGCCGAGATCGGCAAGATCCCCCTTGAAGATGCGGGCGGCCGGGGCGGCCTTCATCTTCGGGTAGACGACGTTGGCGACCGGTGACTCGAACGGCTCGTAATGGGTCGGGAACGGCCCATCCCGCATCAGCGCGCGCGTCCAAAGCCGGGCGACGCCCTCCTCGGTGAGGATGAACGGGCCCATGTTCTTGTCGGGTGGAACGGTCAGGCCGTAATCGGGCACGTCGAACCCGACCCATTGCTTGCCGTTCCACTCGATCAGCTTCTTCTTCTCCGACCAGGGTTTTCCTTCCGGGTCGCAGGAGGCGCGGTTGTAGAGGACGCGGCGGTTGGCCGGCCAGGCGAAGGCCCAGTTCGGCGCGATGCCCTTGTTGCCGGGATCGGTATTGTCCCGGCGGGCCATGGTGTTGCCCTTCTCGGTGTAGCAGCCCGAGTAGATCCAGCAGGCACAGGCGGTCGAGCCGTCATCCTTGATCTGGGCGAACCCGTCGAGCTGCTTGCCGGCGGCGATCTCGTTGCCGGCCGCGTCCTTGATCGGCGACAACGTGTAGCCGTTGAGCTCCTTGGCGAGTTCGATCGCCGTCGGTGCCTCGGGGATCGCGTAGGTCCAGCTCAGGTTGACGATCGGATCCGGGAAGGCGCCGCCATCCCTCCTGTAGAGTTCCTTCACCTTCAGATGGAGCTCGGCCATGATCTCGATGTCCTGGCGGCATTCGCCCGGCGCATCCTGGGCCGGCCAGTGCCATTGCAGCCAGCGGCTGGAATTCGAGAGCGAGCCTTCATCCTCCGCGAAGAGCGTGGTCGGCAGCTCGAACACCTCCGTCTGGATCTTTGAGGAATCGACGTCGTTGTATTCGCCGTGGTTTTCCCAGAACCGGGCCGTCTCGGTCTGGAGCGGGTCCATCACCACGACGAATTTCAGCTTGGAGAAGGCCTCCGTCATCTTGGCACGGTTCGGGAAGGTCATCAGCGGGTTGAAGCCCTGGATGACGTAGCCGTTCATCTTGCCCTGCTTGGCGAGCTCGACGACGCGCAAGACATCGTAGTTCGGCACATCGAGCTTGGGCAGGTAGTCGAACGCCCAGTCGTTCTCTTTTTGCGCCTTGTCGCCCCACATCACCTTCATGAAGGAGACGAAGAACTTATTGTAGTTCTGCCAGTAGCTCATCTGGCCGGGGCGCATCGGCTTGAACTGCCGCTTCGACAAGTAGTTGGTGTAATCCAGGTCCTTCTCGGTCGGGATGTTGAGATAGCCCGGGAGGAGGTTCGACATCAGCCCGATATCGGTCAGCCCCTGGATGTTGGAGTGGCCACGCAAGGCATTCATGCCGCCGCCCAGCATGCCGATATTGCCGAGCAGGGTCTGCACGATGATCATCGAGCGGATGTTCTGCGAGCCCTTGGAATGCTGGGTCCAGCCGAGCGCGTAGAGCGAGGTCATCGTCCGCTCCGGAGACGAGCAGGTGGCGATCAGCTCGCAGACCTTGAGGAAGGTCTCCTTGGGCGAACCGCAGATCCGCTCGACCATCTCGGGCGTATAGGGCTCGATATGCTTCCTGAGGAGCTGCATCACGCAGCGCGGGTGCTGCATGGTCTCGTCGACCACGGCAAAGCCATCCTCGCCCATCTCGTAGGTCCAGGACGCCATGTCGTAGCCGCGCTTGCTCTCGTCGTAGCCCGAGAACAGCCCGTCTTCGAACGTGTAGCCCTCCTTCACAACGAAGGCTGCGTTCGAATAGGCCTTGACGTAGCGCTCCTGGATTTTGCCGTTGTCGATCAGATACTTGGCAACGCCCGAAAGGAAGGCGATGTCGGTGCCCGGACGGATCGGGCAATAGAGATCCGAGACCGAGGCGGTGCGGGTGAAGCGCGGGTCGACGACGATGAGCTTGGCGTTGTTATGCGCCTTGGCCTCGACCACCCACTTGAAGCCGCAGGGGTGAGCCTCGGCGGCATTGCCGCCCATCACGATGACCACATCCGCGTGCTTGATGTCCGTCCAGAGGTTGGTCATCGCACCGCGGCCGAAGGAGGGCGCCAAACTGGCGACCGATGGTCCGTGTCAAACCCTGGCCTGATTATCGAAGGCCAGTGCCCCCATACTTCGGATCACTTTGTAGGTGACCCAGGCGGTCTCGTTGGTGGTGGCCGAGGCGCCGAGGAAGGCGGTGGTGGTCCATCGATTGACCGTGAGGTCGCCGTTCTTGGTCACGAAGTTCTTGTCGCGATCCTCCTTGAGAAGCGTCGCGATCCGCTCGAGCGCGAAATCCCAGGAGACGCGCTTGAACTCGGAGGCGCCCGGCGCGCGATGCAGCGGGTATTTCGTGCGGGTCTCGGATTTGATGAAGTCGAGCAGGGCCGAGCCCTTCGGGCAGAGCGTGCCGCGATTGACCGGATGGTCGGGATCGCCCTCGACATGCATCACGGCCGAGACGGCGTTCTTCGAGCGGTCGCCGAGACTGTAGAGGATGATGCCGCAGGAGACCGAGCAATAGGGGCAGGTGTTCCGCGTCTCGCGCATCTGGGCGAGCTTGAAAGGCCGTACCGCCGCCGCCATCGCCGGCTCGAGCGCGCCGAAGCCCAGTGCACCGAGGGAACCGCCTGCGAGACCCGCGCCGATCCCCTTGAGCAGACCACGCCTCGAGACCTGGACCGTCATGGCGCGATTCCTCTTGCGAGCTATTCTTAATCAAACATGCTGGCAGCAACGCGGTTTCGTGGCAAGGGCCGGAAATGGTCGGAACGGAAGCGTTTTTTTGTCGCAATGGCAGCACGTTCGCGGAGTCAATCTCATCCCGCGATAGCCGGCTTTTTCTGCTGCGCTGACTCCAATGGTCCGACCCCAACGGCACGTCCACCACCGTCGCGGGAGGACAAATCGACCGATAGTTGAATTTTGATACGTCCGGCAGCCGGTCTCGAAGGGAAGCCGTGGCCTGGCTCGCCCGTCTCCCTCACGATCACAGACCGGAATCCGTTCGAGGGCTCATTCCGCCGGGATCGGAGGCGACGGCTTGTGATCCTCGATGCCCGGCCCGTCGTGGCTCTCCTCGCCTTCCGCGACGCGTTGTCGCTGGAAGATCCGCATCACCACCACGAAGAAGACCGGCACGAAGAACACCGCCAGCACGGTCGCCGTGATCATGCCGCCCATCACGCCGGTGCCGATCGCCTGCTGGCTCTTCGAGGCGGCGCCCGTGGCGATGGCGAGCGGGACCACGCCGAAGATGAAGGCGAGCGAAGTCATCACGATGGGGCGGAAGCGCAAGCGCGCCGCGGTGATCGACGCCTCGACGATCGAGACGCCGGGGCGCCAGAGATCCTTGGCGAATTCCACGATCAGGATCGCGTTCTTGGCCGAGAGGCCGATGATCGTGATCAGGCCGATCTTGAAATAGACGTCGTTCGGCATGCCGCGCAGATAGACTGCCGCAACCGACCCGATGACGCCGAGCGGGATGACGAGCAGCACCGAGAAGGGGATCGACCAGCTCTCGTAGAGCGCGGCAAGGCACAGGAACACGATCAGCACCGAGAGCGCGAGCAGCAGGCTCGCCTGTGATCCCGCCTCCTTCTCCTGCTGCGACTGGCCGGTCCAGGCATAGCCGAAGCCCTTGGGCAGTTGCTTCATCAGGTTTTCCATCTCGGCGATGGCATCGCCGGTGGTGTAGCCCGCGGCCGGCTCGCCGGTGAAGCGGACCGACTGGTAGCCGTTGAAGCCGATGATCTGAGCCGGTCCCACGCCCCATTTGAGCTCGGCGATCGAGGAGAGCGGCACCATGGTGCCTTGGGAATTCTTGACCGAGTAGTTGAGGAGATCGGCCGCATGCAGGCGCTGGAGATCGTCTGATTGCACGATCACGCGCTGCATCTTGCCGCGATTGGGGAAGTCGTTGACGTAGACCGAGCCGAGATTGACCTGGATCGTGTCGTTGATGTCCTCGAAATTGACGCCGAGGGCTGCGGCCTTCTCGCGGTCGATCACGAGTTCGGCTTCCGGTGCCGGCGGCAGGCCCTCGACATAGACGCCTGTGAGCACCGGGCTCTTCTTGGCGAGCGAGAGCAGCTGCTCCTGAGCCGCCATCAGGGCCGAATAGCCCTTCTGAGCGCGGTCCTGGAGGCGGAAGGAGAAGCCTGAAGCGTTGCCGAGATTGTCGATCGGTGGCGGATCCAGCGCCTGGATCACCGCATCCTTGTAGTCGGCGAGCGCCTTGTTGGTGCCCTCGACCAGTGCTGAAGCGGAATTGGCCGAATCGCGCTCCGACCAATCCTTGAGCGTGACGAAGGCCTGGCTCGTCATCTGGCCCTGACCGGAGAACGAATAGCCGTTGATGATCGTCACCGTGGCAACGCCCGGCTGAGCCATCAGGTGCTCCTCGACCTTCTTCACCGCGGCGAGCGTGCGGTTGAAGGACGAGCCTGGCGGGGTCTGGATGTCGACGGTGAAGAAGCCCTGGTCCTCCACCGGCAGGAAGCCCTCGGGCAGGCGCAGGAAAGCGTAGGCCATACCGACGACCAGCACGAGGTAGATCGCCATGACCCTCGCCGACTTCCTGATGCACCAGCCGACGCCGCGGCTGTAGCGGGCGGTCTCGCGGTCGACGAGGCGGTTGAACCAGCCGAAGAAGCCGCCCTTGGCATGGCCGTGGCCCTTCGCGATCGGCTTGAGCATGGTCGCGCAGAGGGCCGGCGTCAGGGTCAAGGCAAGCAGGGCCGAGAAGGCGATCGAGGTCACCATCGCGATCGAGAATTGCCGGTAGATGATGCCGACCGAGCCGGGGAAGAAGGCCATCGGGATGAACACGGCGATGAGGACCAGCGTGATGCCGATGATCGCGCCGGTGATCTGGCTCATCGCCTTGGCGGTCGCCTCCTTCGGCGGCAGCCCCTCCTCGTTCATGATGCGCTCGACATTCTCGACCACGACGATGGCGTCGTCGACGAGAATGCCGATGGCGAGCACCATGCCGAACATGGTCAGCACGTTCACCGAGAAGCCGGCGAGAAACATCACCATGCAGGTGCCGAGCAGCGCGATCGGCACGACGATGGTCGGAATGAGCGTGTAGCGGATGTTCTGCAGGAACAGGAACATCACCACGAAGACCAGCACCACCGCCTCGAGCAGGGTCATCATGACCTTCTTGATCGAGGCCTGGACCGCCGGGGTGATGTCGTAAGGGATGTCCCATTTCACCGTGTCGGGGAAAAACTGGGACAATTCCTCCATCTTGGCGCGGATGGCGTGGGCCGTCTCGAGCGCGTTGCCGTCCGGCGCCAACGTCACCGAGATGCCGGCCGCCTCGCCGCCGTTCAGGCGCGTCGAGAACTTGTAATCGTCGCCGCCGAGCTCGATCCGGGCGACGTCGCGCAGGCGCACATTCGAGCCGTCGGGATTGGCGCGCAGAACCACGGCGCCGAACGCCTCGGGCTGCGTCATCTGACCTTTGACGATGATCGGATAATTGACCTTGTGCTGCTCCGGACTCGGCTGGGCGCCGACCGCGCCCGAAGCGATCTGGACGTTCTGGTTCTGGATCGCCTTGGTGACGTCGGCGGCATTGAGCGAGAGGCCGCGCAGCTTATCCGGGTCGATCCAGATCCGGAGCGCTCGCTCGGTCGAATAGAGCGTGGCGCGGCCGACGCCCGGAATGCGGCGGATCTCGTTGATCACATTGCGGATCAGGAAGTCGCCGAGCCCGACTTCGTCGGTCTTCCCGTCGGTCGAGACCAGCGTGATGATGTTGAGGGTCGCGGCGGAGGCCTCCTCGACCAGGATGCCCTGCTGGCGCACTTCCGCCGGCAGGCGGGCCTCGACGCGCTTGAGCCTGTTCTGCACCTCGACGCCGGCATAGCCGGGATCGGTGCCGGGCAGGAAGTTCGCGGTGATCTCGATGACGCCGAAGGAATCGCTGGCGGATTCGAAGCTGAGGATGTTGGCCGCGCCGTTGAGCTCGTCCTCGATGAGGCGCGTCGTGCCCGTATAGAGGTTCTCGACCGAGGCACCCGGATATTGAGTGTTCAGCGCGATCGCGGGCGGCGCGATGATCGGATATTGCGCGATCGGAAGCTGCGGGATGGTGAGCGCGCCGCCCAGCATGATGAACAGGGCGACGACCCAGGCGAAGACCGGGCGGTCGATGAAGAAACGAGCCATGAGGAGTGCCGCCTCAGCGAGCCTGCGAGACGGACGAGGTTACGGATTCGGCATCCGCAGAGGCCGAATCCTTATCTGCGGCATCGGCGTCATGCGGCTTGGTCTCGGTCGGCCCATCGGGGTTCAAGAGGGCGCATTTGACCTCCATGCCGGGGGAGATCTTCTGGAAGCCCTCGACGACAACCTTCTGGCCGGGCTGCAATCCCTGCTGGATGATCCAGTTGCCATCGACGACCGGCCCGACCTCCACCGGCTGCAGCATGACCTTATTGTCCGCCTTGACCAACCAGACCTCCGGCTTGCCGTCATTGGTGCGCTGAATCGCCTGTTGCGGCACGGCAATGGCATCAGCGTCGATGCCCTGCTTGATCCGGGCGCGCACATACATGCCTGGGAACAATTCGTCGTGCGGGTTCGGCATCAAGACGCGTAGCGTCACCTGGCCGGTACTCGGATCAGCCGTGACGTCCGAGAAGAGAAGCCGCCCGGCGGAGGGATAAAGCGCGCCGTCATCCATGATGAGATGGACGTTGGCGTGATCCTGCGCGAGCTTCGAGATTTCGCCGCTGGCGATGTCGCGGCGCAGCTTGTTCAGTTCGCCGACCGACTGGGTGATGTCGACATAGATCGGATCAAGCTGCTGAACGGTGGCGAGCACGCCCGTCGCGCCGGTCTCGATCAGGGTGCCCTCGGTCAAGAGGGCGCGGCCGATGCGGCCGGAGATCGGCGCGCGCACGTCGGTCCAGGATAGATTGAGCTTTGCCCGGTCGCGTGTCGCCTTGGCGCCGGCGACTTCCGCCTCGGCCTGTTTCTTCGTGGCGAAGGCGGTGTCGAATTGCGCCTGGCTCGCGGTGTTCCGCGCGAGCAGCGTCTCCAGGCGGTCGGCCTGCTGGCCTGCGAGAACCAGCGCAGCTTCGGTCTTGGCGAGCGCCGCCTCGGCGCTGGCAAGCTCGACCTGATAGGGCGCCGGATCGATCTTGTAGAGGATATCGCCTTCCTTGACGGCACTGCCCTGCTCGAACAGCCGCTTGACCACGAGGCCGGAGACGCGCGAGCGCACCTCGGCAATCCGCATCGGTGCGACCCGGCCCGGCAGGTCGCGCAGATAGGGGATCGGTTGCGCCTTCACCTTGATGACGCTCACCTCCGGCGGCGGGGCCGGCACAGGCGCCGAGATCTGCTGCTCGTTGCAGGCCGAGACCGCGACGAGGGCGAGGCTGGCGGCCAGAGTCGTCGGCCAGCTCCAACGGATCCTGCGGGCCGGACGGGACTTCAAGCGGGACGACGTCACGATGGTTACGCTCCTGCGAAACACGCTCAACGAAAGGGCGATAGCCCCTCGGATCCGACGGTCGGTGGCTTCCGATCGCTGGCAGTCATCAAGCGCAAGCGTATCGACGAGGCCGTGTAGAGCATCGGGGACGATACCCGATCAGAGGGCCCCCGAGAGAGCGGGACCGATGCATCCAAGCGATGTAGCAGCCACATGCGACATGGCCGGATCGACAGCGATGCAGGAGCCTGAACGATAATCTTGGCAATCCCGCGACGGGCTCCGATCCACCGGGCTTGCGCTCTCGCGCTGTCTCGCATCGAGCCGCCCAACGGCGGACCCGGAAACCCGCGAGGGTTGCGTCAGGTGCGCGGCGGACGGTCGGGCAAAAGCGGGCCGAGACGCCCATCGCGATCGTCGGCCTTCAACAGGACACGACTGGCTTCGAACGCGCGCACAGGTGGCACGACCACGGGGCGCAGCCTCCGGCCTTCCTCCGAAAGCTCGTCCGCATCCGCGACGATGCCCTCGGCGCTCGCAACTGGCGTTGCGGCCTCCGTCTCGCTGCGCAGGCTCGAAAGCGGAATGCTCTGTGCGTAATCCGCGCGCTCCACCCCAAGGCTCACCACCCCAAGGCTCACCATCCGAAGGCCGGAAGTAAGGGCCATGGCGGGCGTGTTCATCGCGAACAGGCCGAGGGCCACGATTCCGACGAAAAGCGCCAGGAGCGAGCGAAGGGCTCGCCCGTTCGATGAGGGGCGGTCTGAAAGAGTCACGGGGCTCCATCATGGGCACAAAGCGGCCCGGACACAATCGTCCTGCGACAATCCGTCCATCAAAATTGTCTCTGCGGCAGGGAACTGTTTGGCGAGCCGGCTTGAGACAGGTGCGCAAACGCGACTCTTCACGATTTGTTCGCACTATCGATCTTTTCACCCTGCGGTGCACGGGAAGAAATACCCAAGCAAGTTTCGGACCGGTGTTGCCGCGATCCCACGTCCACGCCTCCTTCCCGCCGCATCGCCCCCGCCAATCGAATGCACTCGCACTTGACCCTGATCGCGCCTGAGCGGCCGGAACGGCCATGACAGCGCGCATTTGGAGGAGATCAGATCGGCATGTCGCTTCGCCGCACTTTCGCGCAATCGGCCCTCACGCTCGTGTTCGGGCTCGGCATCCTGTCGCCGGCCTGCGCCAATCCCCTCGATAGCGGACCGCTTGCCGATTTCATCAACGTCTTCAAGACACAGGCGATTCCAAGCGAGACCGTACCCTATGCCGGCGCGGAGAAGCCGGGCACGGTCGTGGTCTCGACACGCGAGCGCCGTCTCTATTTCGTTCTCCCTGGCGGTGAGGCGATCCGTTACGGTGTCGGCGTCGGCCGCGAGGGCTTTTCCTGGTCCGGCACCAAGACCGTCACGATGAAGAAGGAATGGCCGGATTGGCGCCCGCCCGCCCAGATGCTGGCGCGCCGGCCCGATCTGCCGCGCTACATGGCCGGCGGACAGGACAATCCGCTTGGCGCGCGGGCGATGTATCTCGGGTCATCGCTCTACCGCATCCACGGCTCGAACGAGCCGGAAACCATGGGCGCCGCGGTATCCTCCGGTTGTATTCGCATGACGAACAAGGACGTCGTCGATCTCTACGACCGGGTCCGGATCGGCACGCGAGTGATCGTTCGCAACTGACGCGTCTCGAGGTCGAATCGGTTGGCGTTTCGGCGCTCGCCAATTGGCCAGAGCAGGTACTTTGATTGCAGAAAATCGCAGTGATTGCGTGCAATGCGTCGTTTCGTGCAATCACTATTGCACCCCCCCCCGATCCGGCAGCATTCGACAGATCGATTTCTATTCGCAGACGGATTCAAATCTTAAGGAATTCGAAGTCGTATCGGTGGACTTTCGTTCATGAACCCTGTGTCTCCCTGGACCCCGTCGGCCCATGTCAGACGACGTCGTACAATTTCCGGCCATGACGGCCATGACGGCCAGGGCGTCCGCCTCCGCCGAAATCGGCTTGGGTCGGGAGGACGACGGCATTGGCGGCGCCGGCGCGGTCACGACTACCGGATCGCACGGCCGCCTCAGCCGCGAGGACGTGTATGCGTTCGTCGGTACGATCCAGGCGGCGATTCTGACCGCCGATTCCGCTGGCGAGATCACCTACGCCAATTCGGCCTGCGAGGCGCTGTTCGGTTATGAGGCCGGCGGTCTGATCGGCCTCGACGTGCGCGCGATCATTCCCGCGCGCTTTCACGGCCCGCATTCGGCCGGCATGCAGGCGCTCGTCGCCGGAGGCGTGCCGCGGCTGACCGGCAAGACTGTCGAGGTCACGGCGATGCGGCGTGACGGCAGCGAAGTTCCGATCGAATTGACGCTTTCGCACTGGCGCATCGATGGCACCATGCGCATCGGCGCCATGATGCGCGACATTTCAGAGCGCCGCGGTCGGGATACGCGCCTGCTGCGCCTCGCCCATCACGATCCCCGTACCGGCCTGCCGAACCGAAATCACTTCATCGACGATCTGGCGGTCGTGATCGCGCAGGGCAACGTCGCTACTGTGCTCGCCCTGGCGATCGATGGTCTGCACGCCGTCAACGACACGCTCGGCCATGCCGTCGGTGACGCCCTCCTCGAATTGCTCGTGGTCCGGCTCAGGGCGCGGCTCGATGCGGATGCGCTTCTTGCTCGAACGGGCGACGACGAACTCGCGATCCTCCTGCACAATCAGGCCAATCCGATCACTGCCCGAATCTGCGCGCAAAATTTGATCTCGACCATCGCCGAGCCGCTCGCGGTCGGCGACCACCTGTTCCATCTCGGTGCGATGGTTGGCGCGGCATTCGCGCCCAACGACGGAGCGGACGCCGAAGAGGTGGTGGCCTGCGCCGATCTCGCCCTCTATCAGGCAAAGAGCGAGGAAAGTGGCAGCTTCCGCCTGTTCGACATCTCGATGCGCAGCGTTGCCGCCACGCGCCGCGCCCTGCAGGACGCCTTGCTGCTCGCGCTGGAGCGGCGCGAACTCGTTCTGCATTATCAGCCGCAGGTCGATCTCGAATCCGGGCTGGTTTGCGGAGCCGAGGCGCTGATCCGCTGGCAGCATCCCGAGCACGGGCTCGTCACGCCCGATGTTTTCCTATCGGCGATCGATGCCAGCATCCTGGCCCTGTCCGTCGGCTGGTGGACGATCGACGAGGCCTGCCGCCAGAACGCGGAATGGCGCGCCGCCGGGCTGCCGCCGATCCGCATCGCCGTGAACCTGTTCGCGGCGCAGTTGCGCGGCGGCGCGCTCGACACGATAGTGCTCGAGACGCTCGCCCGGTATGGCTTGCCGCCCGACGCGCTCGAGATCGAAGTGACGGAACTGATCGCGCTGCGGCGTGACGAGAGCGTCATGGGCCCTCTGCAGCGCCTGCAGGCCCGTGGGGTCGGAATCGCCTTCGACGATTTCGGAACGGGATACGCCTCCCTTTCGATGCTCAAGGCCTTTCCGCTGACCAAGCTGAAGATCGATCGTGGCTTCGTGCGGGACCTGATGACCGACGCGCAGGATGCCGCGATCGTACGCGGGATGCTCGATATCGGCCGCGGCCTTTCGCTCAGCGTGGTCGCCGAGGGGATCGAGACTGCGGATCAGCAGGCCTCGCTTCTCGCGATGGGCTGCCGTTATGGCCAGGGTTTTCGCTTCGGCCGGGCGCTCGAGCCCTCGGCCTTTGCCGAATGCCTCGCCGAACGATCCGTGGCACCCGTTGCGCTTCTGCCTCGCAGGCGCCGCAAGCGGGCCTGACGGCGCCTATCGCATCGGCTTTTTCCCAAATCCGTTTCCCCCTTTTCGGGCCGACGCTCTCCCGAGGCTGGCTGGGTCAGTCCTCACCTGCACAAGGCTTCGCTGGCTCTTGCCGAACGTCGCGGACCGGTTAGGAGAAACGGGCGCCCAGCGACCGCGACGTGCAATACCGCAATCCACGCTGAACGCGGCTCGCAGCGAGACGGACGAAGCGTGATTGCCGAGATCGATGCCGGTCTGCTTGCCGGCCTGTTCGGGGTCGCGCTCGTTGCCGGGGCGTGCGACGCCATCGCCGGCGGGGGCGGGCTCATGACGCTGCCCGCCCTGCTGCTCGCAGGGCTCGATCCCGTCTCGGCTATCGCCACGAACAAGCTCCAGGGCAGCGCCGGCTCGGTCTCGGCGACCGTTGCCTTCGCCCGGCGCGGCCTGATCCGCTGGAACGAGGCCGTTCCGGCGGCCGTCGCCGCAGGCGCGGCCTCGATCGCCGGTGCGCTCTGCGTCAGCCTGCTGCCGCGCGGCCTGCTCGATGCGCTGGTGCCGATCCTGCTCGTGACGATCGCTCTGTATTTCGCCACCGCACGCCGTATCCGCAACGAGGATGCGGCCTCCCGCATCAGCCCGGCGCTATTCGCAGTGACGCTGGCGCCCGCCGTCGGCTTTTATGACGGGGTGTTCGGGCCGGGTGCCGGCTCCTTCTACATGATCGGCTTCGTCAGCCTGCTCGGGCTCGGCGTGGTGCGGGCAACCGCCCATACCAAGCTCGCCAATGCCGCGAGCAAC
Organism: Methylobacterium sp.; assembly: GCA_044227265.1. Classification (GTDB taxonomy): domain Bacteria; phylum Pseudomonadota; class Alphaproteobacteria; order Rhizobiales; family Beijerinckiaceae; genus Methylobacterium. The sequence continues at coordinate 17,967 of JBGAFL010000068.1, forward strand.
CTGTGCAGCCTCGGCCTGTTCGCGACGCAGGGAGCGATCGCCTGGCCGATCGGTGTCGTGATGGCGTTCGGCGCGTTTCTCGGAGCACAGATCGGCTCGGCCCTGGCGATGCGGCTCGGAGCGCGGCTGATCCGGCCGCTCCTCGTCCTGATCGCCTGCGCGATGGCGTTGCGCCTCCTGTCCGAACCCGCCAATCCGCTGCGCCGGGCCGTGCTGGCCTGGTTCGGGACTTGATCGGGAGCCGAACCAGGCTCGGCCTACCGGGACGAATCTGCCCGCACTGACCGGGGTGCCGGCACCTGCGCGCCATGCTAGCGCTTGCATCGCAATCCGAACGCCGGAAACGCGATGTTCTTTCCTCTCTCGAAGGTGATCTTCTTCCTGATCACCCCGTCGAACCTGCTGATCCTGGTTGCGCTGGTCGGCGGCCTTCTGAGCTTCACCGATGCAGGACGCGGGATCGGGAAATGGCTCGCAGTCGGCGGCGCAGGGACCCTGCTTTTCGTCGCGCTGTCGCCGGCTCAAGCCTGGCTGATGCTGCCGCTGGAGCAGCGTTTTCCCGCCTTCGCAGAGGATGGCGCGCCCATCACCGGCATCATCGCGCTCGGAGGCGGCATCGAGACCGGCATCACGCTCGAGCGCGGCCAGTTCAGCATCAAGGAGGCCGGCGAACGGGTGATCGCGCTCGCCGATCTCGCCCGGCGCTATCCTCAAGCGCGCCCGGTCTTCGTCGGGGGTGGCGGCGGATTCTACGATGGCGGCATCGCGGAAGCGGAGGCGGTGAGCCGCCATGCCGAGATGCTCGGCCTGCCGCGCGACCGGCTGATCCTGGAGGACCGCTCCCGCGACACGCACGAGAACGCGCTCTATGCGGCCGAATTGCTGAAGCCGAAGCCCGGCGAGCGCTGGCTCCTCGTCACTTCGGCCTGGCACATGCCGCGCGCGATCGGCTGTTTCCGCAAGGCCGGGTTCGAGGTCACCGCCTATCCAGTCGATTATCGCACCGGCGGTTTGCACGACGCGATGCGCCTGCACAGCTATGCCTCGGACGGCTTGGTCGACGTCGATCTCGCCACCAAGGAATGGGTCGGGCTCGTCGCCTACAAGCTCGCGGGCTACACTGACGCGTGGCTACCCGGACCGTAAGCGCCCGATACCCGGCCCGATATCTGGACTGGCACGGCGTCGTCCCCCACCCCATATCCGGCGGCTGTCCATGCGAGACCCGTGACAGCCCGCCGGCCGGACCGCCGTGACGAACAAGGTCCGGCCATGCCCGATCTCGCCGCCCAACTCGCCGCGCTCTCGACCAACCAGTTGCTCATCGCCGGCATCGGCACGACGCTCGTCGCCTTTGCCGCCTTCCAGGCGCGCAGCCTGTTCGAGATCCTGAAGAATTTCGCCGGCAATCAGGCCTTCTCGACCCTGACCGCGCGCTCGAACGGCACCGCGATCGAGCGGCTGACGCTGCATGTCGCCAAGCATCGGCTGCACGCCTGGGGTCGCAGCTACAACGTCACCGAGGACAATGCCCTGACGATCGGCTACGGCTCCGGCATAGCCCGCTGGAACGGCGTCTGGGTCTGGTACAACCTGCGCGTCGACGAGAATTCCAAGGCTTTCACCCTCGTCGAGGTGCTCAAGCTCACCTTCCTGACACGCGACCGCGCCGTGGTCGGCTGCTTCCTGCAGGAGGCGCTCGACGATGGCAGCCAGGATCGACGGACGATCGACATCCATCATCGCAACGGCTCTTCCTGGCAGGCGATCCCGCGTAGGAAGCGGCCGATCGAGACCGTCTTCGCCAATGCCGGCATGAAGGCGACCCTTCTCGACAAGGTGCGCTGGTTCCTCGCCAACGAGGAATGGTATGCGCGGCGCGGACTGAACTACAAGCTCGTCATCCTGCTGCACGGATCGCCGGGCACGGGCAAATCGAGCCTGATCCAGGCGATCGCCAGCCATTTCAACCGCGACCTCTACTGCATCGATTCGCTGCTCAAGGTCGGCCCGGATATCGGCCGCTTCCAGAACGGCATCCTGGCGATCGAGGATATCGACACGTTAGGCGCGCTCAAGCGCGAGCCGGGCGACGTCGTGGCAAGTCTCGCCGCGGGAAGCGGCGCTTCCGCTGCCGCCAAGGAGCCGAAAGCACTCCTGCACAGCGTGCTCAACACGCTCGACGGGCTCGCCACCCCGCACGGCCTCATCACGATCATCACCACGAACCATATCGACGCGCTCGATCCGGCCATGGTCCGCCCCTGCCGCATCGACCTGATCTGCGAGGTTCGCCCGCTCGATTACGAGGCCTTCCTCGAGATGTTCGCCTCCTACCACGACGGAGCGGTGCCTTCGCTGCCACGCGAGGCCTATGCGCCGCAGACTGGAGCGCGCCTTCAGGAGATCTTCATGAGTTCTGCCGATGCCGAAGCTGCGGAGGAGGCATTGCGCAGGGTCTGTGGGCGACGGAGAGAAGCGGCATAGCTATGTGCCATGTTATTATTTGTCACTTGCGCAATAGCTTGTACAAGTAAATGGGCCAGGAATACATGTGCAACCTGAATCTGACTTAGAAATATAATCAAGCATAAATATAAATAGAAATGCAAATAGAGCGACAAATAAAAATCCGCAGATTAATGCAAATATAATCGTTTTGAAAGCTTGCTTGAGAAAATCAAACAACCATTCAAGCATAGCGTTCTTCCGGTCCGACGCGTTTTCTCGGCGGCCCGCAACCACCCCGCACGGCCTCATCACCATTATCACCACGAACCATATCGACGCGCTCGATCCGGCCATGGTCCGCCCCTGCCGCATCGACCTGATCTGTGAGGTTCGCCCGCTCGATTACGAGGCCTTCCGCGAGAAGTTCGCCTCCTACCACGACGGAGCGGTGCCTTCGCTGCCACGCGAGGCCTATGCGCCGCAGAGTGGAGCGCGCCTGCAGGAGCTGTTCATGGGATCGCCCGGCGCGGAGGCCGCCGAAGCGGCTGTGCGGCGGGCCTGCGCAGGAATACGGGAGGCGGCGTAAGGGCGCTTGAATTCGAATTCACGGGCACCCAAATGCTCGAAAACAATCGGCAGTGAATATTGTATGCCGATACTTCGAGAGGCTCGCCATGAGCGGAGCCCCTCGGCTCCAGGCTCGTTGAAGGCCCGGTCAAGTCCCTTCATTCAAATAGAAAATCGGCGGCATCGCAGCCAATAAGAGGCCGCGAATTCTCGCACCGCTCAGCGTCGCATGATGAGCGTGGCCTCGTCGAGGACCCGGCACTTTACCAATTCCACGCGGTATCGAGCTTCGACCGAGGATCTGCGACGATTTCGCAGGCACTTGAGCCGGATCATGAAACGCGGTAATGAGCCGCTCTCTCCGATTGTAGCCACGTCGCATCCAACGGGCCCTTTCCGGCTCTGACAAGACGATGCGCGGGCCACCTCGCTCCTTGCGAATCCGTACCGCCCCGTGAGGCCTCTCTCACGCCCGGCTCGGCCCCCACCTCCTTCCTCTCTGCCCTCCGGTTCCAACTCCCCCATGACGTCACAGAACGACGCACTCGCCCCCGTCGAACCTGCCCTCGAGACGCCGCTTGCCGCAGCCGATCTCGACACCGTGCGCGAGGTCAAGCTCCAGGACCTCAAGTCGAAAAGCCCGACAGAACTCATCGAATTCGCCGAAGAAGTCGAGGTTGAGAACGCCTCGACCATGCGCAAGCAGGAGCTGATGTTCGCGATCCTGAAGCAGCTCGCTGCCAAGGAGGTCGAGATCATCGGCGCCGGCACCGTCGAGGTGCTGCAGGATGGCTTCGGCTTCCTGCGCTCTTCCGATTCGAACTATCTCGCCGGCCCCGACGACATCTACATCTCGCCGACCCAGATCCGCCGCTTCGGCCTGCGCACCGGCGACACTGTCGAGGGTCCGATCCGCGGTCCCAAGGATGGCGAGCGCTATTTCGCGCTTCTCAAGGTCAACACGATCAATTTCGAGAACCCCGAGAAGATCAAGCACAAGGTCCATTTCGACAACCTGACGCCGCTGTTTCCGACCAAGCGCTTCAAGCTCGAACTGGACAACCCCACCAAGAAAGACTTCTCGCCGCGCATCATCGACATCGTCGCGCCGATCGGCAAAGGCCAGCGCGCGCTGATCGTCGCGCCGCCGCGCACCGGCAAGACCGTGCTGATGCAGAACATCGCGCAGTCGATCACCATCAACCACCCGGAATGCTACCTGATCGTGCTGCTCATCGACGAGCGGCCGGAGGAAGTCACCGACATGATCCGCTCGGTGAAGGGCGAGGTCATCGCCTCGACCTTCGACGAGCCGGCCACCCGCCACGTCCAGGTCGCCGAGATGGTGATCGAGAAGGCCAAGCGCCTGGTCGAGCATGGCCGCGACGTCGTCATCCTGCTGGATTCGATCACGCGGTTGGGCCGTGCCTACAACACCGTGGTGCCGAGCTCCGGCAAGGTGCTGACCGGCGGTGTCGACGCCAATGCCCTGCAGCGCCCGAAGCGCTTCTTCGGCGCGGCACGCAACATCGAAGAGGGCGGCTCGCTTTCCATCATTGCCACCGCGCTGATCGATACCGGCTCGCGCATGGACGAGGTGATCTTCGAGGAGTTCAAGGGCACCGGCAACTCGGAAATCATCCTGGACCGCAAGGTCTCGGACAAGCGCATCTTCCCGGCGATCGACATCACCCGCTCCGGTACCCGCAAGGAAGAGCTGCTGGTGCCGCCGGATTCGCTCAAGAAGACCTACGTCCTGCGCCGCATCCTCAACCCGATGGGCGTCACCGACGCGATCGAGTTCCTGCTCGACAAGCTGCGCGCCACGAAGAGCAACGGCGACTTCTTCGACTCGATGAATACCTGACCTTCGCCACCGCCGTCATTGCGAGCGAAGCGAAGCAATCCAGCCTCCTTCGTGGAACTCGACGGGTCCCTGGATTGCTTCGCTTCGCTCGCAATGACGATAGGCTTGCAGCGCCGGAGCAACACGCTTGCGACGCATGGAAGACGACACGACTCTGGTCGAGATCCTCGTGGTGGAAGACCGCTTCCAGATCACAGGGCGCGGTCTGATTCTGGTGCCTTCATTTCCCCTCAGACAGGGGGAGTGGAACGCCTGCAGCGGCACGAGTGTCGTAGTCGAGACGCCTGACGGCAATCGGCTGTCCGCGATGGCGAGCCTTTGTATGACACACCTGCGTTACTCTGACCCCGTTGAGGCTGCCCGAACCGGCAGATCAGCCTGGCAAGTCGTGGTTCTTCTGCGCGACCTCGACAAGGATGCAGTGCCGGTTGGTAGCCGCATACTTGCCCCGCGCGACATCGCATCCGCGCTTGCTGCGCTCACCTGATTGTCGGGCCGACGACATGATTGATGGCATGCAGCTTTGCCGGCATCTCAGTCAGCAGCGATGACCGCTCAAGCCACAATCTTTGCCCCCGCCAGCGGCTTCGGCCGTGCGGCCGTCGCGGTGATCCGGATCAGTGGACCGGCCAGTCGCACGATACTCGAAACCCTCTGCCCTACCCTGCCCGCGCCGCGCCGGCTGTCCTTGCGCGCGATCCATGACCCCGCGAGCGGCGAGACACTGGATCAGGCCCTCGTCGCCTTCCTGCCCGGACCGCAGAGCTTCACGGGGGAGGACATGGCGGAGCTGCAGCTGCATGGCGGGCTCGCCGTGCGCCGCGCCGTCCTGAACGCATTGGCGCGCATTCCAGGCTGCGCTCCTGCCCGACCCGGCGATTTCACCCGCCGCGCCTTTCTCAATGGACGCCTCGATCTGACTGAGGCCGAAGGCATCGCCGATCTCGTCGATGCGGAGACCGAGGCGCAGCGCCGGCAGGCCTTGCGGCAGCTCGATGGCGCGCTCGGCCGGCGGGTCGCTGCCTGGCGTGAGCTGGCCCTCGATCTGCTCGCCTCGGCGGAAGCGGCGCTCGATTTCTCCGACGAGGGCGATGTCGACGACGAGGCGCTCGATGCGGCCCGCACGAGCCGAGCCGACGCGCTCCTGCGCGACATTCGCGCGACGCTCGGCGACGGACGGCGCGGCGAGCGTCTGCGCGAGGGCTTCGTCGTGGTGCTCGCCGGTCCCCCGAATGCGGGCAAATCCACCTTGCTGAATGCACTGTCCGGCCGCGACGCCGCGATCGTCTCCGAGATTCCCGGCACGACGCGCGACGCGATCGAGGTGCATTGCGATCTGGGCGGCCTGCCGGTGGTGCTGGTCGATACGGCGGGCTTGCGCGAGACGAGCGAGGCGATCGAGGCGGAAGGCATCGCCCGGACGCGTCGCCGCATTGCCGATGCCGATCTCGTGCTTCAGCTCTCGCCCGTCGATAGGCCCGAGCCGTTCTTTGCCTCCGCCGCGAAGACCCTGCGGGTTCGAACCAAGGCGGATCTGCAGCCTGCTTTGCTCGAACGGTGCGATGGGCTCGCCATCTCCGCTGTGACCGGTGACGGACTCGATGCCCTGTTCGACGCCATCCGTGAAGCCGCGGAATCCGCGCTCGGCGGCGAGGCGGCGCTCGTCACCCGCGAGCGCCACCGCGCGGCTCTTGAGCGTGCCTGCGATCACCTCGCCCGTGTCGCCGAAGGCCATGCAAATGCGCCCGAACTCATCGCGGAAGATCTGCGGCTCGCCGTTCGCGCGCTCGGGGAGATCGGCGGCCATGTCGGTGTCGAGGAAATGCTCGACCGGTTGTTTGCCGGCTTCTGCATCGGGAAATAGGTCGCGCGACCGTTCTGTTCAGGCTGCCTTGCGCAGGGCCGAAGCCGCGATGGCCGCCTTGCGGATCGCGACCGGGTCCGGCTTGCCGGCCGGGACCACCCAGCTGCCGCCGACGCAGAGCACGGAGGGGTGTGCCAGCCAGTCCGGAGCGGTCGCCTCGGTGATGCCGCCAGTCGGACAGAAGCGGACATTGCCGAACACCGCCGCCTGCGATTTCAGCGCCTTCAGGCCGCCCGAAGCCTCGGCCGGGAAGAACTTGAAGCGCTCGAGCCCGAGATCGAGCCCGCGCATGATGTCGCCAGAATTGGCGACGCCCGGCAGGAAGGGTACGCCGCTTTTGATCGCGGCCTCGGCAAGCGGGGCTGTCAGGCCGGGACTGACGATATAGGTGGCACCGGCGCCCAACGCAGCATCGAGATCCTTCGGGTTCAGCACGGTGCCAGCCCCGACCACCGCGCCGGGAATCGTGCTCATCTCCCGGATCACTTCGAGCGCGGCTTTGGTTCGCAGGGTGACCTCGAGCGCGACCAGCCCACCGCCGACCAGAGCCTGCGCGATCGGCGCGGCATCGGCGACATCCTCGATCACCAGGACGGGGATGACGGGAACGGAGCGCATCAGCGCGTCGATGGTGCTCATCGGGATCTCCAGGAAACGGTCAAATCGGCTGCGTTTCTCCTTGTAACTTGGATGTGCCGTCATCTGGTAAGGATCGGGATGCGGTGGCAGGCGTGAGACCGATCGCCCTGAGGGACACCAAGCCCGTGGGAGAGCGCGGATCCTCGCCTGCCGTTCCATCGAACCCGAACAGTCGCTT
>JBGAFL010000069.1:0-24991 GCA_044227265.1 Methylobacterium sp.
TTGAAGCCCGGAACGTATTGTGCGTCGATCGTGAGCGGGGTCTGCTCCTTGAGCTGCGTGATGCCCGACAGGTTCGTCGTCATCAGCGAGAAAGCCTGTCCCGCAAGGACATGCAGGCCGAGATCCTTGTCGTCGAAGGCGGCCCAGAGCTGCCGGACGCGCGGCACGTAGCTGTTGGATTCACGGCTGTTCGAGGTTACGCCGGCGCCGAGAAAGTCCATCTCCGCATAGGCAGAGACCTTGAGGCTCGGGTCGATCATCGCCGTGACAAGGCCGGACAGACGGCTCTGACGGGCGCTGAAGCGGAACTCGCCTTCGTGTGCCTGCATCGAATTCCCGAAGGGGATGCCGCCGAAATTGCTGGCGATGTCCGCGCCCTCGTTCGGCGTGCGATAGAAGCCCGCCAATTCCAGGAAGCCGCCCGGCGTGAAGCAGACATGCCCGAGCGGCATCGCCGGACCCTCGCAGATCGTCTCAGCCTCAACGAAGGCAGGCGCATGCGCGTTGGCACCAGGCACGCCCTGGATCATCGCAGATCTGTGCGCCAGGCGATCGCTCGGGCCTCCGGTCCCGCGCATTTCCACGACGCGCGTGACTGGACGCCGCTTCAGCGCCTGCAATTCGCGCTGCATGGCTACGATCTGCTTCTGAAGCACGGCGAGGCGGGCCTCGGTCCCGGCCTCGTCGCTTGCCGCGGCGGGGTCAATGGAAGCGGTGACAGCGGCAACGGCCAATGCCGTCGCAGCGCATGCCTTTTGCCTCATAAAACGATTGATCACAGCCCCAACCCCTGTTCTTGATGTTGACGTCTTCCATCGAACGGAAAGACGCCTATTTATTGCAGAGTTTGCCGTGAAATTTTGATGACTATTGTTTAAATTAAGTTTTACTCTTTGAAATATCTTTCAGAATCTGAAATATTCCAATAGATCCTGCCTGCGTTCTCGAAAGCTGCTCTCCATCAGCGTCCGCCGTGCCGCATGCGCCGCAACAGGGCGCCGCGGCGCGCAGCGCAGCCGGCATCGAAAATCGAACAGGCCGGGGGATAGCCGGGCGGTTCGGCGAGCATGACCTCGCCGCCGACATCACCCTGCGAATGGGTCTGGGAATAGACCGATCGCGGATCGTAATAAGGGTCGGAAGAATAGCTGTTCATGAAGGCGCCCCCAGCCGGAATACGGCTTTCGGCACGCACGCCGGGTATCGAGACAAGCAGAAGGGCGGCCGCTACGGCGACTGTTCGTGTGCACATCACATGTTCCTGGATTGTTAGATCGCTTGCGCGAAAATTTATTCCGGCTGGGGCGCTCGGCTGCCGGACGATGAGTGGTGCGCCGACGCGTCAGGACGCTCGAGAAACTCGAGCGTCCTGTTCCGGCAGCCGGGATACCGAGGGCACGCGCCTCGCTCGACGAGCAAAGCTCAGCCCAATCCAGGGATCGCTATTGGCCGATCAGCATACGCGCCGGACCGCCGGTCTCCTGGCCGCGGCCGCGGGCGTACCAGGGCAGGGCCGGATTCTTGGCATTTCCGCTGTCGTCATCGCGCGCACCACCGATCCAGGCCCGACGGGAGGGCTGGTAGTCGACCGGCTCGGCAAAACCAGGGTTCACATAAGCGCCGTAGGCGTGATGGAGCACATGGTGCAACGGCTGCGCCTCCGCGGAAATCGAGAATGCACCAATCGCTCCGAACAGAGCGAAACCGAGAAGGGTGGATTGAGCGATCCGCGACATAGCCAGCAATCTCCTGATGTTACTGTTGGTATTTTCGATTTGTGCAATCGGATTGTCTTTGCAGATCAATCCGACTGAATACGATCAAAATGATCTGAGTTTTCGGCGAGTTCAAATGAATTGCGATTTATGTTCTTGAGCAATCTTTTGCTTTCAAAATCGCTTTTAAATTCGGAAAATGGAGGGGCGCCGTAACCAGATTTTCTTGAATTAGATCAATAGGCTAACCCCGGCACCGGAATCGAAAATCGCGGTTCGACACAGAAAGTAAAACCGGATTTCAAATCTTAAGCCGAATTCATTCGGCCGCGGACGGCGCCCAGCTTAAATCTGGAATTGTCGCAGTGCGGCAGACCTCGAAGCTGTCCGCGCTCGCATCCTCCGCCTTCGGGGCGTTGCCCCCGATTCCCCGCTGACCTCGAACCGTTTCGTGCGATGGGTGCCGTTCGCTTCGCCCTGAAATTCCGGAACAGCTTCTTCGTTCTGGCGATCCTCATGCTCCTGGCCGGAGCAGGCGCGATCGTCGTTGCGCCGAAGGATGTACTGCCCGCCGTCGATATCCCGGTCGTGGTGGTGGTCTGGACCTATAACGGTCTCGACACGACCGACATCGTCCAGCGCATCACGAATTACAGCGAGTTCTCGCTCTCCTCGAACGTCAACAACATCAAGCGCATCGACTCGACGTCGATCCAGGGCACGGTCACCGAGCGGGTCTATTTCGATCCCAGCGTCAGCATCGATCTCGCCATCACCCAGGTCGATTCTGCGATGAACGCGGTGCGATCGCGCATGCCCCCCGGCGTACAGCCCCCGGTCATCATGCGCTTCTCGGCTTCCTCCGTGCCAGTGATCCAGCTTGCTCTGTCTTCGACGAAGCAGACGCTGACCAAGGTCTTCGACTACGCGCAATACCGGACCCGCCAGCGCCTCGCCGAAGTTCCGGGCTCGACCCTGCCCTCGCCCTATGGCGGCGCGCCGCGCCAGGTCATGGTCGATCTCGATCTTGCCGCCCTGCGCGCCGTCGGGATGACGCCGCTCGACGTCACCAACGCGGTGCTGAAACAGAACCTCGCAGTACCCTCGGGGCTCGCCAAGATCGGCGAGCAGCAATACGCGGTGCGTCTCAACGCCAGCCCCGAACTCGTCGACCAGCTCAACCGCGTGCCCGTGAAGGTGGTCGACGGACAGCCGGTGCTCTTGCGCGATGTGGCGCACGTGCGCGACGGGGCGCCCCCGCAGCTCAACATCGTGCGCGCCGACGGGCACCATTCGGTTCTGCTTCAGATCCTCAAGAACGGCTCAGCCTCTACGCTCGCGGTAGTGAACGCGGTCAAGGCGGCACTGCCGGACATCCGCGCCGCCGCGCCGGACGGCATGAAGATCACGCCCCTGTTCGATCAGTCGGTCTTCGTGTCGGACGCGATCCAGGACGTGGTGCGCGAGGCGGTGATCGCGGCCGGACTGACCGGGCTGACCATCCTGCTCTTCCTCGGTTCGTGGCGCTCGACACTCGTCGTGCTGATCACGATCCCGCTGGCGCTGCTGACCTCGCTCAGCGTGATGACCGCGATGGGTGAGACCATCAACATCATGACGCTCGGTGGCCTCGCGCTCTCGGTCGGCATCCTCGTCGACCACGCCACCGTCGCGATCGAGAACACCTACCGGATGTTCGAGGAAGGGCAGCCCTTCCGCAAATCCGTGGTGCTCGGCGTCTCCGGAATCGCCAAGCCGGCCTTGATCTCGACGCTCGCGATCTGCGCCGCCTTCGTGGCGGTGTTCTTCCTGACCGACGCGCCGAAATACCTGTTCACCCCGCAAGCCGAAGCCGTCGTGTTCGCGATGCTCGCTTCCTACGTGTTGTCGCTGACGCTGGTGCCGATCCTGATCGACGTATTCGTCGCCAGGGAATACGCGCAGCACCACGGGTCAGCCCACGGCACGGGTCCGGCGACATTCGAGCCCGCCGAACGCCGCTCGATGCTCACCCGAAGTGCTGCGGGGCTCCTGCGCCTCCTCGTCCTGCCTTTGCGCCCGTTCTTCAGAGGCGCCCTCGCCTTCCGGGCCGCTTTCGAGCACGCCTTCGCGAAATTTCATCGTGGTTACGTGGGCCTGCTGTGTGCAGTGATCGGCCACCGGGTCGCGACGCTCGGCGTCGTGCTTGCAGTCTTCGTCGTGACCGGCGCGCTCTTTCCCTTCGTCGGGCAGGACTACTTCCCGCAGATCGAGTCGAGCCAGATGACGCTCCACATCCGCACGCGGCCGGGCATGCGGATCGAGACCACCGAGAAGATCTTCGCGCAGGTCGAAGACGTGGTCCGCCGGACCGTGCCGAAGGATGAACTCGGCCTGATCCTCGACAATATCGGCCTACCGGCCTCGAACTACAACTTCGCCTTTCTCGATGCATCCTTCGTCGCCTACAACGACGGCCAGATGCTGATCAATCTTAAAGGTGAGCACAAGCCGATCTCGATCTACGAGAAGAGGCTTAGAAAGATACTTCGCGAGGATTTTCCTGATGTCACTTTCTACTTCCAGCCATCCGACATCATCACGCAGATCCTGAATTTCGGCACGATCGCGCAGATCGACGTGCAGGTTTCCGGCCGCCATGGCGCCAAGGATCTCGCGGTTGCCAAGGATCTCGTCCGGCAGATCGCGCAGGTGCGCGGCGCGGTCGACGTGCACCTCCACCAGATCGTCGACGCACCGCAATTCTACGTGAACGTCGACCGCCGCCTCGCCTCGGAGATGGGACTTTCCGAGCAGACGATTGCGCAGAACCTCAACGTCTCGCTGTCCGGCTCCTTCCAGGTCAGCCCGAATTTCTGGGCCGATCCGAAATCCGGCACCCCCTATCAGCTCTGGGTGCAGACGCCGGAATACCGCAACGCGACCATGACCGACCTGATGAACACGCCGCTCGCGGTGCATGAGACCGGTTCGGGCGTGCCCGGCATCCCGATCCTCTTGTCGAGCGTCGCCTCGCTGGACCGCCGGCCCGAACAGGCCGTCGTCAGCCACGTCAACACGCAGCCGACCTACGACGTGCTGGCGAGCGTGCAGGATTCCGACCTCGGCTCGGTGCGCAACGCCGTCGAGCGGATCGTCGAGACGGAACAGGGCGGCCTCCAGGCACCCGACAAGATCCGCATTCGAGGCCAGATCGAAAGCATGGAGAGCGCGTTCTCGCGACTCGAGATCGGGCTCGGCATCGCTCTCGTCGCGGTCTACCTGCTGCTCGTCCTCAACTACCAGACCTGGGGCGACCCCTTCGTCGTGCTCGCAGCGTTGCCGCTCGCCTTCTGCGGCATCGTGATGAGCCTTTTCATCACGGGGACCACCTTCTCGATCCCCGCCTTGTTCGGCGCGATCATGTCGGTCGGGGTTGCCTCCGCGAACTCAATCCTGCTCGTCACCTTCGCCAAGGAGCATCGCGAGGCAAGTGGTTGCTCGGCGATCGAGGCGGCCCTGCTCGCCGGCCAGACCCGCCTGCGTCCGGTGCTGATGACAGCCTCGGCGATGTTCCTCGGTCTGATCCCGATGGCGATCGGCTCCGGCGAAGGCTCTGAGCAGAACGCCGCCCTCGCGCGGGCGGTGCTCGGCGGCATCGCGATGGGCACCTGCTCGACTCTGATCTTCGTCCCCTTCCTTTACACCCTGCTCCGCCGCAACGCCGTCAAGCCGCTCGAGGATTACGCATGAGAGACGAGCCCGGTCCGTCATCCGACATGGCCGCCGAACCACGGCCGGCGACGCAGCTCGAGGCGCGCGATCCGCTGGCTTTCGAGCCGGCCTCTGCGGCGCAAGTCGAACCCGCGCCGCGCGTGCTCCCCTTCGCCGTGATGATCCTCGGAATCGGCGGCCTGATCGCCCTCGGCGGCTGGCATCATTTCGCGCAGGTCCAGGCCGCCGAAGTCACGCAGGTCGAGACGATCGAGTTCGTGCCCGAGGTCCGGACCGTATCCGCGAGCGATGACGACAAGCCGATGCGACTGACCCTGCCGGGCCAGACCGAGGCCTTCAGCAAGGCAGACGTCTTCGCCCGCGCGACCGGCTACATCGCCGAGCGCAAGGTCGATATCGGTTCGCGCGTGAAGAAGGGCGACCTGCTCGTCCGGATCGACTCGCCCGATCTCGACGAACAGCTTCGCCAGGCCGAGGCGCAGATCGGGCAGATGAAGGCGCAGCTCGTCGAGGCCAAGGCGAATGTCGACCAGGCGAAAGCCGCCCTGAACCTCGCCACCGTGACCGACAGCCGCACCGCGACGCTCGCCGGGCAGGGCTGGGCCTCAAAGCAGAACGCGGACACGGCCAAGGCCAAGGTGTTGAGCGCGCAAGCGACGCTCAGCGCCTCCGAGGCCCGGGTGAACGTGGCCGAGGCCAACCTCAATGCGCAGCAGGCGACGGTCGATCGCCTCTCGGCGCTCGCGGGCTTCGAGAAGGTCACGGCGCCCTTCGATGGAATCATCACCGACCGCAAGGTCGATATCGGTGATCTCGTCCATGCGGATTCCGGATCGGGCGTGCCGATGTTCTCGATCGAGAGTGACTCCGTCCTTCGCGTTTCTGTGCAGGTTCCTCAGCGCGTCGCCGTCGATATCCATGATGGCGTCCCGGCCACGGTGTCGGTGCCCCAGATGCCCGACAAGACCTTCTCGGCCAAGGTTTCCCGCTCGTCGATCGCACTGCGCTCGACGACGAGAACGCTCGCCACCGAGGTCGACGTGAACAATGCGGATAGCGTGCTGCGTCCGGGCCTTTACGTGATGGTGACACTCGCGGTGCCGAGAACGCATCCGAGCATCGTCATCCCCTCGGAAGCGCTGATCTTCGACGACAAGGGTACGCGGGTCGCGGTCGTCGGCCCCAACGATACCGTCAAGCTCGAACCGGTGAGCATCGCCCGCGATCTCGGCACGAGCCTCGAACTACGCTCGGGCCTAGCCGAAGGCGACACGGTGATCCTCGGACCGCCAGCCGACCTCGAGGATGGCGGAAAAGTCGCACTTGCGAAGCCGGTTGCCTTCACTAGGCCCGTCGCCGCCGTGGCGTCGGACCGGGAGGCCAAGGCCGAATGAGTACGCAGTACGTCGCAAACAGGCATTTCGGCACATGGTTTCGTTAGTCGGCTGCATTACTATGATCGTTCGTAATGGGCCCGACCGTGGCAAAGGGCGTCGCATGGCACGCGTGCTGATCATCGAGGACGACAACCGCGTGGCGGCCGAAATCGGGTCGGCGCTGTCGGACCATGGATTTCGCGTCGATGGCGCCTCCACCGGCACGACCGGCCTCAAGATGGCGATTGACGGCGATTTCGACGTGATCGTGCTCGATCGGATGCTTCCAGAGATCGACGGGCTTTCGCTGCTGGGGCAGCTGCGCGAGGCGGATGTTTCGACGCCGGTGCTGATCCTCAGCGCGCTTTCGGCGGTCAACGAGCGTGTCGACGGGCTCCGCGCCGGGGGCGACGATTACCTCGCCAAGCCTTTCGAATTCATCGAGCTGACCGCTCGCGTCGAGGCCCTGGCGCGCCGCCGCATCGCTACCGAGGCGTCCAATGAACTCGTCGTCGGCGATCTGCGTCTAGACCTGATCGATCGCGTTCTGTTTTGTGCGGGGCGTGAAGTCGATCTGCTGCCCAAGGAATTCGCGATCGTCGAATACCTGATGCGCAATGCCAACGCGCTCGTCAGCCGGAAGATGATCTTCGAATCGGTCTGGGGCTATAGTTTCAACCATCAGTCGAGCGTCATAGACGTCCATATCGGGAAGATACGCAAGAAAATCGATCCGAGCGGATTGGATCCCTGCATCCATACGGTTCGCAATACGGGCTTCATACTCCGTGTGGCTTCGTGATCTTCATCGGACCAGCGGATTCCATATCGCCCTGCTGTTCTTTGCGACTTTCGGGACGGCGTCACTGGGGCTGTTCGGGTTTCTCTATCTCGAGACTCGCAATTACGGCCGCAGCGCAGCCTATGAATGGGTCGTCTGGGAATCCTCGCGCCTCAATCGGCTTTCCGCCGCGGAACTGAGTGAGCGCTCCGAGGCCTGGGAGGATTTCGAGCAGGGCGGCCGCCCGCTCGTCGTCTTCGATGCAAACGGCAATCGGATCGCAGGTGCCGATATTCCCTTCCCTCGCGACGCGCCGGTCGGCCAGCCATTCGAACGAAAGCAGGCGCTGAACGGGAAGAAGGACGACTTCTACAACCTGCTCAGCCGCTTGCCTGACGGCAACCTGCTGCTGGTGGGCCGCTCGGCAAAGGTTCTCGAAGCGCTCGAGACCGCGCTCATCGACACCTTTTTCTGGGGCATTGCCGGAACAATCGGGATCGGGCTCGCAGGCGCAATCGTCTTCGGCTTCGGGTCGCTGCGTCAGATCGAGGAGATCACTACGTCGGCGGAGCAGATCATGCAGGGCGATCTGTCCGGGCGGCTACCGACCCACGGTCTCTCGGCCGACCTCGGTCATCTGACGAGCGTGGTCAACGGAATGCTCGAGCAGCTCGAACGCCTGATGACGGAGGTGAAGGGCGTCAACGAGAACATCGCTCACGATCTGCGCACGCCGCTGACGCGCGTCATGGCGAGCCTGCAGCGCTCCTTGCGGAACGCCGAGACGACCGACGAATTTCGAGCGGTGAACGAGGATGCGGTCGCCGAGATTCGGCAGATCGTCGCCCGCTTCTCCGCCCTGCTACGCATTTCCGAACTCGAGGATCGCGTTCGCCGCTCGGGCTTCAGCGAGGTCGACCTCGCACAGATCGCGGACGATGTCGTTGCGTATTTCGAACCGGTGGCGGCAGAGAAGTCCATCGCGCTCGGCTGGCACTTGCCCGCGGCCTCCGCAACGGTCGACGGCGACGCCAGCCTGCTCTTCGAGGCAATGAGCAATCTCGTCGACAATGCGCTCAAATTCACACCCGCGGGCGGAAGCGTCACCGTCGCGGTTTCGGTCGATCCCGCCGGAGTGACTGTTTCCGATACCGGCTGCGGCATTGCCCCCGACGAACGGGACCGCGTCGTGCGGCGCTTCCAGAGGAGTGTCGGTGCAGGCCGTGTCGCGGGCTTCGGGATCGGTCTCAGCCTCGTTCAGTCGATTGCACGGCTCCACAACATGGAGCTGTCGCTGCACCCGAATGATCCTGGTTGCCGTGCCGAACTCCGATCTTCGGCGACCTGACGCATCGCGATAGGCCCAAGAACGAAAGGCGTCGGCCGCACGAGGCGACCGACGCAGTCGAATTCGGGTCTCAAAAGGCATCTCTGCCGATGTGCTGCAGCGCGGGCGCCGCAATCCGCACGGGCAACGCGTCTTCCGATGCCAAGGGAGGTAAGAACGCGCAACCACATCGTTGTTGATCAGAGCAATATCGTCAATATAATTTCGCTTTATTTGTTGAAATCGAATTTAATAAGAGCGTATTGGCATGAATTGCGGCATATTTCGAAATTTTCATTTGATATTTAATGCGATCGATGGCCTTCCAGGTCCAACATGGCCGAGCAAACCATGGAGACCTGCGTCATTCGATATGGCCCGAAAGGCAGACACCGGCGTTCGAAAAAGGCCGGTGCAAAACAATGACCAATCGCATTGGCAGATGGGCCGCAGGGACGAGCCGCAATGCGCTGCTTCGCATGGTGGCGATGACATGCCGATCTGTTCGGCACCGAGGCGATGCCGATTGACACTGACTTCGGCGCTTCCCGCTGATCGATGATCCGCAATCCAATGGCCTCGAAGGCGCCGATATCGCGCTTGGCGACCGTGAGGCTTCCCGCGGTTGCCAAGGTGGCAACGGAGCCGTCAGCAGTGCCGATGGGTTTGACCGCAATTCGCGTGCTTGAGGTCAACGGCGAGCCGAGCTTCAACCGCCCTTCGGGCTCGGCGACCTGTTCCAGGATGCTGCGGATTTCGACCTCGGTGCCGCGGCCCGTGCTGAGTGGCTCGGGCGCCCGAGGCCAAGTGCACCCATCGGGCAGGCTGCGGTCGATGATCAATGGCGAGAATACGATAGCCCTGTCCGACGACCAATGTCATCTTGACAGCCGGCCCGCCCAGGCGTCAGGTCCGCGCGCCCGTGTGCCGAACTGCTCCTGCGCGGCCAATTCCGTAAGAGAGCTGTCCGCAAGTCCACGCTGGATGGGCCAAAAACCCCGTCATCGCGGCAGCAGCCAATGCGATTGTGGGAATGCGGGTGCCTCGGAGCCGAGGCTCGAAATTGCGGGTCTAGAACCCCCGCACAGCGGAGTTGCTTGAGATGGGTTACAAGGTCGCCGTCGTCGGAGCCACCGGCAATGTTGGCCGCGAGATGCTCGACATCCTGGTCGAGCGCGCCTTCCCGGCCGATGAGGTCGTGGCTTTGGCCTCGCGCCGCAGCCAGGGGCAGGAAGTCTCCTTCGGCGACAAGATCCTGCGGGTCAAAGCGCTCGACACCTACGATTTCGCCGGAACGGACATCTGCCTGATGTCGGCGGGCGGCGAGACCTCGAAGGAATGGTCGCCGCGTATCGGACAGCAGGGATGCGTCGTGATCGATAACTCGTCGGCCTTCCGCTACGATTCCGACGTGCCGCTGATCGTGCCCGAGGTGAATGCCGATGCGATTGCCGGCTTCACCAAGAAGAATATCATCGCCAATCCGAACTGCTCGACCGCGCAGCTCGTCGTCGCGCTGAAGCCGCTGCACGAGGCTGCGACGATCAAGCGCGTCGTCGTCTCGACCTATCAATCGGTCTCCGGTGCCGGCAAGGATGCGATGGACGAGCTGTTCAACCAGACCCGCTCGGTCTTCACGGCCGGCGAGGTCAAGGTCGAGAAGTTCCCCAAGCGGATCGCCTTCAACGTCATCCCCCAGATCGATGTGTTCATGGAGGACGGCTACACGAAGGAAGAGTGGAAGATGGTCGCCGAGACCAAGAAGATGCTCGATCCCAAGATCAAGCTCACGGCAACCTGCGTGCGCGTCCCGGTCTTCATCGGCCATTCGGAAGCGGTGAACGTCGAGTTCGAGCGGCCGATCTCCCCCGAAGAGGCGACCGAGATCCTGCGTGCCGCGCCGGGCATCTTGATCATCGATAAGCGCGAGCCCGGCGGCTACATCACCCCGCACGAGGCGGCCGGCGAGGACGCGACCTACATTTCACGGATCCGCGAGGATGCGACGGTCGAGAACGGCCTCGCCTTCTGGTGCGTCTCGGACAACCTGCGCAAGGGCGCGGCGCTGAATGCGGTTCAGATCGCCGAGGTCCTCGTCAATCGCAAGCTGCTCGGCAAGGCCAAGCAAGCGGCCTGAAAAACGAAGAACGGGCCCGGCGCGAGGCCGGGCCCGTTCTTCGCGATCTGACAGGCGAGACAGACCACCCGTTTCCAAAACTCGCTCGCCAGAGCGTGCATGAAACGACGGGGGTTGCGAAGCCCCCTCGCCTATTGGACGACCTGCACCGCGATCGCAGGAACCATCGAAGGCTCGAGACGCAAGCGGGCGTCGAGGATCGTCGCCCCCGCAGCGTCGCCGGCCTCGAGCGGCTGCTCACTGAGCGCAGCGATACCAGCCTGATATTGCCCCATGCGCCTGTCGATCATCTCGTCGAGACGCTCATGGACCTCCGCAACCGTGAGGCCACGGCGTTTTCCGCCGTCCTTGACGGTGAAGATGCTGCGGTTGGCGCGAGCTGCACTTCCGAATTCCTGCTGAGCGAGCCGATCGGGATTCTCTTCGCGCAGAGCGAGTAATTTGCCGGCGCTCGCCGTGCCGAGGAAATGCGCGAGATAGAGTTCGGTCGTCTTCAGTTCGCGCCCGATCCGTGCCTCGATCTTGACCCGGTCGCGCTTGATCAACTCGCCGGCCATGAGACCCGAAATGTAGGGATCGTTGCGCAGCGCGAGGATACGCTTGCGCATGGCGGGATCGGCAATGCGCATCGCTCCCCCGCGTCCCTCGATGGCGGCAGCTTCGGCGGTGAGGCCGTGTTTGGCGCCATAGTCGCGGATCATCTCCAGCCAGGTTCCGGTGATGAACTGGAACAGGCCTTGAGCCGAAGATGCCGAGGATTTCACGTCGGTATCGAAACTTGATTCCTTGTCGGCCAGCGCCATCATGTAGACGGGGTCGACGCCTGTTGCCTCCGAAGCACGCAGAATCGTTGCGACGATGACGCGGGGCACATTCTTATCGCCGAAACGCATCGTATCAGGGCCTGCCTTCGCTTCGGGCAGACTCCCGGGATCGTTTTCCCTGACCGCGAGCGTCGCCGGTTCCTGAGCCTTGAGATCAACGCCGCCCCATGGTTTTGCCGCACTGTCAGGACGCTGATCGGACTGAGTCTGCGGAGCAAACGCTTGGAGCGGGCTACCCTCATGCGCAATGGCGGCCTGGCTTGCGCCGAGCGACAGCGCGACGACCACGGCAGCGAGGTTTCGCAAGGTGCGAGGAGATGAATTTCTGGTTTGCCGCCCGCGGCAGACGGCCTCGCCGACCGCAACTTGCGGACGATCGAATGAGCCTTTTGACCCGCCAGGCACAAGTCGGCACACGTCGTCGGCGCAGAGCGCCGGCTCCGGGTAAACCCCCATCGGACTTCCTTTTTGTGCAGAGCCGTTCTAGGGCGCTGCTTTCGTCATGTGGCCGTTGTGTCGCTGTGCGATGTGACCACAATGGGACAGTGTCGTGATACGAACGTGGCGCCGTTAATACTGCGTTAAGGCACTGTGTTTACTAGATTTTAACCAATGCTGGCGGACGCCTTGGAAGCCGAATTCGGCCGATCATGGCACGATTGCCTCGGAACGGACCGCGTTCGACCGGAGTTTACTGGGGTCTGCGAGGCCGCTTGTGCCGGGCCGGTTCAGGCGTTGCGCCGGGGAAGCGCCAGCGCTCCTAGAGAGAAATTTCTTTCTCCGAAGTGGATGTGGCGCGATCGCCGCATAGCCTCGATTTTATCGTTTCGGGCAGGCCGGTCACCACGTGATCGACGGCACGAGCATGATGAGATTGGCCCGAACTCAGCTCTAAGATGGGCTCATGATTCCCTTCGACCTGTTCTCGCCGGAAACCGGCAATCTCCTGAAGGCCGACGGTGAGCATGCGTTACGCGATACGAAGACGGACGCTCGCTGGCCGATCGTCGACGGCATTCCCTATCTGCGCATCAACCGCGAGAAGCTGATAGCCGAAACGCTCGAGCGCCTCGATGCGGGCGACGAGACGGCGGCACTCGTCGGATTGCTGGAAGACCGGGACGACCTCTGGACCGAACCACCGGCCGATCCAGGAGCGTTGCGGGACCTCGTCTCGCGGCATCACGAAGCGAGCCTGCGCGAAGCGGTGGCCAAGCTCGGATGGGGGTTCGCAGGCGAGTATTTCCTGAATCGCTGGACGGACCCGACCTATCTCGCGGGTCTCAGCCTGCTCGAAGCTCATTGGAACGAGCCCTCGAGCGCCTTCGAATTGGGCTGCGGCATCGGCCATTACTTGCGCGAGATGCAGCGCAGCGGCGTCAAGGTCGCCGGATCGGAGGCGATGTTCGCCAAGCTTTGGGTCGCGCGGCACTGGGTCGTCGGCACCAAGGCGCAGCTCATCTGTTTCGATCCGGCTTCACCGCATTGGCCAATCGAAGAATCGGCGGTCGATCTCGCCGTTTGCAACGACACTTTCTACTTTCTCGACGACAAGCCAGGCATGCTCGAATGCCTGCGCCGCACGGCCGGCGAAGAGGGCTGGCTTGCGGTCAGCCATATCCATAACAGCGACCGGCCCGACTATGCGGCGGGCGATGGCGTCTCGGCGAGCGAGATCGACGAGATGTTCCCCGACGGCCTCGTCTATGACGACGAGGATCTGACCCAGGCACTCGTCGAAGCGCGCGCACCGCATCCCCGCGCGCCCGACGAACTCAAGAAGTGCGAAGCCTTCTCGCTCGTGGCCGGGCCCGGAATGCGGCCGGCACCCCGGGCCGTCGTCAACGGTCTGTCGCGACCCAAGGACGGAGCGGTCCTGCGTCTCAATCCGCTCTACGAGCCGGATGGGAACGGTGCCTTCGCGATCGAATGGCCGTCAAAGCGCTATGAGGCCGAATATGCCGCGCGCGTGACTTATCCGATGCATTCCGAGGGGCCGACAAGCATCACCTGGGATGGCGATTCAGATCCCCACACGGAGCGCGCGCGCCGACGTGAGTTCGTCGAGCTGCCAGAACGCTGGTGATGGTAGCGGCGATCTGCCATGCAGGGCGCGCCGCGTCACCCGATGCGACATCTGATACGAGGGAGCGCCGGACGTCGGCTCGACGCGGTGGAATGGATCGGCAAACCGTTCGCCGCCAAGTTGCGAAACATTGGGGACTCGCCATGTCCGATCCAGCGAACGGACTGGTCGCCAGACGAATCCCGATTGCTGTCATCGCAAATTTCACAATGAGCATCGAATTTCGGCTCTGATTGCCGCGCGCTCAGGCCCAAAACTCCGAAGGTGAGTGCGTTTTCATGACGAGAGGCGCGATCGGACACACCGCCCAGTGCCGCCATATTTATCTGGCGACCTCGGGAATCGTCTTGCCGGCGGCATTCCTCACGCGCACGGCACGGCGGGCATGACCCTACGCTTTGCCTACAACACCAACGGGACCGCGAACCACCGGCTAGACGACGCGATCCGCCTCATCAAGGATTCCGGCTATGACGGTATCGCGCTGACCCTCGACATCCACCATCTCGATCCGTTTTCCGAGCAATGGCTGGTCGAGGCCAACCGTGTCGGCAGTCTGCTGGAAAAGCTGGAACTCGGGTCGGTCGTGGCGACGGGAGCCCGCTTCCTGCTCGAGCCGAATGCCAAGCACGAACCGACCCTGGTCACGGCCGATGCGTCCGGTCGAACCCGCAGAATCGGGCTCATCAAGCGCGCGATCGACATCGCACAGGTGTTGAAATCGGAGGCCGTGTCCTTCTGGTCCGGCAGAGTGAATGAAAGTGTCGATCGTGAAACGGCACAGACCTGGCTGATCGACGGGCTCGAACAGGTCGCGGCCTATGCCGAGGAGAAGGCTGTCGTCGCCGCTTTGGAGCCGGAACCCGGCATGCTCGTCGCGACACCCGACGATTATGCGAGGCTGCCCATCCCGTCCTTGCGCCTCGCGCTCGATGCTGGCCACTGCCTTGCCACCGGTGAGTGCGATCCGGCCAATGCGATATCCGAATTCGGCGCACGACTCGGCACTGTCGCGATCGCCGACGCGAAGCACGGCAGGCACCTGCATCTCCCCCTCGGCGAGGGAGATCTGGACGTGCCACATGTGCTCAATGCTCTCGATGCCATCGGCTATGAGAAACTCGTTTGCGTCGAACTCCCGCGTGAAAGCCATCGCGCCGACGTGACGGTGCCTCGCGCGCTCGAATTCTTACGCACCTGCCGGCGCCCTGGCCCTGGATTGCCGGCGCCAGACGAAACCCCGAGAGAGGTCAGGGCGCCCGCCCTGCCGCTCTCCTGAGGAATGAGGCTGTCCGCCATATCGGCAGCGCGACCGCCTCCGCACGTTCCCTGGATCGCGCTCGGTCCGGTGGCGGCGCGCCTCGACTAACCCTGCGGCGATCGAACCGACGGACCAGGATCTCAAGCGTGACCGCAACTCAATTCGACATCGCCTCGAATTCGCCGCCGGGACATGATCGGAGCCACCGGCCGCACACGATGTACCCGCGCTATGGGAGTGCACCTCGGCGGCACTGCGCGGCGGCAGATGCTGGCCATCTCGCCCCGACGCGCCTACATGCGGGCGGGCGGCGCGCGGGATATGCCGCCCGAGGTGACCTGCGCCGCACCGAACGAGCGAGGCAACCAGCGGAGGCGTACGCGACGGCATGTATGTCGTGAGAAAGCCGAATGAGCTCGATCCGGCGCAACCGGTCGAACATCCCGACGATCGTGGCGCTGGATCGGCATCCGGTGAACCGCTCGGGTTCAAGCGGCGCTATGCATGGTTCGGCACGGCCGCGAGCGTTTTTCTCCTCGTGGCCTCGGTCCTTGTGCTCTGGCAACTCTCTGAGGAAATCACCTGGGAGAAGCTGCATGCCGCGCTGACGGGCGTATCGCTGGGACAGATCGGGATCGCTTTCCTGTTCGTCGCGATCAGCTATCTCTTCCTGACCTGCTACGACGCGCTCGCGCTCAAGCAGCTGAAGCTCAAGATCCCCTATCCGATCACGGCGTTGGCATCGTTCACCAGCTATGCGGTGAGTTTCACGCTCGGTTTTCCCCTCTTCACTGCTGGGACGATTCGCTACTGGATCTATTCGAGCCGTGGCCTGAGCGCGTCCAAGATCGCGGCGCTCACCGTGATTGCCGGGTTCACGTTCTGGCTCGGCATGGGCGTGGTGCTGGGCTTGAGCCTGATCATCGAAGCAAGCCAGCTCGCTGGCCTCGCCTTCACCAGCATCCGCGTGAACCAGGGCGTCGGACTCGCCGCCTTGGCGGCCGTGCTCGGCTATCTCATCTGGGTTTCGATGAAGCGCCGGCACGTCACGGTGAAACATTGGCGCCTGGAACTGCCCGGCGCCTCGGTCTCCTTCAGCCAGATGCTGGTCGGGATCGGCGATGTCTGCGCGGCCGCGGCTGTGCTCTACCTGCTGATGCCGCCGGAACTGACGCTGGATTTCTCGACCTTCGTCGCGATCTACGTCGTCGCCGCGATGCTCGGCATCGCCTCGAACGTGCCAGGCGGCGCCGGGGTCTTCGAGGCGACCATCATGCTGGCTTTGGCGAGCCTGCCGCGGGGCGAGGTCCTGGGGTCGCTGCTACTTTTCCGGGTCTGCTACTATCTCGTGCCCTTTCTCCTGGCACTTGCGATGCTCGGAATTTACGAGGTGACGAAGCGTCTGCGCCGGCGGCGTGCCGCCAATGACCCCTGAACCCCGAACTCGAGAGGCGGGCGCCCCGTGACAGAACGCTTTCGCGCTCCCGCCCTGCTTGGCGCTTGCGTGGCGACCGCGATCCTGTCGGGCACTTCCGTCATTGCCGGCCATTTTGACGGAACGGCCTTCGCAGCCGCTGTCGTCGCCTTGGGCGCCGGGGCGCTGCTGGGCCGCGACGTCTCTCCCGTCAGGAAGGCGCCGAGAGCGATCGAGCGGAACGAGCGGCATTCGGTTGCCGAAGCGCTACTCGCCAACATTCCCGATCCGGTCATCCTGGTCGATCGGCGCGTCATCGTGATCGAGGCAAATCCGGCCGCGCGCGCCCTGTTGCCGGCGCTGAAGCTACGCCATCCACTCTCCTTCGCGTTGCGTGCGCCCGACGTACTCGACGGGATCGAGGAGGTCCTGCGAAACGGCATCCCGCTCAGGACGTCTTTCGAGACGCGTGTACAGACCGAGCGCGCCTTCGAAGTCCAGATCGGCGCCCTGCCGAGGCCGGACAAGCCCGGAAGCGGCCAGCCGGACATCGTGCTGTTCTTTCGCGATCTCACGACGGCCCGCCGCATAGAGACGATGCGCGTCGATTTCGTCGCCAATGCCAGCCATGAGCTGCGCACGCCGCTCGCGTCGCTGTCCGGTTTCATCGAGACGTTGCAGGGGCCGGCCCGCGACGATGCGAAGGCGCGCACTCAGTTCCTCGACATCATGCGCGTGCAGGCACAGCGCATGACGCGGTTGATCGACGATCTTCTGTCGTTGTCGCGCATCGAATTGCGCGAACATCTGCCGCCGACGCAGGCCCTGGATCTCGGCGAGATCGCGCGGCAGATGGTCGATGCTCAGGCGCCGCTCGCCGCCGAGCGGGGTACGACCCTGACGATCGATGCGCCCGATCCGCCCTACCCCGTCCTCGGCGACAGGGACGAGTTGCTCAGGGTCGTCGAGAATCTGATCGAGAACGCCGTGAAATATGGCGGCGGCGGCAAGGTCGAGCTGACGCTCAGTCGCGAGCACGGCATCGCCAATCGTCCGCCCCAGATCGCGCTCTCGGTGTGTGATGAGGGGCCGGGCATCGCAGCCGAGCATATTCCCAGACTGACCGAGCGGTTCTATCGGGTCGATACCGCCTCGAGCCGGCGCCAGGGCGGCACCGGCCTTGGCCTCGCCATCGTCAAGCACACGCTCAATCGGCATCGTGGCCGGCTCGTGATCCAGAGCGAGCTCGGCGCGGGGACGACGATGAAGGTGCTCTTGCCCGAGCAACGAGCCGCGCAGGCGATGACGGATCGCAGCTCGAAGGCGGCCATGTGAGCGCACCAAGATGTCGTGAGCGGCGGCACTTCGCCCCATGATTGGCGCAGCATCAAAACGAAGGGTGATTGGCCCTTGACCTTCCCATGATGGGAAGCCCCACATCACGCCAATGACCGATCACAATACGACGGGAACCGCATCCAAGCCGATTCCCCTCGGCGGAGACCGAACGCGCGTCACCCTGCCTGTCGAGGGGCTGTCCTGCGCGTCCTGTGCGGGTCGCGTCGAGCGCGCGCTCAAGGCCGTGCCGGGGATCGACGACGTCTCCGTCAATCTGGCGACGCGCCAAGTCAGCCTGACACGGCCGGCACAAGGCTCCGATTCCGAGATTGTCCAGGCCATCACGGCCGCCGGCTACGCCGTACCCGAGGACACGGCATCGATCGGCATCACCGGAATGAATTGCGCGTCCTGTGTCGCGCGGGTCGAGCGCAGCCTCAAAGGGCTGCCCGGCGTGATCGACGCCACCGTCAATCTGGCGACGAAACGGGCCGAGGTGAGGTACGCTCGGGGAAACGTTGAGCCTCAAGCCATCGAGGACGCGGTCCGATCGGCTGGGTACGAGCCCCAGACCATCGCCGCCGAAGCGCCGTTCGAAACGGTTCGAGAGAAGGACCAGGAAGTCGACGGCCTGAAACGCGATCTGGCGACGGCCTTGCTGCTGGCCTTGCCGATCGTGGTGCTCGACATGGGCGGCCATCTCTTTCCCGCGATCCATCATGCGCTCGCCGAATGGCTTGGCTCGAATGGCGGCGCATTGATCCAGGCCGCCCTCGCGACCGCATTGCTTGCCAGGCCGGGCCGGCGCTTCTTCCGCTCCGGCCTGCCCGGGCTGTTTCGCGGCCATCCCGACATGAACGCGCTGGTCGCGCTCGGTGCGGGTGCGGCCTATCTGTACTCGCTGGTCTCGACCTTCGCGCCCGGCCTGCTGCCGGCCGGTTCTGCCCACCTCTATTTCGAGGCGAGCACCGTCATCGTGACGCTGATCCTCCTAGGGCGCTGGCTCGAAGCCCTGGCCCGAGGACGGACCGGCGCTGCCATCGCGAGACTCGTCGAACTCACGCCGAAGACCGCACGGGTGCTGAGCGCAGGCCGCGAAAGAGAGGTCCCGGTTGCGGAGCTGACGATTGGCGATGTCGTGCGGGTTCGACCGGGCGAGCGCGTGCCGGCGGACGGAACGCTGATCGAGGGCCGCTCCGATCTCGACGAGAGCATGCTGACGGGCGAGCCAATGCCGGTTTCCAAGAGCATCGGTGACGGTGTGGTCGGGGGCACCGTCAACGGCCATGGCGGCTTCGACATGCGTGTCGACAAGGTGGGCTCGCAGACACTGCTCGCGCAGATCGTGCGCATGGTCGAATCGGCGCAGGCCGGCAAGCTGCCGATCCAGGCCCTGGTCGATCGCGTGACGGGCTGGTTCGTTCCAGCCGTGATCGCCGTTTCTCTTGTGACCTTTTTCGGCTGGCTCGTCTTCGGGCCGAGCCCGGCGCTAGGGCTTGCTCTGGTCAATGCGATCGCGGTCCTGATTATCGCCTGCCCCTGCGCCATGGGGCTTGCGACACCAACCTCGATCCTTGTCGGAACCGGCCGCGCCGCGGAACGTGGCGTGCTCTTCCGGCAAGGCAGCGCGCTCCAGGCCTTGAGCGACATCGCGATCATCGCCTTCGACAAGACCGGGACGCTGACCGAGGGACGGCCGCTTCTTACCGATCTCGTGACGCTGGAAGGCTTCGAGCGCGAAGAGGTGCTGGCCTTGGCCGCCGCGCTCGAATCGCGTTCCGAGCATCCGATTGCAAGGGCCGTGGTCGAGGGGGCGCAGGCGAGTAACGCGGGTCTGGCCAAGGTCGAGCAATTCGAGGCGGTTGCGGGCTATGGCGCCTCCGGCCGCGTGGGCGGGCGCACAATCTCGATCGGTGCGGAACGCTTCATGGAGCGTCTCGGCATCCGGACGTCGGACCTCGCTAGCGAAGCCGAGCGCCTGAGCCGGATCGGCGCGAGCCCGGTCTATGTGGCGATCGATGGCCGTCTCGCGGCTTTGATCGGAATCGCCGATCCGATCAGGCCGGAAGCACGGGCCGCCATCGATGCGCTTCGCGGACAGGGTCTGCGGATCGCGATGCTCACGGGCGATGATCGACGCACGGCGCAAGCGGTCGCGGCACAGCTAGGTATCGAGGCTGCCTTCGCCGAGCTGAAGCCGGGCGACAAGGTCTCGGAACTCGATCGTCTGCGCGCGCGCTACGGGGCCGTGGCTTTCGTCGGGGACGGGATCAACGACGCCCCGGCTCTGGCCAAGGCCGATGTCGGAATCGCGATCGGGTCGGGGACCGATATCGCCATCGAGAGCGCGGATGTCGTGATTCTCACGAGCGGGCTGAACGCGATCGTCGATGCCGTTCGACTGGCGCAGGCGACGATGGCGAACATCCGTCAGAACCTGTTCTGGGCCTTTGCCTACAACGTCGCGCTGATCCCGGTTGCGGCGGGAATGCTCGCGATTTTCGGCGGCCCGACTTTGTCGCCGATCCTGGCGGCGGGGGCGATGGCGTTTTCGAGCGTGTTCGTCGTGGTCAATGCCCTTCGCTTGCGGAGCGCCGGATCCGGCTCGGCTTTGCCCGCGGCGGCGATCGGAACGGCCTCGCCCGTCGCGAAGGCTGCGTGAGGGCCATGGCAGAGCACACCATCACGATCGGCGAGGCGGCGCGGGCCACCGGCATCTCGGCCAAGATGATCCGCTATTACGAGGAGACCGGATTGCTTGCTCCTGCGAGCCGCACCGAGAGCGGCTATCGCGTCTACGGCGCGAGCGACCTGCACACTCTGCGCTTCATCCGCCGCGCCCGCGATCTCGGCTTCTCGATGACGGAGATCACCGAGTTGCTGGCGCTTTGGCAGGATCGCGCGCGGGCGAGCTCAAGCGTCAAGGCGCTCGCCCGCGCGCATGTCGCGGAATTGCGTCGACGGATCGCCGAGCTCGAGGGCATGGCCCGAACGCTGAGCGACCTGGCGGACCGCTGCTGCGGAAATGAGCGCCCGGATTGCCCGATTCTCGATGATCTTGCTGGTGCACAGACCACGCGAACCTGACAGCCCGAACACGAGCGTGACCATTGACGGCGTTTTGGCCTTCTGTTTGCTGAGGTTACGCTGTGCGCCCGCACCGTGTAGCTTCAGTGTGCCGAACATGCCTCTCGTCGACAGGATCCGCGACTTCGCACCGGAAATCACCGCTTGGCGGCAGGATCTCCACGCGCATCCCGAACTGCAATTCGACGTCCACCGCACGGCCGGGTTCGTGGCCGACAAGCTGAGGGAATTCGGCTGCGACGAGGTGGCGACCGGCATCGGCCAGACCGGCGTCGTGGCCGTCATACGTGGACGCGGGCACGGTTCGAACCGGGCGATCGGCTTGCGGGCGGATATGGACGCGCTGCCGATCCAGGAAGTGCGCGACCTGCCCTACCGCTCGACCACGCCCGGCCGCATGCATGCCTGCGGCCATGACGGGCATACGGCCATGCTGCTCGGAGCTGCGAAATACCTCGCCGAAACGCGCGATTTCGACGGGAACGCGGTGCTGATCTTCCAGCCCGCCGAGGAAGGCGGCGGCGGCGGCGAGGCGATGGTCAATGACGGGATGATGGAACGCTTCGGTGTCGAGGCGGTCTATGGACTGCACAACATCCCGAACATGCCGATCGGCCATTTCGCGATCCGGCCCGGCCCGATCATGGCCTCGACCGACCGCTTCGAGATCACAATTCTCGGCAGGGGCGGACATGCCGCGCTTCCCCAGCACGCGGTCGATGCCGTGCTGGTCGCGAGCCATGTCGTCGTCGCTCTGCAATCGATCGTGGCGCGCTCGGTCGATCCCCTGCAATCGGCCGTCGTATCCGTCTGTGCCGTCGAGGCGGGCGAGGCGTTCAACGTCTTGCCGCAGGATGCGACCTTGCGCGGCACGCTGCGCGCTCTGAACCCGGAGGTCCGCGCGCTCATCAAGGACCGCATCGTTGCGATCGCGCAAGGCGTCGCCTCTGCCTTCGGTGCGAGCGCGACCGTCGAATATGGCGGTGGCTATCCTGCGACGGAAAATCATCCGGCCGAGACGGCGTTCATCGGCGATGTCGCCACATCTCTGGTCGGAGACAGCCATGTCGAGCGCGATGTCGCGCCGCTGATGGCGGCCGAGGATTTCTCCTACATGCTCGTGCATCGGCCGGGCGCCTACATCTTCTTGGGCAATGGGCCCTCGGCCGGCCTGCATCACCCGGAATACGATTTTTGCGACGAGGCGGCCCCTTATGGCGCTTCGCTCTGGGCGCGAGTGATCGAAAAGGCACTGCCGCTCGGCACGCCCTGACGCTGCGAGAGCGGCGCTGTTTGGCCGTTCGTCAAAAGAGATTTTGGGACGGATGTCCCATGCGTCCCACACCGTCCCACGGTCCGGCATCGCGGACCGAGTCGATTTTCCCGCACGCGTCCAGCGGCGGCTCGGGTTCCTGGGCACGGTTGACAACCGCACGCTGTTTTGCTAATATTCCTACATATTAGTGATTTGCGCCCCTGAGTGGCGGTCGCTCCGCTCTCTTTGTCAGAGCCGCCCCGCTGCAATGCGGAATTTTCCGAATGGCTCGCACGAGTGAAGCTAGTTATTTCGAAATCGTGGGCTAAAATTTGAGATTGAGTAAAGTTTCTCTGTTATTCGTCAGTAAATCCGGTGTCAGAAATGGCTAATGTCAGGTCGTCGAAAAGAGTATCTGGTCATTTTAGAACTATGTGCGGAAAAATGTATTTAATTATGTCAATTTCAATCGCTACAATTTGTATTTCAAGATACTGTCGAAACAAAATTGAATTTATAGAAATACTATATTTCGCTAAAATTGTTGGTATAATTGCATTTGCAGCTATATTATATTTTCCATTTTCGTATGCAAAGAGTAATATGCCTTTTATATATCGTTTTTCTGTGCTGCGGTCGCGCGAATATCATGAAGACGTGATATATTTGCTTTGGACACCGGGCATGATCGTGATGTTGAGTGCCTGGTTTTGGCTATTTGTACTTTCTTATAATAATTTGTTCAATATATTTTTTGAGCACGGCGATATAAGATCAATATTAGGATTATTTTGTGGTGCGATATTCTCTGTTATGTTTTTCGTATTTATGTTTTGTCGGATTGTGGCAAGAAATAGGGGACTTAGTTTATCCAAACCAATCCTGTGACGATCATCTAAATATGCCGAGATTCAAGCTTCGAGGAAAATATCACGAATAAATTTGGAATAAACGCAATCGGAATTGGTTCGTTCTCTCATAGAGAAACTGAAAATAATTACAATCATTATTTAGTTGTGTCAAATATAAACTCATAATTTGGCGCTGACTTAGTGAGATTTACCGCAGAAATGAGACATCGAAAAAATACAGTCTTCTCATCAGGAAGCTGTCACGTAATCACGGTTACGCTTTACTGTATCCTCGATTTCCGTGCCCGGCACGTGCCATTCGGCACCTGATGAAAGGCGAAATTTGCCGAGTGGTAGGTACGGATGAAATAGGTCAAGCCGAAAACACGGGCTGAGATAGGGGAAGGAGCGAGCTGTCATCGTCATTCCAAGCGTTGGGACGTCGAGCGAACAATCGGATGGCTCAACCGCTGCCGACGACTGGCCAAGGTTTGGGAATGCAAAAGCCGAAAAGGGCGAGCGTTCTTCCTCCTCTCCTCCATGCGCCTCACGACCGGAAAGCTCTGTCCGAAAACAATGTGACGTCGGACAGCCGCTTAACCCATACGCAATCATCGCGGTCGATGGAGGCCATTTTTGCGAGACATTGGACCGGGTTTCGGTTTGATGTTCAGCGAATGATGTCCTGCCGCAGCAGATCCTGCCCGGAGAGTTCGGTGTTCACGTCGCGGCCTATCGTCGGACTGTCGAGGCTGCGTTTGCGCCGGGGCGCTGGTTTCTGGAGATGCGGCACGCCGTCGAAGCACAGGGCTTGGGATGGTCGGTGCGGGATCACTACGACACCGGGGGCTTCGGCATTGCCGCAGATCCGAATGGGCTGATGGTCGATCGAACCGTCTCGGACCTGCTCGGCCCGCGGGATCCGTCGAACCCGCGACCACTCGGCGTGGACCGACGTCTCGGTGTTCTCAGTTGACCGGGTCGGTGGCAGGGCCAGACAAGAACTGTAAGGGAGCGCGTTGAATGTCCCGCATCGTCGAAAAGATCGCAGCGCTCGTATCGGGAAACAGCCGCAAGAAAAAATTCGAGACCTTCATCGACGAAATGGCGCCGCGATCGTCAACCACCATCATCGACGTTGGTGTGACGGATGAGGAATTCTCACCGTTCGATAATTATCTCGAGAAACGATACCCGTATCCCGAAATGATCACGGCCGTTTCGCAATCTCAGCTTCGGTATTTTTCCGATCGTTATCCGAGGGTCAATGTGGTGGTCGGAGACGGTCTCGCGCTGACCTTCGCCGACAAAGCTTTCGACATCTCGTATTCCAACGCTGTGATCGAGCACGTCGGCAGCCGACCGGCCCAGATTGCTTTCCTGCGAGAGTTGTCGCGCGTATCACGTCGAGGGTACGTCACGACGCCGAGCCGGTTCTTCCCGATCGAAGTGCATACACGGGTGCCCTTGCTGCATCTGCTGCTGTCCAAAGCGCGCTTCGATCGGTTCCTCGCGACGATTGGTAAGGACTGGGCGGCGGGCGACTACATGAACCTGCTCGGAAAACGAGAGCTCATATCGATCCTCGCAATAGCGGGTATCGAGCAATACACCATCAAGACCTCGCGATTGCTCGGTTTTCCCCTCACCTACACTGTCACGTGGGGCTCTCCCGAAGGGGCCTGATACCGTTTCCGTCTGAACGACTCGGGTGGATTCCCGCGTGGGGATTGAGCGGGTAGTGTTTGTGCCTGGATCGCGGAGGCGGACATGGCACACATTGCCGATCATCTGAGCGTCGAGGAATTGGGCAAGCGCTACCGAT
>JBGAFL010000070.1:0-24109 GCA_044227265.1 Methylobacterium sp.
TAGACCGTATAGGCGGAGAGGATCACGCGGAGCCGCTCGCCGGCATAGGCGATCGCTTCCGGGCTCGGCGTTTCGGCACAGGCCACAACGGCCGCATCCGTCGCCCACCAGCGCACGTCGCAGGTCCGCTCGTAGAGATTGCGGTCGATCAGTTCGACGGCGTTCAGTGCGAGATCGACGAGGCGTTCGCTCTGCGCGTTCGCCGACATCGCGGTCACGGCTTCCTGCAGATCGGCGATGCGGCCGGCAAGCTGTGTCTCAAGCGCGCGCGCCAGTGCCTCGACTTCAGCGCCGACAGCGCGGACCTCCTGCGCGACGACCGAGAAGCCCCGGCCCTGCTCGCCAGCCCGGGCCGCCTCGATCAATGCGTTCAGCGCGAGCATCTTGGCCTGCGCCGTGATCTGCCGGATGCGGTCGATCTTGTCCTTCGCGACTCGATTGACCTCGATGGCGAGACCGGAAATCGTTGCAAGGCTCGGTGCGGCGGTGTGTGCCTCGTCGCAATCGGCACCGATGCTCTTACGTTGAGCGGCAGGCATGAAACGGCTCGAATATCATTCTTAATGGCAAGAATCTCTAGTAAGAAATGGTTAAATCCTGATTAATGTTCTATATCATTGATACAAATTGATTTTGATGAAATATCAATTTCAGTTTGCAAGATATTTTTGTTATATTTGATTTTGTAGATATGCATAATTGAGAGATTTTTATCAAATATATCAAAATATCCAGAAATTTGTACAATAAGATATCGGCACAACGAAGCAATTTGCATTAATCGCGGTAACGTTCGGCCCTTTTTCAGGTGACTGGACGCTAGGCCGAGCCCGCTCCCCGTTTCGTGCCGGTGATCGTCACGCAGCGACAGCATGCTTCGGCGGCTTCATCGTTCGAATCCAGCCGTGCAGGCTCGACCATGCAGGAGGTCGCCGTTCCGCCGGCCGCCTTACGGTTCGATCGCGTGATGACGACGAGGAACGTTCGCTCCGGCGAAGTGTTCGGATGCTTCGGCGGTAGCGAATGCTTCGTCCCCCGGTTTCGACATCCGGGGCGCGATCTCCGTCCGCAGGCGACCGCGATCAGTGGGGCGTGACACGGCGCGGCATCTCGGCTTCGTCCCCCGGTTTCGACATCCGGGGCGCGATCTCCGTCCGCAGGCGACCGCGGTCAGTGGGGCGTGACACGGCGCGGCATCTCGGCTTCGAGCACCGGATCGAGGCCGAGCTGGCGAGCGAGCGTGACGAGATCCTTGAGGCGTCCGGTCTGGGTCTTGCGCCGCAGATTGAGCCGGTGTGTCTCGACCGTTCGCACGCTGAGCGACAGACGCCGGGCCACTTCCTTGTTGCTGTAGCCGGCGCTGAGAAAGCGCAGCACCTCGGCCTCGCGCGGCGTCAGAACCAGGGATTCCGGCATGTCGGCGACCACGGGGATTTGTGTGTCCGCGATCGGTGCGGCAGGCAGCTTGTCGCCGGTTGCGAGCGCCAGGATGGTGTTGTGCAGGTCACGCGCCGGCGTGCCGCGGCCGATGAAGGCATCCGCTCCGGCCGTCATCACACGACGCAGGTCCATGACATCGAGCGCTTGGAAGATCACGAGGATGCTCACGGACGGGTGGTTCTCGCGCAAGCTGGCGATCCGTTCGCAGGCGACATCGACGAGCGCGTTCCGCACGAAAACCAGCACGACCGTGCGGCTGACATCGGCCCTCCCGATTTCCTCCTCGCTCAGGGTCCGCAGATCCGGGGCGTGTTCGAGCGTCGCGCGGAAGCTCGGATCGAGCCCGTGCGGCTCGTCGACGATCAATACTCCGACGGCGTTACTCATGCCGTTCTCCCCTCAACTCGTCCCGCCGCAGAACATCGCGGCCTTCGCGATGAGGACAGGATCAAGAGTCGTTCCAGGGGTTTAGCGGCCGGAAAGCATCTCGGATGGCACGGCAGCGCGATCGCGCGACCCAACCTTGTCCCGATCCGGAACAGGTGCCGCGTCGAGTGAGCGGCGCGGCTGGCCTCAGCGTGCCAGGTTCGTCAGGGAGAACGGGTCACCGCGTCGACGACTACCGACCGGTTTCCGCAGAACTCCGCACCGCGAGCATCAGGTTGGGTCAGCGCCGGACATGGTGAGAACTGTGGCCATCCCGGCCGGCGGCCGGGCTTTGTATCCTCAGGCAATCTTCGCCAGAGGTGGCTCGCCCGTCATGCAGACCACGCGATTGCGGCCCGAGGTCTTCGCCTCGTAGAGCGCAAGATCGGCCCGTTTAATGGTCGCCTCGACGGTCTCAGCGCTCGTCCGAACGCTGACGCCGAAACTGCAGGTCAGCCGGACGAAGCCGGATTCGGAGCGGATGCGCAGGTTCGCTGCGGCAAGACGCAGACGCGTCGCGACGGATTCGGCTTCCGCGAGCGTCCGGCCAGGCAGGATCACCGCGAATTCCTCGCCACCGAGGCGGCCGGCGATGCCCTCGTCGGCGAGAAGCTCGGCAACGGAGCGGATCGCCACATCGCCGACATCGTGACCATGGCTGTCGTTGATGCGCTTGAAATGGTCGATATCGGTCAGAATCGCCGCGACGGAATTCCCGTCCGCACGCTCGAACGCGTCGCGTGTCTGCTGCAGGAAGGCACGGCGGTTCAGGAGGCCGGTCAAGGGATCCGTCTCGGCGAGACGGATCAACTCGCTCTGCATCGTCGTCAGACGCTCGGCGGCACGCAGGCGCGCATGCAATTCGCTGGCACCCGGCGGCTTCTCGATGAAGTCGTCGGCCCCGCTATCGAGCGCTTCGGCGAGCGTCTGCGCATTGCGGCTTGCCGACATGACGATGATCGACATCGGCCGATTGGCCTCGACCATGAGGCGTGCCGACCAGCAGAGTTCGAGCCCGCAAATCGGACGGACCTCTAGGCTGGTGATGACGGCGCGCACAGAGGGATTCGTCGCGATGTAGGCAAGTGCCTCGGACGAGTTGGTAAACAGGGCAAGGCTATGCCCGCGCGGTTCCAGCAGGCCCGCGACGAGCTTGAGCACGACATTGCTCGAATCGACGATGACGATGTGCATGGTCGTAGCCGCGAAATATGCACCCTGAGCGAGCACCACCTTGCGGCCTGAACCTTAACAGGCCCCCACCAGGATCGAGCGGTCAGACCTGCGCTCTCGAAGAATTGTGGTGACTCGCGCGCATGGCTCGCAGGCTCTGCGAACCGTCGCTTCGATGATCAAGGGGCGGTGTCTCTCAACGTCGCGGCACACGGACCGAGACGATGTGCGGACCGCCCGGCACGGATTCGCTGGCCGCCTCGCCGGGCCATTGGCCATCGCTGCCGCGCGCCAGGATGCGGGGTCCGGGCGCCCTGCGGCTGAAGGCCGGGCCGGTATCGTCGATCACGAGGACGGTGGGCGTGCCGGCCGGGGCCTGGCGGATGCCGGGCATGGTCGGCACGCCATAGGTGCCGTAGCCCCAGGCCGGAGGGACGATCTCGTTCGGCCTAGGAAACCGCACGAGCGGCGTACCGTAGCCGCCATAGCCGATATCGGTTCCGTCATATCCGAGGCCGTAGAGGCCGCCAACCGCGACCGCGTTGCGGCCGTGGAAGCCGCCATGACCATGGTGGAACCCGTGATGGAAGAAGCGGTCTCCCGCTGCCGCGCCCGAGGCGGCGCCGACCGTGACGAGCGCGGCGAGGACGAGACGAAGGCGGGCAAGCGAACGCATTGAGTGAGACTCCCGAACCAACGCGAGGTCAATCGCGTGCGGGCATCCTCGTTCCGCGGCTCCGATTCGCCCTATCGATGCAGAATGCTGAGTGCGAGGTCCGTCCAGGGGGGCGATTGCGGATGCCGTTCTGAGGCACCTCGCGGCTTCGGGTCACACGGAACGGCAGACACAAAGAGGGCCCCGACGTCTGGGGGCCCATTCTCGTGACGCGGAATGAGGGTGTTCAGCGGCAGATCGTAACCTTGCGCACGACCCAGCCCTCGCCCTCGACCCAGAGACGCTTGCGCGATTTGCTGCAATTGGCCGTCTCGTCCTCTTCGGATTCGACCGCGGCCCGGAACTGGACCGCATCCGCGACCTTGGCCGGATTGCGATCGACCGGAGCGGGCGCAGCGAATGCGCTGGAGGTGGCGAATCCGAATGCTACCGCGCCCAAAACTGCGCCGGCGCAAACCATCGTCCTGGTTTTCATGATGACCTGCCCGAGCGCGCCGGATCCCGCGCAATCGTCGCTCAAGATGCGTCGCCGGACGCCCGGCGCTCATTCCTGCTAACAAGTCCCGACAGGCCGTTCGGTTGCAGGCGAAAGCCAAGATTCGTTTAGATTCGGTGTCGATTTTTCGGTTTCGTTCGAGGTCGGGCAAGAGCGTTCGGCAGCCCTGCAGCATCGAAAAACGAACACACGCATAAGTGGTGCTGCGCATGCCAATCGAAGGTCATGGCATGATCTTGTCGACTTGATGCATGGGCGCAGCTCGGCCAGAACGCACGGGCTCGGATCCGAGCGCCGAAACCGGACGAGACGGAATGCGATGACGATCGGTTCGAACTTCCTGCAGGCCTTCACCATCCTGTTTCGGGAAGGTCTCGAGGCGATGCTGGTGATCGCTGCACTCGCCGCTTTCCTGCGCCGTGCGAACGCCGCCGACCGGATCGCGCCGCTCTATGCCGGGGCCGTCGCGGCGGTCGTCGCGAGTTTCGGCATGGCCTGGGTGTTCGAGACCTATTTCGAGGGCAACCACAACGATCTGGTCGAAGCTGTCGTCATGTTCGTGGCCGCGGCGCTGATGTTCTACATGAGCGGCTGGCTGGTTCTGCGCCAGGATCCGAAGGCGTGGCAGGCCGATCTCCAGAAGTTCGCCGCGCGGGCCATCGGCGCCGGCACGGTGGTGTCCCTGGCGAGTATCGCCTTCCTCGCTGTCTTCCGTGAAGGAGCCGAGACGGTTCTCTTCGTGCACGCCTTGGCCCGATCGGGTGGCGGCTTCGATGCCGGCCTGTTCGCCGGATTGGCAGCGGCCGCCATCGCACTCGCTGCGACCTTCATCGCCATGCAATGGCTCGCCTTGCGGCTGCCCCTGCGCCCGGTCTTCCTGCTGACCTCGGCTTTCCTGTTCGTGATGGGCTTGCGGCTCGTCGGTCAGGCCCTGCTGGAATTGCAGGAGCAGCAGATCGTGCCCTTCGACGATGGTGGCGTGCCGGGTTTCGTGAGCCGGCTCGGCTTCAACGGAAGCTGGGAGGCTCTCGGCACGCAAGCCGCGATCATCGCCACTGCCCTGGTGGCGGGCCTGATGCTGCTCCAGCGCCGTCAGGGCGGTGGCACTCGCGTCGTGAGCGAGACTACTCGCCCGGGCTGACGCTGATCTCCGCCAGGGTCACCGCGAGCGGACCGGTCGGTGGGATCGCCGGCAGGGTCGACAGGGCTGCGACCGCGATGCCGAGCGCCAACCCGAAGGCGAGCAGCGACGTCTCGATACAACGATAGAATCCGTCCATGGGGACCTCCCGGTCAGATCGGCCCCATTGTCGGCATCGACGGGTTAAGAAAGCGGTAACCGACGGGATACACGCCCGCAGCCGATCATCCTGCGAAAAGAGGTCCCGGTAAGGCAGCGCTCGGCTGCCGATCACGTCACAGACGAGCGAGAAATCAATCGTCGCGGTAGACGCGCTCGCGGCGCTCGTGCCGCTCCTGTGCTTCGAGCGACAGGGTCGCGATCGGGCGCGCTTCGAGGCGCCGCAGGGAAATCGGCTCGCCCGATTCCTCGCAATAGCCGTAGGATCCATCCTCGATCCGGGCGAGCGCTGCGTCGATCTTGCTGGTCAATTTGCGCTGGCGGTCGCGGGCGCGCAATTCGATCGCCCGGTCGGTTTCCGAGGAAGCGCGATCGGCGAGGTCGGGATGATTCTCGTTCTCGCTCTGAAGCGCGCTCAGCGTGCCCTGCGCCTCCCGCAGGATCTCGCCTTTCCACTTCAGCAGCTTGCGGCGGAAGTATTCGCGCTGCCGCTCATTCATGAAAGGCTCGGAATCGGAAGGCACGTAGGTCTCCTCGATCATCGCCTTCCCCATGGCTTACCTCACGCACTTCCTGCCGGTTCGCGGTGATGGGGCGAGGCTATAATCGAGGCTCTCGCTCCGGACAACGCGAGCGACGTCGTAGATGGCCGCTCCCGTGACGATGTTGAGCCTATGCGACAATCACGCCACGGTGGCATGATGGCTCGGGCGTTGCGGAAACCCCAGTGAGAGATAAGCCCTTTCGTGTGACGATTCAAATTCGCCGGGCAACCGTTTGATTTTTGTCGTAGATCGGTTCGAATTGTCTAATAAAAATCCACAGATATCATAACGGTATTATTCAATTTGATTGAATTTTATTGATTATATTCATAATGCGATCCTGATTCATATTAAGGATCGGCTGTCCCAGTCAGGTTGGACATGCGCCGGGGAACCCAGAAGCTCGTCCGGAACGATGAGTCGTCAGAGGCAAAGCGGCGGATACGATACTGCTTCCGCGTAGATTACCGAAGCCCGATCCGGACACGCGATAGTGGCGAACCATTGGCTCGCACCATCGACCGGCCGCAGCATTTTTTGGAGATCGCGTGCTACTGCGCAATCCGCTCGATTCCTTTCAAACGGTACACGCCCCGAAAGCTTTCCGGATCGTCGACGGGCTTGTTCTTTCTGAGGATGACCAGCTGCCCCTCTTTCATGAGCCGCACGGCAACGGACCGAACCACCCTCATCAGCGGCCCCCAGCCGTCGGGATGCGGGCCACCCAGCGCGCGGGCGATCTCGGCGGGATCGACGCTTTTGCCCGGATCGCGCTCCGCGACGAGCGCGAGCATCAGGCGCGCGATTTCGGTCTCGTCGGCAGGCGCCGTCATTTGTCCGGCTCCCACGGCATCTCGCGCAGCAACTCGGTGCGGATTTCGGATGCGAATTGCCGCCGCCACATCACCAGCACCGCTGCCGTCGTGGTGATGATCAAGACCGGCGCGCTGACGAACCAGCCAAGATAGGCGAGCGAGAACAGGAAGGCGCGCTGCCCCTTTGCGAAATGGCTGCCGGCGGCGATGTTCATGGCCGCCGCGCGGTGGGCGGCGCGGAACTTCGCCTCGTCGCTCACCAGCGATCCTTTCGGCGGGATCGCCCCGATGAGGATCGCGCCGTAATTGAACAGCCGGTACGCCCAGGTGAATTTGAAGAAGGCGTAGATCAGCACGACGGCGAGCCCCGCCACCTTGATCTCCCAGGTCGCCCGCGTCGTCACCGTTCCGAAGGGCAGCGTGGCGAACAGGTTCAGCACGTCATCACCTGAGCGGGACAGGGTGAGCACCGAACCGAGCGCGATCAGAGAGGTCGAGGCGAAGAAGGCGGTGCCGTTCTGCAGCGAGGCATTGATCGTGGTGTCGACGACGCGATTGTCGCGCTCGATCATCTGCTCGGACCAGATTCGGCGCTGCCGATTCATGATCTGGCTGAGGCTCAGATCTTCGCCCCGCCGCAGGGCGACCGCATAGGCATAACCGGTCCAGGCGCCGATGAAGAATAGGAGCGCTCCGAGATCGACGAGCGAGAAGGCGCTGAGATCCCACATCTATTCGACGACCGTGAAGCCATGCGCCGGAACCGAGGTGGCCGGCTCGCAATCGATACCGTCGACCCGCGCGGCGACCGGTCCGCGCCGGCATTCGGCGATCAGCGTCTCGACGGTGGCGCTCTCGCCCGAGAACAACGCCTCGACCGCGCCATCCGCGTGGTTGCGCACCCAGCCGTCGATCCCGTGATGCTCGGCCCGCTTCTTGGTCCAGGCACGGTAGAACACGCCCTGAACCCGGCCGCGGATCACGAGATGGACGGATATCGTGTCGCTCACGGGTCGCGGGCTCTCGCTGCGCCAGATTTCGGGATCCCGACGCGACCCGGCCTGTCGCAGATCGTCTTCGACGAAGGGGGCGTCGTCCCGGAGGGCGCTGCGTTACCACGGGGCCGCAGCGAAGAGAACGCCATGGAGCCAGTTGCGGATATCCGATGCCGGTCGGCCTGTCTGACCGGTCATGCGGCTTCGAGTGCCGCTACAAGCTTTCGAAATAGCCGGGACACGCGATGCCGGTAATGGGCTCGCTCTGTCCCGGTGAGTTATAGCGGGCACGCAGCGCGCGCCCGGTGCGGCCGTCAGGCGCTGGCCGGAACTGCCAGGATCGTCCGCTCGGCGGGGACGGCCACGATGCGCGGCTCGCCGGTACGCATATGGGTCGAGTAGAGCATCAGGCCGGTGAAGGCGAGGCCGCCGACGATGTTGCCGATGATGGTCGGGATCTCGTTCCAGATCAGGTAATCCATGATCGAGAAGTTGCCGCCCATGATCAGCGCCGACGGGAACAGGAACATGTTCACGATCGAATGCTCGAAGGTCATGTAGAAGAACACCAGGATCGGCATCCACATCGCGATGACCTTGCCCGGCACGCTTGTCGAAATCATCGCGCCGATGACGCCGGTCGAGACCATCCAGTTGCAGAGCATGGCGCGCACGAACAGGGTCAGCATGCCGCCGGCACCATGCGAGGCATAGCCGATGGTCCGCGCCTCGCCGATTCCGGCGATCTTCTTGCCGACTTCGTTCGGCTCGGTGGTGAAGCCGAAGGTGAAGACGATCGCCATCAGGACGGCGACGGTAAAGGCGCCGGCGAAATTGCCGAGGAACACGATCCACCAGTTCCGCAGGACGCTGCTCACGGTGACGCCAGGCCGCTTGTCGAGCCAGGCGAGCGGCGTCAGCACGACGACGCCGGTCAAGAGGTCGTAACCGAGCAGATAGAGCATGCAGAAGCCGACGGGAAATAGCAGCGCCCCTACCAGCGGGTTTCCGGTCTGCACCGTGATGGTGACCGCGAAAGCGGCAGCGAGCGCCAGGATGGCACCAGCCATGTAGGCGCGGATGAAGGTGTCCTTGGTCGACATGGCGACCTTAGCTTCGCCGGCATCGACGGCCTTTTTCACGAAATCTGCGGGTGCGAGATACGACATCGTTTCCTCTCGTCTTCGTCGAACACTCGGGAAGACGATGCAGAGGGTGTGCCATACGGGTCGCTCCGGCCTCGTATCAGGCGCCCCCCCGGCGCAGCCAGCCTCGCAATTCCTGCAGGTAGGAGCTCGGCAATTGCGCGGCTTCCGCCGCCGCGAGCACATCCTCGAGATAGCCGGGGCGCGAGATGCCGGGGGTTTTGCTGCCGCCGAAATAGACGAGCGCGCGCTTGACACCGTTCCCGGTTACGACCGGCTGATAGGCCTTGATGTAGAGCCCGCTCGCGACGCCCTCGTAGCGGTCGAGCGCCGGAATGTCCGCCAAGGCCAGGTCCCAGACCACGCCCCAGACGGTGGCGCGGGAATCGCGCAGGACGGAGGCATAGCCCTCCTTCATGATGATGAAGCGGTGCCGGTTGAGGCGGGCGGGCCCGATCAGCTTCGAGGCCGGGCAGCGCCGGGCCATCGCGGCGGCGTCCATGTTCGAGCCATAGGAGAAATAGAGAGGCATCGCAGCCTCTTGCCACGAGCTTGGTCGGCGCAGAAGTCCGGAACGGGCAGGCTGTCGGAGCGGCCTGCAATCCTGTAGGCCGGTGCTTGCCCGATGTCCCGGTTTTCCCGGAATCGCGGCCGCCATGGAGCATGCGATGCCTGGACGGATCCATGTCGGCGTCGGAGGCTGGACCTTCGAGCCGTGGCGCGGCAGCTTCTTTCCGGCAAAGCTGCCTCACGCGCAGGAACTTGCGTACATGGCCGCGCGGGTCACCGCGATCGAGGTCAACGGCACATTCTATCGTAACCAGACGCCCGAGACGTTTCGAAAATGGGCGGCAGAAGCGCCGGCCGGCTTCCAGTTCGCGCTCAAGGCCCCGCGATATGCCACCAATCGGCGCGTCTTGGCCGAGGCGGGTGACTCCATCGAGCGGTTCTTCGCGAGTGGACCGCACGAGTTGGGCGACAAGCTCGGCCCGATTCTCTGGCAATTACCGGCGACGAAACGCTTCGATCGGGACGACATCGCCGCCTTCCTCGCGCTGCTTCCGGCAGAGCATCAAGGCCGCAGGCTGCGGCATGGCGTGGAAGCCGCGCATGAGAGCTTTGCCGATCCCGCCTTCCTCGCCTTGCTGCACGAGGCGAAGATCGAGGTGGCGCAAGTCGTGCTCGATGCGCACGACCATCCGATGATCGCCGATCCGAGCGCCGACTTCGTGTATCTGAGGCTGCAGCGCAGCGATCCAGCCAATGCGGCGGGCTATGCCGGGCCGGATCTCGATGCCTGGGCTC
Organism: Methylobacterium sp.; assembly: GCA_044227265.1. Taxonomy (GTDB): domain Bacteria; phylum Pseudomonadota; class Alphaproteobacteria; order Rhizobiales; family Beijerinckiaceae; genus Methylobacterium. The sequence goes on from JBGAFL010000070.1 coordinate 10,317, forward strand.
GGCGGCTGCACGGCTTTGCCGGGCCGGCGCAAAGGAGCGCAACCCGGCCGCAGCGATGGCCATGATCGAAAGGCTGGGTTCTGCAGCGGCCGCCTCATAAAGAGGACGGCCACGAGTATCCTACTGGAATTCCAGGATCACTTCGTCGACGGCGAGGCTGTCGCCTTCCTTGGCGGCGATTTTCTCGACGGTGCCGTCACGCTCGGCGCGCAGCACGTTCTCCATCTTCATCGCCTCGACGATGGCGAGCGCCTCGCCGACCTTCACCTCCTGGCCGACGCTGACCAGGATCTGCTTGACGAGGCCCGGCATCGGGCAGAGCAGCTGCTTGCCCGAACCCGTATTCTCCTTGATCGGCATTAGCGCGGCGAGTTCGGCTTCGCGCTTGGTGAAGACGCGCGCCTCGGCCGCCGCGCCGGCATGCTGCAGGAACACGCCGTTCAGGAGCCCGCGCACCTGCATCGCCACGCGCTTGCCGCCGAGCGTGCCGGACCAGACCGGCTGACCTGGACGCCAGTCGCTATGGACCGGCACAACCGAACCATCCTCGAAGGTCACGACGAGATCGGTTCCGACCGTGGCGACAGTGACGTTGAAGCGCTCAGCCCCGAGCACGACGACGCGGTCCCGCAGGAAGCTCAGGAGCTTGGGATCGCGCATCTGGCCGGAAATGCCGCGCTTGCGATCGTTGAGCTTGTGGTCGATCGCTGCCGCAACGGCGACGAGCCGCAAGGCGATCTCGCCTTTCGGCTCCGGCGCGGAGAACCCTTCCGGGAATTCCTCCTTGATGAAGCCGGTCGAGAGCTTGCCCTCACGCCAGCGCGGATGCGCCATCAGGGTCGCGAGGAACGGGATGTTGTGGCGGATGCCCTCGATCGCGAAGGCGTCGAGCGCCTCGGCCTGCGATTCGATCGCCTGCAGCCTCGTCGGCGCCCAGGTGACGAGCTTGGCGATCATCGGGTCGTAGAAGATGGAAATCTCGCCGCCTTCCTCGACGCCGGTATCGTTACGCACGATCGCATCGCCGAATTCACCTTCCTCAGGCGGCTGGTAGGTGGTCAGGCGGCCGATCGAGGGCAGGAAGTTGCGAGTCGGATCCTCGGCATAGACGCGGCTCTCGACGGCCCAGCCGTTCAGCTTCACGTCGGCTTGCGTGATCGGCAGCTTTTCGCCGTAAGCGACGCGGATCATCAACTCGACGAGATCAAGCCCGGTGATCATCTCGGTGACCGGATGTTCGACCTGGAGCCGGGTGTTCATCTCGAGGAAGTAGAAGGACTTGTCCTGCCCGGCGACGAATTCGACCGTGCCGGCCGAATCGTAATTCACGGCCTTGGCGAGGGCGACGGCCTGCTCGCCCATCTTCTTGCGGGTCTCGGGGTCGAGCAGCGGGGAGGGGGCTTCCTCGATCACCTTCTGGTTGCGACGCTGGATCGAGCATTCGCGCTCGCCGAGATAGACGACGTTGCCGTGCTTGTCGCCGATGACCTGGATTTCGATATGGCGCGGATCGACGATGAATTTCTCGACGAAGACGCGGTCATCGCCGAAGGATGAGGCGGCCTCCGACTTTGCGCGATCGAAACCTTCTTTCACTTCGCCGGCTGATTCGGCGATGCGCATGCCCTTGCCGCCACCGCCGGCCGAGGCCTTGATCATCACCGGATAGCCGATCTCGTCTGCGATCTTCACGGCGTGATCGGCATCTGTGATGACGCCAAGATAACCCGGCACGGTCGAGACCTTGGCCGCAGCCGCCGCCTTCTTTGATTCGATCTTGTCGCCCATCGCGGCGATGGCGCCGGGGTTAGGGCCGATGAAGGTGATGCCGGCCTCCTTCAGCGCGTTCGCGAAGGATTCGCGCTCCGAGAGGAAGCCGTAGCCGGGATGGACCGCCTCGGCCCCGGTCTGCTTGCAGGCCGCGATGATCTTGTCGCTGATCAGGTAGGATTCGGCGGCCGGCGCCGGGCCGATATGCACGGCCTCGTCGGCCATCGCGACATGGACGGCGTCCCGATCGGCATCCGAATAGACCGCGACGGTCTTGATGCCCATCTTGCGGGCAGTCTTGATGACGCGGCAGGCGATTTCGCCCCGGTTGGCAATCAGGATCTTCTTGAACATTGCGCGCCGCTGCTCAGGACTTCGTCGGTAGGGCCGGTGAACCGGACCGCCTCCGATAAAGCACTTGGCTCGCTGACGGAAGCTGTGCCGAGGGTCTCTGCGAAAGAGATGCGAGGGATGAGATCGGGTGGCGTGGATCGAGCACGAGCAGCCGCGACCACGACGCTGATGACGCTCTTGTGCATCACGCCCTCCGCCCGCATGTCCGAAGGGCGCCAAGGACAGGATGGGGACCCAATCATCTTGCCAGCCCAAATCGAAGCTTGACAGCGATCCTATCGGCATGCCGGAAGGCAAGACGATCTCTGTCGGGAGCAAGATGTCGATGCGTTCGGGCGCCCTGTCCGGTCTGGCGATCGGATTTTTGGTGATGGGAACCTGTGCAGGTATCGCCGGGCCAGTGCCATTGCGCGATGGGCTGTATGCCACTGGAACCTGTCTACGCGGGAATCCAGCCGCGCTGCTCGACACCTTCCAGATCGCTACGGCGACCGAACCGTCGGAAGCGCCGAAAAAGGGCGCGCGCTACATCGGCTTGCCAGGCGGCGAGATGTGCTTCTTCAAGAACGGGCAGATGGCCGGAGACGTCTTCTCCGAAAAGACGCCCTGCCGCAGCTTCGGAGCCTCCTCGACCTACAAATCGGCCATGCCGCTGCCGGCGCGTGCGATCAGCTTGAAGATCGTCGACGACCGGACCGTCGTGTTCGAGGGCAAAAGCTACAAATGGTGCTGGTAGGGTGCGCCGCCGCGCCCTTCATCAAAGGCATTCAGCACCCTTGAGGAACAAGAGGCCGATTCCGATCTGAACCGACCTCACGCGGCCCGCGCGAAGGCGGGTCGGTCGATGCCGGCCGGCTGGCGGGTCCAGCGATTGGCTTCGAGTGCGAAGGCGATCAGCAATTCGTCGCTGTTCTCCGCCTCGCGCACGATCTCCATCGCGATCCGGGCACCGGTTGCGGTCGGGCCGGCGCCAGCGCCGAGCGAGGCAGCGAGCCAAGCGGCGATCGCACGATCGATCCGGCCGGTCGGGCGCTCGCCCCACACCGCGAAATCGACGATTCCGGCGACCAGGAATGCGGTGAAGCTGTCATCGATATCCACGACGACCCGATCGAGCGCGATCAGGAGATCGGCCTCGTCCCGGTTCGTGATGCCGTCCGGCAGGATCTCGTCGGTCAGGATGCGAAGGTCGGCGCGCGCGATGAAGCCGGCCTCGGCGATACGGTTGCAGAAGAGTTGAAGCGAAGAGTTGCTCATGTCTTGATGCCTCCCCGGCATTAGTTCTTGCCGGCCGTTGTCCTTGTGTGTCTTCACAATACGGGAGCGCATCATCTTGAGAAGTTAACGGCCAAATCTGAACGGAATTTCAGGTTAAATTTGGCTCAGGGATCGTCCTTGCCGAGTCGTTTCTTCGCGGCGTTACTTGAAGGTTAGCGTGGACGCTCGATTGCACGGCAAGGCACGCGAGAGGCCGTGTCAGCCAAAGGTGTTTGCTGGCGCGTGCTCGCTCCAGTGTAGGCTCCTGCTCCCGCATAGGCTTGCGTGGATTCGATAGGCCAGGAGCTGGTGATTGGTCGCTGCAACAGGTCGAAAGCGCCCGCTCTGGCCTCTCGTCCTCGACCACGACACATCACGTCAAAACAAAAACGCCGGCAGCCCATCTGCCGGCGCTTTAAATCGTTGAGTGATGCTGCAAGTGGAAGCAGCTCAACCCCGCCGTGGCGCCAGGGGCGGCGGAACTTCGGCGGTCTCCGGTGCGGGCGGCATATCATTCGGGTCGCCCAGGACGATGACCTTGGACCCGATCGGCACGCGATTGTAGAGGTCCATCGCGTCTTCGTTGAGCATGCGGATGCAGCCCGAGGAGACCGACTGGCCGATCTTGTCCGGCTCGTTGGTGCCGTGAATGCGATAGAGCGTGTCCTTGCCGTTCTGCGCAAGATACAGGGCACGCGCGCCGATCGGGTTGAGCGGGCCGCCCTCGAGACGCGTCGGCAATTCGGGCTTGCGCGCCAGCATTTCCTTCGGGGGATTCCAGTCCGGCCATTCGAGCTTGCGGTCGACATTGGCCGTACCTGCCCAGGACGCGCCCGCCTTGCCGACCGAAACCGGGTAACGGATCGCCCGTTCGCCCGGCAGGATGTAATAAAGCCGCCGCTCTGCCGTCGAGACGATGACCGTGCCGGGCTTCTCCCTGGACGGGTAATCGATTTCGGTGCGCGCGAGAGAGGGGTCCACCGCCGCTTTCGGCGCGAGCTTCAGCCATTCGCGGTCGCGCTCCGGCCCAGGCGGGAAGAATGGTGGCGGCGGCGGGATCGGCATGGGCGTCACCTGGCCCGGCGGCTCCAGGGCCGCGAGACGCGCGGGCGGGCGTTCGACCATCTGGGACGTACAGGCGGCCAGTGACGCGCCGAGCGGCATGACGATCGCAAGTAGAGCGTGATGTGAACGCATGGCGCCGCCCCCGGGATGAGTTCGCTTTAGCCAGTCGGATAATCCCGACCGGCGGAGAAATATCGTGCCGAGCTTAGTGGCCCCGATCATGGCGGCGTAGTGTTCTTCATCGGAACCGTGGCGCAATTGCTGCGCTTGTTGCACATGGGAGACAGACGGTGCGGCCGGGAAAGCGCGCCCTGTCGGGAGGATCTTGCGTGACGACTCTCTATGTGAGCCACCCATCCGCGCTCGAGCACGCCATGCCGCCCGGCCACCCTGAGCGGCCGGCCAGAATCCAAGCGGTCGAACGCGCGCTGGAACGTGAAGATTTTTCGAGCCTCGTGCGCTGTCACGCGCCCAAAGCCGAGTTGTCGGCGGCAGAGCTCGCCCATCCCGCCGAGTATGTGGAGGCGATCGCGGAGGCAGCGCCGACCGACGGCTTCGTCCAGATCGATTCCGATACGCTGATGTCGCCCGGCACCTTGAACGCGGCGCTCCACGCGGTCGGCGGCGTGATCCATGCGGTCGATGCGGTGATGGCAGACAATTGCGCCAATGCCTTCGTCGCGATGCGCCCGCCCGGCCACCATGCCGAGCGTCGATCCGCGATGGGCTTCTGCCTGTTCAACAACGCGGCAATCGCCGCGCGCCATGCCCGCAAGGCCCACGGCGCCACGCGCGTCGCGCTCGTCGACTGGGACGTGCATCACGGCAACGGCTCGCAGGACATTTTCTGGGACGACAAGGACGTGATGTACGCCTCGACCCACCAGATGCCGCTCTATCCGGGCACCGGGGCCAGGGGCGAGCGTGGCAATCACGACACCATCGTCAACGTGCCGCTCAAGGCCTTCGATGATGGCGCGGTCTTCCGCGAGGCCTTCGAGAGCATCGCCGCCCGGCTCGAGGCCTTCGCACCGGATCTGATCGTGATCTCGGCGGGGTTCGACGCGCACAAGCTCGACCCGCTCGCCAATCTCCAGCTCGACGAGAGCGATTTCGGCTGGGCGACGCGCAGGCTGATGGCGATCGCAGACCGGCATGCCGGGGGGCGCATCGTCTCGGTGCTGGAGGGCGGTTACGACCTCGAGGGCCTCAGCCGCTCGGTCGCCGCGCATGTCGATGCGCTGCTGGGGCGGTGAGGCGCCGTCGAGGACCACGCGCGGCGGTCATCTCAGGGCCGCGGTCATCTCAGGGCCGATGGGTACCCGGCGCTCGGATCTGCCCCGAGCGCCGCCAGATCGGCTCAACGCTGCGCTACCCTTGCTGCGCGAGGATCAGGGTGATCAGCACGGCCGCGGTGCTGATGAACAGGACGCTGCCGAGCAGCAGGTCCGAAATGGCCGTCGCCGAAATGTAGGTTCCGGCGACCTTGCCGAGCGTGGCGGTCACGCCGTGGCGATCGACATGCCGAGGATTCACCTGGCCGGGATGCCCGCAGGACGGGCAGGAAACGGCCTCGATCGAGATGCGTCTATCGCAGGCTGGGCAGGCGATCAGGGTCATGCGCTCCCTCTCGAATGAGCAGCTACCGAGCTGCATATTGGAGCTGGGAATGGTCCCGCTTGCCCGCAAGGGCGCGCTACTCTCCGAACGGCTCCTCCCCGAGTAGCACGATCCCGAAGCCCGACAGGCCGACATAGGAGCGTACCGAGCCACCCGACAGGTTGCGGATCGAGTTGACGCCGAGATCGCGCAGGATCTGCGCGCCGAGCCCGACCTCGCGCCATTGCAGCACGCGCTGCGCTTCCGTGCCCTGCTGCACATAGCCTGAGAGCGGCACACCGGCCGTGCCATCGCGCAGGTAGACCAGCACGCCGCGCCCTTCCTTCGCGAAGCGGCGCATCACGCATTCGATGAGCTTGCCGCCTTCGACGACGTCCGCGACGACGTTCGAGCGATGCAGCCGCACCAGCACGTCGTGCCCCTCGCCGATCTCGCCGTAGACGAAGGCGAATTGCTGGATCGCCTCGAAGGGCGTCGAATAGGCATAGCCGGTCATCGGCCCGAACTCGGTCTTTACCGGGAAGCTGCCGACGCGCTCGACGAGCTTTTCGCGCGCCTGGCGGTAGGCAATCAGTTCGGCGACCGAGACCCGTTTGAGGCCGTGGGTTTCGGCGAAGGACGCCGACAGGCGGCAGCTCGGCGAGCCGGCAAAGATCGACTGCCGCCTCGGTATGGCCCGAGCGCATCAGCACGCCGCCATCGCGCGCGATCAGCGGGAAGACGTGGCCCGGCCGCACGAAATCGGCCGCGCCCATATTGCCGTTGGCAAGCGCGCGCACCGTGTTGCAGCGCTGCTCGGCCGAGATGCCGGTGGTGAGCCCGTGGCGCACATCGACCGTGACCGTGAAAGCTGTGCCGAGCGGCGCGTCGTTCGAGGCGACCATCGGGTCGAGATGCAGGCGCCGCGCATCGGTCGCCGTCACCGGCGCGCAGACGATGCCGCAGGTGTTGCGGATGATGAACGCCATCTTCTCCGGCGTGCAGAGCGCGGCGGCGACGACGAGGTCGCCCTCGTTCTCGCGGTCATCGTCATCGGTGACGACGACGATCTCGCCACTGGCGAAGGCGGCGACGGCCTCGGAAACGCGGGAATGGATCACGGCTCGTCCATTTGCCTCAGTTGGCAGGATGCGCCGCGTGAGCGTAACCGGATGCCTGACGTCGACATCGGAACACGGACACGGCTTTCCCAGCCCAGGTGATCCTCGCCCTAGCCCCTCGCGCCCTTCCGTAAAAGAGGCAAACCAAGAGAGGCCCTCCATGACAGCGACCATGCAGAAGGTGCTGCCGATCGTCCTGCTCCTCGCCTCGAACGTCTTCATGACCTTCGCCTGGTACGGGCATCTCAAGTTCACGGACAGGCCGCTCTGGCTGGTTGTGATCGCGAGTTGGTCGATCGCCTTCCTTGAATATTGCCTCGCCGTACCGGCCAATCGCATCGGGCATCAGGTCTATGATGCGGCCGAATTGAAGACGATGCAGGAGGTCATCACGCTGCTCGTCTTCGCAGTGTTTTCGGTCACTTATCTCAGGGAAGCGCTGACCTGGAACCACGCCATCGGCTTCGGTTTCATCGCGCTTGGCGCCTTCTTCGTGTTCAAGGGGCCGCTGTGATCGCGGTGGGTGCCGGGCAGGCCAGTGCCGATTGGCCGCTCGACGCCCTCAATTTCTTCCTCGCCGATGTGCGGGACGGACTCGGGCCGTATCTCGCGATCTATCTTCTGACCGTCGAGCACTGGGACCAGGCCGCGATCGGCGCGGTGATGTCGGTCGCGGGCGTTGCGACGATCATCGCCCAGACGCCGGCGGGCGCGCTGATCGACAAGACACGCGCTAAGCGCGCAGTGGTGATCGCCGCAAGCGTCCTCGTCACCTTGGGATCGGTCGCGCTGCCCTTCGTCCCGAGCTTTTGGCCCGTGGTGACCCTGCAGGCCACGACTGGCATGGCTGCGGCCGTGTTCCCGCCCGCCATCGCCGCGATCACGCTCGGCATCGTCGGCCCGCGTGCCTTCGCCGGAAGGGTCGGACGCAACGAGGCCTTCAACCATGCCGGAAACGCCACGGCGGCGACCATCGCCGGTATCACGGCCTATTTTTTCGGTCCGGTCGCGGTGTTCTGGCTGATGGCGGCCATGGCGGTCGCAAGTGTGTTCGCCACGCTTTCCGTTCCAGGCGAGGCGATCGATCACGCCGTAGCGCGTGGTCTCAACGAGGACGGGCCGGCAGAGGCCCAGGCCCCGTCCGGCTTCGGCGTGCTCCTGCGCTGCCGACCTCTTCTCATCTTCGCAGGCACCGCGACCCTGTTCCATTTCGCCAATGCGGCCATGCTGCCGCTCGTCGGCCAAAAACTCGCCCTCGCCAACGAGGCGCTCGGCACCACGCTGATGTCCCTCTGCATCGTCGCGGCGCAGGTCGTGATGGTACCGGTCGCCTGGCTCGTCGGCGCGAAGGCCGAAGACTGGGGGCACAAGCCGATTTTCTTGGTGGCGCTCGGTGTCCTTGCGATCCGAGGGTGCCTCTACCCGATCTCCGACAATCCGTTCTGGCTTGTCGGCGTGCAGCTTCTCGACGGGATCGGCGCCGGCATCTTCGGCGCGCTGTTTCCCCTGATCGTCGCCAATCTCACGCGCGGGACCGGGCATTTCAACATCAGCCAGGGCGCCATCGCGACGGCGCAGGGCCTGGGGGCGGCGCTCAGCAATGGCGTCGCCGGGCTGATCGTGGTCTCGGCCGGCTACAGCGCGGCGTTTCTGTTTCTCGCCGGCATCGCGGGTGCCGGGCTGGTGCTGTTCTGGCTGGCGATGCCGGAGACACGGCTCGACGCCGACATCTGCCCTCTGCCGTCATTGCGAGCGTAGCGAAGCAATCCATACCGGCCCGAGACTGGAGTACGTGGCGCCCCTGGGTCGCTTCGCTCCGCTCGCAAAGGCGGTGGGTCAAACGCCCACCTGCCCGCGATGCCGCAGAAAATGATCCGCCAGCACGCAAGCCATCATCGCCTCGGCCACCGGCACGGCGCGGATGCCGACACAGGGGTCGTGGCGGCCCTTGGTGACGATCTCGACATCGCGGTTGTCGCGGGTGACGGTGCGGCGCGGGGTCAGGATCGAGGAGGTGGGCTTGACCGCGAAGCGGCAGACCACCGGCTGCCCGGTCGAGATGCCTCCCAGGATGCCGCCCGCGTGGTTGGCCAGGAAGCTCGGCCCGTCATTGCCGGCGCGCATCTCGTCGGCATTCTCCTCGCCGCGCAATGAGGCCGCTGCAAACCCATCGCCGATCTCGACGCCCTTGACCGCGTTGATCGACATCATCGCCGCGGCGAGATCCGCGTCGAGCTTGCCGTAGATCGGCGCCCCGAGCCCCGGTGGCACGCCGTCGGCCACTACCTCGATCACCGCACCGACCGACGAGCCGTTTTTTCGGATTTCGTCGAGATAGGTCTCGTAGAAGGCGGCAGCCTTGGCATCCGGGCAGAAGAATGGGTTTTTTGCGACCTCCTCCCAGTCCCAATTGGCGCGGTCGATCGCGTGCGGGCCCATCTGCACGAGGGCGGCGCGGATGGTGACGCCCGGAATCACCTTGCGCGCGATCGCCCCGGCCGCGACGCGCGCCGCCGTCTCTCTAGCCGAGGAGCGGCCGCCGCCTCGATAATCGCGGATGCCGTATTTGGCGTCGTAGGCGTAATCGGCATGTCCCGGCCGGTAGCTGTCGCGGATCTCCGAATAATCCTTGGAGCGCTGGTCGGTATTCTCGATCATCAGCGCGATCGGCGTGCCGGTCGTAAGCTGGCGACCGCCAGTGCGGTCGTCGGCGAACACGCCGGACAGGATTTTCACCGCATCGGCCTCGCGGCGCTGCGTGGTGAAGCGGGATTGGCCAGGCTTGCGCCGATCGAGCTCGGCCTGGATCTCCTCCACTTCGAGGGATAAGCCGGGCGGGCAGCCATCGACCACGCAGCCGAGCGCGACCCCATGGCTCTCGCCGAAGGTGGTGACGCGGAAGAGATGGCCGAAACTGTTATGCGACATGGCGATGCCGCTCTAACGCGGCCGGCGCTGAAGGGCCAGACGAGGTCGCAGCTTCCACGCCGTCATCCCGGGGCCGTGTAGCGGAACCCGGGATCCATTGCCGCCAACAGAGCCATGAATGGCACGCATCGTGGTTCTGGATTCCGGGTTCCGCTACGCGACCCCGGAATGACGATCGTCCCTCTCGTTAAAGCCCCGCCTCGTCGAAGGCCAGAACCCATTCCGCGCAGGCGCCCGAGCGCACGATGTCCTCGCGGGTGAATTCGACGATCGGGATCGCCATCATCCGGCTCTTGACGAGATGGATCACCGTGCGCAGGCCCGAGGTCTCGCGCAGGTCGGTTTGCGAGACGTCGCCGTTGATGATGACCTGGCAATCGTCGCCGATCCGGGTCAGGAACATCTTGATCTCGGCGTTGGTGGTGTTCTGCGCCTCGTCGAGGATCACCAGGCAATCCTTGAAGGTGCGCCCGCGCATCACCTCGAAGGGCACCACCTCGATATCGCCGGTCTTGAGCGCGATCTCGAAGGCGGCGGCACCCATGCGCTCCTTCATGGTCTCGGTGAGGGGAGCGACCCAGGGGGCGATCTTCTCCTCGAGTGAGCCGGGGAAGTAGCCCAGCGAACGGCCCGAGGGCACGTTGGGGCGGGTGATGACGACTTTGGAGATGCGGCGCTGGCGGAGGAGGTCGGCGGCGCGGGTTCCGGCGATGTAGGTCTTTCCGGTTCCGGCGGGGCCCAGCACGATGACCTGGGCGGAATGGGCGAGCGCGTCGAGATATTGGCCTTGTTTCTCGGTCAGGGGCTGTATGGGGGCGAGATTGCGTTCCTCATCGAAGCGGGTCCGATGCATCCGGATCGGTCGGTCTTCAACCAGTTCAAGCCGTGCGCGTCGTCTTTTCATCGATCAACACTCCACCTGGACTTGTGAAATTCACGATGTCGCCGAACTAGACTGCCGAGATTCACCTCATTGACGTGTCGTTAACCGCATGTGGCGGCGTGAAAACGAGTTGCAAGAGCAAAGCCATGCACCGCCTTCAGTTCCTTGAGCCGGCACATTGCCTGTGGACCGTGTCCCAGGTGCAACGATACTCGCGGGCACCCGCGACAGGCGCATGACGAATAGGTTGACTTAAGAGAATTGGACGAGGTGTTGCAAATCGGTCGAAAGCCAACCCGGATCGCGATCGTTGATGCGGGCGATCGCAAATGTCTCACGCTGGCTGCAGAAAGCTGTCGAGCACCATCTTGCGGCCGGCCTTGTCGAAATCGACGGTGAGCTTGTTTCCGTCGATCCCCGCCACCGTGCCCGGCCCGAACTTGGTGTGAAAAACCCGCATGCCGTCCGAGAAAGCCGAGGATGTGCCGGTCGATTTCGCGACCAGCTCGCCCTCGATCTCGCGCGGGCCGCCCGAGCGGCCAAAGCCCCGCGGAGAGCCGAAGGTTCCTCCGGCGAAGTTTCCCCCCGTATGAGCCTGCGCACGCTGCCAGCCCGGCGTCGCGTAGGAGGAGCCGAAGGGTGCCGGGTTGCGCTCGAAGCGCGAGATACCGGCCGAGAATTGCGCCGGCGCATCGACCACTTCGACGGCGGAGGCCGGCAACTCGTCGATGAAGCGGGAGGGGACGGTCGAGGACCATAGGCCGTGGATGCGGCGGTTGACGGCAAAGCTCAGCTTGGCCCGTTTCCGCGCCCGGGTCAGCCCGACATGGGCGAGGCGGCGCTCCTCCTCGAGACCCGCACGGCCGTTCTCGTCGAGGGCGCGCTGGTTCGGAAACAGCCCGTCCTCCCAGCCGGGCAGGAACACGGTGTCGAATTCGAGCCCCTTGGCCGCATGGAGCGTCATCAGCGAGACGCGCTCGGCCCCCTCCGCTTCGGATGCCTCCATTACGAGGGCGACGTGTTCCAGGAAGCCCGCAAGGTCCGGGAATTCCTCCATCGAGCGGACGAATTCCTTGAGGTTTTCCAGGCGCCCGGCCGCATCGGCCGAGCGGTCTTTCTGCCACATCTCGGTATAGCCGGATTCCTCCAGAATCGTCTGAGCCACCTCCGAATGCGGCTGCGCCTCCACCAGCCGCGCCCATCGCGAAAAGCTCTCGACAAGCGCGCGCAAGGAGGAACGCGCGCGCGGCTTCAACTCGTCGGTCTCGATCAGTTTCCGCGCGGCTGCGAGCAGCGGGATACGCCCAGCGCGGGAATGGGCGTGAAGCACCTGCAGGGTGGCATCACCGAGGCCCCGTTTGGGCGTGTTGAAGATGCGTTCGAAGGCGAGGTCGTCGGCCGGGTTCGCGGTGACACGCAGGTAAGCCAACGCATCGCGGATCTCGGCCCGCTCGTAGAAGCGCGGGCCGCCGATCACCCGGTAGGGCAGGCCGACCTGGACGAAACGGTCCTCGATCTCGCGCATCTGCGCGGAGATCCGCACCAGCACGGCGATCTCGGCGAGAGCATGGCCCTTGGTCTGGAGCGACTCGATCGATTCCGCAAGAAGCCGCGCCTCCTCCTCGGAATCCCAGGCGCCCATCACCGTGACCGGTTCGCCGGGGCCGTCCGTGGTGTGGAGAGTCTTGCCGAGCCGGCTCTCGTTCTTCGCGATCAGCCCCGAGGCGGCGGCGAGGATATGCCCGGTCGAGCGGTAGTTGCGCTCCAGCCGGACCACGACGGCGCCGGGAAAATCGTGCTCGAAGCGCAGGATGTTGTCGACCTCGGCGCCGCGCCAGCCATAGATCGACTGGTCGTCGTCGCCGACGCAAGCGAGGTTCTTGCGCGTCTGGGCAAGCAGCCTCAGCCAGAGATACTGGGCGACGTTGGTGTCCTGGTATTCGTCGACCAGGATATAGCGGAAGCGGTCCTGGTAGTTTGCGAGAACATCAGGGTTCTCACGCCACAGCTTCAGGCAGAGCAGCAGCAAATCGCCGAAATCGACGGCGTTGAGCGTCGCGAGCCGCGCCTGATAGGCGGTGTAGAGGGCGCCGCCCTTGCCGAAGGCGAAGGCACCGGCCTCGCCCGGCGGCACCTGCTCGGGCAGGAGGCCGCGATTCTTCCAGCCGTCGATGGCATGGCCGAGCGTGCGGGCCGGCCAGCGCTTCTCGTCGATGTTCTGGTCGAGGATGACCTGCTTCATCAGGCGGAGCTGGTCGTCGGTGCCGAGGATCGTGAAATCTGATTTCAGCCCGACGAGTTCGGCATGGCGCCGCAGGATCTTGGTGCCGATCGCATGGAAGGTGCCGAGCCAGGGCATGCCCTCGCCGGCGGGGCCGATCAGCGCGCCGACGCGCAGCTTCATCTCGCGCGCCGCCTTGTTGGTGAAGGTCACGGCCAGGATGTCGAAGGAGCGCGCCCGGCGCGTCGCGATGAGATGGGCGATCCGCGTCGTCAGGACGCGGGTCTTTCCGGTGCCGGCGCCCGCCAGAACGAGGACCGGACCCTCCGTCGTCTCGACGGCACGGCGCTGCTCGGCATTAAGCCCGTCGAGATAGCTCGCCCCCTGCGGCTTGAGCCCCGCCATGGCACGGGCAGCGATCAAGAGCGGCCCATTGACGTCTTCGGAGCCGGGCGCGGAGCCCGGTTGCGCCGAGGCATCGTGCTGGTGCTTCATGCCCGTCTCCCTGGACCAAAACGCGAACGGCGTCGAGGCCCGAGCCGGCAGCCAAGCCGGAACTCCGGCTCGGCCTCACGCGTCGATGAAGGGAACGCGC
>JBGAFL010000071.1:0-23885 GCA_044227265.1 Methylobacterium sp.
ACATCCAGGACCAGATCGAGCAGCGCTGCCGCGTCCTCGAAGCCGATCCGGAAAAGCTGCGCGCAGCCACATGCTTCCACTGGTGGCCCCAAAAACCCGCAATACCGAGCTAATCAACCGGAAACCGTATCAGGCGCCGGTCGCGCCCGAACGGGGAGCCGCCGGAACGAGCCTCGATGCCGGGGGCGCTCCCGGTGGAGGTGCGCCGATCAGCGACATGGAGGGCGGGGCCGACTTGATCGCAGGCGCTTCGTTGGCGGCCGGATCGCCGACCTTGGCGCGGAAGCCGCTCGCCAGCGCCTTTGCCGCCGCGAGATCCTTCTGGCCGAGCTTGGCTGCGATGTCGTCGCGCTTCTTGCCGGCCTCCTCGTCTCCCTGCGCCGCGGCGGCCGAGAACCAGACGTAGGATTGCGCGAGATCCTGCGTCAGGCCGAGGCCGCGCGCATAGAGCACGGCGAGGTTGTACTGGCTGTCGCGCACCCCGTATTCCGCCCCGCGCCGGAACCAGGCGGCGGCATTCGCGTAATCGGGCTTGCCGTTCGCCGCCGGATTCTCGGCATAGACCACGGCGAGATTGTGCATGGCGCGGACATTGCCGCGCTCGGCCGCTCTGCCATACCACAGCTTCGCCTGGGCGAGATCGCGGATCACGCCGGAGCCCTTCTCGTAGAAGCTGCCGAGCTTGAACTGGGCCGGGGCATACCCCGCTACGGCAAGCTTCTCGTAGAGCTTGGCCGCGACGGCCAGATCGCGCGGCATGCCGCGACCATCGGCCTCGCGCGTTGCGAGTTCGTAGACGGCCCCACCATCGCCATCGAGCGCGGATTGTTTCAGCGTCGCGAGCGATTCGGGCACTCCGGCGAGCTCGGCCGTCAGCGAGGCCATCTGGGCGACGCTCGGGATTCCGGGCTGGGAGGGCGAGACCGAGCGGGCCGTAGGCTCTTCGAGTTTGGCGACACTTTCGGCCTTCGCGGGAGCATCCGGCCTAGCGTCGAGTTTGGCGTCAGATTTGGCCTCCAGCTTGGGTGCGGCAGGGCCCGCCTCCGCAATCGCCTGCGTCGTTTGCGGATCGGCGATCGCGGCTTTCGGAGCGGGCAGCTTGGCTTGTGTCTCGGTCGGCTGGCGCTCGGCCACCGGAGCCTTGGCTTCCAGAGCCGCCACGGCTTCGGACTCGGTTTCGGAGCCGCCGATCGTCATTCGGAAGGCGTTGAAGGCGCCGAGCACCAGCACGATCGCCGCAAGC
The DNA here is from genome assembly GCA_044227265.1 of Methylobacterium sp. Lineage (GTDB taxonomy): Bacteria > Pseudomonadota > Alphaproteobacteria > Rhizobiales > Beijerinckiaceae > Methylobacterium. The sequence goes on from JBGAFL010000071.1 coordinate 1,244, forward strand.
CCGAGCAGCAGGGGACGGCGGCGCTTCTCGATCCCGCCGCGGACGCGGCCGAGCAGGCTCGGCGAATCCTCGCTCGCATCGGGTGCAACCGCCGGCTTGCGGCCGCGGCTCGCTTCGCCGCGCCGATCGGCCATGACCGGTGCATCGCCGGCCATGTCCGCCTGGGCCGCCTGGGCCGCCCGTCGCGCTGCCGCAATGAAGCTCGTCTTGATGTCGTTGCCGTTCTGAATACCCGATGCTTCCGGCTCCGAGGATGCCGCTCGCGTCGCTGCCGGGCGGGCCGCGCCGGGCTCGAGAAGTTCGTCGCCCAGTATGATCGTATCGGCAGGAGCACTGCGCGGATGCGGCAGGTCCGGGCGGCGCACCTGCCTTGTCCGCATCGCCGGGGAGAGCGGCGCATCCAGCTTCGAGGCAGGCTCGGGCGCTTCCGCGGCGGGCACCGGTTCGCTCTGGATTCGTGCTGGACGGGGGGCCGGCTCGGCCTGTGGCGTATCGAGACGGTCGACGAGGCGCGCCAGAACCGTGCTCAGATTGTCCATCGTCGCATGCATGCGCTGATCGAAAGCGCTCTGCTGGCTGCGCATGCTGCTGATATCGGCCTGGAGGGCCTCGAACCTGCCCGCATCCGGCCGGCCGCGCTCGCTGCCGATCGCCTCGGCGATGGCCTTGTGCGTGGCACGCTCGATGGCGGCCTCCATCGACGATCCGTCCCGCAGCGTTGCGACCTGCTGCACGAGTTCGCCCATGGCGCGTTCGAGCCCTGCCAGAGCCGGATCGGTGCCGCGCGTCTCGATGCGGCGGGCCAGGGCGATGACGTTCTTTTCGAGCGAATCGAGATTGCCACCGCCCGAGCCGACACGGTCGACCTTCTCGGCGAGGCCGCGCAGCATCGTCTGGATCGTGGTGAGATCCTCGCCCGCCGCCTGCGGCCGCCTCAGCGTCTCGCCGAGGTTCTCCAGCCGGCCGATCATGTCGCGGACCGGATTGACGCTCGTGCGCTCCATCTGGTCCGCGAGCGCGTCGATGCGACCGAGGATCGCTTTCGACTCGATCGCCTTGGAATCGCCGGACGTCTTGAGACCGCTGCGGATCTCTTCCAGCAGCGGCTTCAGTTCGGCGACGGCCGGGCGCGCATTGTCGCCGCCTTCCGCCCGAAGCTCCGCGATCTGGGCGCTCAGCGATTGCATGCCCTGCGCGAGGCTCTGGATGCGCTCCGGCCCGGCCAACGCGCCGATCAGGCGCCGGATCTCGTCGAGTTCCTGATGGACGCCGTTCAGCGCATCCCGCTCGGCGAAGCTCGTCGTGGCGGCATTCAGCCGGCCATCGACCCGGCTCGCCAGCCGCTCGACCTCACCCGCGACCCGTGCATGGATGTTGTCAGCGACCTCCTCGACCAAGCTCTCGACCTGCGAACGGATCATCTCGGCCGGCGCGGCGAGATCGGCCGGCTCGTTCGCGCGCTGGACATCAGCAGCGAGCGCCCGCATCGCCTGTTCGAGCGCGCCGACATCGCGTCCGGTCGCAAGACTGCCGAGCGATTCGCGCAGGCGGCTCGTCTCCTGCTGCAATTCGCTGATGGCGGGCGAGGGCCGCTCCGCCTCGGTCACGCCGTCGAGTTCGCGCTGGCGGCGGCGCACCGCCTCGACCGCCTCGCGCATCTCGGCGACGAGCGGGCGCCCGCGCCGCCCCAGCGGGCGCGGCGTGGTGAGATGCGTGTTCAATTCGCCGATGCGGCGCTCGATCTCGGCGAGGCGCTCGATCATGGGATCCGGCCGCGCCGGTGCCTCGACCGGATGCGCCGGCGGGTTTTCCCTTGCGGGCGGCTCGGGAATCTTGACCGCGCTCGGAGGCGGATCCTGCCATCCGCCATATTCGCTCGTGCCGGTCGACGGCTCGTGCTCGGTCTGTCGGCTTCCGGATACGGAGCGGTCGAGCGCATCGAGCCGGCGCATCATCTCGGCGATCGAGCTACCCGCCTCGTCGGCAGCAGCTGGCGCAGGCGGCGGAGCAAAAGGCGGCCGCTCCGCGACCGGTGCCGGTGCGGACCGGCTTTTCGGCTCGGCCGACGGACCCGCATGGTCGTACACGCGCTCCTGCGGCAGCTCGTCTGTTGCGACCGCCTGCTCGATCCAGGTCTCGAGCGGGACGCCTGCGCGCTGAGCAACCTCGCGGGCCGCTTCGATCACTTCGGGGTCGAAGTCTTCGAGCCTGAGCGTTGCGTTACGTCTCATTGTCGGACCCGCGGTCGGCAGTTTCGTGCGCATCGGCAACCGGATCAACGTCGCGGAACGGGCGCGAAGTGCCGAATGCCTATGCGTTCACCTCGACCATTAACAATCTTGGTAAATGCCGCGTTAATTTCGCTCACCAACAGGTTAAGGTTGCCGGCGCCGTCTTGCTCCCCGGCCCTTTCGGGAGCTGTGCATATTGTCTAGATGCAAGCTCAGGGCGGGACGTGGTCCGCGCGCGGAAATAGAGAGACGCGATGCCGAGCTATCGGGCGCCGGTCGAGGACGTGCTGTTCCTGCTCTACGACGTGCTCGGCCTCGAGCGGTACGACAATCTGCCGGGCTTTTCGGACGCCCCGCGCGACGTGGTCGAAGCAGTGCTCAACGAGGGCGGAAAACTCGCGAGCAGCGTCTTCGCGCCGCTGAATCGTACCGGCGACACGGAAGGCTGCCGGCGCGCTCCCGATGGCAGCGTCGCGACCCCCAAGGGCTTCAAGGCGGCCTACGACGCCTACGCCGAAGGCGGCTGGATGGGGCTCTCGGTTCCGCAGGAATTCGACGGTCAGGGCCTGCCGCATGTCCTGAACACCGCCGTCTCGGAATTCCTGTCCGGCGCGAACCTCGCCCTCAGCATGTATCCGGGCCTGACGCAGGGGGCGATCGCGGCGCTGCTCGTTCATGGCAGCGAAGCCCAGAAGGCCACTTTCATCCCGAAGATGGTCGCCGGGACCTGGACCGGGACCATGAACCTGACCGAGCCGCATTGCGGCACGGATCTCGGCCTGCTCAAGACCAAGGCGATGCCGAACGGCGACGGCTCCTACAGCCTGACCGGCACCAAGATCTTCATCTCGGCCGGCGAGCACGACCTGTCCGAGAACATCATCCACCTCGTCATCGCGCGGATCGAGGGCGCGCCGGCCGGCACCAAGGGCATCTCGCTCTTCGTCGTGCCGAAATTCCAGGTCGACGAGGACGGCTCGGTGGGCGAGGCCAACGGCGTCACCTGCGGCTCGATCGAGCACAAGATGGGCATCCACGGCAATTCGACCTGCGTGATGAATTACGACGGCGCCAGGGGCTGGCTCGTCGGGCAGGCCAATCGCGGGCTCAATGCGATGTTCGTGATGATGAACGAGGCCCGCCTCGCGGTCGGCGTCCAGGGCTTGAGCCAGTCGGAAGTCGCCTATCAGAACGCCGTGGCCTATGCGAAGGACCGCCTGCAGGGCCGCTCGCTGACCGGGCCGAAGGCACCCGACAAGGTCGCCGACCCGATCATCGTGCATCCGGACGTGCGCCGCACGCTTCTGCAGATCCGCGCCTTCAACGAGGCCGCCCGCGCGCTGGCGCTTTGGATGGGCCTTCAAGCCGACATCGTCCATCGCTCGCAGGACCAGAAGCAGCGTCAGGCGGCCGAGGACCTTCTCGGGCTGATGACGCCGGTGGTGAAGGGCGTGCTGACCGATCGCGGTTTCGCCAACGCGGTCGAGGCGCAGCAGATGCTCGGCGGCCACGGCTACATCGAGGAATGGGGCCTGTCGCAATTCGTGCGCGATGCCCGCATCGCCATGATCTACGAGGGCGCCAACGGCGTGCAGGCGATGGACCTGATCGGCCGCAAACTGCCGAAGGACGGCGGCCGCGCCTTGATGGGGTTTTTCAGTGAGGTCCAGGGCTTCCTCAAGGAAAACGCCACGGACGAGGCCCAGAAGCCGTTTGCCGGGCCGCTCAAGGCGGCGCTCGATGATCTCCAGGCGGCGGCGATGTGGCTGATGCAGAACGCCATGGCCAAGCCCGACAATGCGGGCGCCGGCGCCACCGACTTCATGCACCTCTTCGGCCTGACCGCGATGGGCTATCTGTGGGGACGGATCGCCAAGGCCGCGCTCGCCGCGAAGGCGGCCGGACAGGATGTCGAGCGCATGGAGGCCAAGCTCGTCGCCGGGCGCTTCTTCATGGAGCGGATGCTGCCCGAGACGGCCCTGAGGCTCGCGCGGATCAAGGCCGGCGCGGATTCGACCATGGCGCTGCCGGCCGAAGCGTTCTAAAGGCGACCCAAATCTCCCTCCCCCACCCGGATCGGGCTTGCCCGATCTGGGCAGGGAAATGCGGATCTCGGGCAGGCCCGAGGTCCGCGGGGGATTTCCGCTCGGATGACGTTACGGACACCACGAGGAAGCGGATATGCCCGAAGCCTTCATCTACGATCATGTCCGCACCCCGCGCGGGCGCGGCAAGCCGGACGGGTCGCTGCACGAAGTCACGTCGCTGCGCCTTGCCGAGACCGCGCTCCGTGCCATCAAGGATCGCAACGGCCTCGATACGGCCCTCGTCGATGACGTCATCCTCGGCTGCGTCGATCCGGTCGGCGAGGCCGGCGGCGACATTGCCCGCATGGCCGCGATCGTGGCCGATTACGGCACCCATGTGCCGGGCGTGCAGATCAACCGCTTCTGCGCCTCGGGGCTGGACGCGGTGAATTTCGCCGCCGCGCAGGTCATGTCGGGCCAGGCCGCGATGAGCGTCGGCGGCGGTGTCGAATCGATGAGCCGCGTCGGCCTCGGCGCCTCGGGCGGCGCCTGGCCGGTCGATCCGGCCATCGCCGTGAAATCCTATTTCATGCCGCAGGGCGTCTCGGCCGATCTGGTCGCCACCAAATACGGCTTCTCGCGCGACGAATGCGACGCCTATGCGGTGCTGTCCCAGAAGCGCGCTGCCGCTTCCTGGGAAGCCGGCCTGTTCAACGACGCGATCGTCCCGGTGAAGGACTTGAACGGCATCACCCTGCTCACGCATGACGAGCATATGCGTCCCTCGACCGACATGCAGTCGCTGGCGAGCCTCAAGCCATCCTTCGTGCAGATGGGCCAGATGGGCGGATTCGACGCGGTGGCGATCGATGCGCATCCCGATGTCGAGGCGGTGGAGCACGTCCACCATGCCGGCAATTCCTCGGGCATCGTCGACGGCGCGGCGGCTGTGCTCGTCGGCTCGCGAGAGGCGGGCGAGGCCGCCGGGTTGAGGCCGCGCGCGCGGATCCGGGCCTTCGCCAATATCGGTTCCGATCCCGCCCTGATGCTGACCGGGCCGGTCGATGTCACGAAGAAGGTTCTGGCCCGGGCCGGATTGAGCCTCGCCGACATCGACCTGTTCGAGATCAACGAGGCCTTCTCGGCCGTGGTCCTGCGCTATCTCCAGGCCTTCGATCTCGATCCGGCGATCGTCAACGTCAATGGCGGGGCGATCGCCATGGGCCATCCGCTCGGCGCGACCGGGGCGATGATCCTCGGCACCGTGCTCGACGAATTGGAGCGCACCGGCAAGGAGCGTGCCCTCGTGACGCTCTGCATCGGCGCCGGCATGGGCACCGCGACGATCATCGAGCGGGTTTGATCCGATTGCCCCTGCCCGATCGACGCCCTTTGCCGCATCGGCGGCGAAGCGCCAAATTTTGCCGCACGACGCCTTGGCGGCCGAGGCTGGCCCCGCGCCGGCAAACCCTGTTATGGGCGGCCCATTCGGCACAGGTCGGGCACGGAGCCCGAGGTGCCTCAACAAAAGTACGGGAGTTTACGCCATGCGATTGCTGACCACGCTGAGCCTCGCGCTCGCCCTCGCCTTGCCTTTGAGCGCACGCGCCGACGACGCGGCCGACCGGACGGCAATCGCGAAGGCGATCGTGACCAAGACCGTCATCAAGACGCTCGATACCGGCTTCAACGCCACCCTCGAGAAGACGGTCTCGCAGATGGCCGATGGCAGGGCCGAGGATGTGCGCAAGCAGGCGCGGGCCGAATTCGACACGCAACGCACCGCCCTGATCGATGGCCTCTCGGCGCAATATGCGGACAAGTTCAGCCTGGACGAGCTGAAGCACATTCAGGGCATCTACGACGACCCGATCTACCAGAAGTTTCAGGCGATGAATGCCGATCCGAAATCCGAGATCAACATCATCTCGCAGGCCGCGGTGACGAAGCTTCTCAACATGCTGACGCTCGTTGCGGCCTCCGACGCAAAGGGTGGCATGCCTGGTCAGCGCCCGATGGTGATGCCGGAAAAGTGAGGGCGAAAAGGTGAGGCCTGAAGACGATCCGATTCCGGTCGCCGCACAGGCCGAAGACCATCTAAAGCCGACTCTGCTCGAGGACCCGCGATGAGCACCTACAGCCTTTTCCGCTTCGAGACTGATGCCGACGGCATCGCGCTCGCGACCTGGGACATGCCGGGGCGCTCGATGAACGTCATCACGATGGAGGTGATGGACGAACTCGAGCGGATCATCGACGCGGTCGCTGCCGACCCCGCCATCAAGGGCTGCGTGATCGCCTCGGGCAAGGAGGCGTTCTCGGGCGGGGCGGATCTCACGATGCTCCAGCGGCTCGGCGCCGAATACGAGGCGCTGAAGGCCTCCGAGGGCGAAGAGAAGGCGATGGCGCAGTTCTTCGAGGCCTCGCGCCGGCTCTCGCTGGTGTTCCGCAAACTCGAGACCTGCGGCAAGCCTTTCGCGGCCGCCGTCCACGGCCTTTGCCTCGGCGGCGCCTTCGAGCTCGCTTTGTCCTGTCATCACAGGATCCTGTCGGACGACGAGAAGACGCGCGTCGGCCTGCCCGAGATCAAGGTCGGCCTGTTCCCGGGCGGCGGCGGCACCCAGCGCGTCGCGCGCCTGATGCCGACGGGCGATGCCCTGCAGATGCTGTTCAAGGGCGACCAGATCCGCCCGCTCATGGCCAAGGGCATGGGCCTCGTCCACGAGGTGGCGCCCCGCGGCATCATCATCGAAAAGGCCAAGGAATGGATCCGGGCAGGCGGTTCTCCGGTCGCACCCTGGGACGTGCCGAAGTTCAAGCCGCCATCCGGCAAGGTCTATTCACCGGCCGGGATGATGATCTGGCCGCCGGCCAATGCGATCTATCGGCGCGAGACGCACGACAATTATCCGGCCGCCAAGGCGATCCTCGCCTCGGTCTACGAGGGCCTGCAGCTTCCGATGGATCTCGGGCTCAAGGTCGAGAGCCGCTACTTCGCGCATATCCTGCGCACCACGGAAGCGGCGGCGATGATCCGCACGCTGTTCATCTCGATGGGCGAAATCAACAAGGGCGTCCGCCGACCAAAGGATGTCGCACCGGTCAAGCTCAAGAAGATCGGCATCGTTGGTGCCGGCTTCATGGGCGCCGGCATCGCCTATGTCAGCGCCAATGCTGGCATGGACGTCGTGCTCCTCGACCAGAGCCTGGAAGCCGCCGAAAAGGGCAAGGCCTACGCGCACAAGCTCGTCACCGACCAGATCAACAAGGGCCGTGCCAAGACCGCCGACCGCGAGGCCCTGCTGGCGCGCATCACGCCGAGCGCCGATTTCGGCGATCTGTCCAGCTGCGAACTCGTCATCGAGGCGGTGTTCGAGGATCCGAAGGTCAAGGCGGAGGTCATCGCCAAGATCGAGGCAGCGATTGCCGAAGGCACGATCCTCGCCTCGAACACCTCGACGCTGCCGATCTCCGGCCTCGCTGAAGCCTCCTCGCGGCCAGCCGATTTCGTCGGCATCCATTTCTTCTCGCCAGTCGAGAAGATGCTGCTCGTCGAGATCATCCGAGGCCGTGAGACCGGCGAGCGTGCGATCGCGACCGCGCTCGACTATGTGCGCGCCATCAAGAAGACCGGCATCCTCGTCAATGACGGGCGCGGCTTCTTCGCCAATCGCTGCGTCGGCGCCTATCTGCTCGAAGGCCACAAGATGCTGGCCGAGGGCATCCCAGCGGCGATGATCGAGAATGCGGGCCGGATGGCCGGCATGCCGGTCGGCCCGCTTTCGCTGACGGACGAAGTTGCGATCGACCTCGTCTACAAGATCCTCAAGGCGACCGAGGCCGGGCTCGGGCCGGCGGCGATCGATCCCAGCCAGAAGGCGCTGCTCACCGAGCTCGTTGAGGGCCAGGGCCGGCTCGGCCGCAAGAACCGCAAGGGTTTCTACGATTATCCCGAGGGCGGTCAGAAGCGGCTCTGGCCGGGCCTGAAGGATCTACAGCCGACCCACCTCGATCCTGACACGATCGATGTCGAGGAATTGAAGGCGCGTTTCCTGGTCGTGCAGGCTCTGGAAGCGGCGCGCACGGTCGGCGAAGGCATCGTCACTGATCCGCGCGAGGCCGATGTCGGTTCGATCCTCGCCTTCGGCTTCGCGCCGTTCACGGGCGGTGCGCTGTCCTATATCGACTTCATGGGGCCGAAGGAGTTCGTAGCGCTCGCCCAGGCACTGGAGGCCAAGCACGGGCCGCGTTTCGCCCCGCCGGACAGCCTGATCGCAATGGCCGACAAAGGCGGTCGCTTCTACGACATGCTCAAGAAGGCGGCTTAGCGCATGAAGCGGTGCAGTGGATTCCGGTTCGCCGGAATCAACATGCGGCACCAGCAATTTAGAGCGTGCTGTCGTTTCCGCGTAAACGCAGCACGCCATGGCGTGTCACAATTTCTCGACGCGAACCGGAATCCACGTCGCTCGACATTGCTCTGATCAGCCCGCCTTCTGCATCTGGTCGCGGGCGGAGGTGAAGCGCACGACACGCTGTGCCGTCGAAACCGACAGAGCCTGGAAGGCCTCGAAGGCGCCGCGCATCTCCTCGGGCGTCGCTTGCTTGCCGGTCTTCGAGAGCTGGAACGCCTTGAACGTGCCCCAACCGAAGCGGACCGAGCGGATCAGGAACAGCATCGGGTCGTAATGCGCCCCCTGATAGGCGCGAAGCACGAGATCCGGCTGCATGCCGGCTGTCCGAGCGAGGCCAACCAGTGCCTCCATCACGCGGCCCTCGCCGAGCCAGGCGACGACCTGTGATTCCTCCGGCTCGAGCGTGCCCTTGGATTCGAGCCAGCTGTCGACGGTGCGCGCTGCTTCCTCCAGCGAGAGGACGTCGATGGCCAGGGTACGCGCCGCGCGTGACACCGCCTTCGAAGCGGCCTCGGCACCGAATTCGCTTTCGAGCTTGCGCGCGACGCGAGCCTTCGCCGTCTCCATCAGATGCGCCATGTGCTTCTCGGGGACGTCCTGGCGGACCTTCAGCGTCTCCTGCAGAATCTCGTCGTCTTCCGCCCGGATCGTCAGGGTCTCGAAGCCTTTGGGCGAGAAGCGCGCGCCTTCGTTGCCTGCCACCGAGCGCACCACTTCGTGGTCGCCGCGCGTGACCAGCACGTCGGTGACGCGCTCGCTCAAGGAGCGACGGCGCGAGATCGCGAAGAGGTGAGACTGTCCGCGCTCCTCCGCAATCTGAACGAGATCTCTTTCCGCGACCTGCGTAGAGCGCGTCAGGACGGGCCCGGCGACAGTGACGTCGGAATCGTAGGCGAGGTCGCGCACGACGCCACGGGGCGCATTGGTGATGTCGGCGATCGAATCGGACAGGGTCGCGCGGGCAGCGCTCTCGACGTTCTGCGCGAGCTTGAGGATCACCGTATCGAAGGCCGAGACCTGATTGTCGCCAAGGCGATCGGCATTGTCGATGAACAAATCGGTCATGCGCCGCAGCATCGCCCGGCGTGCGATCGGATCGCCATTGGCGACTGCTTGCTCGACGTCATGAGCGAGAGAGGCGATCATCATGGATGGAGAACCCGCAGACCTGACGCCACCATGACGGGCATTGGTTTACAAACCGCCCAACCCGGAACCGAAACGGCTCAGTCTCCGTTCGGATTCGGTCCCCATTTTCCGGAGCTTGCGTGTCCACCGTCGTCAAAATCCTGCTCGCCCTGTTCCTGCCGCCGATCGCCGTCCTCGTGACGAACGGAATCGGGCTGCAATTCTTCCTGAACATCCTCCTGACGATCCTCGGCGTGATTCCTGGATCGATCCACGCGCTCTGGCTCATGCTGCGCGATCACTGAACCGAAAGACGCTCTTCTTTCCGAAGCTCAGTCTTGCCGCTCCGCCCGGCGCCGATCGCATGCGTCGCGCCGGGCTGGTTCACCCGATTCACGATCCGCAGTAATTTACGAAAGAGCATTTCTTGATCGACTTTCCATTCGGAAGAATTTCACTCTCGCAACGATCAATAAGAAAATAGACTTTCATTGACTTTGTTTCGAATGCAACAATAATGACCTTGATCGTATTCGTCTCCACGAGAGTCTGATCGATCGGATCAGGTCGATCATTGCGATAGATTTGAATCGAATTTGACCTCATGGCCTGCGGGCGGGAGCCTGTTGCGTTCTGCACGCCCGTTGCACGCCGTGCGGACGAGGTTCCGAACTCGGTTTCGACAGGAACAGCCTGGGATGACCTCCTCGCGATATGCCCCTCCGATCGCGGTGATCGGCGCAGGCTTCAGCGGCACCATGGCGGCGCTTCAGCTTCTCGCCAGCCTGCCTGCGAGCCGGCCCGTGCTGCTCTGCGAGCGTGCGGGGAGCTTCGGGCGCGGGCTCGCCTACGGGACGGAGAATCGCGATCACCTTCTCAACGTGCGCGCCGAGAACATGAGCGCCTTCCCGGATCGGCCGCGTCATTTCGAGAACTGGCTTGCCCGAATCGGCGCGGATTCAGGCCCTGGCACGCGCGCCGACATTCGCGTCACGCCCGCCGGGACCTTTGCGGCACGCGGGCTCTATGGCCGCTATCTGAGTGAATTGCTGACGGAGGCGGTCATCGGCGGCGTGCCGCGCCTGCATCTCGTCAACGATGCCGTGACCGACCTCGTGCCCGAATTCGGCGGTTTCCGCCTTCATACCGAAGGAGGCCAGACGCACCGGGTTGCCGGCGCCGTCCTCGCCAACGGCATCCTGACCTCGTCCGGCGAGCCTCGCAGCCGTCACCGGCTCGATCCCTGGGCGCCCGACACGTTCGGCCGGCTCAACCCGCATCTGCCCGTTCTCATCGTCGGCACCGGCCTGACCATGGTCGACGCCGTCGCGGCCCTGCGCCAGCACGGCTTCTCGGGCCCGATCGTCGCTCTCTCACGGCGGGGCTTGCTGCCGAGTGTCCACGCGCCGGTTCGCCCCTGGCCGCTTCCTTCGCTCGCTCCGGAGGATCTCGCCTCCCTGCCCGCCTTGCTGGCGCGGATCCGGGCGGAGGTCGCTGCAGCCGACGCCGCCGGGGTCAATTGGCGCAGCGTGCTCGATGCATTGCGCCCGATCACGGATTTCATCTGGCGCAGCCTGCCACAGGCGGAACGCGCGCGCTTCCTGCGTCACCTGCGTCCGTTCTGGGAGGTCCATCGCCATCGCACCGCGCCGCCGACGGCTGCAGCGATCAAGGAGGAGATCGTCCGCGGCTCGCTGAGCATCCAGGCCGGACGCATCGTCGCGATCGAGGATGCGCCGGCCGAGGCCATCGTCACGATCCGGCCGCGCGGCGCGCAGCGGGACGAGCGCCTGCGCGTACAATGCGTCCTCGATGCGACCGGCATCAGTCCCGTCGCCGGGACCGACGATCCCTTGCTGCGGCGCCTGATCGCGCGTGGTCTGGTCCGGCCCGGACCGTTCGGGCTCGGGCTCGATGCCGGTCCGGATTACCGGGTCCGAACCTCGCACGGGAGCGCCAACCTCTGGACGCTCGGGCCGCTGCTGCGCGGTGTCGTGTGGGAATGCATCGCCGTGCCGGACATCCGCAACGAGGCGATGGATCTCGCCGCCGCCATCGCCTCGGCGCTCGACCGGGCCGAGGCGGCCTGACCCCCTACCTGGCCCAGGCGATGTCAGCCAGCAGCCATCTCAGCGCAATGCCTCAGGCGGATGGTCCGGCCGCTCGGCGAGGGCCGGTCCCAAGGCGATGCGCTCGTCGAAGACGAAGCAATCGCCGCTCCAGCGGCTCTGCGCCTCCGGCACGGTCTCGAGGTATTTCAGGATGCCACCCTTGAGGAGATGCACGGTCTCGAAGCCCCGCGCCTTGAGATAGGCCCCGGCTTTCTCACAACGGATGCCGCCGGTGCAGAACAGCGCGATCTCCGGCGTCGTGGCCGGATCGAGCCCGTCGGCAAAGGCCGAAAACCCGCGAAAACTCTTCAGTCCCGGATCGACCGCCCCGCGAAACGTTCCGAGCGCGACCTCGAAGGCGTTGCGCGTATCGACGAGCAATAGGTTCGGCCGCTCGAGAAGAGCATTCCAATCCTCAGGCGCCACATTGGTGCCGGTGCCGCGCGCCGGATCGGTCGCGCCATCATCGAAGGTGACGATCTCGGGCTTGAGCTTCACCTTGAGCTTGCGGAACGGCGGTGCTTGCGCCTGCGACAGCTTGCATTCGAGATCGTCGAGCCGACCGCCGAAGAGCGGCCCGCGACGCAATTCACCGAGAAAGGCATCGATCGCCTCAGCCGACCCCGCCACCGTTCCGTTGATCCCCTCCCCTGCCAGCAGCAGCGTGCCTGTAAGGCCGAGAGCCTCGCACAGGGCGTGGAGCGGCGCCTGGAGCGCGGCGGCGTCGGGAAGAGAGGTAAACTGATAGAGGGCGGCGACACGGTAGGACATGCCCTCGCCCTTAGCAGGATTTGGGGGTGCGGGGACGGATCTCGGCCCTCGCAACGGCGATTAGGCAGGCGGCTTCTCTCGTGCTAACGCGGCGCCGCATCGCCACAGGGACGCATCGACAAACCATGCGCGCGACCTTTCCTCTCGCCATTGCCGGAATCATCGCCATGAGCACCGTCGCTTCCGCCGCCGAACTCGTCACCCTGCCATCGGGGCTCGCCTATCGCGACGAAGTGGTCGGCACCGGAGCCGAGCCGAAGGCGGGACAGAGAGTGACCGTGCATTACACCGGCTGGCTCGACGAGGGCGGCGGCAAGAAGGGCAAGAAGTTCGATTCCTCGCGCGATCGCAACGAGCATTTCAGCTTCACGCTCGGCGCCGGCGAGGTCATCCGGGGCTGGGACGAGGGCGTGGCCACCATGAAGACCGGCGGCCGGCGTACCCTGATCGTGCCGCCGCAGCTCGGCTACGGGGCACGTGGTGCCGGTGGCGTGATCCCGCCGAACGCGACGCTGATCTTCGACGTCGAGCTGTTCAGCGCCCGCTGATCGGGCACGCGATGATGCCGCGCAAGCCGGGCACCCGCCCGGCTGCGCCGGTGACGGCGACCTGGCTGGAGCGGGTCGCGCTGCATTATCTCGATCGATACAGCGCTTCGAGCGCGATGCTGCGGCGAGTGCTCGCCCGCCGCGTCGAAAAGCGCGCCGCCGCCCGGGGAGAAGCGCCCGAGGATCATGCCGCGCTCGTCGAGGAGATCGTCGCGCGCGCCGTGCGGTCCGGCCTCGTCGACGATGCGCGTTTCACGGCAGCGCGCCTCGCAACCCTGCGCCGACGCGGCGTCTCCAGCCGAGGCGCCGGCGCCGCCCTGGCGGCGAAGGGAGTCGATCGCGCCATCGTCGCGGCTGCTCTCACGCAAGAGCACGAGGCAGACCCGGATCACGATGTCGAGCGCGAAGCGGCCGAAGCCTATGCGCGCCGTCGCCGCCTCGGCCCGTATCGCTCCCCGGAGAAACGGGCCGCCTATCGCGAACGCGACCTCGCCGCCCTGGGACGAGCCGGCTTCCCCTATGGGCTTGCCCGCTCGGTGATCGACGCCGAAGGCGACGACCCCGCTTCTGCGCCGGTCGATGAGCCGCAGACGTAAGCTTGGTCGCAGAGCGTTCCGCGGATCGTCCGGTGTGGACCGCTGTCGGGGGACTTGAACAGATCATGATAAATGTTCATGATTTGTTCGATGGACGAGATCCTCGTTAAGAAGCTGCGCATCCTCGCAGATGCCGCCAAATACGACGCCTCCTGCGCATCCTCCGGCGCACCCAAGCGGAGCGCGGGCAAGGAGGGGCTGGGTTCGACCACCGGCGTCGGCATCTGCCACGCCTACACGCCGGACGGGCGCTGCGTCTCGCTCCTGAAAATCCTGCTGACGAACTACTGCCTGTTCGACTGTGCCTATTGCGTGAACCGGCGCTCCTCGAACGTCGCCCGCGCCCGTTTCTCGGTCGATGAGGTCGTGTCCCTCACGATCGAATTCTACAAGCGCAACTACATCGAGGGGCTGTTCCTCTCCTCCGGCATCATCCGCTCGCCCGACCATACGATGGAACTGCTGACGCGGGTCGCGCGGGACCTTCGGCGCAAGCACGGCTTTTCCGGCTACATCCACCTGAAGGCGATTCCCGAGGCGAGCCCCTGGCTCGTCGAACAGGCTGGCCTCTATGCCGACCGTCTCTCGATCAATCTCGAACTGCCGAGCCGTGCCAGCCTGAAGCGCCTCGCGCCGGAGAAGAGCGGCACCGCCATCGAAGGCGCGATGGGCCAGATCGGCGAGCGCATCACGCAGGCGCGCGCCGAGCGCCGGCAGTTCTCGCCGGCCGGGCAATCGACGCAGGTCATTGTCGGCGCCGATGCGACCGACGATGCCGCCCTGATCGCCAAGAGCGCCGCGCTCTACCGCTCCTTCGGGCTGTCGCGGATCTACTATGCGGCCTTCAGCCCGATCCCCCACGGTTCGGCCGATCTGCCGCCACGACCGCCCCCGCTCGCGCGCGAACACCGGCTCTACCAGGCCGACTGGATGATCCGCCGCTATGGATTTTCCGCCGAAGAGGTCGCCGAGGCCGCACAGGACGGCATGCTGGCGCTCGATATCGACCCGAAACTCGCCTGGGCGCTCAGGCATCGCGGACAATTCCCGGTCGATGTGAACCGGGCAGACAGGACGATGCTTCTGCGGGTTCCAGGTCTCGGAACGCGCGCGGTCGAGGCGATCATCAAGGCGCGCCGTCACGCGGCCCTGCGGCTCGCCGATATCGCGCGGCTGACATCGGGGCTGAGACGCGCGCGCCCGTTCCTGATCGCCGCCGACCACCGCCCGACGCAGCTCACCGACCACCGCGATCTGCGCGCCATGCTGGCGGCACCGGCCGCGCAGCTGAGCCTGTTCTGAGATGGACAGCGCCAGCGCGAACCATCCCTCCCCGGCGGGCATGGTCTCGGAGAAGAGGGAGCGCCGCACCGTCATTCTCGAACCCGGTGCCGACCTGTCCGGATTCCGCGCCGCCGCGCGCCGCTTGATCGCCGCGCGGGTCGCCCCGGATGAGGTCATCTGGCAGGCGGACGGCGCTCCCAGCCTGTTCGAACGGGAGCCGACGGCCGCGAACACTCCGCCCCTCGTGCTTCCGCGTCCAGTCACGGAATGGATTCCGCTTATCCTCGCGCATCGCGATCCGGAGCGCCATGCGCTACTTTACGGCCTGATCTGGCGCGTGACGCACGGCGAGCGCGACCTGCTCGACCGGCTGACCGACTCGCTCGTTCATCGCCTGCATCGCATGCACAAATCCGTGCGCCGCGATCTGCACAAGATGCACGCCTTCCTGCGCTTCCGGCGTGTCGAGACGGGCGGACGGGATCGCTTCCTGGCCTGGTTCGAGCCGGAGCATCACATTCTGGAAGCCGCGGCGCCGTTCTTCGTCGAACGGTTCCGCGCGCTCGAATGGTCGATCCTGACGCCTTCCGGTAGCGCGCATTGGTGCGATCCGAACCTGCGCTTCGGGCCGCCCGGACGACGCGAGGACGTGCCGATCAGCGATGAATTCGAAGCGGGTTGGCGCGGCTATTACGAGAGCACTTTCAACCCGGCCCGCCTCAACCTCGCGGCGATGCGCAGCGAGATGCCGAAGAAGTACTGGCATAACATGCCGGAAAGCGCCGCGATTCCCGAACTCGTGCGCTGCGCGGCCTCACGCACCGCGGCCATGATCGAAGAAGGTCCGGAAATTCCCGCCAAGCGCTCGCCCGCGAAAGCCGTCGCCGCGATGGCCGACCAGGATCCCGCCTCGCTCGATGCCCTCAACGCGATCATCCGACGTTCGGAGCCGCTGGTGCCCGGCGCGAGCCAGGCCGTGCTCGGCGAAGGACCGCTCGGCGCACGCCTCGCTTTCGTCGGCGAACAGCCCGGCGACCAGGAAGATCTCCAGGGAAAGCCCTTCGTCGGCCCCGCCGGCCAACTGCTGTCGCGGGCGATGGAGGAAGCCGGAATCGCGCGTGCCGAGGCCTACCTCACAAATGCCGTCAAACACTTCAAGTTTACGATGCGGGGCAAAAGCCGCATCCACGAGAAGCCGACGACAGGAGAGATCAGCCACTATCGCTGGTGGCTCGAGCGGGAACTGGAATTCGTCGCACCACGCCTCGTCGTGGCGCTCGGCGCGAGCGCAGCCCTGGCGCTGACCGGAAAGCAAGTCTCGATCACTCGTGCCCGTGGGCCGGCGGATTTCGGAGGCAAGCCATTTGCCGGCTTTATCACCGTGCATCCGTCCTATCTGCTGCGCCTGCCTGATACGGAGGCGAAGGCGCGCGCCTACCGCGCTTTCGTCGAGGATCTCACACGTGCAGCAGAGATCGCCGCAGAAGCAGCCTGACGGCGTCGTCCCGCCCGAGGGAGCGTCGGACCTGCCGCCGATTGGACTCTGCCAAGGCGGTCGGCGGCTATTGCTCGCCGTAGGGCATGATGACACGCGGAGGCACGTCGCTGTGCGCCTGCACGGCGATCGGCAGGGCATCGTCATCCGGGACGATCTTGCGCAATTTGGCGAGATATTTCCGCGCCTCGTGTGCCGGCAGAGCGCCGATCGGCACCATCATCGAAACGAGAAGTTGCCGCGTCTTTTTGTCGACGACGCCCGATTTGCTCACATCGGCAAAGTCGCGCAGCTTGTGACGCACGCCCGAAGCCTTCCGGCGGCCTGTGCTGCCGGTGAAGACCTTCGGCCCTTCGGGCATTACCGCGATGTCGCCCGGCCGCAGCGTGGGATCGGTGAGGAGGGCCGCCGTCGGATCCGCGTTGATCGCCTTCTGATCGACGAACTGCTTGCCGGCGAGCTTGTCGGAATCGAACTTTTCCTTGCCCGGTTGCGGGAGCGCGGCATAGCTCGATTTCGGCGCCCTTGCGGCGCGCAGGCTCCTGCGCGAGCGATAGGCCTGCTCGTAGCGCTCGGTCGGCGGACCGGCTCTGTAGCGCGCGAAGGGATCGTAGCGGCGCGAGGGACCCGACCGATAGACGGGCGCCACCGTCGGCTGGGCTGGGCGCGCGCCGAACAATTGGCCGAAGAACCCACCGAACGCGTCCTGCGCCTGGACATTGACGGCCGTCGTCATGACGACTGCGCCTGCGGCTGCGCCGACGATCCAATGAAGGCGGCGCTTTCCTCGAGGCGACATCGGTCCCTCCCTAATCCGGTCAAGCTGACGGATACGCGGTCAACGGGACGATGGGGAGCCGGTTCCGGCGTCACCAGCAAGACTGTGTCAATTTTAAGTTAACGTGGCGGGGGTGGCGTCAAAAAAACTTGGCAGCATCGCTCCTTGGGCCTGTTTGCACAAAAGTGCAGCAATCAAGAGCGCCGAAAGCCGCCGCGGCGAGCCGGTTTCGGAGCGACCGAGAATGCCGCATCCGTCGGCGGCCATCGGCAACCACAGACATGTGGTCACGTCGGACGCATCGGCCTCACGGGCGTGGCCTCGGCGCGGCGAGCGCACTAGACAGGAGGCTCCCGTCTCACGCCGCGAAGCCCGATGACCGCCGAGACCCAAATTTCCAAGCCCGTCGGCCCCGGCGACCAGGTGATCCTGGTCGACGGCTCGTCCTTCGTGTTCCGGGCTTACTTCCAGTCGATCAACCAGAACGAGCGCTACAATTTCCGCCCCTCCGACGGTCTGCCGACCGGGGCGGTCCGGCTGTTCTGCACCAAGATCGCCCAATTCATTCAGGACGGCGCGGCCGGCATCCGCCCGACCCATCTCGGCATCGTCTTCGACAAGTCGGAGGATTCGTTCCGCAAGGAACTCTACCCCGACTACAAGGGCCACCGCCCCGACGCACCGGAAGACCTCAAGCGCCAGATGCCGCTGATGCGCGATGCGGTGCGCGCCTTCGGCCTGCATGCGATCGAGCTGGAGCGCTACGAGGCCGACGATCTGATCGCCACCTATGCCCGGCAGGCCGAGGCGCGGGGCGCCGGCGTCATCATCGTCTCCTCCGACAAGGATCTGATGCAGCTCGTCGGGCCGCTTGTGCGGTTCTACGATTTCGAATCCGGCGCCAAGGGCAAGCCGGGCTACCGGCCCGAGCGCAATCTCGATGTCGAGGCGATCATCGCCAAATGGGAGGGGCTGGAGCCGAAGCAGATCGGCGACGCCCTGGCGCTGATCGGCGATACCTCGGACAATGTGCCGGGCGTGCCGGGCATCGGCCTCAAGACGGCGGCCGCGCTCATCAAGGAATATGGCAGCCTCGAAGGTCTCCTGGAGCGGGCGGGCGAGATCAAGCAGCCGAAGCGCCGCGAGACCCTGCTCGCCAATCTCGACCAGGCGCGGCTATCGCGAAAACTCGTGTCGCTGATGGAGGACGTGCCGGTCCCGGTGGCGCTCGATGAACTCGGCATGCCGAAGCCCGATGCGCAAAAGCTCGTCGGCTTCCTCAAGGCGATGGAGTTCAACACGCTGACAAGGCGCATCGCCGACATGCTGCATGTCGACCCCGAGACGGTGAAGCCCGACCCGAGCCTGCTGCCGGGGGCCATGGCGAGCGAAGCGGCCGAGGACGCACCGTTCTTCGGCGATGAGACGAAGCCCGATTCCGGGACCAAAGCGGAGATCGACCCGTTCGCCGATCTCGGCCTGCCCGATACGCCGGCAACGCCCGCGCGAAAAGCCGAGCCCGCCCCCGGCAACCTCGTCACCATCCGCGCGGCAGAAGCGACCAAGCCCTTCGACACCAGTACCTACGAGACGATCCAGACGCGTGAACAGCTCGATGCCTGGATCGCGGAAGGCTTCGAGGCCGGAATCGTCGCCGTCGACACCGAGACCGATGCGCTCGATGCGCATCGCGCCGGGCTTGTCGGCATCTCGCTCGCCACCGCGCCGGGCCGGGCCGCCTATATCCCGCTCGCCCACAAGGGCGGCGGCGAAGGGCTGTTTGACGAGGGGCTCCTGCCCGATCAGATCCCGATGGTCGAGGCGCTGACCGCCCTGAAGCCGCTGCTCGAGGATCCGGGCACGCTCAAGATCGGCCAGAACATCAAATACGACATCTCGGTGCTGATGCGGCAGGATCCGCCGATCGTGGTCGCGCCGATCGACGACACCATGCTGATCTCCTACGTGCTCGACGCCGGCAAGGGCGGGCATGGCATGGACGAACTCAGCCAGCGCCATCTCGGCCACAGGCCGATCGCCTTCTCGGACGTCACCGGTACGGGGCGCAGCAAGATCACCTTCGAGCGGGTGCCGCTCGACAAGGCCACCGCCTATGCGGCAGAGGATGCCGACGTCACGCTCCGGCTGTGGCGGATGATGAAGCCACGCCTCGCGGCCGAGCGCCGCGCCACCGTCTACGAGACGCTGGAGCGCCCGCTCGTGCCGGTGCTGACCCGCATGGAAGCGGAGGGCGTGCGCATCGACCGCGATATGCTGAGCCGGCTATCCGGTGATTTCGCGCAGACCTTGCTGCGGCTGGAAGAGGAGATCCAGGAGGATGCCGGCGAGCGCTTCCAGGTCTCGTCCCCGAAGCAGATCGGCGACATCCTGTTCGGCAAGATGGGCCTGCCCGGCGCCAAGAAGACGCCGTCCGGCCAATGGGCGACGCCCGCGACGCTCCTGGAGGAACTCGCCCAGGCCGGCCACGAATTGCCGAAGAAGATTTTGGAATGGCGCCAGCTCTCGAAGCTGAAATCGACCTATACCGATACGCTGCAGGAGCATGCGGACCGGGCGACCAACCGCATCCACACCTCCTACGCGCTCGCCGCGACCACGACCGGCCGGCTCTCCTCCTCCGACCCGAACCTGCAGAACATCCCGATCCGCAGCGAGGAAGGACGGCGCATCCGCAAGGCCTTCGTCGCGCCGAAAGGCCGAAAGCTGATCTCGGCAGATTACAGCCAGATCGAGCTGCGGCTGCTCGCGCATATCGCCGACATCCCGCAATTGCAGGAGGCGTTCGCGCAAGGCCAGGACATCCATGCGGCGACGGCGAGCGCGATCTTCAACGTGCCGCTCGATCAGATGACGAGCGAATTGCGCCGGCGCGCCAAGATGATCAATTTCGGCATCATCTACGGCATGTCGGCCTTCGGCCTCGCCGACCGGCTCGGCATGCCGCGCGAGGAGGCGAGCGCCTTCATCAAGCAGTATTTCGAGCGTTTTCCGGGCATCCGCGACTACATTGAGACCACGAAAAAGTTCTGCCGGGACAAGGGCTACGTGACGACCCTGTTCGGCCGCGTCTGCCACTATCCGCAGATCCGCTCGAACAACCCGAACGAGCGCATGAGCGTCGAGCGCCAGGCCATCAACGCCCCGATCCAGGGAACAGCCGCCGACATCATCCGCCGCGCGATGACGCGGATGGAGGCGGCGTTGAAGGCCGAAAGACTATCGGTGAAAATGCTTCTGCAGGTGCATGACGAGTTGGTCTTCGAGGCAGCCGAGGAGGAGGTCGAGGCGGCCTTGCCGGTGATCTCGCGGGTGATGATCGAGGCGCCGAGCCCGGCTGTGGAGCTCAAGGTGCCGTTGGGGGTGGAGGCAAGGGCGGCTGGGAATTGGGATGAGGCGCATTGAAGCTAGTGCACGGACGCGGACGGATGATCCAGATACGCCTCGCTAACTCACTGCGAAAGCAGCGGAAATCGTGGCGGGCAGTGAATCATTTGTCTGCGTCTTTGCACTAGCTGAGCCTTTCAACGACATGCTTTTCTAGCTTGCCGAAACAAGCACGAATATGGACTATTCAGCCGTCCCATTCACTAGATTCGTGAGTAATTGCAATCATAGATGGCGCTGTTAAACTGCCTTTCCTGTTAAGGATGATTGACCACTGAACTTCAAATCGATGAATACCGCTTTTTGTTATTCTTTTGACCTGAGAATCAAATATAGACATTTCACTATGGTGTGGGATCCCCACGCCGAGCGTATCAGGAGGAGTCAGTTTCCATTTTTGAGAACTGGGCGATGGTAGTGCCGATATATTTCTTGAGTCCGATATGAGATTTGAAAAGAGCCCTTGATTAACGACAGCGCGATCTGCCTGTGCACTAGGCTGGACTTCATATTTCTCTGCTTCCATTTTCACTGTAATGACCGATGAAAATGTTAAACGCTGGCTTTCCTTTGCGAGAAAGGTTGGCGTAGAAATAAAGAACCTGTCTGACGAGATTCTGAATGAAGCTCCCGGCGGTTTCCAAACAGGATCTCCATAATCAGATTTAATTTTCTGTCGTACATTCCATTTATAATACAAAGTATCTTGATTATTGATTTCAAAAAATAATGTTCGTACTCTTTCTATGATGCTGTCAATATCTGACTGTTCAATGTGCGCAGCGATCGAAGTTAGCATCGTCTTGAGTTCAGAAAGATCCGAAATTGTATTAACGTTTTGCAAATCGCTTGTGCGCTCACGGGCTGCGCTTTGCAGAGTGCCATCGTTAGTCAGGAGCGCGATACGACAGCTTTTAGGTGATCGAGGAAGTGATCGTGCCAGCTGATCAAACCCTTCGAGCACTAACGCATCCTTGAACCCTTTTTCACTCTGCCCAGAAGAGAATGGCGGGAGTTTAGAAGCAGCTTTATCAACTAAATTCTCCCAATCGACATCGGCATACGAAATTTTCATAACGCGAAAATTATGAGCAATTAGCTGCCTATTAATAGCTTCGTCCACTCTCAATTCTATTGTTTCGAATGTCATTCCTAATTTGTGACCAAGCAAATTCTCTAATTTTGTAAGAGGAACTAGCAAACTTGTACCTCTTTCTTTCATTTGAAATCTGCGCTCTTTAACAACCATTTCTGGCAAATGCCAAGTGACATCAAGACCAAAAGTTTGAGAATTTACTAGAACGAATTCACTAATTTCTTCTTTGACGAGCTTATCTGCAAGATCTGTAAATATACATTTGTATCGAACACGATATGAACGGCTGGTGTTTTGATCTTAGGCGAATGTGACATAGCAATCTGACCTCAAACCCTGATGCTCATAGATGCAGCATATGAATTTTTGTGCCGTTTGAAAAAATATATTCGCAATCACAATTGTACATTTAAATTAGACTTCCCTCGATCAGCTGCGAGATTCTGTAACATTATCACCATATCGAAAAATACTTGAGGAATTATGGTGACAATCTATTCTTTCCCCAATACGCAGTCTCCCTTCGTGGGGTGCTCACGCCAGCGGCGCCTCGTAGCGGAACCCCGCTAGCTGAACGGAGTTTCTGGATGCGTAGGAATTTAAGCAGATCAGCGACACGCTGTCAAGAGGGCTTTGCAAAATCAAGGGAAATCGGTCCTGACGATGGCCTTTGAGCGTCGTGGTATAAGCTCGCGCCGGCAGCCCTCATAATAAGACGTCGACGCTCATCTTTCTTCATTTTAATGAGAATGTATCG
>JBGAFL010000111.1:0-3448 GCA_044227265.1 Methylobacterium sp.
CCGGAAAGCCAAAGATCGTCGCCATCGTCGCAACGGCCCGAAAGCTCCTCACCATCCTCAACGCCATGATCCGGAGCAAAACACCGTGGCAGTCAAAAATCGCTTGATCCGAAAGACAGTCGCTCTCCCCGCAAGCGGGGAGAGGGGATACGCCCGCCCTCGACTCTTCCAGTCGGAAACATCTCACAGGATGAAGCGGCTGAGATCCGCATTGGCCGCGAGGTTCTCGACACGGTCGCGGACATAGGCCGCATCGATCGTGACGGTCTCTCCGGAGCGGTCGGTCGCGGTGAAGGAGATCTCGTCGATCACCCGCTCCAGCACGGTCTGCAGCCGGCGCGCGCCGATATTCTCGACCGAGCCGTTCACGTCGACCGCGACGCGGGCGATGGCGTCGACGGCGTCGTCGGTGAAGTCGAGGGTGACGCCTTCGGTCTGCATCAGCGCGACCGTCTGTTTGATGAGGCTCGCCTCGGTAGTGGTCAGGATCTGCTTGAAATCCTCGACGGTCAGCGGGTTGAGCTCCACGCGGATCGGCAACCGGCCCTGCAATTCCGGCAGCAGGTCCGAGGGCTTGGAGACGTGGAAGGCGCCGCTCGCGATGAACAACACGTGGTCCGTCTTCACCGGCCCGTGCTTGGTCGCTACCGTTGTCCCCTCGATCAGCGGGAGCAGGTCGCGCTGCACGCCTTCGCGCGAGACGTCGGCGCCGGAGCGGCCTTCGCGGGCGCAAATCTTGTCGATCTCGTCGAGGAAGACGATGCCGTTATTCTCGACCTCGCGGATCGCCTCGCGCACCAGGGCGTCGTCATCGACGAGCTTGTCGGATTCCTCCGCCAGCAGAGGCGCATAGGCCTCGCGGACCGACATCCGGCGCGGCTTGCCCTTTGCCCCGCCCAAAGCCTTGCCGAGCATGTCGCCGATATTGATGGCACCCATCGATGCGCCCGGCATGCCGGGTATCTCGAACATCGGCAGCCCCTGAGGGGAGCCGCCTGCGATCTCCAGTTCGACTTCCTTGTCGTCGAGTTCGCTGTTGCGCAACTTGCGCCGGAAGGCATCGCGCGTGCCCTGGCTCGCGGTTGGCCCGACCAGGGCATCGAGAATGCGCGCCTCGGCAGCGGCCTCTGCCTTGGCTTTCACTTCCTTGCGCTTGAACGGCGCCCCGGCGAGCTTGGCGAGACGCCTTGCGATCTCGGTCTTGCCGCAGCCTGTCGGGCCGATCATCAGGATGTTCTTGGGCGCGACCTCCTCGCGCAAGGGCCCGGTGAGCTGCTGGCGACGCCAGCGGTTCCGCAAGGCGATGGCGACGGCGCGCTTGGCATCGCCCTGGCCGACGATGAAGCGGTCGAGTTCTGAGACGATCTCGCGGGGGGAGAAGGTGGTCATCGGATCCTTGGGAATTCTTGCGGGACAGGCCGCCGCGGCGCCCCGTCCCAGTTCCGATCTAAGCGGCCGGGCAAGACGTTTCCAGACAGGTGGCCGCTGGTTTGCAGGAGGCGAGAAGTAGCTGCCTCACGAACTGACCGGCCGCGGCAACCTGCTGCTCAACCCGCGAGGCAACATCCCCAGAAGCGCGCGGCGCAGCGGATGCCAGCCTGCGCTGAGCAGTAACACGAAGGCACCAAGAAGCAGGATGGTCAGCGGAATCGTCGAAGCCCTTTCGCCGGCCTCCTGGATCAGGCTCCAGACCGCGAAACCGGCATAGGCGAGCCCCGAGACCAGGATCGCCCGCCGGTCGGTGATCAGCGCGACGGCACTCAACAGCAGTACCACACCGAGGATCGCGGCAGCCGCCTGTTGCGTGATGCTGCCGTCGTGGTCTGCAACCAGCCCGCTGAGAACCGGGTGCACGATCAGCGGCGCAGCGAGCAGATGCAGCCAGAACGCGATGTCCGAGGCGCGCGTGAGGCGAGCGGGATCGGACAGGTCGAACCGCATCGCCAGTACGAAGCACGACAGGCCGGCCAGGATCAGAAGATAATCGACATAAGGCTCCAACTCGGGAACCGTGGCGAGGATCAGTGCGAGGACCGCGCAGATGAGAACCGCCACGCCGGCGGCCACGGTGATCGGCACGCGAAACCGTCGGTAATGCAGGGCCGTCAAACCCAAAGTCCCGACGGCGGAGAGCGCGATGCCGATGAGATCGCTCCGCTGTGCCGTGATGCCGAGATAAAGCGATGGGAAATGCTCGACCCCGAGCGCCGAGGCCAGGGCGCCGAAGGACGACGCAGAAAAGATCGCCAGGAGCACGATGCTCGGCAGAGCCATGCGGCGGCGCCGAGAGAAGAATTCGGCCATGGCCCAGGCGAGCGCCGCCAGGGTCGCATCGGTCGCGAAGCCGCCGGTACGAGAGTTAAGGAGGTAATAGGCAGCACCGAAGAACAGGAGCAGGCCGAGCGTGACGAAGATGTCCGCAAAGCCTGTGATGAAGCGCAGGCGCTCGTCATCCTGGACGAGTTCCGGCGTAGCGGTGTCTGCGGCAAGAGCCGCGAGCCGCGATCCCTGATCTTCGGTGATGATGCGGGCTTCGATGCCTCTGCCGATCAGATCGCGCATGGCATCATCGCCGGGCAATCCCCGGCTCGAAACGGCCTTATCGATCACCGCGCATCGAGCCCTTCGATCACGAGATTGCCGTTCGTGTAGACGCAGATTTCGGCCGCGATCGCCATCGCCTTGCGCACGATGGTCTCCGCATCGAGTTCGGAATCCTCCAGGGCCCGCGCTGCGGCGAGCGCGTAATTGCCGCCGGAGCCGATCGCCATGACGCCGCTTTCCGGCTCCAACACGTCGCCGGCGCCGGAGAGCAGCAGGCCGACGTCGCGGTCAGCGACCAGCATCATCGCCTCGAGCCGCCGCAGGTAGCGATCGGTGCGCCAATCCTTGGTAAGTTCGACGCAGGCTCGCGTGAGCTGACCGGGATATTGTTCGAGCTTGGCTTCCAGCCGCTCGAACAGGGTGAAGGCGTCGGCGGTGGCCCCGGCAAAGCCGCCGATCACGGCGCCCTTGGCGAGTTTGCGCACCTTGCGGGCATTGCCCTTGACGATGGTCTGGCCGAGGCTGACCTGCCCGTCGCCGCCGATCACGACGCGCCCGCCCTTGCGGACCATCAGGATCGTGGTGGCGTGCATCTGGGGCGGGCCGTCGGTATCGGTGTGAGGCAAGGGGCGCTCCGCAATCTTCGCGCAAGGCTTTCGTTCGAGGTCAGGTAGTCGCTCGCCGCGCCAGCTCCAAGGTGGAAGTCTGCGGGTCGAGGTTGTTGACTCCCAATGGCCGCTTCCGAGCGATCAATGTCGCTTCGCGCGCAACTCCTCGCCCCGCTTGCGGGGAGAGCGACTGTCTTTCGGATCAAGCGATTTTTGACTGCCACGGTGTTTTGCTCCGGATCATGGCGTTGAGGATGGTGAGGAGCTTTCGGGCCGTTGCGACGATGGCGACGATC
>JBGAFL010000072.1:0-22813 GCA_044227265.1 Methylobacterium sp.
TTTGGGATCGAGCCGCCGCGATCCCTCCTGGCCGCCGTTCCCTGACCCTCGGCCGAGGCTTCCGCCGAGCCGCCTGACCGATGTTCTCGGTTTAGTCTCGCTTAGCGTTGCTCAGCGCGCAAAAGTCGCGCTGCCCTCTGCCAGCACGGCGTCCGCCGCCGGACTGCCACCGAAGTCTTCCAGATCGTCTTCCATCTCCGAGGTCAGGCCCTGCATGGCCTCGCAGGTCTTGGCGCGAGCGGGCTTGCTGAGGATCTCGAACACCTGCTGCAGGCGCTCGACCTGGATTGCGCTCTCCTCGGCATGGGTTTCGAACGCTTGCCGCAACTCGTCATGTTCGGCGGCCTTTGCTGACTTCTTTAGTGCACGAACGGACTGCTTTTCAGCATAATAAACGTCCTTCAGGGTCTCATAGAACGCATCGTGCAAGGTCTTTTGCTTGGTAGCCATGTAATCCTATCCGTCGAGTGCTATTCTATACGAACATAGCAGCATTGCCGCTGCCAGCGTTCTCCTAAGAACGTGCTGGGAGGCGGGCAGTTTCATAATTCAGGTCAGCAAAATCCGGTGTGTTAGGCCAGAAAATCCATCTCTCCGGGAACCATCTGCAACCGGCGATGCCTCATGCCTCGTAGCCGTTCCCGGTATTCACCCCGCATGGACGCTTTGTCTGCGCGGTAACCGAGGCTCCGGCGAGCTACGAACAAAAAGCGGGGAAACTTCGCGCATCATGTGCGTTTGGCCGTCAGCCTAACTCGGTGGCTGGGAGTAGTTAGATGGCCAACTTATCCGACACGCACAAGAGTCCCGTGACACCAAGCGAAGATTTGCGTACCATTGCCCTGCATGAAATCTCATGGGGCGCGGTCTTCGCCGGGGTTTTCGTTGCTCTTATACTGCAGCTTATCCTCAACCTGCTTGGCCTTGGGCTAGGTCTGACCAGCGTCAGCGCGACCGAGGGGGATAATCCCGCGGCGAGCACGGTCTCGATCGGTGCGGGTCTCTGGTGGGTCGTCTCCGGGATCGTTGCTGCGGCAGCCGGCGGCTACATGGCCGGACGCCTGTCCGGCAAACCGGTCGAGTCCTCGGCTGGCTACCATGGGCTCATCTCCTGGGCGGTCACGACCTTCGTCGTGATCTACCTCCTGACCTCCGCGCTCGGTGGTCTCGTCGGCGGGGCGTTCAGTACGGTATCTTCAACCCTGAGCGGTGCGGCGGGCGCTGTGGGCGGTGCTGCCAATGCCGCAGGGGGTGCGGCTCAGACAGCCGCACAGGTCGCCGGGCCTTCGCTGACGAACCTGCCTAACCCCCTAGCCGATATCGAGAGCAAGGTGCGGAACACCTCAGGGGGCCAAGATCCTGCTGCCCTTCGGGATCAGGCCGTGGCAGCCGTGCGTGACGCGCTGAGCGGCGATCCGAGCAAACAGCAGGCGGCAAAAGACAAGGCCGCTGAAGCCATTGCCAAGGCGCAAGGCATCCCGGCCGATCAGGCCAAGCAGCAAGTGCAACAGTACCAGGACCAGTACACGAAGGCCGTCGCAGACGCGAAAGAGAAGGCCAAACAGACCGCCGAGATGGCTCGCAAGGCCGCAGCGCAGGGAGCACTTTACGCAGCCCTGGCCCTGCTAATTGGCGCGGCTGCAGCGTTCTTTGCGGGCCGCGCTGGTGCCGTGAATCCAACCCTGACCAGGATGAACCGCGGGGTCTGAGCCGGCTTCTGATCGCGATCGACGAGCGAGAAGGGGCCATGGCCCCTTTTCGGTACGCATGCGGACACTCACGGCCAAGGTGGCCTCAATGCGGCGCGTTTCGGCGCCTGGAGCGTTTCACCTGCCTGCAACGCTATGCGGAGATCCGAGTGCTCAATCCCTTCCTGTCATCGATGATGCTCGCCCTTGAAGCCCAGCGCGTGATCGAGTTGCGTCTCGTTCGCTTGGCATGGGGCGGAGCAGAGGCTCAACAGGAAGCTCATCTGATGGTCGCCGAGAAGGTGAATGCGGCCATTGAGGCTGCTGGCACGCTCATGACAGGCGGCTCGATCGAGACCGTGGTCTCTCGCTATAGGGAACACGTTGCCCAAAACGACACGCGCCTGCGGGCGCCAAAGCTGGGTTAGCGTGTCCGCTCATAGAGTGTGAAAGATCGCTGCAAACCTCTCCGGGCTGCCAGCAATGAGAATGGAAGCGGTCGGAAGCGGTGCTCGTATGCGGCAGCGCTTCTCAGACTGACCAGGGAAGGCGGTTTTAGCCCTATGCGAGTTAGCTTCTCCACGAACGTCATTGTCGATGCCGAGCAGGCTGGAACCGGTCGATTGCTTTGGGCATGGGTGTTTGTATGCGAAGAAACCGCAGCCGTGCTCGCCAGGTCCGAGCCGATGTTTAAAAGCAAAACATCCGCTTTGAGAGTCGGCAATCAAGTCATGCACGCCAAGCGAAACCGTTTTGTAAGCAGTCCGGGCACGCACTGCCGGCCGTCACATATGATTCAGGCATACCACTGAAATTAGATAGCCTTCTGCGGTCCGAACTTCTTGACTTCTGAATAATATTACCTGAGCACTTCAGTGTCAGGTCAGGATCATTTTCTGCACAACTGATAAAGGATGTTATCATATATAAAGGTAGTGTGTTTAGCGTTCTGTGCAGACAGGGAAAATCATTCAGGCGAGTGAGAGATCGACAGCTTCTTCCACCAATTCCGGCGTCGCTTTGAACCATTCCGTTGCACTGAAAGTTCGTCCATCCGGTCCCGTGACCCGTAGCGCGACATGGTAGGATCGAAGCGCGCGATGGATGCGCTCCTCGGCCTCCTTCGCCGAGTGGCCTCTCAACTCGTAGGTTTCTAGAATTTCCACCGGCGCGAACAGGAACGTCGACTGCGTCTCGGCACGCGCGATGCGGTCTTCGACGGTGCCCGACGTCGTGCCGACCTTCAGCAGACCCCGCGCTTCGGGTTTATCGGAGCGAGATCGCAGCACGTAAACGAAGCCGGTTCGAGCGCCCTCGAACAAGGGACCCACGTCCGTCGTCCCGATCCGACGAGCATCCTTGTCCTCGTAGAGCCGTCGCACGAGCGACGACATCAAGAGGTTCGATTCCGTGCCGTTGTCGAAGATCACGCGCAAGCGCGCGTCCGGCTTGCCGTTGCGCCGATGCTCGTCACGAAGGTCCGCGACATGGACGAGCTGCCCCTTCAGAACGAAGAACTCGCCCAGTTCGACGCGCTCCTGCCGGAATGCCTGGGGCTTGCGCGCTCCTTCCTCGACCGCCTTGCGTATCCGCTCCATCAGCGGCTCGAAACGCTCGAAATCGGCACAGGCGCGACGGTCGGCAACGAAGTCGGGGCGGGCCATCGGCTTCAGTTCGTCGCGCACCTCGAAGATGCCGAGCCCGTCCGAGAGCAAGGGATCGTCGAGCGGGTCCGAGAGGCTGCCCTTTTCGAACACCAGGCTGTGTCTGTCGTAAGATACGAGACCGTCGAGATCCGCTTTCGATGCCCGCAATCCGGAAAGTTCGTTCGCCAGCATGCGTTCGCGAACGTCCCGTCCCGGTTCGGAAATCGGTTCCGTTCCGTTCTCCTCGACGAAAATGTTGATGCGCTCGATCACCTCGACCGCGCGGTCGAACAAGGGCGTCCGTGCCGCTTTCGGCTTCTCGTCCGCCGTCAGGAGAAGCTCGTCGTTGAAGTAGTCGATCGCTTCAGGCATCGACCTGTCCTTCGTCCGCGCCCGCCATGGCAGCCCGTTTTTCTCGCGAGAGCTTGCGCAGGAACGCCAGTGCCTCCGCCAGACGTACCTCCCGGCCATTCGGAGAGTTCAAATTGGGCTCGCGGCTTTCGCGCTCGACGAATTCCTTGATGCGCGGATAGAGCTTTTCGGCCTCTTCCTGCGTCATGCTGACCTTCAGGGCGCGAACCTCGCCATGAAGGCGGGCGAGCAACTCCTCCGAAAGCTCCTTGGACAACAGCTCGTAGGCGTCGTCGAAATCGCGGCGGCCGCCGAGGAGATCGACCTGCAGCTCCTGCACGTTGATGAACCGTCTCGCCTGCTGCACGAAGCGATCGCCGGCGTTCGGACCGGTCGCCGTGCGTTCGTCGCCGCCCTCTTCCGGCCTCGAGAACAAAGACTGCTCCTCTTCGGACATGCCGGGCGTCTGGATGATGCTCGGGTCTTTGGCGACCTCGCGGCCCAGCCCGGCGCGCACGCCGAACAGGCCGACGGCGTCCCGAACCTGCTCTCCGGAGAAGCCGGGGTAACGCCGCTTGATGACGTCCGTGACCACGAGATCGTACATCACATCCGTATGGTGATTATCGGGATTGATCATCACCGTCAGCGTACGCGGGTCGTTCTGAACGTCGGCGAACAGGTCGTTGAAGTCGGTCTCGATCGCCTCGACGGCCTTCTCGTCGATTTCGGGCATGCCGATGATCTCGATCTCGCCGGCGTTGGTCACGGGTTCCGGTTTCGACTTTCCGCCCTGCGAGCCGTCGAACCCGTCCGCGCCTTTATGAGTGCGGAACTTGAACACGGGCGCCATCACCTGCTCCATCAGGAGCGACACCGAAATCGCCTTGAGCATGTCGTTGACGGCGCGGCTCACCGCTTCGTCCTTGGCGAAGGGCGCGGAGACGAGATTGGTGAACTGCGCTTCCGTCTTGCCCGGCGCGTCGCGCGTCGCTCTGCCGATGATCTGCACGACTTCGGTGAGCGAGCCTCGGTAGCCGACCGTGAGAACGTGCTCGCACCAGATCCAGTCGAAGCCTTCCTTGGCCATGCCGAGCGCGATGATGATGTCGACGTCGTCGCGGTCCGTCACCGCGCGCAAGGATGCCAGCACCTTCTCCCGATCGGCGCTGTCGTCCACGAGGTTGGCGATCTTGAGCGTGCGATCACCAACCATGAGGTGAACGAAACCGGTCGCGCGGTCGACGCTCGTCCTGGGGTTCTTGCCCAGGCGGTCGCCGATCGCGTCCACGATCGCGTCCACCGCGAACATCTTGTTCACCCCACTGCCCTCGGCCGAGCCGACATGGGGAATGTGCACGATGGTCTTCAGGCTCGGATCGAGAGCGTCGCCGATCGCGTCGAGATACCGGCCCTGGTAGAAGCGGAAGTTGATACGCAGCGCCTTGAGATACTCGTAGCCGTTGAGCTGCTCGTAGTAGGTGTAGATTACCTTCTCGAAGCGAGCCTCGTCCTGCGGGTGCAGCACCGCGGTGCCGTCGCCGCGAAAATAGGAGCCGGTCATGGCGAGGATATGCGCCGCGTCGTGCCCTGTTTCCCCCGCCCGGTCGATCAGCCCGCGCAAGAGATTGCCCAGGCGGCTGTTCTCGTCCGACGACGCGTGATGCAGTTCGTCCACGCAGACGAGCGCGCGGTCGAACAGGGTCACGTCGTTCGTTTTGGCGTATGCGGCCCGCAGGGTGGAGTGGGTGCATAGCGCCATCCTGCCGCCTTCCTCGCCGCGTAGGAACGCGATGAGTTCTTCCACCTTGCGGCCCGTTTCCGAGCCGACGGTGCAAAGATCGAGATCGAGCTGCCAGTCCGAGTGGAAACCGCCCGCCGCGAGACCCGTATCCCGGAACGAGGCGCCGATGGAGCGCTCAGGCACCGCGATCACCACGCGGTCGACGGCGCCGGCGCGCAGCTTTTCCAGTCCGATGAACATGGCCGCACGCGACTTGCCCGAGGCGGGTGGCGACTTCACCAGAAGATGCTGGGCGTCCCGCTTGTCCCACACGCGGGCCTGCATGGCGCGCATGCCGAGGCCGTCGGTCGCCTTGGAGGCGCCCGTTCCGTCGTAGTTGAGGGTGATGGAGCCGAGCCCGTTCTCGCCGCCCGCCTTGCTCATGCGTTCACCCTTCTCCTGGCCGTGCCGGTTTCCTGTTCTCCGGCAGCCATCCGCTCGTAGAGTTGCAGCATATGTTCGATCCGATCGGCATCGGAGCGATAGCGGCGCGAGCCGAAGATCGTCTCCATCGTCGCGTCCAGCTCTTCATGGGCGCGGCGAAGGGTGCGCGGCATGATGGTGGGGGCGTAGAGTTCACCGAGCGACTGACCGAAGCCGGCTTCCTTGCGCGCCTGATCGATCGTCCACCAGTGCTCTTCCAGATCAACCTTGCGGCGATCCGAGAGCGAAGGCAGCGGGAATGTGTTCCAGACGAGCGTATTCAGGTAGGAAGGATGATCGCGCATCTTCCCACCAACGGTGTCTAACCACAGTCGGTGAAGGCGAGA
The DNA here is from genome assembly GCA_044227265.1 of Methylobacterium sp. Classification (GTDB taxonomy): domain Bacteria; phylum Pseudomonadota; class Alphaproteobacteria; order Rhizobiales; family Beijerinckiaceae; genus Methylobacterium. Next base: position 6,239 of record JBGAFL010000072.1, read on the forward strand.
TGAAAGCACGGCGGCTTGCCACACCGCGCCATCGAGAATGGCGTAAATCTTGTTGTTAGCTACTTCGCCATTTGCCAGAAGGCCGATTGGGAGCCAGACGCGATTCTTCGTCGAGATCGCTGGCACCATTATCGTGTGCGTTCTGCCGACGCCCGGCCGCTGTAGGAAGCGATGAGGCCGATCCGCGAATGCCTTCGAAATGTCCGACGCCTTTTCCTTGGAACGGTCCTGCGTTACGGCCTCGAAGCGCCGTGCGATTTCGGGGATCCTTCTTGCCTCCTTGACCTCATCGTCTCCCACCCAGAGGCAATATCGCTCGACATCATTTGTCAGTTCGTTGCTGCCGTAAAGACGTCGCACAAAGTATGTCGCTTCCGGGCACTCATAGAGCAACGCGTCTCGCTCATTACGATCAAGGATCAGATTGCCGCCATCGGTCGGCTTATTACCAAAAACCATTGGTTCGAGGTCGGGTGCGATGGGCTTGCTTGCCTTCGCGACAATGACCGTAGTGCCAGATGCGAGGTACGGGCCAATTACCTCTACGTCCCGCACCGTGTCGCCGTCGAAGAGCCGCTTAGTCGCAGTTCCTGGTAGCGGCTGCAGTGTAGCCACAGCGGGCGTGACTTGGACGGGCAGCGGCTTGTTCCCTACCACCATCCCAGCCCGTGCCCTCATACCGATGATCACGCAAGTTATGCCGGCGTTATTCGCGGCAAGGTTGGACCATTCGAACGATCGGTGCGCAAAGTATATTTCAAGTTTGTCTATCAGGTGCGGCCAAAGCTCAGGTACCTGGACTCCCTGCACGATGGAATTGGTGGACACGAAGGCAAAGGGCGCACCGGTCGCCAGCGCGTAATCCCGCGCCTTAGCGAACCAGAGACCCACGTAGTCGAGATTGCCCCAGTTCTTGACACGCCCTTTGAACACGCGGGCCATGTCGGCCTTCTGCTCCGGCGACCAGTAGGATGAACCCCGGAACTGCGGGTTCCCGACGACGACCGTCTCCGTCCCCTTTTCGGCGGGACAGACCTCCAGCCAATTTACCTCAGCCGCGTTGCCTCGCTCGATCACGCCAGCCTTCTGGAGCGGCAGAAAGTCCGTCCGCTGGCCGAGGTCCAGTTCCAGCTGCTGGTCGCACTGGTATTTGGCGATCCACAGGCCCAGCCGCGCCGCCTGGCAGGCGAAGTCATCGATCTCGATCCCGAAGAACTGCTCTAGCGCGATGCCCGAAAGGCGCGGCGCGGCCAGGCGGCGCATGGCCTCCATCTCCAGCGCCCGCATCTCCTTGTAGGCGAGGATCAGGAAATTGCCCGAGCCGCAGGCCGGATCGAAAACGCGGATGCGGCCAAGACGCTGAAGGAAGGCGCTCAGCCGCCCCTTGTTCGCCCCCGCCCGCTCCAGCTCCGCATGGAGCGGGTCGAGAAGGATCGGCTCCAGCACCTTCATGATGTTGGACGGCGAGGTGTAGTGCATCCCCAGTTCGCCGCGCTTCTCCACGTCGACGACGGCCTGGAGCATGGAGCCGAAGATGTCGGGATTGATGAGCTTCCAGTTCAGCCCGGCGCAGTCGAGGAGCAGCTTGCGGCAGCGCCCGTCGAGCGCCGGCATGGCCACGTCTTCCTCGAACAGGGAGCCGTTGACATATTTCAACCTGGACCAGGGACGGGTCTCGGGCGATCGCCTCTCCGGCGGCGTGTCCATATGGTCGAAGGCGTTCTCAAGAAACGCGGACAGGTCGCTGCCGTCAACGTTGGACAGGCGAACGGCAGTCTCGAACACGTCCTTTTCGAAAATGCCGACATCGTCCGAGAACAGGCAAAACAGGATGCGCGCCATGAAGATGTTGAGCGCATGCCGGTCGGCTTCTCTCGTCCAGGCCGGGTTCGCGTCACGCACCGCGTCGTGGAAGCGCGAGATGAAGCGCGTGGCCCGCACGTCGGCCATGCGTTCCTTCTTCGGTACATAGCGTTCGTGCCCGCCGAGCGGAAAGAACACGTCGCCTTCCAACGAAAGCATGTCGAGGCCGACGCGCAGCGGCTCCTCATCGAACCGTGGGCTCGTGTCGTAGGCGGCGATCCGTTCGCCGTCATAGGCGAGCAGTATGCGGGGACGGCGCCCCTTCGGCGAAGCCTCGACTTCGGCTCGCATTCGATCCAGCGCCGCGTCGGCCATTCCCGGTTCGCTCGCCTCGAAGCGCAGCATCCTTGTCCAGGTGAAGGCACCGCCCTTCGCAGCGTCGCGTAGTTTCGTGATCGTAGCGCGTGGGGCTCCCACCGCTTCCATCAACGCCAAGCCGAACGCGCCCCCTGCCGGGGGCTCCGCGGCAAGGTCGTCCAGGTTGGAGTAGATTTCTCCTGGGGTCAGCATGGCGCTTGATCTAGCTTCAGAAGACGACAAACCATAGACTTACCAGACCCACTTGCGACGACCGCCCATGTGTTGCCGACCAACATTCCCCGGGCTGTGGCGGGAACGCAAACTTCGAAAACGGCCAAATCGGCCCAATCCCAACAGTCATGTCACCAGCCGCCATTTGAAGCAGTTTGAGCGTATGTCGCGCTCAAACTGCTCATTACAGTAGAATATCGGCTTCGCGGAAGTGACGCTTTCTCCTGGAGGCGACCTGCGCGGCGCCTGTGGAACTTACTCAAAACAGTTATTTCGGGCAGTTCCGCGCCCCCCATAAACTGCGGCGATGGCCCGTTCGTCGGCCAACCTACCGCCCCATGGAAAGGCTTGGCCCGTCGCGCTCCCGGCCGCGCCGCAGCGAGAGCCCGTGCTCCAGCTCGTACTCGACCGAGATCCGCTCTCTGCGCAACAGACCGCTCGTCATCGCCACCGCGATCAGCCGCTCGGCATCCTGGTCCGGCAGGCCGGGGATCGCCCGGATGTTCGCTTCCAGGCCGAGATTGAGGTTGTGCGCCTGCAGTCTCAGGTTGGCGTTGCGCTCGAAGGCTTTCAGCTCGTCCATCACGGCACGCCCCGTCGGGTCCGCCAGCTGTCGTATGACGAACGCCTCGCGATCCGATCTCGGCAAGGCCGCGAACTCCCGCAGCAAGGCATCCACCGCCGGCGATGGCGCCGGGATCACGATCTCGGCCTTGGCCCGGCGCTCGTGCTCCTTCCGCGCCCCCTCCTCGTATTTCCGCTGCCAGGTATGGATCACCTCGCTGATCCGATCGGCGAGACTGGGAACGGACCGGAGCGCCCGCTCCCGCTGAGGATCGTCGCCGCGCAGGAACCGCCGCTTACCGTGCAGTTCACCGAACGCCTCGGGCTCGGTCGCGATCCGCCGCGCCACCGCCTGGTGATCCGTGTCCGGCTCGAACAGTCGCGATCCCAGCCGGGCGACGAACGCCTCCGCATCGCGGTAGACTGCCCGGATCGCATGCCACGGATAGACCCGCCAATGCGTGTCAGCATGTGCCCGCGCCACGACGTCTACCGGCTCGTCGAACCGGGTCTGCGCAGCCAGAAGCGGCGCCGGCCGGACCGCCTCATCCCGTTCCGGCGCCTCGCCGAGATGATCCAGCACCGACGCCTTCGGACGGCCCCGCTCCAGCCGGGTCGCCAACGCCTCGAAGTCGGCAAACGCGTCCCGCCCGGCATACACCCGGACATCGTCCCGGTGCCGCGTCAGCGCGACATAGGTCAGATGACGGTCCATGCCTGAGGAGGCCAGCACATAGGCCTGGTCCACCGTCGCACCCTGGCTCTTGTGGATCGTCGTCGCATAGCCGTGATCGACCGCGTCGTAGCCGCCTTCCGCGATCGTCACGCTGCGCTCGTTGCCATCGAGCCGCGCCGTCAGCCGGCCGGCGCCGGCCGCCGTCACCGTGGCCAGGCTCCCGTTCTTGACGCCGAGTTCCCGATCGTTGCGCAGAAAAACGATCCGGTCCCCCGCCGCAAAGGAGCGCTGGCCCGCATCAGTCGCGAACACGGCCTCGTCCTGCAATGCACCGCCCTGTTGGAGTCCCGCTCGGATCGCCTCGTTGAGCGAGCGCACCTCCGCCCGGGTATGCGCCAAAGCCACCCGGCTCGCCTCCGGACGCTGCGACCGCTCGTCCAGGTAATGCGCGACCAGGCGCGCCTGCGCCGCCGTCCCGTCCTCGCTGAACCCGATCGCCCCGCTCTCGTGATAGGCCGCCAGACCGGCCCGCGTCCCTCGCGTGCCCAGAGCCACGCTCGCCTCGCGCTGCCAGTCCTTGCGCTGGCGCCGGATCGCCTCGAGCTCGAGGAAGCCGGTGCGTTCGGATAACGCCCGGAACCCCGCCCCCGGCCCGATCGGCTGCAGTTGCTCGGGATCGCCGACCAGCACCACCTTGGCGCCCGCCCGTTCCACCGTCGCGAGGAGCGGCGCCAGCTGGCGCGAGGACACCATCCCGGCCTCGTCGACCACCAGGACGTCGCCCTTGCCCAGCCGGTCGCGATCCTTCGTCCACGACATCCGCCACGAGGCCAGCGTCCGGCTCGTGATCCCGGACGAGGCCTGCAACCCCTCCGCCGCCTTGCCGGCGAGCGCCGCCCCATGCACCCGGTAGCCGGCCGCCTCCCAGGCCTCGCGTGCCGTCCCGAGCATCGTCGATTTGCCCGCCCCGGCGAGCCCGATCACGCTGGCGATCCGCTCACGCCCGGTCACATGCCGCAACGCCGCCAACTGCTCTTCGGACAGCTCCGGCCTGCGCGATGATGCCGCCTCAATCGCGGCGATTCCAACCCGATGGCTGCGATCGGCCAGCAGCCGATCGGCGCTTTCGGCCATGCCGGCTTCCAGCGCCAGCATCGCCCGCGTCGTGAAGGTTTCCGGGTCTTTCCGGCCGGGGGCCGGCAGCGGAACCAGCGCCTCCGCGCTCATCACCTTGGCCAGCGCCGACTGGAATGCTGCCGGCTCGTCGATCCCGTATCGGTGCAAGGCGCGGGCGATGTCCCGGCGGCTGAACACCGCCTTCTCGTCGGTCAGAACCCGCAGCACTTCCTCCGGCCGCTGCGCGATCAGCTCCGCGTTGCGCGCCGCCGTCTCCGGGTCGATCGCCACCCGGTCGACCCCGGTCTTGCCGCGCCGCTGCATCTGCGTCGCATGCACCCCTTTATGCTCGGTCGGGGCAAGATCGAGCCCGCGATCGAGATGCGAGCGCCGGTCGATCGCTATCCTATGGCCGGCCCGCGCAATGTGCTCGTTCGCCCGTTCCTCCCACAGCACCCGCAACGCCTCGACCTCGACCCGCGCCGTCGAGGACACGTCGAGAACCCGCGTCTTTGCCCCAAGCCCCTCCGGCGTCACCACCCGCGTCGTCGTCAGGATATGCGCGTGCCAATTGCGTGCATCGCCCGCCCGGTCCGGTGCATGAATGGCCACATCCGCCGCAACGCCGTACCGCGCGCAAACCTCATCGGCGAAGTCGCGGGCCAGCGCTCGGCGCTCCGCCTCCGTCAGCTCGTGTGGCAGCGCCAGCTGGTACTCGCGCGCCACCTTCGCATCCTTGCGCCGCTCGGCCGCCTCCGCCGCGTTCCACAAGAGCGAACGATCCTGCGCCCACTCCGCCCCGGCCGGGGTCACGACAAAGTTTTCCGCCACCCCGCTGCGCCGCTGGTAGTCGTGGATCTGGCCGGTGCGCGCATCCGCGATCAGGCTGGCCGAGCGATAGGCCGCCGCCGCCGTCGCGCTGCGACCGCCCGCACGCGACACCGATTTGATGCTCAGGTGGTAGATCGCCAGCGAACAGATCCTTCGGTAGAAACGAGGAGCAAGGGCCATGACCGCCACGGCCCCGCTCGTTGCCAGCTTAAGCTCTTGCATTGCGCCAGCAATGCTAAAGTGCGCCCTTCCAATCCTTGGCAGGGTGGGTGTTGCCTGATACCTCGATCGGCAATTCAACCTGATGGTGAGGAGCCCGATCGCATGCCACCGACACGGGACGAACGCATCGAGGCCGCACGCAAAAAGCTCGACCAAGCCCGCGAACGGCTCAAGGCCTTGGAGGCCAGGGCTGTCCAGGAGGAGCGTAAACGCGACACACGCCGCAAGATCATCCTCGGTGGATTGCTGCTCGATGCCGCGGCCAAGGATGAGCGCTTCGCGACCTTGCGCGACGAACTCGTCACTCGCATCAAGCGGCCACAAGACAAGACCGCTTTCGACGGATGGAAGCCGACCGCGCCGGCCAATCCGGTATGAGCGGCAGCGCTCCCGCCCCGCTTTGGTCCAACCTGTTCAGGCCCGATCCCTGCTCGCCCACCGAACGCTGGCAGCGCCTCGGCATCGGCCTCGCAATCTGGATGATCAGCTTCGTCGGCACCTGGTCACTCGCCAATGCATCACGCCAGTACCACGGCTTCGGCGCGTATCTCTCCGGTGCCGTGTTCTGGTTCGTCGCTCCCATCGGCACCCTCGTGAACGTCCAGCGGGCCAGGGCTACATGGTCCTTCTGGGCGCTGTTGGCCGTTCCCTGGGCGATCGGTTCGTTGATCGTCGTTCCTCCGGGCGACACCGATCGCGGCATCTTCCTCATCCCCGGCTTCGGCTACCTCGCGTTCCTGACCTACGCCGCCGCGAGCGACTGGGACGAGGAGCCCGGCTTCATCCGTGGCGCACGCCTCGTCTCGCTGCCGCGATACATCCGCATCCTGATCACGCACCTCACCCGCGAAGGCGCCGATCCGGACCTCGTCAGCGCCATTGAGACCCGCGACAAAACCCGCTCCGTCCTGATCGCAGGGGCGCCGCTTCCGCCCGGAAACGAAACCCTCCACACCCTGCTCTGCGCCTCGACCGGCGCCGGCAAATCCGTCACCCTGCGTGCCCTGCTCGACAACATCCGAGCGCGCGGCGAGCGTGCCATCGTTCTCGACAACGGCCACGAATTCCATCGCCGGCTCGGCCAGCCTGATGACATCGTCATGGGCCCGCTCGCCAACGATCACGGCTGGGCCATCGCTAACGAGATCCGCGAACCTTACGAATGGGCCCGCTTTGCCCGTTCGGTCATTCCGGACGGCCATGGCGAGTCCCGCTCCTGGCACGATTACGCCCAGCGCTTCTTCGCCAATCTCGGAGAGGCGCTCGGCCCGAAGGCCGGTAACCGCGAGCTGGTCGAGGCGCTGACCGTCTGGACGCCGGCACAGCTCGCCCCGCTCCTTTCCGGCACCACCTCGGCCGTCATGCTTCAGGAGGGCGGCGAGCGCCTGCTCACCAATGTCCGCTCGATCTTTTCCGGCTACCTCCAAGGCTGGAAATACACCCCTGAAGGCGCCTTCTCCTTCCGATCCTACATGGCCGAGCGCGACGATCGCGCCTGGCTCTGGATCCCCTATCGCGAGGCCGAACTCGGCGTTGCCCGTGGCCTCGTCACCTGCTGGACCGACACCCTCGTCACCGCGGCTTTCGATCGTTCGGAAGGCGCCGCCACCACCTGGATCGTCATCGACGAACTCGACAGCCTCGGCGAACTCTCCAGCCTGATCGAGGCCACGACCAAGCTGCGCAAGCGCCGCGTCGCCATCGTCGCCGCGATCCAGTCGCTGTCGCAGCTCGCCACCCATTATGGTCCCGACAAGGCCCGTACCCTGCTCAATTGCTTCTCCAATCTCCTGGTCCTGCGCTCGGTCGAACCGGAGACCGCTGACGCCCTGTCCCGCCATCTCGGCGAGCGCGAATATTGGGAGGAAAGCCATTCCGAGGGCGCCAGCTCGGGCGGGTCCGGACGCGGCACCAGCTCCAGCACGACCCGCACGAAACGTCAGACCCGCATCGTGCTTCCCTCCGAGATTCAGTCGCTGCCCGATCTGCATGGCTTCCTCAAACCCGCCGGGCCTTGGCCGGTGGTCAGGGTTGAAGCCGAGCTGCCGTAGGCGTGAAGACACCGTGATGGGATCGGCCGCGACATCTCACTGCAACCGCGCCCGCATGCCGTAATAGGACCGCTTGAGGTCCAGTTCGCCGCGCTGCGCGCGCTCGACCATGCTGTGGAAGTAGCCGCCGGGGCTGACGATCGGCTTCCGGCCGCTGTGATGGATCATCACCGCTAGCGCCAGCGCCGCGCCATGCGCGCCAAGTGTCTGGCAGGCGCGGCCCCAGAGCCGTTGCGAGATCGAGAACTGCGTTGCCGTGAGCCGCGCGGCTTCCGCCACGTCATTCCAATCCGGATAGGCTTGCGCGCAATAGGCCGCGATCTCCGGTGCACCGGCCAGGATCACCGAGGGCGAGAACCGCTCCTCCATCTCGGACATCGCCGCCGGATTCTCACGCCGCACCGCTGCCTCCGGCCGACTACTTTCTTCGAATGCCTTACAGGTACTTTGAGATTCAGAGAGTTGGTTTGTAGAGTTATATAGGGGTGCCTCGGGTGCCCCCTTGGGGTCACTTTCAACACCATATCCCATTGATTCCGCTCGATTGCCGAGCGCGCCGAGCAGCACGCTCTCAGCCTCCAGCCGCAGGGTTTCAAGCTGATGCACCGCATGCGCGAGCAGGGCACGCTGATCGAGTTGGCATAGGGCCAGGAACAGCACTGCGCCGCGTTCCTCCAGGCCCTCCCAATAGCCCGTCCACACACCTTGCTCGGTGGCCGTCTCGATGAGCTGAAGCAGGCCGGTCTTGGCAGCAAAGCCGCGCCGCTGCATCGCCTTGGCCGCCTGGTAATTGGTCAGCGCCTGGCGCCCCGCCGCCGCGATCTCGGCATGGCGCACCGCCAGCAGGGACAGATCGAAGCCGAACGACTGATCGAGGTCGATGCGGCCCTGCCGGCGCACCCCGAAGCGCTTGCCGTTGGGGCTGGGCTTGTCGCTGATCAGTCGCAGCTCCATCGCCCGGCGCGTGCGCTTCTTGAGCGCCGACAGGGTGATGCCGAGCTGGTGGCACAGGAGGCTGCCGGATGGCCAGACGATCGGCCGGCTGCCAGCCTGCCAGTCCTGCGGTTCCGTGAAGCCGAACAGGCAATCCACCAGGTCGATCACCTCGCCGGGGATGCCGAGCTGCACACGGGCGCGCTTGAGCGCGCCGAGCAGCTCATGCGGCCGGGTGACACCCTCCGGCAGGCCGGTGAAGCGGCGCGCCTCACGGCTGCCCTCGATCGAGTCGGGCGTCATGCGCCGGCGGCCCCAGGCGCGGCGGTCCGGATTTGCGGCATGACTGGAGAACCCGCCCGATGGGGCGGCAATTGACGGTTCCATGAGGCAAGCAGCCCCCTTCCCACGGTTGTGCCCGTGTGGCGGCGGGGCTTCAGTCCGGTGGAGGCATGGCTCCGCCGTTAGCGGAAACGCATGTTTCCGCTTGACTCAGACCGGGGATGTGGGGGAAATTCGGAGCTGCTTAGAAACCGAATTCTTGGTCGATCCCCGACCCAAACAGCCCGCCGCCAAGCGGGCTTTTTGCTGTTTTGACGGGCACTTACTGCATGCGCCCGCCACCGCGCACGAGTCGCAGCGTGGCTAGGGTATTTGCCCGCTATTCACGGGGCAAGGACTTAGCAGGCAAAGAGCCCCGCGCCGTGCGTGAGCGGTGCGCCTCGATCACACGATAGCGGGTCGTTTTCTGGCCGGACGATCCCGCTTCCCGTCATCCGCGTGGGCGAGATCCCGACGATTGCGATCTCACGCACCGATGATTGTGGGTCACTACAACGACATCTATGCGGCGTCCGCAATGTCGAGCCGCACCATCAGTCCGGTCTTGCCCGCGAGAACGATCAACGCATCGAGACTGAAATTCGAAACTCGACCACGGAGAAGCTCGTTGAGCCGGGGCTGTGTGATCCCGAGCCGCCGCGCGGCTTCCGCCTGCGTCACCTTCCAACCGCGCACACGCTGTTCGATCGCGATCAGCAAGTTCGAGCGCATCGTCATATTCATCGCCTCGGCGGGCGTCTCCTCCAACGCATCCCAGACGTTCGCGAAGCCCTGGCGTTCCATCGACGCTGCCCTCCAGATCCCTGGCCTAAATCTGCTTCAACCTAGCGCTCGCGAGGTCCAAATCATGCTTCGCTGTCTGCTGCGTCTTCTTCTGGAAGGCATGCAGCACGAAGATGGCCTCTTCGACCTTGGCCACGTAGAGAACCCGAAACGCGCCAGCCTCGTCCCGAATGCGGATTTCTCGCACTCCCGACCCGACACTCGCCATCGGTTTCCAATCGCTCGGCTCGAAGCCCAACTGGATTTTGTAAAGCTGGACGCCCGCCTCCTTACGAGCACCTTCGGGAAACTCCCGAAGCCGCTCAAGCGTGTCACCGAGAAAGACGATCTGCTTCATTCATGTCGCTTGGTTTTTATATCGATATCGGTATAATCTGGCAAGGCCAGATTGTGAATTGGCGTGCGGTTTTGAAAGCCGAACTCAAGCATATCCAACGACTTGCAATTCAAACCCGCCTACAGAAATTTTACCTTATACCTTTTAAGGTAAAAAGCACGGAAGAGCAGGGCTCATTCAAGCTGGTCAAGCGACGGGTGGCCTCGCTTCACCAGGTATTCGCTAACGGCCTCGGCCAGAATGTCGGTCATGCGCCGGTTCTCATCCAGGGCTAGTTCCTTGACGAGTCGGATTGCCTTCGGGGGTAGGTAGACCGTCACGCTGGGGTACTTCGCCGTGCGTGCTGGGGAGCGAGCCGCTGGCGGGGCTGCCGGCGGCGGAGCGGGGACACGCTCGACTGTGTCGCCTGTCGAGGCCGGAGCGGAAGACTTGGCGGCGAGAGCCGCCAGCGAGACGCGAGCTGGCTTAGCCATGATCGGTGCCTTTCATACGCTTTTTGACCCAGGCCCATAGGGCGCGGATTTCTTCGGCAGCTTTGCCCTCTGAGGCGAATTCCGTAACGCCGAGACCGGCCCCTAGCGCGTCCTGGTGGTCGTTGCGCTGCACGATGTACGGGAGGGCCAGCACACCCCACATGTTGAGCGCATTGGCTGCTTCCGTGAGTCGGAAACTTCGGCTCGGCGTCTGGTTGAGAACGAAGGCGAATGGTCGTTCGAGCCTGCGGATCGTATCGAGCGTCGGGCTGGCCGCCTCGATGTCAGCCGGCGTCGGCCGGGTTGGGATCAGGCAGAGGTTGGCAGCGCGGATCGCAGCTGTCACCGTCACGCTATCCGTGCCAGGTGTGTCGATGAGAGTGAGGGTGTAGCCCTGTGACTTGAGGAGGGCGAGCGCCTGCTCAAGCTGCGGCCCTCCGGTGATCTGATCGACACCAGGCTCCGGATCGGTTCGGCGGTGCGCCCATTTGGTGGCGGTGCCCTGCTTATCCGTTTCCAAAAGGTAGACCCGTTCGCCGCCCTCGATGGCAGCAACAGCAAGGCCGGTGGCGAGCGTGCTTTTGCCGCTGCCGCCTTTCTGGGTGACGAGTGCGAGAATTTTCATGCTTCTACCTTTTACCTGAAAAGGTAAAAAATCTACCTCATAATTTTTACCTTTTAATTTATAAGGTAGATGCCTACGCCGGCAAGCGCGACTTCCCAGCAGTTGGGGAACGGGCACGTCTCTACCTTTTACCTTTTACCTTATAAAATAAGCCTGAAAGGCCAAGTCTGGCTTTTCAGGCCATGGCAGCCCACCGCCGGGCGGCCGGGCCGGGGTCAAGGCCGCAGAGCGCAGCGGGCCTTGAGGCCGGAACGGACGGTTGGCACCACTAGGCAGACCGGGCCAAAGGCCTCAGGGCACGCGTCAGCGATCGTGACCGTAGGCGAAGACCGCGCAAGCGGGCTTCGGGAGCCGCCGGCTGGCGGCGAGTAGAGCGCGGCCCCGGCAAGGGGGACGCCACTCAAATGAGAATGCGCTCGATCTCGTCCAGATTCACCTCGTCGCCGCGCCGGTCGTAGGCCCTGTAACTGCGAAGCTGCGCAAATTGGCCCTTTGGTCTTCAGCCTCCTCGCGCCTGGCTACGCGCCCGCGCCTGCGGGAAGTAGTCGTAGAACGTGACCCGGCTCACGCCGAGCCGCTTGGCGATCTCAGCCACGCTGATGGTCCCGGCCGCAAGTAGCGCCTTGCCTGCCTCGATGTCCTCGGCGCTCAGCTTGCGCGGCCGACCGCCCTTGCGCCCGCGGGCGAGGGCGGCTTTCAGGCCCTCCATGGTGCGCTCGCGGTTCAGGTCGAGGAAGTACTCGGCCATGGCGCCGTGCACCTGCAGGGCAAAGCGGCCATGCGCGCTCGCGCTGTCGAACTGCTCGGTGAGGGAGCGGAAATGAATGTCCTTCACCCGTAGGCTGTCGATCGTGCGCATCATCTCGACCAGCGAGCGGCCGAGCCGGTCCAGCTTCCACACCACCAGCACATCGGTTGGCCGCAGGTAGGCGAGTGCAGCCTCGAACTGGGGCCGCCTGGTGCCAGCCTTGCCGGACTTCTTCTCCTCGAAGATCCTCTCGCAGCCGACCTTGGTCAGCGCGTCGCGCTGCAGGTCGAGGTTCTGATCCTGGGTCGAGACACGGGCATAGCCAACGAACATGTCAGGATAGTGCTACAGGCACGTTTCCCTTACAATAGATTACCTGACATATTTTCCCAACATAAAAGGTGCCGCTTAGGGCATTCGGGAGAGGGGTCAGATTTGGTGTTCGGAAAACGGTCGTTTTCCGTGCATCATGTGGTGCTGTGGCGTCCTTGCCGGCCAGCAGAAAAACCACAACGTTTCCCACGCTGCAAATAGGCGGCATATCAGTGGGAGACGCTCATGAAGCCATCTCAACTTGAGGCGATCGCTGCGACCGACAACGCCACGATCGCGATCATCAATCTGCTGATCACCTTCCTGGAAAAGCAGGGAGTGATGAGCCGAAATGACTTTGCCGCCTTCCTGTCGGCTGCCATCGAAGGCTGGAGAGCCGAGGGGGCCGACGAGAAGCTGCTGCGGCTCATCGAAATCAAGGCCGAGGGGATGGCACTCGATCCACCGCCAAGCGTACAGAACTGAGTGGTCTTTGCGGGCAGCGGCTCGCCGATCTCATCATACAAGCTCGAACGACCCACCTATCAAGGCCGGAAAAATCTGTGCTGGGTCTTGCAACCAAGTCTCAAGATGCGCATTATGCGCGTGCGAGGCTCATCTGAGTTCGCAAGTGCAGGCGCCGGGCTCGGTGTCCGGCGTTCTTCGTCATCACGTTGCTCTGCGGAGGATGTGGTTATGAGAACCTACGACGTTGCTCCCCTCTATCGTTCCACCGTCGGCTTCGACCGATTGTTCGACCTTCTTGCTCAGGCCGATCGTGTCGACCCGACGACGACTTGGCCACCCTACAACATTGAAAAAGTCGCTGACGATCAGTACCGCATCACCATGGCGGTCGCGGGCTTTGCGCCCGACGAGATCGAGCTGACCCAGCACAACAACATGCTTCTCGTCTCTGGTCAGAGGAAGGGTGCCGACGAGCGCCAGTACCTCCACCGTGGGATTGCCGGCCGCAGCTTCCGTCAGACTTTCAACCTCGCCGATCATGTGAAGGTGACGGGGGCCGACCTTGCCAACGGATTGCTGACCGTCGAACTGAAGCGCGAGATACCCGAGGCCTTGAAGCCACGGCGTATCGTCATCGGCGGCAACCAGTCTGCGGCTGGGCAGGACAACGCGCCTGCTCAGGTCGAGGATCAGGCCAAGGCCGCCTGACGCGCTGCAGGAGCCTCAAGCTACCAAATCGATGCTGCTCGCGAGCCTCGTCGCTCGCGGCAGCTGTCTTTCGCCTGCGTTGATACGAGGAGGCAGACATGGAGGACCGTCGTCTAGATTTTTGGGATCGAGAACGCGGTCGTGAGCTTCACCTTCCGGCGGCGATCGTGCCTGCACGGATTCAACCTATCAGCAACAAGATATGGGCGGAGGTTGAGAGATGAACCCTGCCTTCTTGCGAAGTGTGGGTGACTGGCGCTTGGCCGGTCACCATGGTCTTCGCATTACGCGCTGCCCCGCCTGCGGTCTGGCAACGCGCGCCAGTTGGGACGATCTCAACGCCGAGCCTACCGAAGATATCGTCTCGGTGGCCTTCAGGATCCGTTGCTCGGCCTGCGGCAAGCCACCAGCTGGGCTCGCGATCGCGGCCTACACCGAACATGATATCGGAGCGCTCGCAGCCCACTAACTCCCATGAACGACTAGGAACCTACGATCTTATGCAATGAGTTTTGCCGCTATCGTGGAGGTCTGTCATGCAGAGAGGAGAGGACACTTTCGACCAACTTAGCCTCGTTGCCGGTGTGACCCCCAAAGCATCGGCGGTCGATGTGTGGACGGCACTCATCGCGCCAGGCGACGTGTTCAGGCAGCCACGTGAGGTTCTAGCGCACCCAACGCTCTCGTATGGGGAAAAGCGTGCGATCTTAGCCTCCTGGGCCTCCGATGCCTGCGCCGTGGAGTCGTGTCCAACGCTACGCTGCCTGCCTGGCAGCAAAGCTGAGGTGGTGCCGGTTGGCGCCGTGCTCGCGGCATTGGCTGAACTCGACGGCGGCAATGATGCCGGCCTCGTCAGACACCCGACTACCAAGCCGCAGGCACAGCGCCGGCCGCTGCCACTTTGGAACGTCCGTCGCGCATTCCGCCCTCGGCGCCGGGATGACGATGACGATCCGCCGCCCTGTCCGGCTGCAGCGATGCCACGACCGCGGCCACCGGCGCCGTCCACAGAGGCTGTTGCTGTTCCTGCTTAGGAACTCGAAGGGCGAGCGACCAGCGCGTCGCTCTGATGCCTGGTCTCTGACGGAGCTCCCAAGGAATGCTCGGAGTGTGTGACCTTGGAACAAGGTGATGCTGGACGTGCCGCCTCGGCGGGACCGCCCGGAAGGCTGCACAATCTCTCGCGTGCCGTAACGGCCTCAACCGACACCCTGAAGGAAGTGCGCGCGGCGTGGTCGACGCTAACGTTCTACGAGCGTTTCGAGGAGATTGTCGTCCTGGTCCTGACGGCTCTGATCAGCCTCGTGGTCGTCGCGGCAGTGCTCAACCTATCCTACCGCATCGTGATCCTCCTCGCAGTCGGCCTGCTCGATCCAGCCGAGCACACCGTGTTTCAAGCCGTGTTCGGCATGATCTTCACGGTGCTCATCGCGCTTGAGTTCAACCACTCGATCCTCGGCGTGCTCAAGCGCGGCGACAGCATCATACAAGTTCGCACAGTGATCTTGATTGCCCTGCTCGCTCTCACGCGCAAGTTCATCATCCTGGACGCGACCAAGGTCGAGCCTCTGACCATCATCGGGCTCGCCGCAGCCGTTCTAGCACTGGGCGCTGTGCACTGGCTCGTGCGAGATCAGGATCGGAAGGACGGTCGGGGCAGCCCTGTAGGCGAAAGAGCGTCTGTATGAGCGAAGTCGATCGTGCAAGCGAGATGATGGCGTCCCACTCCGGTTCGGCTTGGGCCTCGGTGATCGTTGATCCACTTTCCCACCCGGAAGGATCGAACGAGAACACCTTGGATCGCACACAGCCGAAGGGCTTCGACGGCGAAGCGCTGCTTGCATCGATCCAAGCGGTCGTGATCGGCCCCCACGCGGTGGTCCAAGTGCAAAGTTAGTGCAGGGTCGGTCTCTCCTCCACGATTAGCTTGGCCGGCGGAGCCGGTCGGGTGAGCGCAGCCGGCCAAGCGGACCACGTAGACACGAACACTTCTGGGGCCGGCGGTAGATACCCAAGTGAAGCATGCGGGCGCACGCCGTTATAGTGCCGTCGCCAACTCTCGATCACGATCTGCGCCTCCTTGAGTGTGTAGAAGATCTCACCGTTCAGGAGTTCGTCCCGCAGCCGAGCGTTGAAGCTCTCGACGTAGCCGTTCTCCCACGGTGAGCCCGGAGCGATGTAGGCAGTTTTAGCTCCGACCGCAGCGATCCAGTCCTGCACCAACTTGGCGACGAACTCCGGACCGTTGTCCGAGCGGATGTGGCTGGGCACGCCGCGCAGGATGAACAGGTCGGAGAGCACGTCGATCACGTCGGCCGCCTTGAGCTTACGAGCGACCCGGATCGCCAGGCACTCGCGGCTGAACTCATCGACGATGTTCAACATCCGGAACTTCCTGCCATCGTGCGTGCGTGCCTCGACGAAGTCGTAGGACCAGACGTGATCGCGACGCTCAGGCCGTAGCCGCAGGCACGAGCCGTCCCCGTCCCAGAGCCGGCTGCGCTTGGGCTGCCTGGCCGGTACCTTCAGACCCTCGCGTCGCCAGATCCGCTCGACCCGCTTGTCGTTGACCAGCCAGCCCGCCGCCTTCAGCAAGGCGCTGATCTTGCGGTAGCCGTAGCGGCCGTAGCGCTCTGCAAGCGCGACGAGATCGGCTGTCAGTGCCGCTTCGTCGTCTCTGCCCCGCGGCACCTTGCGCTGTGTCGAGCGATGCTGCCCGAGAGCGCGGCAGGTCCGGCGCTCGGACACCTTCATCGTCTGCATGATGTGCTCGACACAGGCACGTCGGCGCGCAGGGCTCAGAAGTTTCCCCGAGCCGCCTCCTGCAGGATCAGCTTGTCGAGCGTCAGGTCGGCCGGAAGTAACGAAAGGCCCATTTGATACGCACAAGCGGACAGACCGGGAACGGAGTGAACGTCAGGCTGCTTCGCGCAACTCTCCTGGGACGGCCCTGAGCGACCTCATCCCGTCATGGTTTTCCGTCATATCGCGA
>JBGAFL010000073.1:0-22722 GCA_044227265.1 Methylobacterium sp.
TCAGAGATCGCTTCTGCCTGAACTGGCCATACTGGAAAATGGACCACGGTCCGAGCAAAAGCTTAGGCATATTGCACGAGCCCTACGAAACAAAATTGCACGCGACGATTGAAGATCTACAGCGGGTCGCAAGCGAACCCGATGCAAGGGACCTTCAGTCGGATATTGCCTACGGGAGCATGATGCGGCGGAGCGGAACCTGGCTAACCGAAAACATCATGCGTCAATAGCAACTTCGAGCGTGTTGACGCTTCGATCAAAACGCAACGCGCGCTCTCATTTCACCCCACCATCACCTCTTCGTAGCAAACCAAATCACATGCCGAGGTCCGCTGCGCCCGTTCGAGGGTGTGCGGACCTCCTCGACGGCGAAGCCGGAATGCTGCAGGCGCGCCTTGAATTTGCGGTCCGGCGCGCCCGACCAGACGCCGAGCACGCCGCCCGGCCGCAGAGCCCAGCTTGCCCGCTTCAGGCCCCAGGAATCGTAGAGCCGGCCGTTCGATCGCCGCATTAGGCCGTCGGGTCCGTTGTCGACGTCGAGCAGGATGCAATCCCACGCTTCGGGCCCCGACTGGATCAGGGCGTTCACATCCGCCTCGCGAATCGTGACACGCGTATCATCCAGGCAGCCGGCAAACAAAGGCGCGAGCGGGCCCCGTGCCCAGTTCACCACCGCCGGCACCAGTTCCGCGACGACGATCCGCGCATTCGGCCCAAGCTCGGCCAAAGCGGCACGCAGCGTGAAGCCCATGCCGAGGCCGCCGATCAGCATGGTGGCATTGTCCCGGTCGCGCAGGCGCGCGCAGGCGAGCCTCGCCAAAGCCTCCTCGGAGCCGCCACGGGTGCTGTTCATGAGTTCGATGGCGTCGACGACGATCGAAAATTCA
Organism: Methylobacterium sp.; assembly: GCA_044227265.1. Classification (GTDB taxonomy): domain Bacteria; phylum Pseudomonadota; class Alphaproteobacteria; order Rhizobiales; family Beijerinckiaceae; genus Methylobacterium. The sequence goes on from JBGAFL010000073.1 coordinate 888, forward strand.
TGCCCCCGCTGCATCAGGCGTGGAGCAATGCCGCCACCAGGGACATCGCCGGTATCGAGGTGGACCCAGGGGATCATCGATTCTCTTTCGTGTGACCTGTCGCGGATGCCTCTCGGGCGGGAGCTGGATACCAGTGCCCGGACGGCTTCGTTTCGCGGAGCGCAACTCGTCCGGCCGCAAGCGGCGCTGCCGTGGCGTCTGCGGAGCCTCTATCAGCGCTGATGGCCAAGCGCATCAAGTCCCGCCACCAGGGCCGCGGTTTCGTGCTCCGTCGGCGGGCAGCCGGCGGGAGGCCGGGCTCGCGTCATGTCGCGGGCGTGCGGCCGATGCAGCCGGCCTTCAAGGCCGGCCAAACCAACCAGGCGCCGCCGCGATAGAGACGCTGCACCGTGTCGCTCGCACCCGGCCGCAGCGTGAGCGTGCGGCCGGTCGCACCGACGATAGAGGCATCGGCTTCGGCGGCTGCCTGGATCAGCCGCTTCGGAGCGCCGAAGGCGACGATTGTCTGCGGCGGCACCACGAAGACCGCTGCCGTCATGCCCGTGAACCAGATCGCGAGCGCGGCGAGCATCCCGCCGATCGGCACATTCCTAATAATCGTAGGCATGCTCGAACTGTCCGCCGGCGGCCTCGACGAGGCCGATCTGTGAGGCCAGAGCCGGCACCGGGGTATCGTAGCCGATCCGGCGCGCGCCCGGCCGCGACTGGATCGGCAGGGAGAACAGCGCGACCGCGCCGGGAACGTCCAGCGGCTTACCATCTGAGGCAATCACCGTGGTGAGGATACGCCGATTGCCGGCGATCTCCAGCACACTCCGCTTCCGCTCCGAGAAGCCCCTGATGATGTTCGTGAGCGCCCTGTATCGCGGCGTCTCGATCAGGGTGCCGTGGCGTCCATCCGCGGACTCGACCTCGCGGATTTTCTTGATGCGCGGCTCGGCGGCAAGGTCGGTCTCGTCGAGGCCGGACACGATGCTGCGGATGGTGAGCGTCGCCGGAGAATAGCCGGCCATGTAGCCGATCAGCGCGGCATAGACCGATTTCGCCCCGTATTGCAGGCTGAGCGAGACGCGCCGCTCGATGCTGCGCAGCGAGGGGACGAAGGGCGTCTCGCTCCACAGGGCGGAGAGCTTCTCGAGGAAGGGATAGCGGTACCAGGGCGTCTGCTGGAGGAAGGCGGCGTAATCGTCGAGCACCTTTTGAGCGAAGACGTCCTCCGCCGTCTTCGCATCGCCCCGCCACCAGGCCGTCAGCGCGCCGAGCGTGCGCTCGTAGAGCCCCTGGACCATCATCTCCCCGGTGAAGCTGAAGCCAATGATGTAGTTCGTCACCTTCTGGTCGACGGTTGCGCCTCCGGCGGCACTGGCCACCGAGGTCGCTCCGCACAGGCTCGACCAGAAGCCGCGGACGGCCTGGAGATAATCGAAGCTGGATTCGGAACTCTGCCGGGTCACCTCGGCGAGATCGGCATAGGCGTGGACGATGTTCCATTCCGGATAGGTCATGTAGCTGTCGCCCTCGGCGCGGCGATAGCCGGGCTCATCGATGCCGAAGGCGGCCGCCTCGGGCGGGCGCGAAGCGGGAGCGCCGGTACAGCTCCGTTCGACCGTGAACACGGTTCCCGCGACGCCGAGCGTCACGAGGACGAGCAGCAGCAGGATGGCGCGCAAGAACCGCTTCATGCGGGTTCCCCGGCCGTGGCTCCGCGCCAGGGCGACCAGCCGACCAGGATGCCGATGGCGCCGAGCAGAAGGTGCGGCAGGCTGGAGAGCACGTTGATGGTCAGCGAGGTATCGCGGATGCCCGCATAGAAGATGCTGAGATCAAGAAAGCCCGAACCGGTGAACACGCCCATCACGCCATCGAGGAAATACAGCGTGCCGAAGATGCGCAGGAACTGGATGGAGGCGTTCCGGGCGAAAGCGGCGGCGAGCGCCCAGGCGCCGGAGGCGACATGCAGGGCGTCCTTGTAGATGTCGAGTGCGAACAGCCCGAACACCTTGCCATCCGCATCGCGAAAAGCCGGCACGTAATTGGTCGAGGCCGCGAAGAGCAGCGCGAGCCCGAGCAGGATGGTCGCGATCCGATACCGGTCCAATCTCGTCTCCTTTGAGCATTTTCGAGTGAAGTGGAAACCGGTTCATGTTAAGAAAATGCGACAAATCAAAGAGTTAGCGCAACGTACATGATTTTCGAATCATGCACGTTGCGCTAGGTCAAATAGGTGGTCCATAGCGCGTTCCGGAACAGCAGATCCGGATCGTAGTGACGCTTGCGCTCGACGAATTCGGGCAGGCGCGGATAGCCGCGTGCGAGCTGGTCCTTCCGGGCATGGAGCCTGTAGGGCAGGTAGAAGCTGCCGCCGAGACCGACGACATGGTCGATCAACCGTTCCGTCACCGCCATCATGTCGATCTCGCCCTCGGGCGAGATCTCCTGCGAGAAGGACATTACGGCAGCGATGCGGGACGTCGGCGCGAAGGCGAGGACGGAGGTCGGGTCCGTCCCGACATAGCGCAGGGTCACGTTGAGGAATTCGGCCTTCGCCTTCGGGATGATCTCCCGGCAGCCGGCCAGGAACTCGTCGAACCGGGTGGGCGGCACGAAATATTCGTGCAGGATGTCGGTGCGGTGCCGATCCGAATTGGCGAGGTTCGAGACCGGCTCGTTCATCAGCGAATTGCGGGTGGCGATGCCGGAATTGAGCGCCGGGTTCATCCGCGTCTCGGCGAACCAGCGCATGCGCTTGGCCGCCTCGCTGCCGACCTGCGCCCGGTAGATGTCCCGCGATACCGTGGTGAGGAAGCCGCCATTGACGGCTCCGGGCGGCTTGGCCGGCTGGGGCATGACCGGCCGATAGACCGTCATGAGTGCCTCGTCGAAGAAGTGCGCCCGGGCCACCGACAGGCGCCCATAGGCCATCCGCGTCGCCGGGTCGGTCTCGACCGCCTTGATGAAGGCATCCGCGAACCGCTCGGGCGCCATGCGCGCGACGATCGGTGCCAGGAGGAGGTTCGGCGTGATCGCGATGTCGAGATCGACGACGATTCCGAACAATCCGTAGCCGCCCATGGCCAGCCCGAACAATTCGGCATTCTGTTCCGTTGAGCAGTCGAGCAGCGTGCCGTCCGCCAGGAGCAGGCGCAGCGAGCGGACGGTGGAGCCGAACGGCCCGTGCGGCGCCGGCCAGCCATGGGCGTTGACGCTGTAGGTGCTGCCGACCGAAAAATCGTTGTTCGATTGCATGACCATCGGCGAGAAGCCGAGCGGATCGAGCCTGCGGATCACCTGCGACCAGCGGGTTCCGGCGCAGACACGCAGGGTCTGGGCGGCCGTGTCGATATCGAGCGGATCGCCTTCGAGCGTCACGGCGAAGCCGTCGCGCGGCAGGCTCTGGCCGCCCATCGAATGCCGGGCCGCACCCACGCAGAAAGGCCGGCTATCGGCCCGTGCCGCTTTCAGCTCGGCACGCAGGGTCTCGACGAGCGCGTCGGACCCGTCTCCCTTCAACTTCGCATGGCGCACGACCGGGGTCGGGTTGAGCCGGCTCGCATCGTTGAGAACGAGGCGGGGTTCGGCGGCCTGCAGGATCGATGGGGTGACGGCACCGAGCGCCAGCACCGCGCCACCCTGCAGCAGCGACCGCCGCGAGACCTCCGGCATGATGTGTCGAGCCCTCGACCTCGAATACGCAACCCCAACGGTTCAACCTTGGCAAACGAGCACGCGGCATTAGGTGCGCCAGCGCACATGGCATCGGCTTTCCCGTTTCGGCTTGGGCGAGAGAGTAAGCCTCCTGGCGGTATTGATGTAATATCAAGGGCTGCGGACTTCGACCCTTGCTGCATTCGACCCGTCTTACATGCGGCCCTTTGGCAACCGCGCATGCGCGCTGCCGCTCCTGCGGCGGACGTCTTTGTACCGTCAAGTTCAACCGCCACCAGTGTCAATTGGAACCCGAACGAACCCAATCTGATTGGAGCGATCAACATAAGCAGCAATCAAATGAAAGCTCATTTACAGAGCCGCAGCACAATCTCACAAATTTTTATCTTGTAATCTTTTTAATTGTTGCATTTTATGTGTTTTAGGGCTGCCCAGCAGGGATAATTGTAGTGGACGAGAAATCGGCATTTTTAAAAGCAGTTTCATACTTCTATGTGGACGAAAAGCCGCCGGTAGCGGGCAATGGGAGAGTCATCGCAAAAGAACTTGAACGCCGGTACGGCATTGAGTTGCCCGAGTTGTTCAAGACATATTTAGAAGAGGAGGCCTATTTCGAAGACTGGATGGATAGAGGCGGAATCATTTGGTGGTCCGCAGAAAGAATTAAAAACAGACAGGGCGAGTATTGCACCGATGCACAAATTGCAGATCATAACCATACTTATAAAACGGATAAAGATGTGTACTTGATATTCGCAGATTTTCTTGATTGGTGCTACGTCTATGCCATTTGCTGCTCTAACAGTGAGAACAGAGGCAAGGTCGCAATTATTGGATCTCTCTCAAGTCGTTTTGTAGCTAAAAATTTTTCTAGTTTTGTTAAGTTGGCGACATCTAACTCCGATCGTTTACATTCTCCAATAGGAGACCATTTCACAGATATTGTCTAGAACAATATAGAATATTTGTTGTTGTATTTTTGAGTTGATTAAAATTTGACAGAAATTTTGGAGCACAAATCTATTTTTTGTATTCTCGTATCTCAATCCTGGAACACCAGCTGCGAGCCGGCCCGCAGAAAGCGCTGCGGGTCGACCGGCTCGCCGTCGATCCGGGTCTCGTAATGCAGGTGGCTGCCGGTCGAGCGCCCGGTCGAGCCGACATAGCCGAGCACGGTGCCGGGCCCGACGCTCTGGCCCGGGCTGACCGCATAGCCCGAGAGATGGGCGTAGCGGGTGAACACCCCGTGCCCGTGATCGACCTCGACCATGTTGCCGTAGCCGCCGCTCGGCTCGGCGGCCGTGACCCGGCCTGCGGCCGTGGCGATGGCGGGAATGCCGGTATCGGCCCGGAAGTCTATGCCCGTATGCATCGCATAGCCGCGTGTGAAGGGGTCGAGCCGCGCGCCGAAACTGCTCGTCTGGACCGCCTCCTCGCGCAGCGGCCGGCGCAGCGGCAGGGCTCCGACGATTTTGCGAAGCTGCGTCTCCTCGTCGATCTGCTTTTTGGCGTGCACGAGCGAGAGCGAGAAGGCATCCGTCCCGAGCGGCACGAGCGGACCGCCCTGAGCCAGCGGCTGCGAGCGCACGAACCGGGAGAGGTCGAGCCCGGCCTGGAAGACGAGATCGCGATAGCGCTCGCTGTTGTGGCCCGCGCGCAGGCCGATCGCGGCAACAGTGCTGGACTGAGCCTCGGCCAGCCGGTCGAGGCGCTGGTCGAGGCGCTGCAGGCGTACGGGCAGGTCGGCGCGATCCTCGCCGAGCATGCGCAAGCTCGGCACCTCGGGAGTCAGGAACGGCTTCTGCGGCCGGCCCGCGCTCTCGATCGGCGCATAGGCCTCGGCAGCGGGCGGCAGAGGCGCCACCGGAACGGATTGGGCCGGCACGCCTGCGAGCCCCGTGAGCAATCCGTGCTGCTTCTCGATTTGCGCCTGCCGCTCGACGAGCGTGGCGAGCCGGCTCTCGATGCCGGCGCGGATCACGGCACGATCCGTCGCAGCCTTGTCGAGCTGCAACTGGAGGGCGCCGAGGCGCTCCTCATAGGCGAATTGCATCGCGCTCCGCTGCGAAACGAAACGGGCGATCATCTCGTCGTGGAACAGCAGGTAATAGCTGGCGCCGGCCGCCCACAGGGTCGTCAGTGCCAGGGCCGCGCAGATCCCGAGAAACAGGCGCCGGCCAGGACCTGGCTTGGCGCTTCCTGCCGAAGGGCGGCTCGAGCCCGCCCTGTCCTGCGGATGGTGACCAGTCTGAGCCAAGGCAGGCGACAACCAGGTTGAAACGCGACCGGGCCCTATCAAACCCTGTTAAGGTTAAGGAAGACTGTTTTCATCCGATCGCGGCGCGGTGCTGCCTGCTGCGGGCAGCGCGCGGCGGATGCTCCAGCGTCACTGCCCCTGGCAGAACGGGAGGGGGCGTGGCGGGGTCGAAGCGGAAGCGGCGTCGTAGCGGGCGATGAGCGGTTCGAGACTCGCCCTCGGCCAGAATCGCGGTGCGCGGATCTGCTTGATGCAGCTGGCGTTCCAGTAGAGGCCCGCCTGGGACGGAGACACGCCCTTTGCCACCGACCGCGCGACCGCATCGATGTCGGCGGATTCAGGATAGATGTAGAGCGTCGTGGGCTTGCCGTTCATGATCCCGACGATCTGGCGCGCGTCGAAGCTCGACCAGCTCGTGCATCCGTTGCTGCGGCCTGCGGCGTAATCGACCAAGGTCCCGACCGGCACGTAGCCGTCCGCGTTGGCGTAGGGACTGTCCGGCTGTTTGCGAAGGCACAATCCCTTGACGATCTGCGCGGCATGGCCGCCGATCGCGCGAGACCGGGCATTCTCGGTCTCGCCCTCGCCGTCGAACTGGATGAAGGAGCGGGTGAAGACCGAGTCGCCTCCGCCAGCGGTGCGGTAATAGGCCTTGAACGAGGTCTTCGTCTCGGCGGTCACGTAGTCGCCGCCGGCCGTCAGCATCGATTGCTGCGCGTTGCCGAAGTTCTTCGCGCAGACCTTGCCGTTCGAGAAATCCGCGATCCCGGACAGGTTGCGCCCGCTTCCATGGCCGGACGAAACCGCACGGAAGGTCCCGTTCGATTCACAGATCGTATAGAAGCGCGACCCCCCGCTCGAATCATTGGGACGCGTCGCGTCCATGGCGAAGTAGCAGGGGTTCCGGACGCGGCCCTGGCTCACCTTGCGCTGATAGAGCGCGCGCGCTCTCTCGAGCACCACCGGTGCGATCTGACCGTCCCCCAAGCCGACATGCGCTCTGAGCCAGGAGGGAACTTGCGACGCCTGCTCTGCTGCGAGGACCGGCTGGGCCGCCAGCAAGCCGATACCGACCGCAGCGCTCGACCACTTGGCGTTTTTCAGGAGGCCTGCCGGAAGGTGCACGTGAGGGACTCATCGGTTGGCGCGCGAGTGATGGCTCACCCACGTGGTCAGCAGGAAAGACCTATCGCCATCACAAAAATCCGCCGAGATTTTGGCTGTGAGCGGAAGCTACCCTCCCCTCGCGGCGATGGCGGCGGCATCCGCGCTCAGCCCAGAGCATCGGCCCGAAAGGTGGGAACCGGCTTTCGGAAAAAGCCGATGCAGCACAATAGCCTATAGCATCGGGCCGAATCCGAACTTCGGTCCGATGCTATAGAGCGCGCGTGGCCTCCAGCACCTCCTCGACATGGCCAGGCACCGAGACCTTCGCCCAGACCTTGGCGATCCGGCCCTCGCGGTCGATCAGCAGCGTGGTGCGCTCGACGCCCATGTATTTGCGGCCATACATGCTCTTCTCGACCCAGACGCCGTATTCCTGGAGCATGGTCTTGGCCTCGTCCGAGGCCAGCGGGAAGGTCAGGCCGTGCTTGGCCCGGAACTTGTCGTGGCTCTTCACCGAATCGGGCGAGACGCCGATCACCACCGCGCCGGCCTTCGCGAAGGCCTCGCTCTGCGCGTTGAACCCTTGAGCCTCCAGGGTGCAGCCGCTGGTATCGTCCTTCGGATAAAAATACAGAACGACCTTGCTGCCCTTCAGGGCGCTCAGCGTAATCGTCTCGCCTCCGGCACCGGGCAGAGTGAAGTCGGGAGCGGAAACACCGGCAGCAAGTGTCATCGTGCCTTCCTTTCGGCCGATTGATGGTGTGCCTCCTAACTGTCGGCATCGGATGCGCCGAACGCACCCGACGATCCAATTCGGTCGACACGACAACGGGAGACGCCGCTCGATAGACCGGGCGCGCGAACTGATCCAGCGGCGAAGGATTGATGGACCAGGAAACGGCCCGTTCGCTGCTCAAGGAGGCGGTATCCGGCGCAGACCGGCAACCGGCTCCGGTAGCCAAGCCGCAGAAGGCGGCAAAGCCGGCGCGGGCCACCGGGCGACGCTGGCGGCCTTTGCTTTGGTCGACGATCGTCGTGGTCTTCCTGATCGGGCTCGGAACCGGCCTCGCCCTTCTGCGCATCTCCTACGCTCCCTTGCGGATCGACGGCATGTCGAACCAGGTCGCCTCGGCGATCGAGGGCAGGATCGGTCCCGGCTGGCGCGTCGCTCTCAAGGACAGCGCGCTCGAGCTCGATTCCGAGAATTCCCTGGCCCTGCGCGTCGCCGGGCTCGACGTCTACAACCCGGAAGGGGCGCTCGTGGTGCGGGCTCCGCTCGCCGTCGTCAGCCTCGACACCTGGAGCCTGCTGCGCCTCTCGGTGCAACCGCGCGCGATCGAGTTTCGCGACCTGCGCATGACGGCGCTGGTTCATGACGACGGCTCGATCGCCTTTGCGGCCTCCTCGCCCGCCCAAAGCGATGCCGCCAAGCCGCAGACGCTGCCGAGCGTCGATGCGGCGCGCGGCACCGTCTCACCGCTCTCGGCCGCAGTCGCCTCGATCTTCGGCGTGGTGCTCGATTCGGCCGGCGTGATCGGAGCACTGGACCGGGCCCGGATCACCAACGCCCAGCTGACCCTGATCGACGACGAGGCCAATCATCGGGCCGTGTTCGAGCGCGTCAACGGCCTGTTCCGGCGCGACGCGACGCGCGATGCACGCCTGTTCGAACTGCGCATCGACGGGCCGCATGGGCAGTGGCTGTTCGGGGGGGATCTGCACGAGAAGGGTGGGAACCGGCGCGAGGGCACCATCCGCCTCGACGATCTGCCGATTTCGGACATGCTGCTGCTGTCGGGCCAATCGAAACTGCCGATCGAGACCGATCTCAAGCTCTCCGCCAAGGCGGATGTCGCGATCCAGGCGGGCAAGATCGAGAGCATGAACGGCGAAATCCGTACCAGCTCCGGCTCGTTCCTGATCGAGGAGAAGGATTTCAATCCGGTCACGATCGAGACCCTGAAGGCCGCGGTCAGCTGGGACGAGGTCAATCGCGTGCTGCAGCTCGGCTCGCTCGATTACGAGGGCGCCGGCAACCACGCGAATGTGAGCGGCGCGCTCGCGATCAGCCCGCCGGGCGCGGATACGACCTGGACCTTCGGCTTCACCGGACGCGATGCGCTCCTGCGCGGCGCTTCGGCTCATGACGCTCCGGTGAAGATCGCCGAGCTCGCCGGCAAGCTGTCGGGCCGCGCCGGCGGCGTCTCGATCGACGACTTCACCCTGCGCGGCGACACGCTCAGCGGCAAGATCACCGGAACGGTCGGAACCAGCGCCGATGATGGCGGCCTGACCCTGCACATCACCGCCAGCAACGCGGACGGACGGCTGGCCCTGCGGCTCTGGCCCGAGAACATCGCGCCTGCCGTGCGCAATTTTCTCGTCGACGATCTTCGCGGTGGCCATCTCGATTCGGTCGATGCCACGGTCGACATGAGCGGCAGCGAACTGGCGGCAGCGACGAGGGGCGAGCCGATGCCCGATCCGTCGGTGCGGATCGGCTTCTCCGTCTCGGAAGCCGGGCTCACCATCTCGCAGGACGGGCCGCCACTGCGGCGCGGCCGCGTCGCCGGGCTGATCACCGGCCGCTCCACCACGATCAACGGCGCGACAGCCGAGATCAAGATGGCGGAGAACCGCGTGCTCGGCCTGAGCGATGGTTCCTTCCTGATCCGCGATCCGCAGCCGGACAAGGTGATCGCCCAGATCGGCCTGCGCCTCGGCGGCAATGCGGATGCCCTCGCCGCACTCTTGCAGACCAAGATGTTCAAGGGGCTGACCGGCGCCGAAATCGATCCGAGCACGATCAAGGGCCGGATCGACCTGCGCGCCGATTTCCCCCTCAACCTGAAACACGTGCCCGATCTCGCGGAGCTGCCCGTGACGCTCACCGGCACGCTCGCCGACCTGTCGATGGACAAGGCCTTCGGCAAGGAGCGTTTCGAGCAGGGCCGCTTCACCCTCTCCTACGACCGCAGCGGCTTCTCGATGAAGGGCGACGGGCGCGTGCTCGGCGCCCCAGTGACGATCGACCTGAAGCAGGCCAAGCCCGGCGCGCCCGGCGAAGCGCTCGTCACGCTCGTTCTCGACGAGACCTTCCGCGCCCGCAAAGGATTGCCGGTCGCGCCCCAGCTCAGCGGGCCGATTCCGGCCCGATTCAGCGTGCCGGTCGGCCGCCCGGGTTCGGGCAAACCGCCGATCCGGGTCGAGGCCGATCTCTCCAAGGTCGGCGTCGACGGACTCCTTCCCGGCTGGACCAAGGCCTCGGGCAAGTCCGGCAAGGTCGCCTTCACGCTGGTCGAGACCGGCTCCGGGGCGACCGAATTGCGCGACATCGCGCTCGATGCCGGCGTGACCTCGGCGCGCGGCAACGCGACGCTTGCGGCCGATGGCAGCTTCGACAGAGCCGAATTGTCGAGCCTCAAGCTCTCGGCGGGCGACGACATGCGCGTCTCGGTCGACCGCAACGGCAATCTCTACAAGGTCTCGGTCCGAGGTGCGGTCGCCGATGCGCGCCCCTTCCTCAAGGATCTGACCGACTCGGACACCAAGCCGAGCAAGGATCCGAACCCGAAGGAGGTGGAAGCGGATGTTGCCGTCAACATCCTCACCGGCTTCAACGGCGAGGCGATGACCGGCGCGAACCTGAAGATGTCGACGCGTGGCGGCGACATCCGCTCCGCTCAGTTCCGCGGCAAGTTCGGCGCGGCGCCTTTCACCGCGAGCATCGCCAAGGGCGATCGCGGCGCGCCTGTCCTCGCGCTCGATTCCGCCGATTCCGGCGCGACCCTGCGCTTCCTCGACACCTACAAGCGCATGTATGGCGGACGCCTGCTGCTCAGCCTCTCGCTCAATGACGGGCCGCAGAACGGCGTGGTTCAGGTGCGCGACTTCGTGCTGCGCGACGAGCCGGCGCTATCGAGCATCGTCTCCCGCGCCCCATCGAGCGCCGATGCCGTCGATGCGCGCGGCCGCCGCATCCAGCAGGCGACCGACGTCGCCTTCGACCGGATGCGCGCGAATTTCAACCGCAACCGCTCGCGGCTGAGCTTCAGCGATGCGGCGATCTCCAACGCCGGAATGGGCTTCACCCTGAGCGGCTGGCTCGACACCGCCAAGGAGCGCACCCAGATCGACGGCACCTTCGTGCCGATGTACGCGCTCAACAACGCGGTCGCCCATGTGCCGCTGGTCGGCCCGCTGCTCGCCGGCGACCGCAACGAGGGCCTGTTCGCGCTGAAATTCGCCGTCACCGGCTCGATCTCGAAGCCGACCGTCAACGTGAACCCGCTCTCGGCCGTGGCGCCGGGATTCTTGCGGCAATTGTTCGGGGCGGGTGGCGGCGGCAACGAAGTCTTCGCGAACGGGCTGCCGGAACGCTGACCGCACCGCCAAGATCTCACGACGGGACTGTCGGAGCCGCGACGCCCAAGAACCGATGTCGCTGCGCCGCCGGGACCATGGTGCAGTTTTCCCGCTGCCCGAACCAGCGATAGCGGCGGCGCGCCACAGCCGTGTAGGCCGCATCGCGGATCGGTCTCGGCACGATCCGCAAGAACACGAGCCAACGCCAGGGCACCCGAAGATGCGACACGATCGCGAGGCCTGCATCGGAACGTGTGAGCGCCTTTCCGTCCCGGATCACGAGAAAGGTCTCGTCGAGATCCTGCTTGCTGAATCCGTAGCGCGAGGCGAGCGCCAACCCATCCTCCGACCATGCTCCGACGAAACACAGGCGATCATCGCGCTCATGCGCCAGGATGAACCCGACGAAACCGGCGCAGAGCACGCAATCCGTGTCGAAGACGATCAGGGGAGATTCTGTCGAAGGCATCATCTGGTCCTGGCACCTGCCGATATCCCGCAACCTTCGTCCATGGCGCTCTGAGAGGGAGAACGAGTCTCGCGCCCAGAGTTGGGCGGAGTGCCGTGACCATGTCGCCGATTCCGTTCGGTCGCGGGATCGACGACGAATTCGCGTCGCGCGTAGGAGCTAAGCTCCCCCTTCCTCGCGCGAGGTGGTCGATTGGACCGCGGAAGCTGCTACCGCGTTGGCCGCGCTCTCCTGCTTCAAGGGTCGGCCGACCGGGCAGACCTCCTGAACGAAGCCATTGAGCGTGTTGACGAGATTGTCCCTGACCTGGCGGTAATACACGAACTGCCCGCGCTTCTCGCTGGCGACCAGCCCGGCCGCCTCCAGCACGGAAAGATGCTGCGAGATCGAGGGCTTCGTCATGTCGAAGCGCGCGGCGATATCGCCGGCGCTCATCTCGTGATGGGCGAGGAGCGCCAGAATCTTGCGCCGCGGAGCGGAGGCGAGGGCTTCGAAGATGCGTTGCACGCGACGTAATTAGGCAATGAGCTAACTGTTGACAAGCCGATTCATACAGTTAGTTAATTTCCTAAATTCTATGGAGCAGCGCGATGCAATGCCATTCGACCGACCGGATGATCGCCGATCCCGACACCTCCGGCGTGGATGGACGAATCGAATGGCACCCGGCCAAGTCGATCTGGATCGGCGGCATGGGCTTGGCTGCGCTCACGCTCGGGCCGATCTTCGTGACACCCGGCGCGATCGTTCTGTTCGTCGCGACCACCGCCATCACGCTCTGCGCCGGACATTCGCTCGGGATGCACAGGCTGCTGGTCCATCGCAGCTTCGAGGCTCGACCCTGGCTCGAACGGCTCCTCGTCTATCTCGGAACGCTGGTCGGCATGGCCGGCCCGATCGGCATGGTACGACTGCACGACATGCGGGATTGGGCTCAGCGCCAATCACATTGTCACGACCTCCACGCCAACCGGCTGCCTCTCCTGCGCGACGCCTGGCTGCAGATGCATTGCCGGCTTATTCTTGCTCGACCACCGCTTTTCGCGCCCGAGCCGAGGCTTGCCAAGGATCACTTCTATGCGTGGCTCGAAGCGACCTGGATGTGGCAGCAACTGCCCTGGGCGGTTGTGTTCCATGCCTGCGGCGGCCTGCCTTGGCTAGTCTGGGGCTTGCCCGTTCGCATCGCGGTTTCTCTCACCGGCCACTGGCTCGTCGTCCATCTCACGCATCGGAATGGGCCACAAAGCTGGGTCGTCGATGGAGAATCGGTGCAGGGGCATGATTTGCCTGCAGCCGCATGGCTGACCTTTGGCGAAGCCTGGCACTCGACCCACCATGCATGGCCGCAATCGGCCCGTCTGGGAGTCGAGCCAGGGCAGGCCGATCTGGGATGGTGGCTCCTCCGGCAATGGGAGCGGCTAGGTCTGGTCTGGGACCTCAAGCAGCCTGAGGACCTGACTCCGAGACCAGGGGTTCGCAGGATTTCTTCGCATTCGGGAGCAAGCACCGCTCATGTGCCAGGATGAACCCGACGAGGCCGGCGCAGAGCACGCAATCCGTGTTGGAAACGATCAGGGGGATTCGGAGCCGGACATTGTGTGAGGCTGCGACCTGCTTCGCCAGATATCCAGCCGTCACCAGGGCTTCACGCTTGCGCCAGGCCATGCTGCAGGACCACGCCGAGGAGCGGAAGGGCTAAGACCCAATGTGGACATCGGCCTTTTGAAACGCCGATGAAACCCAAGAATTCAAAGCATCGTACCGGATGCGGCTTCCGGTACGATGCTCTGGGGGAAGGCCCTGCCAGCCCCCCGTCCCGCCACGGAAAACTCAAGTCCATGCGCACAGGGCGCCCCTCCTCGGGACGCCCCTGCCGGTGTTCAATAGAAGGGATAGGGGCGCGGTCCGCCATAGAAGCCGACCGGCGGCGGGGGGCGCCGATACCCGTAGCCGCCCCAGTATGGCGGCGGAGGCGGCGGGGGCCGGTAGCCATACCCACCCCAGTAGGGGCGCGGATAATTCGGGCGGCACTCACCCCAAGCGTTTGGAACCCAGCCTTGTCCGCACCCAAAAGCGACCTGCTCGATCAGGGTGCTACTCTCGATCCCGTCCGATGAGATGAGTCCGATCGGCGCGGCATGTGCCGCTGTTGCGAGCCCGAAGCTGCCGGCGAACGCCGCAGCCAAGCCGAGCGCTTTCATGTGCCTCATGACAAGAATGTCCTTGCTCATGCCCGCCTGAAGATCAGTGCGGGATGCAGCAAATTGATCCTCGCCGTGTGAACAGTCCCTGACCGGAATGCGGCACAGCGGCGGCAGTTTTGTGACGATTGTGGCCGCGTTGAACGAATTGAACAATTTACTCGAGAAGCCGATATATTTAACAAAACGTTTATATGCACAGATTTTCAAAATAATAACGATCTATTATTTTAGATATATCCAAATCCGTCACACATCTCAAGATACCGCCTGGCGAAAGGCACGCAATTCGAGAAGATCATCGGCAGCATCAGCAGTGGACTGCCCCTGCGGTCGCCCCCGATTGGATCAAGGGACGAGAGGGGCCAGCACCCTCGGGCCCCGCCCGATCGCCAGCGTGACGGCGGCGCCTACGAACATGGCGACCCCGAAAACCCAGCCGGAAACCGCGCCAGCCATGGTGCCGGAGAGCAGGTTGCCGATGCTTCAGCGCCGCGCGAGTGCCTTCCCGTTCCAGGCATAGCGGAATGTACCGCCGCGCGTTTCGATCACGACGACCGGCTTGTTGCCCTTGGGTTGGATGGTGCTGCCATAGGCGAGGAGATCGAGCCCCGCCGCGCGATAGCCGCCGGCCGACAGAAAAACCTCGACGCTGCAGCCATGCGAACCGCAGGAGCGGTTGGTCGCCCCACGGCACTGGAACTTGCCATCATCGATCAGATAGTCCGGCCGCCCATCGCCATCGATATCGGCCGAACGAACGTGGTCTCCGCCCGCGACGGGCTGGCCGCCGTCTTCGCGGCAGGTCTTGATCGACTCGTCGACCCAAGCCGCGACCTGCATGGGATGCGATGCCCCCGAGGCTGCGGCGGCAGGAGCAGGCGCTGGTGCAGCGGCTTGCGGCCTGTCGCATCGCTGCAAGGTCGTGGAGAACGGCTTGTTCGACCACGGCACCTTGCGAGTCCGCATCATGCGGTCACCCACGATGCTGATCCGCTCAGTCGCCCGAAAGCGCCCGTCACCCTCGTCGCACTCGACATCGAGCACGAAGGCGGCGTCCTGCTGGCGCACCTTGCGATAGCTGCAATTGCCGGAATCCGATTGGCTGTGGTCGCGGAAGTAGCGCAGCTGCAAGTTAGCCGGCTCTTGACACTTGTTGGTCAGGTCGGACCAGGCCCCTTCGAACGGATAGCGCTCCTGCGCCTCGGCCGCGGATTGGGCAACGACCAACCCGGCCAGGACAGCAAGCAGAGAGACAGGATGTGAAAAGACGTGTCGCAAGGGAGGCTCGCTCTCTGATCCGACGCCTGCAAACCCTGGCCCATGCGAAGTTGTGGTTCGACGAAATTCACCACTTCAGATGAGCAGGATATTGGGAGTGCGAACGAATCGGTCGGCGTGTTTCACTCCACTCGCAGCAATACATGCTTCTTCTTGCCGAAGGACAGCTTGATGACGCCCTCGCCTGTGAGGTCGCCCGCGCGCAAGACCGCCCTCTCGTCGCTGACCTGCACGTCGTTGACGCGAAGGCCGCCGCTCTTGATCTGGCGGCGCGCTTCGCTCGTCGACGGGACCAACTTGGCGTATTCGGGGCCGAAGGCGGTGAGGACGCCAAGGCCCGCATCAAGCAAGTCGTGCGAGACCGTGACGGTCGGCAGATCGGCCGCAACACTCCCCTCGACGAAGGTCTTTCGCGCGGTCTCGGCGGAGGTCTCGGCCGCTTCCCGGCCGTGCATCAACGCGGTCGCCTCGGTCGCCAGGACCTTCTTGGCCTCGTTGATCTCGGCGCCTCCCAGCGCCTCCAGCCGGGCGATCTCGTCCATCGGCAGCAGCGTGAACAGCCTGAGGAACCGCCCGACATCGGCATCCTCGGTGTTCCGCCAGAACTGCCAGTAATCGTAAGGGCTCAGCATCCCCGCGTCTAACCAGACCGCGCCGGCCGCCGTCTTGCCCATCTTCGCGCCGGAAGCCGTGGTGAGCAGCGGGCAGGTCAGCCCGTAGAGCTGCGGCGTGCCGAGGCGGCGGCCGAGATCGATGCCGTTGACGATGTTGCCCCACTGATCCGAGCCGCCCATCTGCGCGACGCAGCCATAGCGGCGGTTCAACTCCGCGAAGTCGTAGCTCTGCAGGATCATGTAGTTGAATTCGAGGAACGAGAGTTCCTGGTCGCGCTCAAGCCGCATCTTCACGCTGTCCATCGACAGCATCCGGTTCACGGAGAAATGCCGGCCGACATCGCGCAGCATCTCGATGTAGTTGAGCTTCGTCAGCCACTCGGCATTGTCGACCATCAGCGCATCGCCCTTCCCCTCCCCGAAGGTCAGGAAGCGGGCAAAGGTCTTCTTGATGCCCTCCTTGTTCTCCTCGATCTGCTTGAGGGTCAGGAGCTTGCGGGCTTCGTCGCGACCGGAGGGGTCGCCGACGCGGGTGGTGCCACCGCCCATCAGCGCGATCGGCTTGTTGCCCGTCTTCTGCAGCCAATGCAGCATCATGATCGAGAGCAGGTGGCCGATATGGAGCGAAGCCGCCGTGCAATCGTAGCCGACATAGGTCGTCAGCCGGCCCTCGCGCGCCGCCGCATCGATGCCTTCGAGATCCGAGGTCTGATGGATGTAGCCACGCTCCGACAGGATTTTCAGGAAGTCGGAACGGGGCGTGAAATTGTCGGCGGTCATGATGCTGCGCGTCGGCTCATAGAATTAAGCGGGACGTCATTCCGGAGCCGCGAAGCGGAATCCGGAACCCAGAAACGTAGGTTCGGCAATGCTTGGCATGTCGGCGTATCTGGGTTCCGGGTTCTCGCCCTTCGGCGAGCCCCGGAAAGACGGAGAGTGTTTGACCTGTGCCCTGCAACCGAGCAGTGACGAACACGAGATGGCCCGGCTCTTAGCAGGGCTGGCCAGCGAAGGACACGGGGTCGAGGCCAATGGTCAGGGCTCCGAACTCGGGATAACACCCTATTCGGAACGCGAGAGGCATGGAGCGCCGTCATTCCGGGGCCGCGCAGCGGAACCCGGAACCTACGACTGGCCTCGAGGCCTTGTTTCGGCCGCGCCTCTCGGGTGGGTTCCGGGTTCGCCTTCGGCGCCCCGGAATGACGCCCGTTGAGTGTTTTCAGGGGCCATGCGCTAAGTTGCATGCGCCATCGAAAATTTCGGAGCCCAGGACCACATGACGATGCTGCGCGCGATCGGGCTGATGAGCGGCACCTCGCTCGATGGGGTCGACATCGCGCTGATCGAGACCGACGGCGAGACCGTCCATGTCGTCAAGAGCCGCAACAACTTTCTGGAGCCGCTCGGGCCGACCGGATACCGGGCCTACGAGGACGACGAGCGGGCGCTCCTGCGCGCGGCGACGCGCGATGCGGAGAGTGTGATCCTGCCGAGCGACCGGCCCGGACGGCTGGTCGAGGCCGAGGATTTCGTCACCCGCGCCCATGCCGAGGCTGTCGAGAAATTCCTCGCCGAGAACGGCCTGAAACCTGCCGATATCGCCGTGATCGGCTTTCATGGCCAGACCGTGATCCACAGGCCCCAGGCCCGCATCAGCATTCAGATCGGCGACGGGCAGGCGCTTGCCGATCGCCTGCGCATCCCGGTCGTCTCGGACCTGCGCCGGGCCGACATCGAGGCCGGCGGCCAGGGCGCGCCGCTCGTGCCGATCTTTCACAAGGCGCTGGCCGAGGCGGCCGGGTTCGAGGGGCCGTTCGGCATCCTCAATATCGGCGGCGTCGCCAATGCCACGCTGATCGACTCCCAGGGCAACATCGTCGCCTTCGATACCGGGCCGGGCAATTCGCTGATCGACGAGTGGATGCAGGAGCGCGAGAACAAAAATCTCGACGATGGCGGGCGCACGGCCGCGCGCGGCAAGCCGGACGAGGCCCTGCTCGCCTGGCTCTTGATGCACCCGTTCTTCGCGCGAAAGCCGCCGAAATCGCTCGACCGCAACTGGTTCTCGCACAAGCTCGCCGGCCAGCTTTCGACCGAGGATGGCGCCGCGACGCTCACCGCCTTCACGGCGCGAGCCGTTTTGCTCAGCCTCGACCACGCGCCCGAGCGCCCGACCCGCTGGGTCGTCGCTGGCGGCGGCGCTCGCAACGGCGAGTTGATGCGGCTGCTCAACGCTTTGCTCGATGCCGAGATCCTGATGGCCGACACGCTCGGCTGGTCATCGGCCTTCCTGGAGGCGCAGGCCTTCGCCTATCTCGCGATGCGCTCGCTCAAGGGTCTGCCGATCACCTTTCCGTCGACGACTGGCGTCGCCGAGCCGATCACCGGCGGGGTACTGGCGCAGCCGAAGGGCTCTTGAGTGGAACCGCAACCGTCATTGTGAGCGAAGCGAAGCAATCCAGACTTCGTCGCAGAGCGCGGCGTTTCCCTAGGTTGCTTCGCTTCGCTCGCAATGACAGGGCGCTGCTTGAGTGAGATGTCGACGATGCGAAAGCGCTGCGCCTATTCGATCGCAGTCGCTCTCATGTGCTTAATGCTCGCACCCTGCTCGGCCCAGGCCATTGATTGCTCCAAGGCGAAGGAGCCCGTCGAGATGGCGATCTGCGGCGATCCGGCAGCCAAAGCGGTGGACGATGCCATGGGCGAGGCGTTCCGGGCGCTGCTCGGCTCCCTGGCGGGCCCCGAGAAGGAGGCCGCGCTGGAGGATCAGCGTGCCTGGATCGCCAGCCGGAACGCGCACTGCCCCAGACACAGCCAGCCGCCGGCCATCTGCGCCAGGGAGAAGGCCGAGGCGCGCCTCGTCGTGCTGAGCGCGCGCCCTGAAACCGGTCCGGGCCTTCCTGGGCGCCTGCAACCGTCTTTCCTGCGCCGCGTGTCGGAGAAGGAGGGGATCGAGATCGAGGTCCAGATCTTTCGCTTCTCGGAGCCTCGAACCGAGGGCGAACGGCTTCTCGACCGCATGGCGGACGAAGCTGCCGAACGTTTCAGGGAGGCGTCGGCGGATTTTAGCCGAATGAAGAAGGAGAGCCCGGGCCAAGACACGTTCAGCCATCACGAGACCTGGACGATTGCCTACGCCTCGCCGGCCTTCCTCTCGATTTGGAGCGAGCAGGACGCCTTCAGCGGAGGCGCGCATGGGATGTACGGAGCGGACGGCCTGAACATCGACCTGCGCAAGGGTCGTCTCCTGAGCTTCGACGACCTGTTCAAGGCCGGCACCGCCCTGGAGATCACCCGTCGCTGCGTAGCCGAGATCGAGAAGAATGACGGCGAGCGCCTGGAGCCGATCGAGGACGATGACGGTTCCGAAAAGGCGAACCGCGAGGAGCGTGCGGCGAAGTCCGTGCAGAACCTCGGCTCGTGGTCTTTCACGGAGAACGAGGCACGGGTCTATTTCGGTGTCGGCATGCTTGGCAGCACCTATGCCGAAGGGGCCTTCACCTGCACGCTGCCACTGGCCGACCTCGCCAAGCAGGCAAAGGTGCCGCTGCCGCCGGGGCGTTGAGCGCTCCTGTTATTGCGAGCGGGCGCGAGCAATCCATGCCACGTCTGGACCGGTCGCGCCGCCGTGGGTTGCTTCGCTGACGCTCGCAATGACGGCGCGGATCAATACATCGCCATGCCGCCATTCACATGCAGTGTCTGCCCGGTAAGGTAGCCGGCCTCGTTGGACGCGAGGAAGACCGCCGCCGCGCCGATATCCTCGCCCGCGCCGAGCCTGCCCATCGGCACGCGGGAGAGAATTCCCTCGCGCTGCTTGTCGTTCAGCACGTCGGTCATGGCCGAGGCGATGAAGCCCGGCGCGATGCAGTTCACGGTGATGCCGCGCGTCGCGACCTCGGCGGCGAGCGCCTTGGTCATGCCGACGAGCCCGGCCTTGGCCGCCGCGTAATTGCCCTGGCCGGGATTGCCGGTGGCGCCAACCACCGAGCCGATATTGACGATGCGGCCATGGCGCCGCTTCATCATGCCCTTCACGGCCGCGCGCGAGAGCCGGAAGGCCGCGGTGAGATTGACCGCCAGCACGGCATCCCATTCGTCGTCCTTCATCCGCATGAACAGGTTGTCGCGGGTGATGCCGGCATTGTTGACCAGGATGTCGAGCCCGCCGAGTGCCGCCTCGGCCGCCGGCACTAGGGCCTCGACCGACTCCTTGTCGGAGAGGTTGGCCTCGACGATCGCCGCGCGCTCGCCGAGTTCAGCCGCGAGTTCCTCGAGCACGTTGCGCCGCGTGCCGGAGAGGGCGACATGCGCGCCCTGCGCATGCAGAGCCCGCGCGATAGCGCCGCCGAGACCACCGGTCGCGCCCGTGACGAGGGCCTTCCGGCCGGTCAGATCGAACATTTTGTCGGTTCCCGCTAAAATCGTGAATTCAAACCCGATCTCCCACCCTGACCCCTCATCCTGAGGTGCGAGGCAAAGCCGAGCCTCGAAGGAGACCTCCAGCCGGCCGCGCGATCCCTGGAGCCCTCCTTCGAGGCCCGCAAGCGAGCACCTCAGGATGAGGTGGAGGGTGGGAGGGTGGTCGGTCAGCTATAGGCCGCAACCTCGTCGGGCGTGCCGATCGCATTGGCACTGGCGCCCGAGGCGATGCGCTTGACGAGGCCGGTCAGCACCTTGCCGGCGCCGATCTCGTGGAATCGGTCGACGCCTGCCTTCGCCATGGCCTCGACGCTCTCGGCCCAGCGCACAGTGCCTGTGACCTGCGCAATCAACGCCTCGCGGATCGCATCCGGCTCGGAGAGCGGCCCGGCGGTAACGTTGGCATAGACCGGCACCACGGGCGCCTTCAGCGACACATCGGCCAGAGCCTGCTTCATGGCCTCAGCGGCCGGCGCCATCAGGGCGCAATGGAACGGGGCGGAGACATTGAGCAGAACGGCCCGGCGCACGCCGCGCTTCTGCGCGATGGTCACGGCCCGCTCGATCGCCTCCTTGTTGCCCGAGAGCACGACCTGCCCGGCGCCGTTGTCGTTCGCGACGCCGCAGACCTGGCCCTCGGCCGCCTCCTCGGCGATGGCATGGGCGGTGGCCAGATCGGGTCCGATCAAGGCGGCCATAGCGCCGGCGCCGGGCGCGACCGCGCGCTGCATCGCCTCGCCGCGGATGCGCAGGAGCCGCGCGGCATCCGCGATAGAAAAGGCACCGGCCGCGGCGAGCGCCGAATATTCGCCGAGCGAATGCCCGGCAACGCAGGCGGCATCGCGCGACAGGTCGAGCCCGCGCTCGCTCTCCAGCGCGCGGATCACCGCGAGGCTCGCCGCCATCAGGGCCGGCTGGGCATTGGCGGTCAGGGTCAGCGTCTCGGCCGGCCCCTCGAACATGAGGCGAGAAAGATTTTCGCCGAGCGCATCGTCGACCTCGGCGAAGACATGCCGCGCCGCGACCGAGGATTCGGCGAGCGCCTTGCCCATGCCGACGACTTGGCTGCCTTGGCCCGGAAAGATGAATGCGCGCGTCATGCCGCCCTGCCTCGCTTTACGGCCGCGAAGCGATCGTCTCTCGGCGCGGCTAAAGGGCGGCGCAGTCGCACCCTCCGCCGCAGGTGTCAACGCTGCGGTGCGAAAGGGGGGAACGGTGATTGTCCAATCCCCGTCATGCCGGGGCCGCGCAGCGGAACCCCGCATCCAGGTCCGCCTCGCGTTTCAGACAGGATGCCTCGGCGGTTATGGATCCCTGTATCTTTGGGCTGCTGCTGTAGAGTGGCTTGAGCCGCTGTAGCCCGTTGGATCCCCGATCGTTTTTGCGAGCGCAACCCGGCGCGGGCGCAACGGCTCGATTGCCCTTGATCGAACAGTCGCTTGGGCCCTGGCAG
>JBGAFL010000074.1:0-21924 GCA_044227265.1 Methylobacterium sp.
GCCTGGGTACAGAGGATCAGGAAGTCGACATCCTCGCGCGCGTGGTCACCCGCCGCGAACAGCTTTTGCGCGGCATGAAACGCGAGGTCGCCTGCCGTCTCGTGCTCCGCCGCCACGCGGCGTTCGCGGATGCCGGTCTTGTCGAGGATCTTTTTGGCAGGCCAGGCCGGATAGAGTTCGGCGAGCTCATCGTTCGACAGAACGCGATCGGGAAGATGGGTCGCGATGGCCGCGATACGCGCGCCGACAGTCGGTCCTCTTGGCTGGAAAGCAGAAATCATCTTCTGGCAAGTCGATTCGTCCGGCTCCCGGTCATAGAATCTGTTCGACCTGCTTGCCCAGTCGCAGGTCGTCTTCTTGACCAGGCAGGTGCCGGTGACCGCTTAAGGCGCTGCGACCGAGAGGCCAAGCAACATCACCATTCGATCCCTCGTCCCAGGCAATTCGGAACAGGGTCGCCGAGGCGGGTCGCAGCGAGGGCCGGCTAGACACCAAGCCGTCAACTGCCGATTCAGGATTGACGGCGGCTGAGGGTGACGAACTCGTTCGGTTGTAGCGTGAGAACCGGCGGCTCGCGCTCGACTGCGATATTCTCTCTCGCGACGGCCTGGTTTGCTCGGGAGACCGGGATTCTGGGCCGATCGTCAGCGCGCAGAACTGGTGCTCGATGTGCTTGAGATCGCCGTCACGCAGCGCAAACCGCGTGACCTCCTCCATCGCTCCGACAAGGTGTGCAGTACATGTCTCTGGCCTTCGGGAGCCGGTGCCAGGAGGCAGGTGTTGCGCCCTCGATAGGATCGGTCGGCGATGCCTCACGACGACGCGATGCCCTCTCGATCACACGGCCACGGATGAAGAATTCGCGCTGGATCGGCGCTCTGGCACGACTTTGGCAGGGTGGTGGGAACCGGGTGGAATCGCCGCGGATTCGCGTGCCATGATGGTTTGCGTACGCATTCCGACGAAGCCGGCCGTGATTCCGACGTGAAGCCGGACGGGGCTTCCGATTTGAAGCTGGCCGGTGATGGGGCCTGTCGCATGGTCAGCTCTCTCCTGGCCGGCATCCCATCCTCCTCCTGGTCGAGGACAGGCATGCCGCGGTTGCTGACCCGCGGGAAAACCGCCGCCGATATCGACTACCGGGTGGCCGACATCAAATCGGAACGCTGGCCGGCTTCCGTCGGAATCCGCAGCCTGGGATAGGAGGCGAGCTGGCGCAGGATCAGGGACGCCGTCACCGTGCCGGTGCGGATCGAAACGGCGATGCGCAGAATCTCCGGCCAATGGGCGCGGATGAGGTCGATATCGATGCGCCCGGTCGATCAAGGTATGGCCATGGGTCCGGCATAGCCCAGGAGAACCCCGGCCTGGGCATCCTCGATCCGGCCTGCCGCGCCCATGTACTGCCGCTGCACGCCCGCCGACTTGGTGCCCTTCTTCAGGAAGCCGGTCTCGTCCAGCACCAGGACCGCGTTCGGATCGCCCAGGTGATCAGCGACGCAAGCCTGCAGATCGTCGCGCACGGCCTCCGCATCCCTGTGCACCAGGCTCAGGAATTCCTGCACCCTGCCCGGCGTCGCGTGCCGCCAGCACCTGCCGGTTACCAGCCGTTCGTGCGCTCCACCGGCGCCAGAAGACCGCCCAGATAAGCCGCAACGCGCCGACGCGGCTCGGAGCGAGCAAACCGGCCCGAGATCCGCTCAACAACCTCATCAGGACTGCATGGCGAATGTGCCGCTTCTCGTCGTGGGATCGACTTCATGGCCAGAACCTCCAGCCACACCACTGCTCATCGCCAGTATTACTGGCGAAGCGGTCGATGCGGGACTGATCGACGATCATCCAGTCAGACAGGCCGACCACACGCCCGAGTAAGGCTGTGGGATCCGACATCGAAAATGGCGCGGATGCTTCTTGCAAGAAGTCCTCCCATGCGAGCGGCGATCGCACTTCTCGCGATGGCCCGCAGCCGGATCGATCTGTTGCTGGTCCTTCACGCGCAGGATAGCTATCGATCATGTCGGTGCGTCTATCCTGCGGATAGGGACTGCGCGGCGAGCCACGAGCCCGAAGGCACGGCGTGCGCACGGGAAAAAGCAGAATGAATCCAGATCTGGCATGAGGTCCGGCGTCGCGAGCGCACGAGAGGCGCCGCATGATTGAGGAATCACGGGGATGGAGCGTTCGCGCGCGGGCGCAAGACCGGATTGTTTTGAGATCGGCCGGCTTGCGCGTGCTTCGATCGGCGTTCCGCCGCCGCCCCTATCACACACATCGAGACCGCGTCTGTTCGAACGTCTCGATGGGCGGCGGCAGATCACGACGGTTTTCGGGCCCGCAGGGTTCGGCAAGACGACGCTGATCAGCGGCTGGCTGGCGCAGGGCGCCAACGTCGAGAAGATCGCATGGATCGCGCTCGACGACGGTCTCGGCGACGGACATCTGCTCGCGGAGATTTGGCTGGAAGCGATTCGCCTCGTCAGCCCGGGCGTTTGCGAAGTCGCCTATGCCATGGTGCACGACCCGCGCATCGTAGGTCCGCGAACGATCGTCACGTCGATGTTCAACGACCTCGCCCAACACGAGGAGCGATGGACCTTCGTGCTCGACGATTATCCCGTCGAGGATCCACGGCTCGACGAGCTCGTCGCGTTCATCGGCGAAAGCGCGCCTGCCAACGTCGACGTCATTCTCCTTTCGCGAGGCGAGCCGTCGCTGCCGATCGGGCGCTGGCGCGTCGCGGGTAAGCTCACCGAGATCGGCCTTGTCGATCTCCGGTTCACGTCGGATGAAACGCGCGCCTTTCTGACCGAGGCGATGAACGTTCGTCTCGATGAGGAAGGCTTCGAGCTGCTCGAGCGCCGAGTCGACGGCTGGGCCGCGGGAATCCAGCTTGCGGCGCTCTGGATCAACGATCGGCACCACAGCGGTGACTCGGGGGCCGCTAAGGTGAGCGAACTGGCGCTCGATCTCGTGTCGTTCGATGGACGGCACCGGTTCGTGGCCGAATATCTTGCTAACGAAGTTCTCGCCAATCAAACGGAGGCGACGCGTCGCTTTCTCGTCGCGACATCCGTGGTCGACAGGTTCACCGCGTCCCTGTGCGATGCCATTCTCGATGATCACGACAGCGGAACGACGCTCCGTCAGCTCAGGGAGCGCGCGCTGTTCGTCGTCGCGCTGGACGATCAGACGGAGTGGTACAGGTACCACCATCTGTTCAGGGATTTCCTTCGTTCTCACGTCCAGGCCCGGGACGCCGCCGAGATCCACCGCCGTGCCAGCGTGTGGTTCGAGCAGGCCGAGCTTCCGGGCGACGCGATCAGACACGCGATTGCCGGCGGCGATCCCCATCGCGCGGCTGCGCTCGTTCGAACCCATGCAGACGCACAACTCGCGGACGGAGAGTTCCACCAATTGCTGCAGTGGCTGAACGCCCTGCCCGAGAACGCGATTCGAAGGAACGTGGAGCTGTGGGCCTACAAGGCTTGGCTGCTATATCTGCGCGGACAGCCGGGCGAGGCGGAAGCGTTCTTCGAATCCGTCGCGGAGGACGACACTGCCGGCGTCGGGCAGTCTGGCCCTCTGCTGGCGTTCAAGGCCTATATCGCGATCAATCGCGGGCACATTCACGAAGCGGAGCGCACCGCCAAAGCCGCGATCAAAAACCTAGCCGGCTCTAAATCCTTCTTCAGCGCCCTGGCAATGCTACTGCTTGGAACCGCGCAACGCATTTCGGGCGATCGGGCGGAGGCGATCTCGACGCTGTGGGGAGCGGTAAGGTTGGCCGAGTCGCACGGCAATCTCATGGTCCGCCTCGAGGCAACGAGTGACCTCGTGCCGCTCAAGGCGGCTTCGGGAAAGCTGCATGAGGCGGCGCGGCTCTGCGAACGAGCCATCGAGGAGACCGGCGGCGCGCCACGGGGATTGACGACCACCGGGCCGCTTCACATCAGGCTGGGTCAGCTCCACTACGAACTGGACGAGCGGGAGAGGGCGGAGACCGTACTCAGCAGAGGCGTCGAGTTCTGCGAGCGGCTGGGTAACGTCAACTACGTCTATCTCGGAAAGCGTCACCTCGCCCGCCTCGCCTACGCGAACGGCCAGATCGGGCGTGCCTACGATCTGCTGGGCGAGGCCTCGCAATTCGCGGATCGCGCGGAACATGCCCGGCAACGCGCGCTGGTCGACGTCGTCGAGGCGGAGTTCCGCTTGCGCGACGGCAACCTTCTAGCGGCCGCCAACCTGATCGGAGAGGCTGCGGACTGGTCCGAGAAGACGACGGAGTTCGAACAATTCGTGCAGATCCGTCTGCTTCTCGCGCAGGATCGGCCGCGTGCCGCCGAAACCTTGCTCGCGCGCATGGAAGCGGATGCCCGCAAGGATGGCCGGCTGGGCGGTGTCTTCACGTCGCTACTGCTGCGCACCCTGTCGGTCGAGCTTCGGGGCGAGAAGGCGACGGCCGAACGGCGTTTGATCGAGGCGCTTTCGCTCGGCGGCCCGGCGGGCTACGTCCGCCGTCTCCTCGACCTCGGCACGCCGATCCACGACGTTCTGCTGCGCGTCAAATCCACGTCGCCCTTTGCCGTTCAGTATCTCCAGTGCTTCGATCTCAAGGAGCGGGACAGCGACGGCGAACGCGCCCCAAGCGGGCTCCTGACGAGCACGGAGAAGCACATCCTCGAGCTGCTGTCGCGCGGCATGTCGAATCGCGACATCGCCAAGTGCCTGAGCATCACCATCGGCACCACGAAATGGCACATCCATCACATCTATCAGAAGCTCGACGTCGCAAGCCGCACGGCCGCGGTCTACAAAGCCCGCGAGATCCGTCTCATCGAAGGCTGATGTCGAAGGGAGGGGCGACGGCCGTTTCCGACCGCCGCCCCGTCCGGGCTCAAGCGCTGACGTAGATCGACTTGAGATTCTGGTATGCGGCGAGTGCCTCGGGGCCAAATTCGCGCCCGATCCCACTCTCTTTCACGCCGCCGAACGGCGAGCCGATCGCGACCGGATAGCCGTTGATCCCGATCGTGCCGGTCTGGACGCGTCGCGCAATCGCCTTGGCCCGCTCCGGATCGGCGCTGTAGACCGATCCGCCGAGGCCATAGATCGAGTCGTTGGCGAGCCGCACGGCTTCGTCCTCGCTGTCGTAAGGGATGAGGGACAGGACCGGCCCGAAAATCTCCTCACGCGCGATGGTCGCGTTGTTGTCGATGTCCGCGAACACCGTCGGCTCGACGAACCAGCCGTGCTTGAGGTTTTTCGGGCGGCCCCCACCGGCGGCGACCCTGCCGCCCTCGGCCTTGCCCTTGGCGATGTAGCCCTCGACGCGGTCGCGGTGCTGGCTGGTCGCCATTGGGCCGACCTGGGTGGCCGGATCCATCGGGTCGCCGACGCTCATCGCCGTCACGCGGGAAGCCAGGTCGTCCACGATCTCCTTGTAGCGGTTTCTGGGCGCCAGGATGCGCGTGCAGGCGACGCAAGTCTGCCCGTTGTTCATCAGTGAGATGAACTGGAGGCCAGGCCAGATGGCGTCCATGTTGGCGTCGTCGAGGATGATCGCGGCTGACTTTCCGCCGAGTTCGAGCGTGACCGGACGCAGCAATTGCGCGCAGGCGACCGCGACCGACCGGCCCGCGGCCGTCGACCCGGTGAAGGCGACCTTGTCGACGCCTGGGTGCGAGACGAGATAGGAGCCCACTTCACGGTCGGCCGCGACCCAGTTGATGACGCCCGGCGGAAGTCCCGCTTCCTCCGCAGCCTCGGCCAGGACGTAGCTGTCGAGAATTGTGCTCGGCGAAGGCTTGACGACGATCGTGCAGCCGGCAGCGAGCGCGGGCGCGATTTTGGTCATCGCGAGCGTTACAGGATAGTTCCAGGGAACGATCGCTGCGCAGACGCCGACCGGGGTGCGCTCGACCAGCGTCTCCTTGCCGAGCTGTGAGGGACGCTTGTCTTCTCCGCTCGCGGCGACGAGACTGGCATAGTAGCGCAACATGCCGATTCCGAATCCGACTTCCAGCGCTTGGCTGAGTGTGACCGGCATCCCGTTCTGCATCGTTACCGAGTGGGCGAGATCACCACTACGCTTCTGCAGCGCGTCGGCGAAGCGGTTCAGCGCCGCGGCGCGGTCGGACGGCGGAAGGGTTGCCCATCCGGAATGTTCGAACGCCGCGGACGCGGCCGCGACCGCACGGTCGACATCGGCCTCGGTGGCTTCGGGCACGTAACCCAAGCTTTCTTCCGTGGTGGCGTTGAGAATGTTGAAGCGCCGCGACGAGGCCGGCGCCACCCATTCCCCGCCGATGAAGAACGCGTCTCGATCGAACCGTTGCTTGTTCGCGCCGACAGGATTAGCCGCTGTAGCACTCAATACAATCTCTCCCTTGTCGCAAATGTGGAAGTATTCCACATTTATTGTAATATAGTTTCATTGTCTGCTTGCCCTATCATGGCTGATTGTCGAGGGCCCCTATCGTCCGATAGGCGGCGGATCATTTCGAGGATTCGCTCGCTCGCGTTGCGTCCAGGGGAATCGCTTCAGGTTAACGGCGCTTGCTTGTGGGCCGTGTCCCCTGGCGTGGTGTAGCTTTCTGGGAGCCACCACGATCACCCGCCAACCCTCGCGCCCGAGAAGCGCCGCGATCCGCCGGCGGCCGTAGCGCGGATGAGCCAGCGCCAGCCGCTGGATCGCGTCCGTGAGGCGCGCCTCCTTCCCGTTGTGGCGCCGACGCGCACCAATGCCGCTAACAGCCGGCGCGGCTGACCCCCGTGAGCCGGTACCAGCGCTCCACCGAGGCCACGCTCGCCGATCCCGTGCCTTGCGGTCCGGTCATCGCCTGGATTTGGGCGAAGACGCCGTCCCGCCAGGCCCATCGCTCGTCCGGCGTAACGCCTCGATAGGCCGCAAGGTTTGCTGAAAAAAATCCAGATCAGGCGCCCGCTGCCCGATCTTCCGCTCCAGCTCCGCGAGCTGGCGCCGCGTTAGCTCGTCCGGTGGCCCCGGTGGCGGCCGTCCATCCCCGGCCGGCGGCGCGTGGACGAGATCGCCCATCGCCAGGGCCTCCGCCTTCGTCGGACGGCCTCGGCTGCGCAAAGCCACCGCGCCGATACCGGTCGCGCCACGAACAAAGGCAATTGCGCGCAATCCCAAGCGCGCGCGACAGCGCGCTCACGTTCCCGTCCGACGCCATCCGCCCGAGTACCGGAAGCTTGAATTGTCGGCTGAAACGCCGCTGATCCTCGCTCGCCTTGACAGCCTCCTTGCGAGAAGACTGTCACCCTTTTCGATGCTTCATTTCTGGGGTGCACTACAATCGTGTCACTCAATTCGATTGTCTCATACGAAATCCGATTGATTGCTTCGCAAGCGGATTTCACTTTACTCAATCGCCGCACGGGCTTGGTGATACGGTTTCCGACTGATTCAGCCGGAAACCGTATCACATACGGGGTGCAGTCCACCGCAACTCCCGTCATCGAGCCGGACGACCTGCGAGCGGCTGCCGAGCGACCCAATCGAAAGTTAGTGGTCATGCGACGCGGTTCAGGCTTCTAGTGGCCACACGCAGACGTGGCGGATTTGCGCATCGGGTCACAATCCGGAAGCGCATCGACAACGTTCTCGACAGCCTGACTCAAAGTCGTCTGCACGGTTGCCCGACGCCTGGCTGGATTGGGCGTTTCAAGCGGCGGCGATCAAGCGAAGGGAACCACCTTTCGTGCTCGATAGCGGAGTGAATCATGAGAGACGACGTCGACTTGGCGCTAAGGAAATTGGAAGCGCAAGATCGCGAAAGCGCCGCTTCGCATCGCGTCGCAACGAAATCAGTCGAATTCGTGCGCGGGAAGATGGACGCGGTCCGTTCCGGTAGCGAGAAGGCTGTGGACTTCGTCGAGCGCGGTGGAGTCTCCTATGTCGAATCCGCCTCCGCCCTCGGCCGCAGTGTTCAAGGCGCCGTGGCAGACGACGCGTTTCTAGCGCTCGAGTATTTCGGGCAGGTTGCAGCGTCGAATTCCGCCGCCGAAGTGTTCCGTGCCCACGCCGCCTATGTCCGAGCCCAGACCCGCGTGGGCTTGGAGAGATGGCACGCGATCGCAGTCGCCATGTCGAATGCCGCCGAAGCGGTCGCGCAGAGGCTCGATCAGAGAATCAGCCGTTTCGACCGCTGAGTAGACGTCCATTGCGCACGATGATGCGAAGGGAACCGTGGCACGCACGGTTGGGCTGGCCGTCTCGGAACGCCTCCGTTTCGCCGGCGCTGCGGCGTGCGAAATTCGTGGCGACGGGCGTGCTCGTCGTCTGTGCCGCGACCCTCGTAGCGGCGCGATTGCTGACCCCGTACTGGCCGGCGATGGCCTATTTGGGGGCCTTTGCGGAAGCGGCCGTCATTGGCGGCCTCGCCGACTGGTACGCCGTCGTCGCCATCTTCCGGCGCCCGTTCGGCCTGCCTCTCCCGCACACGGCTATCGTGGTGACTGAGAAGGACCGTATCGCGGACAGGCTCGGCGACTTCATCAAAGAGAATTTCCTGGGAGCCGAAGTCCTCGATTCTCGGCTCAAGCAAATCGATTTCGTCTCGATGGCGCGGCGCTGGATGCGCGATCCCTCGAATTCAGAGCAAATCGCCGAGCGCATCGTCGGGATCGCACCCTTCATCCTCGACGCGATCGAGACGTCCGGCCTGCGTGACGACGTTCTGGCTCGGCTGACGCGTCGGCTGTCGTCGATCGACGCGCGGCGCGCGGCGTCGCTGATCCTGCGCTCGTCCTTCATGCGTGAGAACCGCAAGACCCTCCTCGACGTGGCCTTGGCGGGCGTTCTGAAGATCCTGTCTTCACCCAGAGCGCTCGGCGAATTGCGGGACGGCATGCGGCGCGACATGCCCGCATTGGTCAAGCTCGTCGGCAGCGATCACGCCGTATTCCGCAAGATCGTTCTCTCTTTCGCGGCCTATATCGAAGACGTTCGATCCGATCCCGAGCACGGTCTACACCGGGAATTCGACACGCTGTTGGACATGTTGATCGAAGAGATCGAGTCGTCGCCGGAAGCCGGGCAGGCGCTCACGCGCCTGCGCGACGAATTGATCGCCATCTCGCCGATCGAGTCGCTCGGACGGCACCTCTTCGCAACCCTGCGGCGCCATGCGGACGAGGAGGCGGAGGCGTTCGCACGCGCACTCGCGGACGCGATGCCGCGCGTCGCCGCCGCGCTGGACGTCACGGACGATCAGGCGTCCTGGCTCAACCAGGCGCTGAGAACGACGATCGCGGGCGCGATCGAAAGCCGCCGTGAAGACATCGGCGAATTCATCGCGGCGCAGGTCAAGTCATGGGACGCCGACGAGATGGTCCAGCTGGTCGAGGACAACATCGGGCCGGACTTGCAGTTCATCCGCATGAACGGCGCATTCGTCGGTGGCCTCGCCGGCCTGACGATCTTCGCACTGTCGCAGGCCATCGGGTCGCATTGAGGGTTTGCGCGAGACCGCTCGCCCGAGGTCAGACGAAAGCGCTGAGCCCGGTGATCGCCTTGCCGACGATGAGCGTGTTCATCTCGCGGGTTCCCTCGTACGAATAGATCGCCTCGGCGTCGCCGACGAAACGGCCGACATGCTCGTCGATGAGGACGCCGTTGCCGCCCAGCAATTCACGCGCCCATCCGACCGTCTCGCGCATCCTGACCGTGCAATAGGCCTTCGCCAGCGCCGAATGCTCGTCTCGGGCGCGGCCTTCGCCCTGCAGCTTGGAAAGCTGAAGCATCATCGCCTGCGTCGACGTCACGTTGCCGAGCATGCGAACCAGCAGATCCTGCACGAGCTGGAAGCCGGCGATCGGGCGATCGAACTGATGACGCGACTGGGCGTAACGGAGCGAATGCTCATAGGCGCCCATCTGGGTGCCGACAGCGAGCCAGCCGACGCTGGCGCGGGTCATGCGCAGCACGCGCGCCGTATCCTTGAAGCTGTTGGCGCGCTGCAGGCGATCGGCCTCGGGCACCCGGCAATCGCTGAGCGTGATCAGCGCGTTCTGGACGATCCGCAACGAGATCTTGCGCTCGATCTTCTCGGCCTTGAATCCGGGATTCGACCGATCGACGACGAAGCCCTTGACCGCGCCCGTGTCGACGTCGCGCGCCCAGACGACGTTGTCGTCGGCGAAGGTGCCGTTGCCGATCCATTTCTTCTGGCCGTTCAGCACCCACGCGTCGCCGTCGCGCCGACAGGTGGTGGTCATGCCCTTCGACGTCGCCGAACCGACATCCGGCTCCGTGAGGGCGAAGGAGCCGATCCGCTCCATCCGAGCCAGGGCCGGAAGCCAGCGTTCCCGCTGCTCGTCGGAGCCGCACAGATAGATCGAACCCATCGCGATGCCGGAATGGACCGCGTGGAAGGTTCCGATCGAGGGATCGGTGCGCGCCAGCGTCATGGTGACGAGGCCGTCGAGCAACGGCCGTCCCCCCGGGCAGCCGAAGCCCTCGTAACCGATCCCGGCGACGCCGAGCGCGGCGAAGCTCGGGAGGATGTGGTGCGGGAACTCGGCCTTCGCCCAATGCTCGACCACGATGGGCTGGACCTCGCGCTCCGCGAACGCGCGCACACGGTCTACGAGACGGCGCTCATCCTCCGACAGCCAGTCCTGAATCGCGTAGAAATCGCCCTCGATCGGCGGCGGGGCGTAGTCGATCGATCCGGTCGGCCCCGTCATGATGTCGCCCGATGACTGTCGCCAACGAAGTGCTCGTCGCGAACCCGATGTAACCCGTTCAGGACGCGTATTGTGCGCGCAAGACCTTCTTGTCGAGTTTGCCGACACTGGTCCTGGGCAATTCGCTCACGAACATGATCCTGTCTGGGACGGCGTATTTCGAGATCACGCCCTTGTCGGCGTAAGCCTGCAGGTGAGCCTTGAGCTCGGCTTCCACGAGCTCTTCGCCCTGCCTCGGCACGACGACGGCGAGCGGCCGCTCGGTCCATTTGGGATCGGGCACGCCGATCACGGCGGCTTCGGCGACGTTCTTGGCCTTGAGCAGGATGTCCTCGACATCGATCGACGACACCCACTCGCCGCCCGTTTTGATGACGTCCTTCAATCGGTCGGTGATCTTGAGGTAGCCGTCCTTGTCGATAACGCCGATGTCGCCCGTATGGAGCCAGCCGCCGAGCCAGAGTTTCTGGGAATTGTCGGGGTCGTTGAGATAGCCCTGCGTCAGCCACGGCGCGCGCGCCACGACCTCGCCGGAGGTCGTGCCGTCATGGGGAACGTCGCGCATCTCTTCGTCGACGACACGAACCTCGACCATGGGAATCGGGCGCCCCGCCTTGCAGCGTCGCTCGACCTGACGGTCGATATCGTCGTTCTCCCAGCCCGGTTGCGGACGCGACATCGTCAGGATCGGACACGTCTCCGACATGCCGTACCCCGTGAAGAGGTCGATGCCGCGCTGCATCGCCTGCTTGGCGAGCGCCTGCGGAAGTGCAGCGCCGCCGATGATCATCTTCCAGCCGTCGAGGTTCACGTCGCTGGCGCGCGGGTGACTCAGGACCATCTGCAGGATGGTCGGCACGCAGTGAGAGAAGCTCGCGCCCTCCTTCTCGATCAGGTCGAGCACCACCTCGGGCGTCATGCGTCCTGGATAGACCTGCTTGCATCCGACCAACGTCGCGACGTAGGGGAGCCCCCAGGCATGGACATGGAACATCGGCGTCAACGGCAGATAGACGTCGTCGGGGTTCAGGCTGCAGCGGCCGCCACCCATGAGCTCGAGGCACACCGCCATCGTGTGCGCGACGAGCTGCCGATGGCTGAAATACACGCCCTTGGGCAGGCCCGTAGTGCCTGTCGTGTAGAACAACGTTGCGCGCGTGTCCTCGTCGAAGTCGGGAAACTCGAACGCGTCCGAGCCTTCCGCAAGCAAAGTGTCGTAGTCGGAAAGAGTAGGTAGCGAGACCTTCGAGTCGACTCCGGGCTCCTCGATCAGGATCAGCTTGGGTTTGGTCTCGACCCGGTCCCAGATCTGCTCGAGAAGGTTCACGAAGTCCGGATGGACCAGAATGACGTCGTCGGCAGCGTGGTTGATCGTGTAGAGAACCTGTTCGGGCGAGAGCCGGATGTTGATGGTGTGCAACGTGGCACCCATCATCGGTACGGCGAAGAAGCATTCGAGATAGCGATTGCTGTCCCAGTCCATCACCGCGACGGTGTCACCGGGCGCGACGCCGATGGTCACCAGCCCCGACGCGAGGCGCGCCACGCGCTCGCGCAGGTCGCGATAGGTTTGCCGCTTCTTGTCGGAATAGCAGATCACCTGGTCGGGCGCCCGACGCGTTCCCGTCTCCAAGATGCGTTTGATCAGCATCGGATACGCATACGACGATGGCGCGCGCACGATCAGGTTGTCGCCCACCAGGGCCTCCCTCTTGTTCGGCCGGGAATGTAGAGATCTTCCAGTACCGATGGCAGACAATCACGGGCCTGCACCGCCATCACCTATCGAACGATAGGGAAATCTGTCGGTCCCGACTCGGCGGGCGCGCCGAGGGCGGCTTCTCAACCTTCTGAGCCGAGCTTCTTGGCCTGACCAACGGATGCCGATTTCGGACTTTGTTGAGGTCCTCGACGGCGTCGCGGATGGCTGTTTCGAGATCGTCGATGTCGGTGAAGGTGCGGTGAGCGAGGCGGTGAGCCTCGAGGTCTGCCCACACCGCTTCGATGTCGTTGAGTTCGGGTGCGCGCTTGCGTCGATCAAACCGTGTGTTCAATGGCGGCTGCGACGGGTGGATCAGTTGCACCTGTTCGTCGGACTTCGCGGCGAAAAACGGCTGCCGTTGCGCCCTCTCGCCTGCTAGACAGTTCGGTGGAGGCGAACGGGGTCT
Source organism: Methylobacterium sp. (assembly GCA_044227265.1). Taxonomy (GTDB): domain Bacteria; phylum Pseudomonadota; class Alphaproteobacteria; order Rhizobiales; family Beijerinckiaceae; genus Methylobacterium. The sequence continues at coordinate 12,882 of JBGAFL010000074.1, forward strand.
GGTGGCCCTCCTGGTCTTCAAAACCAGTGCTGCGCCAACAGCGCAGGGTGGGTTCGATTCCCATCCGCTTCCGCCAAAATCAACACGCGCCGCATCATCGATGAGGTGTCGCAGGGATGGAGCGCCGGCCTCACTTCCGAGATTCGTCATTCAAGCATGCTGCCCGCGCACAATTCCATTTCCCCCGTCACCCGCCTGATCCTGATCCTCGGCGCAGCCGGGTTCGCGAGCACTTTCGCCCTGCGCTCGGTCGAGCCGTTGGTCGGCGTGCTGGCGCGCGATCTTGGCAGTGATCCGCACACCACGGCCCTGCTCACCACGGCCTTCGCGCTGCCGTATGCCCTGATCCAGCCGGTGCTCGGCCCGGTCGGAGATGCGCTCGGCAAGGAGCGCGTCGTCACCATCTGCCTTGCCATCCTCACGGCGGCACTCGCCGCCTGTGCGCTCGCGCCCGACATCACCGTGCTGTTCGGCCTGCGGATGATCGCGGGCGCTGCGGCCGGCGGCTGCATTCCTCTGTCGCTCGCCCTGCTCGGAGACCGGGTTCCGATCGAACGCCGGCAGGTTGCGATCGGGCGCTTCCTCGTTGCCGTGATTCTCGGCCAGCTTCTCGGCTCGGTCTTTGCCGGGTTGATCGAGAGTTCCATTGGCTGGCCCGGCGTCTTCGCCGTCACGGCCCTCGTCGCCGCGATCGGCTTCACTGCCGTGTTCTTCGGCTTCGACCTGGCAGCCAGCGTGCGCCAACCGCTCGCCTTCGGGCCGGCGATGGCGCGCTACCGCATGATCCTCGCGAACCGGCGGGCGCGCATCCTGTTCTGCTCCGTCTTCATCGAGGCGATCGCAGTCTTCTCGATCTTCCCGCATCTGGCGCCGCTTCTAGAGGCGCGCGGTGCCGGCGGCGCGCGCGAAGCAGGGCTGATGCTCGCGGGCTTTGCCATCGGCGGCCTGACCTATTCGGCAATCGTCGGCCTGCTGGTCCGCTTTCTCGGCACGTCGCGCATGCTGGTCGGCGGCGGCATCATCTGCGCAGGCGCGCTTCTCGTCATCGGTGTTGCGGGCACGTGGCAGCTCGATGCGGCTGCGATGCTGGCGATGGGGTTCGGCTTCTACATGCTGCACAACACCTATCAGGTGCTGGTGACCGAGGTGGTGCCGCAAGCGCGTGCTTCGACGGTGGCGCTCCATGCCTTCTCGTTCTTCTGCGGCCAGGCGCTTGGCGTTGCGATCCTCGGCGTGGCCCTTCAGGCGCTCGGCCAGTTCTGGGCGCTTGCAGCCTGCGCGATTACCATCCTCGTTCTCGGCATCGCCACCGCGATTCTCCTGAAGCAACCGGCGATCGCGGTGCCGCGCGCTAGGTGAGGTAAGATCTCAGGATGGTGGAGCCCGGCTTCCGGGGCTCACCGTGGCACCGTCCCCTCGGTCGAGAAGCGCGTTCACCGCCGCAACCGCACCCGCCAAGCCCGGCTCCTGGGCGAGTTCGCTGGCGAGCCGGGCGGCATTGCGGCGCAGATCTTCGCCCGTTTGCAGGTTGGCGATGCGCGCGGCGAGATCCTGCGAGCGAAGGCGCCACAGCCATAGAGGCGCCTGCGCGGCGCCTGCGGCCGCGAGCCTGCGACCCCATAGAAGCTGCTCGCCATTGCTCGCGGCCACCACGCTCGGGAGGCCATGCAACAGCACGCGCGCGGTGGTTCCGGCCCCGCCGTGATGGACCACGCCGAAGACATGGGGGAACAGCAGATCGTAATCGACCGTGCCGACGAGCGCGATGCGCGGGGAGGCCAGCGGCGGCGCTTTGAGCGCGCCCGCGCCGACCGCGCCGAGAATGGCCCGTCCGCCCCAGGATGCGAGCGCCTCCAGCACGACGCGCGTGATGCGCTCGGCGTCAGCGATCACCGAGCCGAAGCTGATGAACACGGGAGCCTCGCCTGCGGCCAGGAAGGCGGTCAGGTGATCGGGCAAACGCGCGCCGCTCCGCCGCGGCTCCGTCCAGAAGCCGGTCGCGATGGCGCCCTTCGGCAAGGAGCCGGGCTCGGGGCTCAAGGCCGAGCTATAGGCCAGAAGCTGCGTCGAGATGGCGAGGCTCGTCGTGTTCGGGTTCATGAAGGCCGGCAGCAGATGGCGCCGGCCGCTCGCCTTCCTGAACCGCCGAACCGCCCCGTAGGTCAGAAGCGGAAGCATCCGGGCGGTCTCGTAGCTCAGCCGATTGAGCGGGCCACCGAGATTCCAGCCGCCGCCGAAGAAGAAGGTCGCTGCGCGCCAATTCGGGAAATTCGGCGTGTAGGTGACCTGGACCGAGGGAATCCCGCGGTCATGCGCCATCACTCCGGCGAAATACAACAAGGGATTGTAGATGACGAGATCGGCCCGATCGACCTCACGCGCGCAGGTCCCGAGAACCTCGGCCTGGATCGCGTTCAGGGCGCCATAGAGCCGGAACGCTGCCGCCGGCAGTCGCGAGGGTTTTCGCGGAAAGAGCTTCCAGGCCGCCCGCACCTCGGGCATCCGCAGCACCTCCGCGAAGCGCCCGACTGCGATGACGGGCACCTCGTAGGTGGCTGCAAGGCGCTCGTAATCGGCATTGACAAGGAAGAGGACGTCGTGCCCTGCCTGGTTCAGCCGCCGCGCGAGCATGCCGATCGGCTGCACGTCGCCCTGGGTGCCGAAGCCGCAGAGCAGGATGCGCTTGCCGAGCGGCTGCGGGCCTTGGTTTTGGCCTTGATCCGAGCCTGGGCTCGGTGAGGCGGTCTCGACACGATCGTCCAACGAGAATCTCCAATGCGCCGGCCGGTTCGGCCCGCCGATTCCTCGTCATCCGATAATCAGGAGGGTCGGCACGCTGGAGAATCCGCTTCGCTCGAGCCCGACGCGAATTCGATCATACCATGTCCGCTTTGTTCGCGCGGATATCGGAATTGTAGAGAAATCGGTCCCGCAGGCCCGTCGCGTCAGGTCCCGAGCAGATCGACCAGGAAAGGGATCAGGGGCGCATCGGCCGGCGGCATCGGCAGATCGCGCAAGCGTCCCGGCCGCACCCATTTGAGTGCCTGTCCTTCGAGAGATTGCGGAACACCGTCCCAGCGCCGGCAGATATAGAGCGGCATCAGGAGATGCCCGTGCTCGTAAGGATGGCTCGCGAAGGTCAGCGGCGCGAGACAGGCTTCCTGGACGGTGATCCCGAGCTCTTCGGCAAGCTCGCGGATCAGCGTCTCCTCAGGCCGCTCGCCGGGCTCGACCTTGCCACCGGGAAATTCCCAGAGCCCCGCGAGCTGCTTGCCCTCGGGCCGCTGTGCCATCAGCACTCGGCCGTCGGTATCGACGAGGGCGACTGCGACGACGAGAAGGAGACGTGGCGTCGCGCTCAAGGCTGCGCCGCGAACTCGGCCGAAACGTCGATCGCGAGGTCGATTGTGCCGGATTCCAGCGGAACATACAGGGCGGGTTTGCCGCTTGCGCCGGAATATCTGTAATCGGGATCGCTCGAATAATCCCCGTATTTTTTCTGCCGGCCGATCGGCTGGACCGGCGTAATCGGCCACGTCTGCTGCACGCTGCCTGCTTTCAAGCTACAGACAACGCCTGCTTTCGTGGCCGTTGCCTCGGCAAGGGCTGCGGCGCGCGCACGGGCATCCTGACCGGCGGCGACGAGCAAGGCCGTTTCTGCCTTGCTGCGGTCATCCAGGCCGAGTTCGACGAATTCGATCCGGATCGAACCCTTCTCGACGATACGGCGCACGAACTCGCCAGTCCGGCTTCGGTCGGCGAGGCGAATGCTGACCCGGTTGCTGACGCGAAAACCATCCGGCTCACGCTGATCGGGGCCGAGTGTGCGCGATATGGTGCGGGTTCCCTCCTCCAGGACGATCGAGGCGGTGCGGATGTCGCTGTTTGTCACGCCGAGCTCACGGGCGAGCGCACCGATCTCGGCAACGGATTTCGCGGAGGCCTCGAGCGCGCCGGGAACGGTCGGCGCCTTGCTGTCGGAGGCGAGGGTCAGCGTGATGAAATCCGGGATGTGGCTCGCTTCGGCATGACCTGTGATGCTGATTTTGCGCTCACACGGGTCCTCTTCGGCGGCGGCTGGTACGCTGAGGGCCGTGGCAATCGGAAGGAAGACGAGAAAAGCAGAAAATTTCACGAGCGGTAATCCCCGTTGATCGCGATGTATTCCTTGGTCAGGTCGCAAGTCCAAATTCGCGCCCTGCCCTGCCCGATTCCGAGCTCGACCTTCAGGGTGATCTCCTGTTCGCGCATCACGGCGCTCGCGGCTTCCTCGCTGTAATCGGGATCGCGTGCGCCCTCGAAGGCTACGCGGATGCCGCCGAACCAGATCGCGAGCCGGTCGCGCTCGGCCGGCTCACCGGCCTTGCCGACCGCCATGACGACGCGGCCCCAATTGGCGTCCTCACCGGCAATTGCGGTTTTCACCAGGGGGGAATTAGCGATCGAGAGGCCGATGCGCTTGGCCGAAACATCGCTCTCGGCTCCTTCGACAAGCACGGTGACGAGCTTGCGCGCGCCCTCCCCGTCCCGCGCCACGAGCTGGGCGAGCTCAATCAGCAGATCGTCGAGCGCAGCGCGAAAGGCGTCGAGGCGTGGGTCATTGGCGCTGTCGATCGGCGTATTGCCGGCCTTGCCCGTGGCGAAGAGCAGCAAGGTGTCCGAGGTCGAGGTGTCGCCGTCGATCGTCACGCAATTGAAGCTCTTCTCGGTCCCGGCCGTCAGGAGCTTCTGCAGCACGGCCTGCGGCAGGTTGGCATCGGTGAAGACGAAGGCGAGCATCGTCGCCATGTCGGGCGCGATCATGCCGGCGCCTTTCGAGAAGCCGTTTATCGTGACCTCCCGGTCGCCGATCCGGGCCTTTCGGGTAGCGAGCTTCGGGAAAGTGTCGGTCGTCATGATCGCCCGCGCGGCCGCATCCCAAGCCGGCGCGCCGGCCTCGGCGCGGGCCGCACAATCGGCCAGCACGCCCTCGAATTTCGTCGCATCGAGCGGTTCGCCGATCACGCCGGTCGAGCAGATCAGCACGGTATTCCGGTCGCAGCCGCCAGCCTCGGCAGCGATCTCGGCCGTGAGCGCGACGGCATTGCGGCCCTTCATGCCGGTGAAGGCGTTGGCATTGCCGGAATTGACAACGAGCACACGCGCCGCGCCCTCCCCGTCGCGTAACGCGTCACGGCACCAATCGACGGCGGCGGAGGGGCAGCGTGACCGTGTGAAGACCCCGGCCGCTTGGGTGCCCTCGGCAAGAGAGACCCAGAGGACGTCGGTGCGCCCCGCATAGCGGATGCCGGCCTGCGCTGTAGCGAGGCGCACGCCCGCGATCTCCGGCAATTCCGGCGTGGTCTTCGGGGCGAGCGGCGAGACGGGACTTGCGATCGAGGCCATGGGAAAAGCTCCGCCGGTATGAGGCACGGCTGCGCTCTGTTGCCCGCCGTGGTTCGGAGCGTCAACCGATCAGCGCGGCTGTTTCATTTGTCAGGCGCGTTAACGGCATGGCTGTGCGGGCGGGGCGATGTTTCACGTGAAACATGCAGCGTTGCGATCGGGGTTGTGGCGTGCGCTTCGCAGTCTTTCTGGGTCATAGAGGGCGAACCCGGGCCCATTCGTGATTCGCGATAGGAAACACGACGTCGTTCCCAGATATGGATTCCAGATTCCGCCGTCCCCCCGGATTGTCCGCGAAACTAGGACTGGTTCGCTGGGCTGCGAGAAGATTTCGACCTCTCTCCCATTCTCGCCCTCATGCTGAGGTGCCGAAGCGAAGCGGAGGCCTCGAAGGAGGCTTCCAGAACCCTTTGCGTTCACTGGCGGGCTCCTTCGAGGCCGCCGGCGCGGCACCTCAGGATGAGAGCGAGGGTGGGAAACGGAGAGCCCATCCACTTAGTGCCAGATCCACAAGGGGCGTAACTCGACATCATCGAGAATCAATGGCTGCCCTAAGCGAAGTCCAAATTCGACTTCCTCGCTTCATAGCCCCGCATTGACGCTCACCCGCCGACGCGCCAAACCACGCGACATGTCCCACACCTCATTCGACGTCATCATCGTCGGCGGCGGTCATGCCGGCGTCGAGGCGGCTGCCGCTTCCGCGCGGGTTGGCGCGCGCACGGCGCTCGTCACGCATCAGGCTGCGACGATCGGGGCGATGTCCTGCAACCCGGCGATCGGCGGCTTGGGCAAGGGCCATCTCGTGCGCGAGGTCGATGCGCTGGATGGGCTGATGGGGCGCGTCGCCGATGCGAGCGGCATCCAATTCCGGCTCCTGAACCGCCGCAAAGGCCCGGCGGTGCGGGGCCCCCGGACGCAATCCGACCGCAAGCTCTATGCGCAGGCGATGCAAGCGGCGATCGCCGAGACGGCCGATCTTGAGGTGGTCGAGGGAGAGGCCGAGGACCTCCTCATCGTGCAGGGCCGCGCCGCCGGCATCGTGCTCGGCGATGGGCGGCAGCTCGATGCGGCCGCGATCGTGCTCACCACCGGCACCTTTCTGCGCGGGCTGATCCATATCGGTGAGCGCAAGATTCCGGCTGGTCGCGTCGGCGAGAAGCCAGCGATCGGCCTCGCCAACACTCTCGACCGCCTGAACTTTAGGCTCGGCCGGCTCAAGACCGGCACGCCGCCACGGCTCGATGGTCGCAGCATCGAGTGGGCCGACCTGGAGATGCAGCAGGCCGACGAAGACCCGGTGCCGTTTTCGAGCCTCACGGACAGGATCACGACGCCCCAGATCGCCTGCGGCATCACCCGCACGACTACAGTCGTGCATGATTTGATCCGGGCGAATCTTCATCGCTCGCCGATGTATTCGGGGGGCATTTCCTCGCGCGGGCCACGCTATTGTCCTTCGATCGAGGACAAGGTCGTGCGCTTTGGCGACCGCGAGGGCCACCAGATCTTCCTGGAGCCGGAGGGGCTCGACGATCCGACCATCTATCCAAACGGCATCTCGACCGCCCTGCCTGAGGAGGTTCAAGCGGCAATCATCGCCGCGATACCGGGTCTGGAGCGCGCCCGCATCCTGCGGCCGGGCTATGCCATCGAATACGATTATGTCGATCCGCGAGAGCTCGATACGAGCCTGCAGACCAAGCGCCTGCCTGGGCTGTTCCTCGCTGGCCAGATCAATGGCACGACCGGTTATGAGGAGGCAGCCGCTCAGGGGCTGGTCGCTGGACTGAACGCCGCTCGGCTCGCCGGCGGTTCCGAACTCGCGAATTTCGACCGGGCAGAATCCTATCTCGGCGTGATGATCGACGATCTCGTCACGCATGGGGTGAGTGAGCCCTATCGGATGTTCACCTCGCGCTCCGAGTATCGCTTGAGCCTGCGCGTCGACAATGCCGACGAGCGGTTGACTGCCAAGGGCCTCGCGCTTGGCTGTGTCGGGTCGCGGCGGGCCGCGCATTTTTCCGCCTCGCAGGACATTCTGATGGCGGCGCGCGCCCGGCTCGACACCTTGAGCCTGACGCCGAACGAGGCCGCGAGCCACGGTCTCGCGCTCAATCGCGATGGCTTGCGCCGTTCAGCCTTCCAGCTTCTGTCCTACCCGGAAATCGGCTGGGATCGGCTTGCTGCGATCTGGCCGGAACTCAGCGAGGTGCCGCCGCGCATCGCCGAGCGGTTGCGGACCGATGCGACCTATGCGGTCTATCTCGACCGCCAGAGCGCCGATATCGCAAGCTTCCGCCGTGACGAGGCCGTGTGTCTGCCGGCGCATCTGAACTATGCCGGCATTGCTGGGCTCTCGAACGAGATGCGCTTGAAACTGGAGACGGTGAGGCCGGCAACGCTCGGCCAGGCCGCTCGCATCGAGGGCGTCACGCCGGCCGCCCTCACCCTGCTCGCCGCCCATGCCCGGCGTGGCGCCTCCGCGGGCGAGCGGGCGGCCACCTAGTGCAGACAGACCGCAACCGCATCCTCGCTGAAGCGAATGTTTCACGTGAAACAGCGGCCGCGCTCGATCTCTATGTCGCCGAGCTCACACGCTGGCAGAATGTCAAGAACCTCGTCGGCCCGGGTACCCTGGCGGAGGTCTGGACCCGGCATGTCGCCGATGCCCTGCAGCTGCTCGATCTCGCGCCGGAGGCCACACGCTGGCTCGACCTCGGTTCGGGTGCCGGCATTCCCGGTCTGATCCTGGCGATCGCCGGGCGGCAGCGGCCGATGTTTCACGTGAAACTTATCGAGAGCAATGCGCGCAAATGCGCCTTCCTCACCGAGACAGCGCGGCGCACCGGCGCGCCCGTTACCATCCTCAATGCGCGTATCGAGAGTGTGATCGGATCATGTCAGGGGACCGAGATCGTCTGCGCGCGGGCGCTCGCTCCCCTCACCCAGCTCCTCGCCTGGACCGAGCCCTTGTTGAGAACCGGCACGATTGCGCTGTTTCCGAAGGGACGTGATGCGTCATTGGAATTGACCGCTGCGGCGCAGCAGTGGAATTTCGAGGCTGATTCGATCCGAAGCCGAACCGATCCTGAGGCTCGGATCCTGCGCATCACCAGCCTCGCCCGCGTGGAATCATGACCGACCCTTCCGCGACGAAACCCTTGCGCATCCTGGCTCTCGCCAACCAGAAGGGTGGCGTCGGCAAGACGACAACGGCGATCAATCTCGGCACGGCGCTCGCCGCGATCGGCGAGACCGTGCTCGTCATCGATCTCGACCCGCAGGGCAATGCCTCGACGGGGCTCGGTATCGACCGGCGCAAGCGCAAGGTCTCGACCTATCACGTGATGGCAGGCGAGGCGTCGCTGGCCGAGTCGGTCGTGCCGACGGCAGTACCGCGCCTCTGCGTCGCCCCCTCGACCATGGACCTGCTCGGGCTCGAACTCGAAATGGCGAGCTTTCCCGATCGCTCGCACCGCCTGCGCAACATTCTCAAGCCGTTTCGCGAGGCCGGCCCCGAGCGTGTGTTCAGCTACATCCTGATCGATTGCCCGCCCTCGCTGAACCTGCTCACCATCAACGCGCTCGCCGCTGCCGATGCCGTGCTGGTGCCGCTGCAATGCGAGTTCTTCGCGCTGGAGGGCCTGAGCCAGCT
>JBGAFL010000075.1:0-21775 GCA_044227265.1 Methylobacterium sp.
CGGTAGCGCTTGCCCAATTCCTCGACGCTCAGATGATCGGCAATGTGTGCCATGTCCGCCTCCGCGATCCAGGCACAAACACTACCCGCTCAATCCCCACGCGGGAATCCACCCGAGTCGTTCAGACGGAAACGGTATGAGGTGCGGGCTGACCTTCAGCGGCGAGCGCTACTCTCATTCGTTGGATTCTTGCGTCTTGCGTTCTTCTTCGCAAAGCGATTTTGACGTGAAGATCAAATACTCGGTCTTTCCATTGCTGCTCTTACAGGTCCGCGCTGGCGCTCCGGTCGACGTGTTGGTTTGAGGCTTCGAACTGCAGCGATATTTGTTCGATTGAAGATCCGCGTCCATGACGTTGTCGATGCGCACGCACCGGGTCTTGCCCGGAGATTTGAGCCAGTCGAATGCATAGCTTCCGACGAACGAGGCGCCGATTGCGTGAGAGGACGTCGCGAGTGCGATGACAAGAACGGCCGAACCATAGACTTGAGACATCCGTTGTTCTCCCTAATGTCTGTTCTGGAGCGGAGATTTGTGCAGATCTTCGGCCCAGTCTTGCGCTCGCGTCATGTCCACGACGCCGTCCAATTCCGCCCAAATGAGACTCGTCGCCATCGCGACCTGACTTTTTCGACTTCATGAACGCTGGCCGCAGACTTGCACAGCCCTGTTGCAAGCCTCTCGGTTTCCACGCTTGATGAGCGGGTGCCGGGGGGCGGCGCAGGCCGGATAGGGGGCATCCATGGCGGCGGGTTTGTCGAGCGAATTGTTTCGCGTGAAATCGCTGGAGCGGCTCAATGCCGATGCCGAGACCGGCGAGCACAGGCTGATCCGTACGCTCGGGCCCTGGCAATTGATCGCGCTCGGCATCGGCGCGGTGATCGGCGCGGGCCTGTTCTCGCTCACCGGCATCGCCGCGGCCGAGCATGCCGGCCCGGCGGTCACCGTCTCCTTCGCCATCGCTGCGATCGGCTGTGCCTTCGCCGGCATGTGCTACAGCGAACTCGCCGGCATGATCCCGGTGGCGGGTTCGGCCTATACTTATTCCTACGCGACGATGGGAGAATTCGTTGCCTGGATCATCGGCTGGGACCTCGTACTCGAATATGCCGTCGGCGCGGCGACCGTGTCGGTGAGTTGGTCGCGCTACGTCACCCGCTTCCTGCACGATACGCTCGGTATCGACCTGCCTGGCGCGATCGTCCACTCGCCCTTCGAACTCTACAAGCTCGCCGATGGCACCGAAGCCTATGGCGTCGTCAACCTGCCGGCGATCTTCATCATCGTCGCCGTCTCCTATCTCCTGATGATCGGCATCCGCGAATCGGCTCGCGTCAATGCCGTCATCGTGCTGGTCAAACTCGCGGTCGTGCTGACCGTGATCGGAGTCGGGCTATTCTACATCAAGGCGCAGAACTACGTTCCCTTTCTCCCCGAGAATACCGGCACGTTCGGCGAATACGGCTGGAGCGGCGTGATGCGCGCGGCCGGCGTCGTGTTCTTCGCCTATGTCGGATTCGATGCGGTCTCGACGGCGGCGCAGGAGGCCAAGAACCCTCAGCGCAACATGATGATCGGCATTCTCGGCTCGCTGTTCATCTGCACGATCCTCTACATCGCCTTTGCCGGGGTGCTCACCGGCCTCGTCCATTACGACGCGATGAAGGGCGATGCCGCCCCCGTGAACACGGCGATCGCGCAGACGCCCTTCCCCTGGCTGCGTGGCCTCGTCACCTTCGGTGTGATCTGCGGTTTCTCGACCGTGATCCTGGTGCTGCTGCTCGGCCAGTCGCGCGTGTTCTACACGATGTCCCAGGACCGGCTGCTGCCGGGCTTCTTCGCCGCGATCCATCCGACCTGGCGCACGCCTTACCGCTCGAACCTGTTCTTCATGGTGTTCACGTCGGCGCTCGGTGGCTTCCTCCCGATCAGCCAGCTCGGCCACATGACCTCGATCTGCATCGGCGTCATCATCCTTCGCCGGACTCAGCCCGAGGCACCGCGCGCCTACAAGACGCCCCTGGTGCCTCTGGTGCCGATTCTGGGCGTGCTGTTCTGTGCCGCGATGATGGTCTCGCTCGACGGTGAGACCTGGCTGCGGCTCGTGATCTGGCTGGTGATCGGGCTCGTGATCTATTTCGCCTATGGCCGCCGCCACAGTCGGGTGGGCCGGGAGGAAGGCTCTACGGCGTGAGGCATCGACGCCAATAGCGGGATTCAGTTCGGCGGTGAGTGCCGCCCCGTAGAGCGGGCTATTTGAAGCGCTGTACCGGCGGCCGGAACAGGCTCGCGGTCAGTGCGATCGCGGCGCGGGCCGCCGCCTCGTCCGGGTTCTCGTTCGCGTCCTCGAACCCGAAAAAATCGTCCTTGCCGAGCGGCTGAACCACGATGCCGTCGCGGCGAGCGAGGACGAGCAACTCCTTCTCCTTGTAGTGCACGCCGTAGGCGACGCCCTCCTGCGGGATCAGCCACGCGATCTGGCCTCGGACCGGAATCAGGCTTTCGTCTCGGAACAGGGCGCGAGCACCGTACCCCGTGCAGTTCACAACCACGCGTTCGCGGATCCGCGACATGTCGGAGGGCTCGTGAAACTCGGCTTGAACGAAGCGGCCGCCGGCCATCAGGAACTCGCTCTCCAACTGGCGGCTGAGGCTGGCGATATTGTAGGTCATCGCGCTCGATCGCTTGACGACAGGGGCGTCGAACGGGTGGCTGCCCGGCGCCAGCAATTCAGATTGCGGCGTGATGTCGTCGAGCCGACGGTGCAAGTCGACGAAGCGCCGCGTGTTGCCTTCGTCGGAGCTGGGCTGGGCCGGCGTAATCTCACCTTCGGGCGCCTCCCGAGCCTGAGCGGTCGTCGCGAAGGGATCGTCGGCGAGCGTGTCACGCAGGATGTAGCGATCGGTCCATTCGACCGGGTTTCCGCCAAGGCCTAGATAGCTCTGGTGCCGGGCAAAGCCGGCGCGGGCCATGCGCTCCCAGCGCGAGGCGAAATCCACGCCGACCGCGTCCTCCATCGCCACGCGCGAATCGGGGGTCCAGCTGCCTGTCGCGCGCGAGGACCGCGTCAGCGGGAAGCGCTCCTTGGCGTAGATGGTGACAGTGGCCCCCATCCTCTGCGCCGTGATCGCGGTGGTCAGCCCGATCGCGCCGGCGCCGATGACGGCGATCTCGGCTTCGCCGGCGGCGAGTACGAGCGGCAGAGCTTCCTGCGCCGAACCCCAGGACAGAGACCAGCCGCTGCCGCCATGGCCGTAATGATGGACCACGTGCTTGCCCGCGATGGCCTCGGCTTCGATACGCGGCCCGGCGGCCCGGAACGGGCGCAGGCACACCGTGACCTGGACCATCCGGTCCTGGCTCGCCTGGATCGGCGCCAGCGGCGCGCGTGGAGCGAAGACCGGGCCCTGCGCCATGTGGCGGGTCGGCCAAGTGGTCAGCGCGACCCCCGCCAAGCCGCCGAGACTGCGGCCGATCAGGCGGCGTCGGTCGATCTTATCGAAGCCGCGCGGTGCGAAATCCGATCCGGCGCGGCTCACGGCCGGTTCAAGCGGTGCGTGCCAGAGCCAAATGCGGGTGGCCGAGGCCGAACCGGGCACCGGCCTCGACGTACTGGCGTTCCCGGGCAATGAAGGCCTCGGGCATCACGGCCTGCATCTCCGCCTCCATTTGGCGAAGCTGTACGTCGGTATGGTACGGATGCAGGTGGATGATCGCGAGAGCACCGGCTTTGGCGGCCTGGGCGAGTTCCACGCCCTTCTGCCAGGTCGAATGGCCCCAGCCCTTGCAGCCGCAATACTCGCCCTCGGTGAACATGCCGTCATAGGCGATCAGATCCGCACCCTCGACGAAGGCAAGCAACTTCTCGTCCGGCCAGACCGGGCCGTGCTCGATATCGCTGATCACGCAGAGCCGCTTACCACCGTAATCGAAGCGGTAGCCGACCGAGCCCTGCGGATGGTTGAGCAGGATGGTGTCCACGCGGATGCCGTCGGCGAAGGTCAGGCTCTCGCCGGCCTTGAAGCCGTGATGCGTCATCGTGCAGGGCAGCACGTCGAGGCCGACCGGAAAGAGCGGCGGCGTGAACATCCGATCGAGCGCCTCGGCAGCCGATGCGCCGTCGAGATTGCCGCAATAGGTGTTGATCCGGCGATTCGCGTCGAGGATGGCCGGCTTGAAGAAGGGCAAGCCCGCCGTGTGGTCGATATGCAGGTGGCTGAACAGCAGGTCGATTTCCTGCGGTACCGCCTCCGGATCGCCGCGGCCGAACGCGCTGATCCCGGACCCGGCATCGATCACGAAGAGCCGGCCGCCACAACGCACTTCGAGACAGGGCGTGTTCCCGCCGAACTCGACATAGTCGGGCCCGGAAACCGGGATCGAGCCACGTACGCCCCAGAATCGCAAGGCGAGCGTGTCGTCCAAGGCAGGACCTCTGACATTCATGCGTTTGTACCGCGCACCGCGACGGAGGTCGAACGGTGTGGTTTTACGTTTATGCATCGTCTTGTGATCGGCCGCACGGGCCGACCTCCGAGATGTGAGATTACAGACATCAGATAGGCAGACGCCATTCCGTACCATGTGCGGGCACGCACATGACGATGTAGCCGCCTCACGTCAAAGCAGCGACCTGTCACCTCTCTGCCACGACATCGAGGATCGGCGATGCCCCGGTGAAGGGCGGCTCGCTGACGGTTTGCTCGAGCGAAGCGTGGATCAGGGAAGGCAGCGTTTGCGAATAGCGCGTCACCAGGGGGCCGAACAGAGGGGCGGGCTTCGTGTAGTCGGGCACGTACCCGACAGCCTGCGGCAGCGCGAATCGCGTATCGGGAGCGATCAGCATGGCCCATGCCGTCTCCGGCATCGGTACGATCACGGGTTTGCGGCGGGCCGGGATCAGGATGACGTCCTGGCCGGCATAGGCCAAAGCCTCGGGCCGGCTGACTGGGCCGACGGGAAAGCCCTTGCTGATCATCGCCGCCCAGAACGGGTGCTGGCCGCCATCGGAATAGGTGGTGCGCACGGCAGCCGCGCCATCCTCTATCAGGTTCGCGACGCGTTCCGTCTCGTCCTTGACCCGCTTGAGCGCGAGCGCCTCCTGCGCCGGATCACGCAACGGCGTGAAGGCATAGCGGCCGCCCGCCACCGTTGCGTTCGGCTCGAGGCCCGTTGCCTCGAATCGGTCCGAGCCTTCCTTGAGCTGACGCCAGAAGCCGATATTCGGATCGCTCCGGTAACGCGCGAGGTTCGCCACGCTCATCCGGAACGGATAGGACTGGAACTGAAAAGCGCCCTGGCCGCCATTGAAGGCTTCGCGCGCGACCGCGAACAATTCGCCCGCGACCTGATCGGTCATCGCGAAACAGCCCATCGACGCGCAGATGCCGTGAACCATCACCGCCGAGCCGGTGCGCCCGAGCGTTCGATCGAGGGCGTTGGGATAGCCGACATCGAAGGACAGGTAATAGGCCGAGTTCGGGTTCATCTGCTTCTTGGCGACCGTGTAGAACCCCTCCGGCGTCTGCCGGTCACCTTCCTTCGTTTTCGGGCCGAGTTGGCCCGACCAGCGGCAGATCGGGTAGGTCTTGATATGGACGAAGCGGCCGGCGCCGTTGCGCTTCCACAATTCGATCTCGGATTCCTTCTTGTAGGCGCGCAGCAGCAGCGGCGCGGAGGGGCTCGAGCCCTTCGCGCTCATCAGCGCGAGCGTCGCGGAGGGAATCGGCGCGGACGCTTTGTCGTATTGAGCTAGAGCGGTGCTGGCCTGGAGCCCGAGTGCCAGTGCGAGCAGGAATAGGGCCGCCTTGGCGCGATGCGTCCACGAGCGTGCGAAGCGCAGAGACTTCCGGCAGAGAAGGAACATGCACCGCCAGCGGGAGAGGCCGCAAAGCGGGCGGCACAATCATACTACTATGGCCGCGCTTTGAGGCGGATTTGAGAGGCGGATTGCAGGATTTGATCGACGATCGCTCCTGACAGGAGGTCTCTCCCTGTACCTCGAGGCGAGGCCTGCTCGTCCGAGCAATGAGCCGGATCAGACAATCGATTCGGTCGAGGTCGCCGAGGCCATCTGCGGCGCGATCACCGTATTGCGCTCCACGGTCAGCACCGCGTCGAAAGGCGGAAGCAGATCGAGGACCTCCGGGGTGGGGAGACAGACGATCAGGCCCATTCCCTCGCGGATGGCGCGCAGCCGCGTGATACGTGCAGCGATCTCGTCCGGTTTGCGCTCGTCGGCATTGAGAGCGATCACCAGGATGTCCGGCCGCCGCACGAGGCAGCGGAACAGTTCGATCGCGGTGCGTTCGCGTGGTCCGATGGCGCCCTCGCCGAGATTCTGGCGGCGCGTCGTCGCATTCGCGCTCGCGGCCGTGCCGACGCGGCTGGCCAAGCCGAGGCGATAGACCAGCGGCTCCAGGCCCTGCTCGGCGAGAACCTGCCGCATCACGGCGCGCACCCTCGCCTCGGCGCCGGCTTCGCCCTGGGTGATACGGCCGAAGAGCAGGTTTTCCTCGAGGCTCGCCGCCGCGGTCAGTCGCGCCGGATCGAAGAACTCGATCTTCTCTCGAAATTTCGGCGGCAGCAGGTTTGCGAAGGAGTGGCGGGCCTCGACGATACGTGCCTCGAGCGCTTCGTCGATCAGGCCGAAGCGGTGGCGGGTTTCACTGTAGCGCAGGGTGAGCCCGATCAGGCGCTCGCGGTCGCGCTGGCCGGCCGGCCCGCGCCGCCAGCCGCGCCCGTCCGGCTGGCGCGCGATCAGATCCTCGAAGAAGCCACGCTCTCGCGCCGGGAACAGAGAGAAGGCGTCGAAGAGCGGATGGTCGTCGGGCAGCTCCGAAAAGATCTCGACGGTCGAGCGCGCGATCTGCAGCCCGATCTCGACGAAGACCCGCGTCAGATCCTCGGCCTCGAGCACGGCACGCAGATAGGGATGGCTTGCGAGCCGCTCTTCCGAGAAGGCAGGACCGACCGCCTCGCCGAACAGGATGTTCTCGCCAACCGTCTGCTGATGATTGTAGCGATCCGGGTCGAAGGGCTCGACCAGCCGCGCCATGCCGCCGGCCTCAAGTGCTGCCCTCACGGCCGCCCGCGCGCCGACGATCGCGGCGGCGGTGGCCGGTTCTTCCTCCGGGTCGATGGTGCCGCCGAGCCCGCGCGCATAGACGAGCCCGTCGAGACCGGCGAGGCGTAGCAGCGCGATGCGGCCCTTCTCGCCGAGCGCCTCGCGCTCGTCGGTGCGGGCGCCATAGAGCAGGTTCTGCTTGAGCGTACCATCGATCAGGATCGCTTCCGAACCGACATAGGCGATCCGGTGAGCGCGCTCGGCAGGATCGAGACTCTTCAACTCGACACCGCCATAGGTCACGCTGCCCGAGCTCGGCTCGATCTGGCCGGCCAGCATTGCGGCAAGCGCGCGCGTGCCGCTGCCGCGGCTGCCGACGAGAGCGACATGCGAGGGCATCGGCAAGGTCGCGTCGAGGCCGATCAGGCGCTCACCGCTCACGGGATCGAAGGCGCCCGCTCTCCTTGCGACGAGGCTGCCGGACGCCGGAAATGCCTCTCGCCGCCGCCCCGCAACCGGTCTCCGCGCGGCCAGGGCGTCGAGCGTCTGTGCGGCATTCTGGAAGATCGGCGCGATCTCGCGCCGCGTCGTCCAGAGACGGATCGAGACGGCGACCAGGCTCGCGGCCAGCGTGAAGGCGGCTGCAGCCGCGGCCAATGCGCCCGGCAGAACGGGATCGGCGACATCCCGGTCGGGCCCGCGCCAGAGGGCGATTGCGAGAAGAATCGCCGGCAAGAGCACCACGAGCGCCAGCGAGGGCGCCCGCGCATAGGCGAGTGCGCTTTCGGCCCGACTGAGCACCGTCCGCGCCGCGCGCGCACGCATGCCGAGCCGGCGCCGCTCGAAAATCGCCGCGCCATGGGCCCTCACGGCCGGCATCCGCTGAATGAGGTCGCCGAGCGCGGCTTCGGCAGCCTGGGTCTCGCGCTGCCGGAGCGTGGTTCGCGAGCCGGCGCCGCGTATGAGCAGGATGCGGGCAAGTGCCACGGCGACCAGCCCGATCGCCGTGGCCGGCACGAGCCGCGGCGCCGCCAGAGCCGATACGAGCAGCGCGATCAGGATCGACGCCAGCGTCAGGGCGGGGATCAGGATTCCGGCTGCGGGCAGCCCCGAAAGCGTACGGCCGAGCAAGTTGGGCAGGGCACGCACGTCTTCGCGGGCGCCCGGCGGGGCGCTCAGGACCGCATCGGTTGCCGCCAGACGCAGCCGTGCGGCCGCGCGTGTCTGCGCGGCAAAGCAGAAGCGCGCGACGACCCAGCCCAGCGCAGCGAAAGCCAGAGCCGCGCCGGCAAGGCCCAGCAGAGCGGCGAGCGAGAGCCCATTCTCGCTCAATGCGAAGCCCGGAAGAATCGTCAAGGAATGTGCCCCATCGGGCAGGGGCAGGGCGATCTCCAGGAATGGTGGAGGAGTCTGAGATCCTGTCGCGAGGAGGCCGACGAGGTCGCGAAGGCACAGAAGTGCGAAGAGGACGAGTGGCACGCCGAGCCCGACCCCAAGTGCAACCGCCGCGGCCTGCTGGGCCGGCGCCGACCGCCAGACGAAGAGGATCGGATCACGCTCCATCGGCGTGCCGGTTCGCGGTTCGGGTGGCGGGGCGGTCAATCATGCGCGCGGCAGGTTCAAGGTACTCGCTGAAACCGGCGCCGCAGCCGGAGCATGCCGCCCGTGCTGTGCACTTAGTGGATCGATCGCGAAGTTGAAAGCGATGTCGCAAACCGTATTGGGCAAGAAGCCTGCGCGCATCGCGCCGGATGAGACGGAACCCGGTGCCGAAACGGACCGGACGATACCCGTCCGGTCCCATCACTCGGTTGGCTCACTGCAGGCTCAATTCGAGCCGGTCAGTGGGAGCCAACCCGACACTGACTGAGGGCTTGCGGGCGGTCCGAAGCGAGAACAGCATTCATGCTTGTCAGCGACCCGCCCAGCCTCGGCACGCGCTGTTCCGCTCCCTCCTTCTTGCGGAGCTCCGCATAGGGCCCGGTTTGGGGAAGCAGAAGGAACCAGCTCGGATGATCGATTGGAAGTTGGTCGGCATTCGCCGCCACTTTCAATGTCTGAGGTGCGGATTCGAATGAGTCGACGAGGCGGAGCAGCCTGGGGAGATCATTTTGGCCGACAGCGAATAAGTCCTCGTTCCAGAACGGTCCCAAGTTAGCGATGGCTGTCAGCGCCTGGGCCGCGAACTCATGATATCGACTCGAGCGCTGGCCACGACCGAGCTCGGCTTTCAAGGTTCCGTCCGGTCCAATGGATTGCACCGCATTTGTATAAATTTTGCGCGCACGCTCCCACAGATCCCTTCTGTGCGTTACGACGCTCAGAGCCCCCAATGACGCTGCGGACCAATATGTGAGATTCGAAATGGAATGTTCTTTCAGTTTCTGATCTCTCAGATTTAAATAGTTGAGGACGATTCCGGAAAGTTGCTCGAACCATTTCTCGACGTCGTCCGGCGGACTGTTTCGGCAATCGTAGATTTTGATGGCTGCCAATGCGAGCGAGCCGATCGCCCACATGCGAACCGCCTCTCCGTGCATCGTCACGTCGGCGTCGGTGAGCGCACCGTCGCGTGCCCACGATGACAATTGCGCCGAGACGCATTCTCTTTTCCAATCCCCGCCTTTTGCGACATAGTCGTCGGCCAAGGATTGAATATATGTAATATAGCTATTGAGTGGAGCTCGAATTTCTCTGTTTTGATCCTTGATATCAAGATCTTCGACAGAGCCTCGGTTGTCTGTATAGACAACCTTGGTATCGATATCGTGCACGCCAGCGATCAGAGGGCGACAATGATCACCGACATCCGCGGATGCTGGCTGTGCCCCGATCAGGCTGAGGGTTAGGAGAGCTACGGAAAGTCCAAATGTCTTGGCACTCACGAGGGGCTCCATTTTCGATCTCATGAATCCGCCGCGCTGGGGCTTCCGGACAAGGAAGGCGCAGGATCGCTCCGGAACGGCGTCGATCATCGTTGGATTACGGCGTCCGGCTCGTCTGTGCCGATGCATCCCGGCATTCCTGTGGCCGACCGATCGTGCCGCAAGGCGGTCTGGGCAGCCACTCGGCGTGGATATCGACCTCAGCGGGCCGTGCCGGGATCATCGAAGATCCCCTGCCGGCGAGGTTGCGTGCATCGCAGCGAAATTCCGGGATCTCGACTTTCGGCAGCCGCACTTCGACGCTAAGCAGGGTCGGGCTGCCGCGCCGAACACGACGAAAGCCGGCCTGCTTGACGGTGTGATGAGGCCTTGAAGGACACGGTTGCGAAGCGTGGCGGACACTGGGCCGTCGCTCGGCCAAATGCCGCGCGACAGCGACGGGGTTCGGTCGATCTTCGAGCGTCCCGCCGAGGCTGCCCCGCGAAACCGGCCCGGATACGACGGCTGAAACGTTTCGACGCCCCCAGATCGCAATTCGGGAGCTGATGTCGGACGCTGTCCATATGCTTCACGATCGAATCCCTTCCGGGCCTGCGAATGGCGACGCCGTCATCGCGCCAGGCGAGACTCCGAATGGCATCGGAATGGCCATCGGGCGGATCGTCCTGGAGCGACCAGGAGGATGGTACTGGTACGGCGCGCTGGCTGCGTCGTTCCTTCTGATCATCGCCGCCTTTGCCGTGCAGGGAGCCTGGAACGCGCAGGCTTTCACCGATCCGGATGGCGCCACGGCCGCGGTACAGGCGATGGATATCGCCTGTTACGACCTCTGGATTGGCATCGCCTGCGGCAGCCTGCTGGTCAGCGCCATGCTCAGGCTTGCGGAGGTCGAATGGCGATGTGCGGTGACGCGTATTGCCGAAACGGTTGCCGTATTGGCGGCAGGTGCAGCGCTCGCTCTTTCCATCTTGCGTCCGGGCTGGCTCTGGGTCGTCGAGATCGGGCTGAGCGCGCATTGGCCTATTGCGATACCCGCCGATCCGCGCGCGATCCTCGTCTCCGACGCGATGGGTCTCGCCCTGTTTCTCGTGATCGCCCTCGCAGTCTGGGCGGCCGGTTTGCTGCCCGATCTCGCAATCCTGCGTGATATGGCGCGCGCCCGGGACCTGGCGGGGAAGAGTGCTGAGGGCAGATCGTCGAAGGCACGCCTCTATGGTTGGCTTGCGATGGACTGGCAGGGCTCTGCGCGGCAATGGCAAGTTTGGACCGCGCTCGCCCGCACCATGGCGCTCCTTGCCATGATTCTCTGTGCCGCCCTTCAGACCGCAGCAGCGGTACGCGTTGCGGCCATGATGCCGCAGATTGGCGCTGGATCGCTCCTGCCCGTCACCCTGCTCGTCGGCGCCGTTCTATCGGGGACCGGTCTGACGGCGGCGGTCGTCGTCGCCATTCGCGAAAGCTGCGGGCTGAAGGCACTCATCACCGAGCGGCACCTCGATATCCTGGCGCGGATGCTGCTCGTGTTCGGGCTTGTCAGCCTCTATGGCCACGTTACGGAATGGAGTGCGACCCTCCTGAACGGCGATGCCGCTGCACGAACCGGCCTCGCGACGCGGTTCGCCGGCGAGGCGGCCGTTCCGTTCTGGACGCATGTCGTGTGCGCTCTCCTGTCGGTTCAGCTGTTCTGGCTGAGACAGATCCGGCGATCGGGATTTGCGATTGGGTGCATCGGTATCCTGACAGTCATCGGGACGCTGGCCGACCGAACGAGCCTGGTCCTTGCTCAACAGGCTTCAATGGATCCCGCCATTCGTGCTGGGTCTGTCCTGCAGGGCGTTGCAGGATTCCTCGGGGCGCTCGGTATCTTCCTGGCCCTTCTCGTTCTATCCTTGCGCGTCATCCCCATCCTTTCGATCACCGAATTGCGATGGCTCGCGCTGCTGCACAATCCGGGGGCGGCAAGCGCTCCGCTACGATCGCAGAACGTGGTGCCTGCACGTTTCGCCAGGGTTGTTCCGTCTGCGGCGGGTTTCCTTCAGGCAAGCTTCGCATCGGACCGCGCGCTTGCCGCCGCGATCCGTATTGCCACGGAACGCGGATCCCCCGCCCGGTTCGCAGCCTTCGGGCCCGTGCCGATGCCGGAGAGTTCGGCGATGCTGCGTCTGCCCGAACCAGCCATCGCGGATGCGGCGCTCGCGGGAGCGCTCATCGGCGGAATTGGTTTCTTTGCCCTGTGCCAATGGGACATCGCCCTGGGTCCTTCACAGAGCACCGCGCGTGCCGTTCTGGCTTGGCCTTTCCTGGTTCTGCCAAGCGTCTCCTTCGCCGCAATGACCGGCGTGCTCGCAGCTCTGCTCGCTTTCGCGTTCGAAGGCTTCAAACGAACGGAACGATCGCTCGGTGCACCGATACGCTCTGCACAAATGAGCGGTGATCGCTTCGTGCTGGCAGCCGAATGGCCGGAAGGGGAGGGCGATTCGGATTGGATCGAGCGCAAGCTCTCCGCGATTGCAGAACCGGCCTTGCGTCCGCTCTCGGTCAGCGTGCAGCAGCGAAGCCCCCTGCCGGAGTCGCGGCCGTGACGCTGCGGCCGCGTGATGCGCGTGCCTTCTTCTTCGATGCTCGGCGGCGCGCCGGCCTCGGCCTCGCTGTCGGTCTCGGCGCGCTTCTACTGACGCAAGTCTTTGCCGGTACGAAATCCCTCGCGATCTCCTATCTGGCGGCTTGGCTTTGCCTTCTCGCGTTGCCGGCCGGTGCGCTGCCGCTCGTCATCATGCTCGAGCGCGCCGATGCGTGGCGCCCGCAGCCCGAGACGGCGTTGCTCGCGACCTTGCGCGGATTGCTCGCGCTGATGCCGGTTGCGGGTCTGCTCGCGATCCCGATCCTGCTGAAGCTGCCCGATCTCTATCCCTGGGCACGCGGGGCGAAGCCGCCGACCACGCTTTCCGCGATCTGGTTCTCGACACCTTTTCTCGCCTTTCGTCTCGTGATCGCGTTCGGTGCCTGGACGGCGCTCGCCCAGCTTTTCGCCCGGCGTGGCAGCGACCCCTTTGGCAAGGCCGGCCGCCGTGACGATGGCCGCGCCGTGCTCGGCCTCGGCCTGCACGGCCTCATCGGAACGCTGGTCGTCGGCGACCTCGTCCTCGCCGCGTCCGAAAACTTCCGGCCGACCCTATCCGGGCTGGTGCTGATGGCCTCCTGGAGCTGCCTCGCCCTCGCCGTCGCCATTCTTGCCGCGCCCCCCGATATCGGTCCTGCGCGGCGTCGCCTCGATCGATTGACGCCCTTTGCGGCGTTGCTGACGATCTGGGCGCTCCTGCATTTCATCCAGTTCCTGGTGTCGTGGCCGGCCAATCCCCCGGATGCAGCCGCTTGGTACCGCGTCCGCGACAGCGGCGAGGGGCGCGCCCTGAGCTTGTATTCGGGGGGGACCGTGCTGCTCGCAGTCCTGTCGACCCGCAGTCCGGGCGAGAACCGGACGCGCTTGCTGGCAGCTCTGGCGCTCGTCGCCCACGTGCTCGAATTCTTCTGGTTCGTGACACCTTCGCTGCGCGGCTCCTTCAAGATGACCTTGATCGACCTGCTGTCGCTGATCGGCGTCGGTGGGCTGGCATTGGCCCTGTGGCCGCAGGCCTTGCGGTTCTTTCCCGAGACCAATGCTGCCGCGGCGACCGACCGGGACGCGAGCGCTTCGCGATCCTGACGGCGAGTCGGTTCGACGTTCCTCGACGTTGACCTGTTGTTTGCCGCCGCAACGCCTTTTAAACCTGGATGTATTGATTGAAGCTGATCGCCGCGCTCGCGCTGCATCAGCACCGGCCCATCTTCCAGAAAGCGCGTCGAAGCCTCCCCATGTGCGAATTGCTCGGCATGAGCGCGAATGTGCCCACCGACATCCGCTTCTCTTTCGCGGCTTTGGCGCGGCGCGGCGGCGAGACCGGGCCGCATGCCGATGGCTGGGGCATCAGCTTCTATGAGGGCGGGCGCGGCTGCCGCTCGTTTCACGATCCCGATCCGAGCGCGAAATCCGAGCTCGCCAAGCTGCTGCGCCGCTATCCGATCAAGAGCCGCATCGTCGTCGCGCATGTCCGCAAGGCCAATCGCGGCCGCGTCTCGCTCGAGAACACCCATCCCTTCTCGCGCGAGCTGTGGGGGCGGCGCTGGACCTTTGCGCATAACGGCCAGCTCAAGGGCATCAAGAAGCGCCCGCTCGGCGGTTTCGAACCGATCGGCTCCACCGACAGCGAATATGCCTTCTGCTGGATCCTGTCGCAGTTGCAGCTCCGCTGGTCGGCGCTGCCGCGGCCGGCCCAACTCGATGCGGCCGTTGCCGAACTCTGTCTCGATCTGAATGGCCTCGGCGTGTTCAACATGCTGCTGTCTGATAGCCGGGTGCTCTATGCCCATTGCGGCAAGAGGCTCTGCTATCTGACCCGCTGCGCTCCCTTCGGCACGGCGACGCTGATCGACGAGGATTGGCGGGTCGATTTCGCTCAGGAAACCACCGAGACCGACGTCGTGACCATGGTTGCGACCCGCGCGCTCACCCGCGACGAGACCTGGACGGAGCTCAATCGCGGCGAGACGATCGTCTTCAAGGATGGTGCCGCGCGCATCCTGCATCCGGGCCGCCGCACGCAGGTTGTCGCTTCCCCATGCGGTTGCGACTGAGCGGCCGTGTCCCCATGTCGCTTATGCGGACAATCGAAAGGCCACCGGCCAAGTGCCCGGGCATGTGATGTGGCCGGGCATGTGATGTCTGCAGGACGCGCTGGGCCCGAAAAATGTCCGACTACACAGCAAGGGTCGCAGCCTTGGGCGCTAGCCGGGCTGTTCGAGGCTGCACGATGCGCTAGAAAGGCCTAGCCGCGCGCTCATGGCACCGAGTTCTCGATAGACTGGGTGACGCGGTTGCCGGACTGAATTGTTGGATGCTTTTCGAAGCACGATTTCTTGGACGATCGACCTTCGCCGGAACCACGCTAGGCATCATGAACCGACACGATACCGACGCAACCCTCGAACGACTTGCCGAAGAGTCGGAGGCACTCCGGCCGAACCTGTCGGCGAGTATCCGGACCCATCTCGGTGACCATTTGCGGACGGTCTACGACACTCTCGGCACCGCAGACGCTGCGACCCAACGCTTCGCCGACCTGATCGAGAAGCTCGAGGCTGCATTGCGGGCCGAGGGCCAGCGTATCGATCCGGAATTTCGCGACGGACTTCTGGCGGCTGTGCCGTCCTTGCGTGCCTTCGCCCTGTCGCTGACCTCGAACCCGGCTCGCTCAGACGATCTCGTGCAGGATACGCTGCTCAAAGGCTGGCAGCACCGGGCCCGCTTCCAGCCGGGCACGAACCTGAATGCCTGGCTGTTCACGATCCTGCGAAACATCTTCTACTCGGACCACCGCAAGCGCGTGCGCGAGGTCGAGGATCAGGATGGCTCCTATGCCGCGCGTCTCGCGACAGCGCCGCATCAGGGTGATCGGCTCGATGTCGAGGATCTGCAGGCAGCGCTTGCCAAATTGCCTCCGGACCAGCGCGAGGCATTGGTGCTGGTCGGCGCCGAGGGCGTCTCCTACGAGGAGGCCGCGATGATCATGGGCTGCAAGGTCGGCACAGTGAAGAGCCGCGTCAGCCGCGCTCGCGGGCGGCTCGCCGAACTTCTCGGCTATGACGAGGACGACCTTGCCGCCGATCGCTTCATTCAATCGGCGATGCCGAAGGAAGCGTGAGGGGATAGGGGGCCGGGCGGCGATCGGACGTGGCGGGTGTGTTGCTGCTCTCGAACGCCGGCGTTGCAGTGTGATTTGTTTGAAGGCGGAGTAAACGGCATGAATCTCAAAGCTCTCGTCGCTGCATCCGTTCTCGTGATCGCGCTGCCGCTGGCCGCAGAGGCACAGGGCCTGCTTGGCAATCCCGAGCGCGGACTCCACGAAGGCAGCGGCGCGATTGCCGACCTCCGCAGCGTCGGCCAGCGCCTGGCATACATGAGCTACAGGCATGGGCGGCGTGCTCGTGTCCATCGTTACGACGCTCGAATGGCCGAAGGTGCAGCGCTGCCGGGCTACGGTGTCACGACATATGACGTTCAATCCAATTTCCGTGTCGCACGCGACAGCCGGTACACGGTCGTGAACGAGTGGCCGGTCCTGGTCGACAGGCGTTACCGCATCATCGAAGTGCTGAGATGATCTGAGATCGGTCGATCCGCGCATCCGTCCATGTTGATCGGACTTGATGGAATAGCGAGGCCGCCTTCAAATCTGCTGCAAAGCCCGCTCCTGCGATCTGGCACGTATTTCGCGCCGGGCGCTTCCGGCTTGGATAATTTGCCGTGAACTGCACGCAACGCTTGCTGTTCTGACTTGTTGAATTGCGCGATGGGTACGCAGAGATCGCGAGATGCGAAGGCCATGACCGAGGACGACAAGACCAGCGAGTCCATGCTTCCCGAGCCGGTGCGGGACCATCTCGGGCGGCAATTGCGGACGATCTACGGTGTTTCGGGCGAAAGACCGCGATACCTCGGCGACGATGACGCCATACCCGAGGAATTCGCACCGCATATCAAGCGTCTTGAAACGCGGTTGAAGACGCACGAGGAAGGAACTGGGGCGGTCGAGCAGGTCCTCGACAAGATTCTCGATGCCTTTGGCGTCTCGACGGGAACGTCGCCCGAAGAAGCCTCGACCCTCGCCGGGAAGCGACCGTAAGCTTCGTCCGCCGTGACGATGCCGGCGGCATCATTAGGGCGTCCCATTCGACTCCCTTATACTTCGAAAGTGTAGCGACCTTTGACCGGTCAGGGTCAAAGGTCCTTGCGGGCGGCGTGTGGATGTCAGACCTTCGCCCGGGTTGCGAGCAGGTCGCGGATTTCGGTCAGAACCTTGACATCGGCGGGGACCTCCGCCGGCTTATCCTCTTCCTTCTTCTTGAGCTTGTTCATGGAGCGGATGACCATGAACAGAACGAAGGCGACGATCGTGAAATTGACGGCGAGTGTCAGGAACTGGCCGTACCCGATCACCGCACCGGCCTTCTTCGCGTCGGCATATGCGGCGCCCTCGGGAATGTTCGGGGAGAGGCGAATATAGTAGTTTGAGAAGTCGAGCCCGCCCGTGACCGCGCCGATGATCGGCATGATGATGTCCTGAACGAGCGAGGTTACGATCGCGCCGAAGGCCGCGCCGATGATGACGCCGACCGCGAGGTCTACGACGTTGCCTCGTAATGCAAATTTCTTGAACTCTTCCAACATTAGCGGTCTCCTCGAAAACCCGTCCTGCACGAGCCGGATGGTAAAGGCTTAGCTACCGCAACCGTTCCGCTTGCCAACCCGGTTGCGTGCCTCATCCACCAACTCCTGTCGCATTCGTCCCAAATTTTGCTAGGCAAGAGTGCCGGGGAAGAGTGCAAGGCAAAGCGGGAGGGACATTTGGATTGGAATGCCGTCCAGTATCTTCGCTTCGCCAGCGAACGGACTCGCCCGGCCGCAGACCTCCTCGCCCGTGTGCCGCTCAATGGGGCGACTGAGGTGGTCGAACTCGGCTGCGGACCCGGCAATGCCACGGCACTGCTTGCCGACAGGTTTCCGAAAGCCCGGATCGTCGGGATCGATTCCGCGCCGGACATGCTGACGCGGGCGAGGCGAAGCCTGCCGCAGATCACGTTTCTCGAGGCAGATTTGCGGGATTACGTGCCGCACGATCCTCCTGATCTCATCTTCGCCAATGCCGTTCTGCAATGGCTGCCCGATCACGCGACGTTGCTGCCGCGGCTTGCCCGCATGCTCAAGCCGGGCGGTTGCCTCGCCATGCAGGTGCCCGACAATCTCGACGAACCCTCGCATAGCCTGATGCGCTCGGTCGCCGCCGATGGGGTCTGGAGCGGGCAGATCGCCCATGCCGGCGCGGCGCGCGCGCCGATCCCGCCGGCCGGCCATTACTACGATTGGCTGCGTGCGGCCGATTGCACCGTCGATATCTGGGCGACGACCTACATCCATCCTCTGACGGATGCCGCTGCGATCGTGACCTGGCTGCAGGCGACCAGCCTGCGCCCCTATCTCGCGCCGCTTGCGCCAGACCTGCGTGCGAGCTTCCTCGCTGCCTATCAGGCCGCGTTGGAGGGGGCCTATCCGCGCCGCGCCGATGGGCGCGTCCTGCTCGCTTTCCCGCGGCTGTTCGTGGTCGCGCGCCGCGCGGCCTGAGATCAGGGACGGGTCTCCACCTCGTCGTCGGATTCCGTGCCGAGACCGGCTTCTTCAGGAGAATTCTCGGGGGTGTCGATGCCCGTGACATCCTCGCGCGCCCGGCGCCGGTACTGGATCGCCCCTATCGGGATGACGAGGAGATAGCTGATGCTTGCCGTCACCATCGCCTCGAACGGGAAGCTGATCACGAGGCCGAAGACGACGACGAGCACCAGGAAGATCGGCAGTACGAGATCCCGTGGAACACGCTTGCCCCAGGTCTTTCCGGAGAAGGTCGGCACCGTCGAGACGACGAGCAGCGCGATCAGCAGCACATAGCCGAGCACGAACGGCGCGGCCCAGCTTTCCATGCTCAATCCGAGGAAATGCAGATAGAGGGGGAGCATGCCCGTCAGCGCGCCGGCCGGTGCCGGCATGCCGACGAAGAAGTCCTTCTTCCATTCGGGGCGGCTCGGATCGTCGAGCATCGCGTTGAAGCGGGCGAGCCGAAGCGCCATGGCGATGGCGAAGACGAGCGCCGCGATCCAGCCGACCGAGCGCAGGTGGTGCAGGGTGAAGCCGTAGAGGATCAGAGCCGGCGCGCAGCCGAAATTGACAAAATCGGCGAGGGAATCGAGTTCGGCCCCAAAGCGCGAGGTGCCCTTGAGCAGCCGCGCGACGCGCCCGTCGATGCCGTCGAGCACGGCCGCAACGATGACGGCAATGACGGCAGGCTCGAACTTGCCCTCGAAAGCGAGCCGGATCGCGGTCAGCCCGAGGCAGAGCGCCAGCAGCGTGATCATGTTCGGCGCGATCATCCGGAAGGGCACCGGCTTGAACCGGCGCCGCCGCGGTTCGTTCGCGTCGGGTGCGAAGGGCGGAAACAGATCGTCCATGTCGCCTCTGGCCATTTCGGCGCGCCGCCGGTTCGCTCCGCGTCGCGATGCGGGGCTCAGATACGCCGGAAGGTCCGCTCGGGGCCACCCCCGAGATCGGCCAGCACGGTTTCCCCGGCGACCGATTTCTGGCCGAGCCCGACCAGCACGCGCGCGCTCGTCGGCAGATAGACATCGACCCGCGAGCCGAAGCGGATCAGGCCGAAGCGCTCGCCGACCTGCAGGGTGTCGCCGGCCTTGACGAAGCCGACGATGCGTCGCGCAACGAGGCCGGCAATCTGGACGACGCCGATCTGCAGCGGGGCGCCGTCATGTTGCGTCTCGATCACCAGCCCATTGCGCTCATTGTCCTCGCTCGCCTTGTCGAGTTCGGCATTGAGGAACAGGCCGGGCGTGTAATGGATCTGGTCGATTTTCCCCGAGACCGGCACGCGGTTCACGTGGCAATCGAACACGTTCATGAAGACCGAGACCCGCAGCATCGGCACGGCCGGCATATCGAGTTCGGGCGGAGGCAGCACGGTCGAGATCAAGTTGACCCGGCCATCGGCGGGGGAAACCACCAGCCCGTCTGCCACCGGGACCACGCGCTCGGGATCACGGAAGAAATAGCAGACCCAGAGCGTCAGGATCAGGAAGATCCAGAACAGGGCCTGCGCGAAATAGCCGAGCACCACGGTCAGCACGATGCCGATCAGGATGAAGGGATAGCCCTCCTTGTGGATCGGCACGAGCGTCCGGCGGATCGTCTCGAAAAGGTCGGTCATCGGGTACCAGTGCGGAGGCCCGGCTTCATCGGCCGTGTGCCGGGCCGGATGGCAGGAGGCCGCCGCCGCGTCAACCGCCAGCCTCCGCTCGGGCCACGAAGCGCCTGATGAAGTCGGCTCCGCAACGCCGCAGCGAGCGAGCACGCTTTGCTTGTTAAGCTCGCCAAACCAACTAAACCTCTGGTTTGGCCGTGCGGCCAAGCTGAACTTCCGCAGACGAGGCAACTTTGATCGGGCGAAATCAGACCGGAATCCGAACCTCGCATGCGGAGCGGTTCATCGCCGGGACCCTTGCAGCCGTGTTGGCCGGTCTTTCAGTGCCATCCGCCTGGGCCGCCGTGGGCTGGGAAGCGGCTGCGTTTCCCGGCGAAGGGAAGCGTACGATTCAGGGCTGCGCGGCGAGATACAGCGACGAAGCCTATTCCTGCCTCTTCATTCGCTGTGATGGTCCCGGCCGTCTGAGCCTGCATGCGAGCGCACCGGGCGCGGATATATCCGGCCCGGTACGCCTCTCGATCGACGGCGCGACCTTCGCCGTCACTTTCGGCAAGAATCCGCCCTCGCCCCTGCCGATGTCGAACAGGGCGGACACTTTTCCAGAACCGCTCCTCGCAGCCATGAAAACCGGCCGCAGCCTGAAGATTCTCGATGCCAAGCTGACGGTTGGCTACGATGTGATCCCCTTGCGAAATGCCGCTCCGGCGATCGGACGCATCGAAAAGTTCTGCGGCATGGCGGGCGATGCGTCGGCGCAGAGCCGGAAGCCGGGTGAGGCCTATAGGGAAGCCGTCTCGGCGCGATGCGAAGCCAAGCGGTTGGACTGGCTCAATCCGGGCATCCTCGTCGACGGGATCGATGGATGGGTCGAGGCCCTGCCGCCGGAGGACAAACGCCGCGTGGAAGCCCATGCCAAGCCTGCCTTGGCCAAGTGCGAGATGGGGGCGAGCTGTCCGAATTCGGCCTATATCGCCGCGGCCGAGGCCTTCGGCATGGTGGACGGGCTCGCAACCGCGGTCTGTGCCATGCCCTATCGCTGCAGCGCGCCCTTCACCTGCAGCGAGCCTTGACGGGGCGGCCTATCGAGCCGCCGCGCAGGCGCTGACGACCTCGCGGAACGAGCCCTCGTTCACGTCCGCCCGTGCAAGGCTCGCCTTCTTGGCGCTGGCCTGGAGCTGGATCGAATCCGCGCCCCAGATCGCCCCCCAGATCTCGCGGCCGCGCTCGTAGCTGATCAGCGTCGCATTCCATTTGTAGGAGTACTCGGAGAGCGCGACCTTCGTGAGCTGAAGAACCTGGCTGGCCCCACCCGCCGTGACGCTGCCCTTGCCGGCCCCCTTGGCCGCGAACAGCGCCGCAGCCTCCTTGTTGTCGAGGGCAAAAAGCGTCGCGGTGAAGTCGCCGGGGCTCTCGCAGCCGATCTCGGCGATCAGGCATTCGAGGTGGTTGTCCTCGTCGCAGAGCGAATCGTAAAGCGCGATTTTTGCCCCATCGCCGCTGCGCGTGACTAGTGTGCGTGGCGCCGCCTCGGCCCCATGGAGCGCGCCCGCGATCAGGCTCGCGAGAGCCAGGGCGAAGCGGATCGGGGCAATGTGGATCGGGAGCCTGGCGCGGATCATGGAAGAAGCCTTCGCCGCGAGGCTATCCGAACAGGGTAAACGGATTGCGCCGGACATTTTTCGGCCCTCGCCCGGCGTTCGGCGCGCCGAACGTTCAGGACGAATGTCCCAGCAGTCTCAGACCGTCCCACGGGGCCGGCGCAGGTTCTCGGGCGATAATCGCCGCGTCACGCGCGAGGACGCGGTTGACGAGAGCTTTGCATAAGTACGGGCGCTCTGGTTCACTCTGGTGGTCGGAGGAGGTTGTGATGGCGCATCGGTCGGTGGGTCAGCTGAGCCTCGCGGATGGTCTTGTCAGGAGCGGGGGCAGTCGCGCGCTCGACCGGCTGATCACCGCGGTTGACTGGA
>JBGAFL010000001.1:0-151210 GCA_044227265.1 Methylobacterium sp.
CCGGTCGAGCGCGCGACTGCCCCCGCTCCTGACAAGACCATCCGCGAGGCTCAGCTGACCCACCGACCGATGCGCCATCACAACCTCCTCCGACCACCAGAGTGAACCAGAGCGCCCGCACTTATGCAAAGCTCTCGTCACGCTGTATTGCGGCGCAGTCAGCAATGCGCTTGGCCTGTTTCACCGCGACTATCTCGTGGGGATATTTCTGTGGGGCGCCGGATTCCTGACGCAACAGGACTGGAGCGCGGTTGAATTTTTGCTGCCACGGCTCGCCTGCGCCGGCATCCTGATCGCGATCATGTCGCGACCGCTGACCTTGCTCGGATTGGATGACGAGACAGCACGCAATCTCGGTCTAGGGCTGACGAGCGCTCGGCTTGCCGCCCTTACGGTCGCCGTCGCGCTGAGTGCGGCGGTCGTCTCGGTTGCCGGGATCATCGGCTTCGTAGGGCTCGCGGCCCCGGCCCTCGTTGCCATGGCCGGAGCGCGACGGTTCCGGGATCGTCTGATCTGGGCTCCATTTTGCGGGGCCGGGTTGCTCTGGCTGACGGACGAACTCGTCCAAATCATTCCTGCGAGCTATCGCGAAATCCCGACCGGCGCGGCGACGGCCCTCCTAGGCGCGCCGATGCTTCTGGTGCTTCTGCCAAGTCTTCGTACCGGAACGTTCTGGAAGCCTGATCCGCCTCTCGCCACGCCGCCCAACCAGGATCCCGCCCTGCGACTCGGGCTGAGTCTCCTCGTCCTCGCGCTCACGATCTGGTTTGCATTGGCTCTTTCGGACGGGCCGAACGGCTGGCGCTGGAGCGGTCTCGACGAGTTGTGGGACATGCTGCCATGGCGAGGCCCGCGTATGCTCGCCGCCTCATCCGCAGGTGCGATGCTCGCGACAGCCGGCGCACTGATGCAGCGCATGATGGGTAATCCGATGGCGTCGCCGGAAGTACTCGGCGTCGCCTCCGGAGCGGCGTTCGGCGTGATCGTGACAGATGTGCTGATCGACGATCCATCGCGCGGAATGCAGGTGGCCGCCGGCGGAGCCTGCGCCTTCGTGGTGCTGTCCGGCATTCTGATGCTCGGGCGTCGAGCAGCCTACAGCCCGGAACGCCTGTTGCTCGCGGGCGTGGCGACAAGTGCCATTTTCGGTGCGATCGTCGCGCTGGCCATGGCGACGGGCGACCCACGGCTCGGCGCATTGCTGACATGGCTTGCAGGCTCGACTTATCAGGTCGGGACGGCCGAGGCTGTGATGGTCTTCGGCGCAGCGGTGATCCTGATCGCGTCGACGTCGATGCTCGCGCGATGGCTCGACATCCTACCGCTCGGTGAATCGGGTGCCACGGCGCTCGGGCTCGATGTCGGGCGCTGCCGTCTGATAATCATGCTCGCCACCGCCCTTCTGACGGCGGCGGCGACGCTCGTGGTCGGTCCGCTCTGCTTCGTCGGCTTGTTGGCGCCCCATATGGCGCGCTTGATGGGGTTACACCGCGCGCTCCATCATCTGCTCGGTGCCGTGATCGTCGGTGCCCTGCTGATGACCGTCGCCGACTGGGCCGGGCGGACGATCATCTATCCATACCAAGTGCCGGCCGGTCTTCTCGCGACGTTGATCGGCGGCCCCTATCTCATGTGGCTGCTGCGAAAGCGCTGAGGACGATCCATGGCGGACGAGAAGGTGCTGCGCCGCATCGGCGCGAAGCGACGCGGCCGATCGATCATGCTGACCTGCTTCACGGATGACGGCGCGACGATCACGCTGCTGGCGAGCGACGATCAGGTCGACCGTCTCGTCGACGAATTGGAGGACGCGCTCAACTCTCCAGACGAGTCCGATCTCGACGAGACGCCGTGAGCGAGCCTATCGAATGAAGTCGCCGAAGGCGCGCGGGCCATCCGGCACCGCAATTTCCCCGGTAACCTTCAGGGCGCGCGCGTCGATCACGCTCAAAGTATTGTCGCCCCAATTGGCGACATAGAGCGATGTCCCGTCCCGCGAAGCGGCAATGCCTTCCGGATGGTCCTCGACGTCGATCGTCGCGATGGGCTTGAGATCGTCGAGCCCGAAGGCCGTGACGGAATTCGAATACTGGTTGGTGACGAAGCCGCGTCCCTGTGCCAGTGCAATGACGTAAGGCCGCTCGCCGGTTTTCACGCGGCCGATCTCGCGTAGGGATGGCACGTCGATAACCGACACGTCGTTGGAGACGACATTCGCGGTATAGGCGCGCTTGCCGTCGGCCGCGAGCGTCAGGCCGAACGGATGTTGCCCGACCGGGATGCGCGCGGTCTCAAGGCGCCGTTCCAGATCGATCACGGAAACCGAATCCGATTCCCGATTGGCGACGAGGAGCATCAGCCCGTCCTGGCTGACGGCGAGGCCCGATGGAGATTTGCCGACTGCGATGTCGCCGGCATGGATCAGCTCGCCCTGCGACGGCTCGAGGATGAAGACCCGTTCGGCATACCAATCGGCGACATAAACGGCGCCCGATCGGGGATTGACCGCGATGCCGAGCGGTCCGCCAGGCAAGCGGATGCTTGCCGTGACCGCTCGCGTCGCGATGTCGATCACCGCCAGCGCCTGGGCCTCGGGCCGCGTGACATAGGCGGTCTTGCGGTCCGGTGACAACGCGATGCCGGCAGGGGCCCCGTCGACGGTAATCGTCCCGGTCATCTTGCCGGATGCCAGATCGACCAGCGCGACCTCGCCGGCAAGCTGGGCCGTCACCAGCGCTTCCTGAGCCGCGGAATTGCCCGTCGAAAGCGCACACGCTGCGCCTACGAAAAGAAGGCCGGCAAGCAGCCGGCCTCCGATTCCAAACTCTCGATGCAGAACTGGGCTCACGAGCCCTGCTCGAGCTTTGCCTTGAGGCTGTCGAGCGTGGCCTTGTAGAGGCCGAGCACCGCCTTCTTGGACGACTCGTCGTTCAGTTCGGGCGGCGGGTCGTTGTTCATGTAGCCGCGATAGAACGCGCCCTTCCAGGTCACCTTGGACTTGCCGCCGGCATCTTCGACTTCGACCGTCGAAGAATAATCGTTGACTGGCAGAGTCTTCACGTCGACCTTGGTGATCCGGTACATGTAGGAATGCTTCGCGGCATCATACTTGGCGAGTTCTTCCGCGACCGTGGCGCCACCTTTCAGGGTCAGGACGCGCGTCGCGTTCGGCTCATTGCCGCCCTTGCCCTCGGTCTTCTCGACCACCGGAATCCAGGAGCCGTCCTGGAAATTGCCGATCGCTGCCCAGACCTTGTCGACCGGCGCGTTGATCTCGATCGATTCCGACACCTTCTGACGGCTCGGGCCGTGAGCCTGAGCCGAGAACGCGATCGTAGTAAGCGCCGCCACCGCGGCAAGTGCGATATATCTCATGAGCGTTTCTTAACTCCCTGCTGCGCCGCCTATGCTGCGGCGGTCATCTTTGGCGATGTGCACTCGTGCCGTCGCAAGGGCGACGACACCGCAATCGTTCCACTTCCGTCGGCGTCAACGTTCGAAACATCGACTTGGACAACTCCCAACGAGCGTTCCCCAAGTCTTGTCGGGATCAGGAGCCGCTCTTTTCAACCTTGGCCTTGAGGTTCTCCAGGCTGGCCCGCACCCAGGCTCTGACGGCTTTCTCCGAAGCCTCGTCGTTCAATTCGGGCGGCGGGTCATTGTTCATGTAACCGCGATAGAAGGCTGCCTTCCATTCGACCTTCGATTTCGCATCGCCTTCGGGTTCGATGGTGATGTTGGCCGAATAATCGTTCGCCGGCAGGTCCTTGATGTCGATCTTGTCGACGAAGTAGCCGAGCATCTTCTGATCGGGCTTATAGGACGTGACCTCGTCCGTGATGGTATGGCCGTTCGCGAGGGTCAGGGTGCGCTTGGACTTGCCCGGATCGTCCCCGGTCGCGTCCGTCTTGGTGACGTTCTGGACCCAGTTCCAATCCTTGACGTTGCCGAGAACCGCCCAGACCTTGTCGGCCGAGGCGTCGATCTCGATCGATTCCATGATCTTGCGTCGCGTAGGGCCGTGGGCCTGAGCGCTGACGGCGAAGATTGTTCCGGCCATGAGAGTCGCGGCGACCGAAATCCAGAGATTCCGCTTGGTCATGCGCATCGCGCTTTCCTCCATCTGCAACGTCATCGCGTGGGGGGGAGTGCTTCAAGGATGCGATCCGTGCGCCCGAGGGCGGCGGCGATCTTGTCCTCGATCCAGTCCCAGGCTTCGCGCTCGGCGGGCCCGGCGGTCTTGGATATCGCGATGGCGTGATAGGCCATTTCGCTTAGAATCTTCTGTGGTTCAAGCATTTTGAGGCGCGTCGAGAGGATCGCGGCTTCGAGGACGGCAGCCTGTGCGCGGTTGTAACCGATGAAAGGCTTGTGGCTTTCCGAATGGACGATCCGCCCGCGATAGCGTAGACGGGTCTCCTCATCCGTCGTCTCGACAATCTCGAACTCGGCATGGCCGAAACAATCTCGAAGCCGCTTGCCCGGGATTTTCTCGCAGTCGACGACAGGCCAATCGCGGCGACCGGTGACGATCCCGGCGATCACCCTCACGTCGGTGGGCGCAGCTGCCGAAAAATAGGGGTTGCCTTCGAGATTGTGGATGGTGGGTGACGGACGGAACGGCGCCAGGATGTAGTCTTCACCCTCTTGGGTCAGGCCGAACGGCACCAGATGGAGTTCGCCCTGTGCCGAGGTGGTCGCTACGATGGTTTCGAGGATCAGCGGCACGGATCAGACCTCGTCCTTAACGAGTTTGCCGCAGACGATGCGCCCGCCTTCGCTCGCCCCTGTCGGTTCGACAAGCGGCTCTCGCTGCTCGGGATTGCCATCGGGAGAAGGCGGCAGGCTCTCCGATTTTCCTTGCTTGGTCGCACCGGCCTTCTTGAAGGCCGTTGTATCTTGCGCGTCGCGGTCCGCCGCACAGCCCCAATCGAGCGGCTCGTCCTGAACGTAGCGTTTGCCTAGCCGAAACGCGATCTCGGCCTTGGTCAACTCGCCGCCGAGATAGAAGGCATGGGCGCCATCGGTTGCCACGTTGCCTGCCGTCTGGAGATCGGGGAAGAAGGCCATCGCCTCGGTTCCGATCTTGTGCAGGGCGCGGTTGTAGACGTGGATTCCATCCTCCGCGACGGCCACTCGGAAATTCGGGTCGCGCACCTCTGCCGCGAGCTCATTGATTTCTTCGGGCGTCTGCGCGAAGGGCCGCTTGTCGTGAAGTGCCAGCAATTCCCGCCCGTAGCCCTTCGGCAGCGCGGAATCGGCCTTGGCCGCGTACATCACCCGCCGTGCCGCATCGTGCTCTTCGACCGTGCGGGACGTGTGCGGTGAAACGTGAACGATGAGTACGTTTCGGATCGACAGCTCCGAGCACATTCCCGCTAGCAACGCGGTGACGCCGAGGCTGTCGGCCTCGGTCAACTCGGTCAGGTTGCCGGTGCCCATCATCATTTCGACATCGGGCCAACGCTTGCGCACGTCGTTATATCGCCCGATCGACTCGACGAAGCCGAAATGAATGGGCTCGAGGATCGGATCGGCCATGAAGGGCAGGCCCGCTTTCAACATCCGCTCGATGATGCGGTCGAGCGAGGGCATGTCATCCGGCCTCATCGGAACGAGCACGGGTACGGCCGCCGTCTCGAAGGCGAGTTCGAGCGTCTCCTCGTTGAGGCTGAGCAGAAAATCCGCGCCGGCTCTCGCACCGCGGGTCAATTCGTCGAGGGAAAAGGAATCGACGCTGACCTTCAGCCCGGCGGCCTTCAACTCCCGCACGACATCCTCGAGGTGCGGAAACGGCGTGTCCGGCAAGCCGCCGACATCGATCACGTCGGCGCCTCGTCTGGCGAGGTCCAATCCGGTCGCAACGATCTGGTCGACGCTCATCTTCGAGGCGTCGACCAGTTCCGCAAAGATGTTGAGTTCGTGCTTCGACAGGTCCGTGACGCGTCCCTTGAGGCCGAGATAGACCGGCAGATCGACGACCTCGTCCGGCCCGCGTTCGCACGGCAGGCCGAAATGTTGCGCGAGCGCATCGAGATTGGCTCGGCAACGGCCCGGTAGGACGATGCGGGACGCGCCCTCGGGAATCTTGACGCGCCGCTTGATGATCTCCTCGGTCATCAGGGCCGCGACTTTCACGCCGGCATCGGCGATCGACCAATGGTAACGTTCGGCCGGCAAGGTCTTGAGGACTTTTTCCAGCCTTGCATGGGCAAGCTTGCCCGTCACGAAGACGAGGTGCTCAGGTGCGGTGATCGGTTGGTCGGCGCTCATGCAGCGACGGCATCTTCACATTTGGAGCCGCGGATCACGATCGCACCAGCATACGCTTTCGCGAAGTCGGCAAAGGCCGCGTCCACGAGGCCAAGACGCACGAGTTCGTCCGCCTCGTTCCAAGCAGGGCAGGGCGCCGACTTGTAGAATACGCAGCGCGTCGCACCGAGCGATCGGGCGAGCCAGAGTGCCAGGCTGTCGGAGGTGACGTCCCAGGTCTCAGGGATTTCGGGATGGCCCACCCGCAAGTCAACCGGGTCCCAGACCGGCACCCGATCCCGTGCATGCGCGGAACGAATCTCGTCCACATTTCGGGAAACGCTCAAGCCGGGCTCCAAAGCGGCGAAGATCTCCGCCATCGCTCCCATCGCTCCAAGCGCCAGGCGATGTGCGAACCCATCGCTGAACGAAAGATCCCGCTGCGTCTGCCGAACGGCATCCGCAAAAGGGCCGCCGCCGGGAACGATCACGGCTTTGCCATCGCTGCTCTGGGCAATCTGCCGCAATACCGACCGCAAACGCCGTGAATCGGCAGCTAGGCTGCCGCCGATCTTTACAACGCTGATCGTCTGGTCCTGGCCCATCGAATCCGGCATCCGTCAGGCTGCGCTGCGGCGACGACAGGCGCGCATTTCCAGAACGGCTTGCGCGACGCGTTGCGGTTCGAGCGGATTGCGACGATCGCCCCCACGGCAGAGGCCTCCGCGGAAACCGAGATAATCGGGACCGATCGCGGCGAGCATGGATATGTCCGCGATGGTCAGCGAGCCTGCGAGCCCGCAGATCAGTCCGTGGTCCCGACAGGCGGCCGAGAAAGCGGCAAGGTCTCGCGTGGTGAGGATCGACGTGACAGCGCGGCCATCCTTGCCTCGTGTGTCGATCATCGCGCCCGCAAAGCCGGCTTGGGCCAGGCGCTCCGGCAAGTCCAAGACCGCGCCGTCTTCGGCAAAAGCGACGCCGATCAATCGGCTGCCGGAAGCCGTGGCCATGCGCGCCAGGGCAACGTTCCCGTAGCCGGCATGCACGGCAACTTTGACGAAGTCGACGCCTGTCTCGCCGACAGCGGCGATGGCGGTGATCGGCACGTCCCGATCGTCCGCTTCCCCCGCAACGGCACTCGTCTGGGAACGACCACCAACCGCCGCAACAATCTCCGCGACGATGGGTGTGGGCAGGGCGCCGAGGGCACCGCGTATGGGATCCTTGGCGTCGACGAGGTCGATGCCGGCCGCGGCCGCGATCGCGGCCTCTTCGGCATTGCAGACGCTCGCGAGAAGGAGCGGGGTGTGGTGGGGCGTTCGGGACTCTGACACGGGTTCTGCTTTGGAATGCGCCGGGAGTGCTTTCGCGTCCTCCTGCGTCAGGAGCGGTTCGGCAAGGGCTCGGCCAGCAATCGGTTCTTGACGATCCAGCGCATTGCATGTCGCCAGTCGTCATCCGTGTTGGCGCTTATCACGACTTGACCGCGGCGCACGACCTTTCCGGATCCCGCCTCGGCGATCGTGACGGAGAGATTGTAGATCTGGGTGGAGCCTCTCTCCGCGAGGATGGTCGCCGCGAGGGTGGCACCGGCGGCCTTGGCGATGTCTCCGGCGCAACCGTCGCATTTGTAGAAGGGCTCTTGCTTGCGGATCTCCTCGGCCTGCGGCGCGAGATCGACGCTGTCCAACCCCGCTTTCTCGACCAGAGCATTGCGGAGATCGCTCGTGATCAGGTCGAGTCGCTTGAGGGTTTCCGGCGGCGGCTTGCGGCCATAGGGCAAGGTCGGATCGCTCAGCTCCGCCGCGAAAATCGCGATCCTGTTGCTCGTCTCGTCTGCCAGAGCGCCAGACACGGCGAGAGCGAGCAGAAGACCTGTCGTAGCGGCGCTCAAGCGGGGCAGGGCGGGCAGGCTCATCACGTCTCTCGTCAGTCGTTCGTCCGCATTCCGAGCAGGCCGGAGCATCGAGCCCATCAAGTCGTGCGCGAGGAAGAATTGGCAATCGTCGCCGCTCAATCCGCATGTCGATCTTGGGCACTGAACCGGGATTTCCGTTCCTCGTCCACGTGGGTCGATCCTTATGACTTCCTTATGCTTCTGTCGTTGAGGGTGAGCGCGAGACATGGTTAGCGTGCCGCCTGCATGCGAATTTCCGTCACCGCCCTCAGACTTTTTGCCATCGTTCCGCTGCTGCTGGCCTCGCTGGGCGCGCTGGCGCAGGAACCCGAAGCCGCGACCGGGGCTCCGCCTGCGGGCGCGCCGAATGCCGAGCCGCCTGCGCAGACAACGAACGACACGCATATCGGCTATCTCTACCGTCCGATTCCCGCGCCCTCTTCCTATGACGCGGAAGCCGAGCCGGAGGATCTCGGCGTCGCCGGTGCCAGGATGGCGGTCAAGGACAACAACACGACCGGCCGGTTCACGAAGCAGACCTATGCCCTCGACGAGGTCGCCCTGGAGGAGGGCAAGAGCGCGGTCGACGCCGCGAAGGAGCTTGCCGGAAAGGGCGTGAAATACTTCGTCCTGGCACTGCCGGCCGCGGAGGTTCTCGCCGTCGCCGATGCGCTGAAGGGCGACGGGGCGGCCGTGCTGAATGCAGGAGCACCCGACGATTCGCTGCGTGGCGCCGATTGTCGCGCGAACCTGTTCCACACGATCCCGAGCCGGGCGATGCAGGCCGACGCCCTCGCCCAATACCTGACGTTGATGCGTTGGCGGAAGATTTTCCTGATTGTCGGCCCGTCCGAGCGGGATCAGGCCTATGCCGGGGCAATCCGAAATTCCGCGCGAAAATTCGGTTTGAAAATCACCGCCGAGAAGCCCTGGACTTTCGGCCCACTCGCCAAGGCGCGAGGCGACACGCCGACCCGTGCGGAAGCGATGATCTTCACCCGCGGGCTTGATTACGACATGGCGGTCGTGGCGGACGAAGAGGGCGATTGGGGCGAATACGTTCCCTATCGCACGGTCGATCCGCGCCCGGTCGGTGGAACGGCCGGCTTGATCGCGACGACTTGGCATCCGACGCTCGAGACCTGGGGCGCGGCTCAGGCACAAAATCGCTTCCGCCGCCAATCGGGTCGCCTGATGCGGCCACTAGACTACCAGTCCTGGGCGGGTGTTCGCACCGTCGGCGAGGCCGCTACCCAGACCAAGAGCACGGATGTCGCGGTGATCCTGCCTTACCTCACCGACCCGAAATTCAATCTGCCGGCCTACAAGGGCGTCCCGTTGAGCTACCGGCCCTGGGATCATCAATTGCGCCAGCCGATCATTGTGGTGCAGCCCAAGGCCATGGTGTCGGTCGCACCGGAACAGGGCTTCGTTCACCAGCGCACCCCGCTCGATACGCTCGGCGTCGACGAGCCGGAAACCGCATGCAAGCTCAAGTAGGTGGGGCCTGCTGCGGCACCATGGCGCCGCAGCGTGCTCTTGGACTGGACGAACGTTGAGAACACGTTGAGAAGACCGCACGCGCGTGCGGATAATTGCGCCGTGAAGCGCGCAACGACAGGGAGGATGCCGATGGACCGTCGCAGCCGGACGGGCTTGGGTGGTGCCGTGCTTGCCGCGCTCTGGCTGGGCGGCGCGCAGGGCGCGCACGCCTTTACGGCCTATGTGACGAACGAGAAGGGCAATTCCGTCACGGTCATCGACACCGCGACCATGGCTGTCACTGCGACCTGGAAGGTCGGCCGGCGGCCGCGCGGCATCACGCTCTCGAAGGACGACAAGGAACTCTTCGTCTGCGCGAGCGACGACGATCGCATCGACGTGCTCGATACCGCGACGGGCAAGGTCGTGCGCTCGCTTCGCTCAGGCCCCGATCCGGAACAGTTCATTCTCGATCGGAGCGGCAACCCGCTCTACGTCGCCAACGAAGACGATAGCATGGTGACGATCATCGACATCGAGAAGAACAAGGTCCTCGCCGAGGTGCCTGTCGGCGTCGAGCCGGAGGGGATGGGGCTGTCGCCGGACGGTAAGATCCTGGTGAATACCTCCGAAACCACCAACATGGCCCATTTCATCGACACCAAGACCTTCCAGGTGATCGACAACGTCCTGGTCGACGCGCGGCCCCGCTTTGCCGAGTTCTCGGCTGATGGTTCGATCCTCTGGGTCTCGGCGGAGGTGGGAGGGACCGTCTCGGTGATCGACGTCGCGACCCGCAAGGTGGTGAAAAAAATCACCTTCAAGATTCCCGGCGTGAATGACGAGCAGATCCAGCCTGTCGGCGTGCGCCTGACCACGGACGGCACCAAGGCCTTCGTCGCGCTCGGGCCAGCGAACCGCGTCGCGGTGATCAACGCCAAGACGTATGAGGTCGAGAAATACTTGCCGGTCGGACAGCGTGTCTGGCAACTCGCCTTCACGCCTGACGAAAAGCAACTCTACACGACCAATGGCACCTCGAACGACGTCTCGGTCATCGATGTCGAGAACCTGAAGGTGCTCAAGAGCATCCAGACCGGCCTGCTGCCTTGGGGCGTCGTCATCTCGAAGAAGTGAGGCCGCTCAGGCTCCGGCAATGCCGACCGCCAAAATGCCGACCGCCAAGAAGCGGAGAGGGAGGAAACGATGAAATTGCTTCATGCCGCGGCTTATGTCGTTGCGGCTTTGCTTGCCGGGGCGCCCGCCTCCGCGCTCGATCTGACGAAGAAGCGGGAGAACCTGCCTGATCTCGTGCTCGGAAACGAGGACGGCAACGATTTCGTCGTCGAGAACAAAGACATCGAAATGGAGGCCGGAAAGGCCTACCGGCTGCGGATCGTCGCCAAGGGCCATCAGGAATACAAGTTCTTCGCCCCGGAATTCTTTCGCTACGTCTGGTTCAACCAGATCGTCATCAACCACCTCGAGATCCATGGCGGCGGGCCGCCCCATCACCTCGAATTCGATGACCAGGGCGAGATCGGTCTTGAATTCGTGACGATCAAGCCGGGCGAATACACCTGGTATGCCCAAGGTCTCGAATCGAAGGGAATGACCGGCAAGATCACGGTGAAGTGATGTGGAGTACTCGTAAGGCACCAACTTTTCCGAACCCCCGCTCGGGGAACACCCTTGCCCGTAGAGGATGGAGGGGCGGGTCGGCTGCGTCTGCGGCTGGCCTGCTCTCGCTTCTGGTCCTGGCATCTCCCGCACTGGCCGATGACAAAGCCGCCTGCTCCAAGGGTATCGTCCTGATCAAATCGGAGATCGCCAAATCGCCGTCCGAGGCCGTCCTGTCCAAGCTGAAGAAGGCGCTGCGCGTTGCAGAGCGCGAGCAGGGTGAGGGCGAGTTCGACGAATGCCTCGACGCCGTCAATGACGCAAAGCGGGCCGTGAAGTGAGCGAGGGGGCAAAATCCGCCGAGCCGGCGCTCGACGTCGAGCATGTCAGCCATCGTTTCGGTCAGCGAGCTGCCCTGTCCGACGTGTCGCTGACGGTCGAGCGTGGTCGCTTCACGGCATTGCTCGGGCCGAACGGTGCCGGCAAGACCACGCTCTTTTCCGTCGCCACACGGCTCTACAACAACCAGGAAGGGCGCGTCGCGATCTTCGGGCATCCGCTCGATCGGGAGCCCTCGCGGGCCTTGGCCAGGCTCGGCGTCGTGTTTCAGGCCCGCACGCTCGATACCGATCTGACGGTCGCGCAGAACCTCTACTACCACGCGAGCCTGCACGGCATCACCCGCCGCGCGGCCGGCGAGCGGATCGATGCGCTCTTGGCGCGCGTCGGACTGGCCGAGCGCCGCAACGACAAGATCCGCACTTTGTCGGGGGGGCAATCCCGCCGGATCGAGATCGCCAGATCGCTGATCCACGAGCCGCGCCTGCTCCTACTCGACGAACCGACGGTGGGTCTCGATCTCGAATCGCGAGCGGACATCGTCGGCATCGTGCGCGCCCTCGTGCGCGAGGAAGGTCTGTCCGTCCTTTGGGCGACCCACATCTTCGAAGAGATCGACCCGCAGGACGAGGTTGTGATCCTCCATCGCGGCAAAATCGTCTCGCGCGGCAGGGCCGGACAAATAGGAGCGCCCGGCGAAAGTCTGGAGACCGCGTTCCGCCAGCTCGTCGCGGATCCGGGAAAGCAGGCGGCATGACACCCACGATCGACCCCGCCGGCATCGCGACGCAGCCGTCGGCAAGCGCGGAGAAGCCCGTTCCCCATCTCGGCAGGCTCGATTTCGTCGGCTACGGAATTGCGCTGGGGGGCATCGTTCGCCGTGAATTGCTGCGCTTCTTCAATCAGAAGGAGCGGTTTTTCTCGGCGCTGATTCGGCCGCTGGTCTGGCTGCTGATCTTCGCCGCGGGCTTTCGCAACACGCTCGGTCTCTCGATCACCCCCCCTTACGAGACTTATGTCCTCTACGAGGTCTATGTCGTCCCGGGGCTCGCCGTGATGATCCAGCTCTTCAACGGTATGCAGTCATCGCTCTCGATGGTCTATGACCGCGAAGTCGGCTCGATGAAGGTGCTGCTGACCAGCCCCTATCCACGCTGGAGCCTCCTGCTCGCCAAGCTTGTCGCCGGGGTCAGCGTCTCCATCGTCCAGGCCTATGCGTTCCTGGCCGTTGCGTATTTCTGGGAGACCGACATCCCGCCGCTCGGCTACCTGACGGCACTCCCGGCCTTCATTGCCGCCGGAATGATGCTCGGGGCCATTGGCCTGTTCCTCTCCTCGCTGGTTCGGCAGCTCGAGAATTTCGCGAGCGTGATGAACTTCGTGATCTTCCCGATGTTCTTTGCCTCTTCCGCCCTATATCCGCTCTGGCGGATCCGGGAATCGAGCGAGTCGCTCTACTGGATCTGTCAGGCCAACCCGTTCACGCATGCGGTGGAGCTCGTGCGCTTCGCTCTCTACGTGAAGTTCGAACCCACGAGCTGCGCCGTGGTGTTTGGGACGGGGCTGGCCTTCTTCATTTGCGCCGTCATCGCCTACGATCCGGGCCGCGGCATCATGGCTCGGCGCGGAGGCCCGGCGGGAGAACCGACCTGAACGACAAGCCGAGTGACCGCATGTTTCGTCCGCTCTTCGCCGCCGTCGCTGCAATCGCCCTGTCGGGCAGCCTCGCCACGGCTCAGCCACGGCCTGATCCGGACTGGCCCTGCGCTCAACGAAAGGTGTCGACGCTTGGGATCGGGTCGGTCTGGACCGGTCCGGACATCGCAGAGGCCGGTCCCTGGGGTGATGACCGCGAGGCTGCCCAGTTCGCCCGCAAGCTCGCTTCGCGCAAGACGGAGCTGGCCGATGTCGATGCACTGATCGACGAGTTCGTGGCCAAGGTGGAGCCGGCGGAGAAGGCCAAAAAGCTGACCCGCGTCTTCGCGGGCGTGTTCGAAGTCCTCAACGGCGAACGCAACCTCGTCATCCATGGCATCGTCCGTTACGCGCAGGGGCAGCAGCGGCTCGCCGAACGGATCCGCGAGGAAGCCGACAAGATCAGCGAAACGCGGGAAGGGCCTGTCGAGGACACCGCCAAGGTATCGACCAAAGAAGATGCCGATCGCGAGAACGCGTTCAACTGGGACCGCCGGATCTTCGAAGAGCGCAGGAAGTCGGTGAGCTACGTCTGCGAGGTGCCCACCATCCTCGAACAGAGGCTCGGCGAACTCGCTCGAAAGATACAGGCGAAGATCTAAGCTGCACGTCCCGCGCTCTGAGAATCAACGCTCGGATACTTTTTTTCGAAAAGAAGGGATTATTTCTCGACGTTCGAGCGAACGCCAATTTCGTTGCCGAACTCTCCCGGACATGTTGCCTAATATACCC
Organism: Methylobacterium sp.; assembly: GCA_044227265.1. Taxonomy (GTDB): domain Bacteria; phylum Pseudomonadota; class Alphaproteobacteria; order Rhizobiales; family Beijerinckiaceae; genus Methylobacterium. The sequence continues at coordinate 14,018 of JBGAFL010000001.1, forward strand.
TAAGTGACTGAATTTGCGTAAGAAATATGTTGCGCGAACACAACGCGCGCGCTGTGACTTTAATGAGAGGCTTATGATTCGAAGCAAAGCCTTTCAGCGGCCGTTGCCCTGACAGTCCAAGCAAAACCATGATCCGGCCACGCTTCGAGTAAGGAGCGCCAAGAAAAAGGGGCTGGAAAATGGGTATGCGGGTGCTGCGAAGCAGCCTCATTGCTTCGGTGGCGGTGTTGCCGGCGCCGGTTTATGCGCAAGGAGCGGTTACACTCGACGAGATCTCCGTCATTGCAACGACGCCTGTGCCGGCGAGACGCATGGTGAGAACGGTGCCTGTTGCGCCGATCGTACCGTCGCCCGGAGGAGGTGTCGCGCCGGTTGCCGTGCCGACCCAGGTCAGCGTGACTGACGGCGTCGATCGCAACAAGGTTGCGCAGAGCACCTACGTGCTCACCTCAAGCGACGTCAATCGAGTCGGAACTCCGAGCATTCTCAGATCGCTTGACGAACGCGTCGGGTCGATCAGCATCAACAACGCTCAGGGCAACCCTTTCCAGCCCGCCATCACTTATCGTGGCTTCGAGGCGTCTCCACTCGGGGGCAGCCCACAGGGTGTTGCCGTCTACCTCAACGGCACCCGCTTCAACACCTCGTTCGGCGATACCGTGCAGTGGGATCTGATCCCCGATATCGCGATCGACCGGATCGAACTCGAAGGATCGAATCCGGCCTTCGGCCTCAACGCGCTCGGCGGCTCGCTTGCCGTGACGCTGAAGAACGGCTTCACCTACCAGGGCACCGAGATCATGGCCTATGGCGGCTCGTTCGGCCGCGGCGCCGTCTCGTTCCAGCACGGTCAGCAGATCGACAATGTCGCCCTCTACGTTGCCGGAACCAAGCTTGCCGAGGATGGCTGGCGCAAGCACTCTCCCTCAAACCTCAACCAGATCTATGCCGATCTCGGTGTCCAGGCCGACAAGGGCGAGTTCCATTTCAACTTCGTCGGCGCCAGCAACAACTTGACCGGCAATGGCACCTCTCCGGTCGAGCTGCTGCAACAGAAGTATAACGACGTCTTCACCTATCCCGATGCGACGCGCAACGATTTCGGTCGCTTCCAGCTCTCGGGTACCTACGACGTCACGCCGAACATCACCCTGCAGGGCAATGCCTATTACGGCATCTTCCGCCAGAAGACCTTCAATGGTGATGCCGCCGATGTCGAGAATTGCGAGGACGATGAGGAGATTGTCTGCCTCGAAGGTAGCAACGGCCAGTCGATCCTGCGAGACCGGTCAGGTAACCCGGTGCTCGCCAGCCGGATCAACACCGCACCCTATGCCTCGATCCCGGCATTCGCCGATCGCTTCGATGAGGGCGGCCCTTACGCCTTCCTGAACCGGACCAACACCAAGACCGACAATTACGGCGCGACCGTCCAGGCCACCGTGCGTGAAGAGATCTTCGGCATGCCGAACCGCTTCATCATCGGCGGTTCCTACGATGGCGGCCGTACTCATTTCACGGCCGACAATCAGATCGGTGGTCTGACCTTCGATCGCGGTTTCATGGGCCCCGGCATCACGGTGATCAGCGACGACAACGTGATCACGCCGGTGTCGGTCAAGACGACGAACACATATGGCGGTGTCTATTTCCACAACATCACCGACGTGACCGACAACTTGACGGTGACCCTGCAGGGTCGCTTCAACATGGCGGATATCAAACTGCGCGATCAGATCGGCACGGCGCTGAACGGCAACCATTACTTCCAGCGCTTCAACCCAGGTATCGGGGCTACCTACAAGATCATCCCGGATTACCTGTCGATCTATGGCGGCTATGTCGAGGCGAACCGCGCGCCGACACCGGCCGAGCTTTCCTGCGCCGATGATACCCGTCCCTGCTCGCTCACCAACTTCTTCGTCGGCGATCCGCCTCTGAAGCAGGTCGTGGCGCGCACGGTCGAAGCGGGCTTGCGCGGAAAATTGCCGGCGCCGGCCGAACTCGGGGTGCTCAACTGGAGAGCCGGTTACTTCAAGACCCGGCTCGATGACGACATCCTGTTCATTCCCTCCACGCTGACGATCGGCCGCGCCTTCTTCTCGAATGTCGGCTCGACCCAGCGCGAAGGTGCCGAGGTCGGTCTGTCGATCACCACGCCGACCTGGAACGCCTATATCGACTACGCCTATGTCAAGGCGACGTTCGAGAGCCCGCTGACGCTGGCGGCTCCGGGCAACCCCTTCAACAGCGAGGGAGGCGACGAGGACGGCACGATCTCGGTGCGTCCCGGCAACCGGATGCCCGGCATCGCGCCGCATCAGGTCAAGGTCGGCCTGCAATGGAACGTCACGCCGGAATGGCGGGTCGGCGCCACGGCACGCTTCGCGACCGGAAAATACCTCGTCGGCGACGAGTCGAACCTGAACAAGACGACCGGTTCCTATGCCGTGTTCGGCTTCAACACGAGCTATCGGGTTACGGAAAACATCGAACTGTTCGGTTACGTCGAGAACGCCACGAACCGGAAATATGCCACCTTCGGGACTTTCTCCCCGGTCGGAGAAGTGCCAATCCTCAGCATACCCAACGCGTCGAACAACCGGAGCTTGGCGCCTGGGACCCCGGTCGCGGCCTATGGCGGCATGAGGATCATGTTCCAGCCCCCGGCGGCACCCATGCCGGAGGTCGGACCTCTCGCCCGCAAATACTGAGGCTCGCGGTCCGCGATCCTTCCGGACGCAAGTCCTGAGATTTTTGATCCCCGGTCCTTCTTTAGGACCGGGGATTTTTCGTATCGCCATGCCGTTCGCGCAAGGATGCGAGCAGATTGCCGAATTATCCTGGATAAAATTGCCTAAATCACCGTATCGTCTTGATCTCAATGCAAAATTTGTTGCTCCAACGACACGTTTCAGCTCGATCCTTAATCCCCTGCACGATCGTGCCCAATCTGTGGCGAAACCCTTATTGCCGAGCTTTCTCCGTTCGAGACAGATAGCCGTCAGTTTCGGCGCGCTGCTCAAGCACAACTTATTGGGGGTCGAGAAAGACGATGCGGATCCTGCGAGATGGTCTGATCGCGTCTGTAGCCGTTTTGCCGTTCCCGGCGCTGGCGCAGAATGCGGTAACTCTTGACGAGATCAGCGTCGTCGCGACGACGCCGGCAGGGCGAAGCGGACTGGGCGGAGGAAGCGCGATCCGCCGCCAGGTCGCACCGCAGCCGCTACCGGGGCTTCAGCCGGTCCCGGTGGTGCTGGAGCCTCGCTTGCGCGCCGGCGCCCAGCCGCTCGAAAAGATCCCGAGCACGGTCGAGACGGTCACGTCCGCCGACCTCGAAGCCGACCGCGTCAACTTCAACGCAGTGTCGACCCTCGCCCGGAAGACGCCGGGGCTCAACCTTTCGGATTCTCAAGGCAATCCGAACCGTGTCGACGTCAACTACCGCGGATTTACCGCCTCGCCCGTTCAAGGTGTGCCTCAGGGCCTTGCCGTCTACCAGAACGGCGTGCGCATCAACGAAGCCTTCGGCGATATCGTCCAGTTCGATCTGATTCCGCCTTCGGCGATCCAGCGGATCGACGTCGTCACCGGCAATCCGGTCTTCGGCCTCAACGCGCTCGGCGGCGCGGTCAACATCCAGATGAAGAACGGCTTCACCTGGCAGGGGACGGAATTCACGCTGATCGGCGGCTCCGATAGCAGGATCGGCGGGACCCTTGAGCACGGTCAGGTGAGCGGCGATTGGAGCCTCTACGTCAATGCGGACGGGCTCTACGACCATGGCTGGCGCTATCAGAGCCCGAGCAAGATCGCGCGGGTCTATGCTGATGTCGGCTATCGCAGCCAGGATTCCGAGTTCCACCTCATCGGCGCGCTGGCCAAGACGTATTTCGGCGCGGCCGCGGCGACGCCGACCGATTTCACCCATGTCGACGATCGGGCGATCTTCACCTGGCCGCAGACGACGACGACCGAGATGGGCATGCTTCAGCTCACCGGCCGCGCCGATCTCTCGCCGACCTGGGACATCGCCGGCAACGCCTATTTCCGGCGCTTCAGCAACTACTACGTCGACGGCAACGATTCCGATTTCGACGAATGCGGGCCGGATTCCAACACGCCGGACGCCATGTGTTTCGACCGCGAGGGCTTCGACGACAGCATTCCCCAGAACCGGTTCCGCATCCGCGGCCGCAACGGGCAGCTGATTCCGTTCAACGAAGACGTGCCCTACGGCACGATCGACACGACGCGGACCGAAGCCACCGGCTACGGTGGATCGCTGCAGGTCGCGAACCGCGATAAACTATTCGGTTTCGGCAACAGCTTCGTCCTGGGCGGCAGCATCGATGCGGCCGATTACTCGTTCAAGTCTTCGAGCACGCTTGGCGTGATCAATCCCAACCTGTCGGTGACGACCGACCCCAACAACCCGACCTATGGCTACATCGACGGCCTCGGTACGACGTTCCTGCGTACGGAAGGTGCACTCGGCATCGCTCCGAGCAACGTGATCGGCTCGAACCTCTATCTGGGCCTCTACACGAGCGACACGTTCGACGTGACCGACCAGCTCTCGATCACGGCGGGCGCGCGGCTGAACTTCGCGCGCATCACGACCCACGATCTGACCGGCTTCGCGCCGGACGTGAACGGCACGCATTACTTCACCAAGGTCAATCCCATGGCGGGCCTGACCTACAAGTTCGCGCCGAACCTGTCGCTCTTCGGCAGCTATTCGGAATCGAACCGCGCGCCTACGCCGCTCGAACTCTCCTGCGCCAATCCGGATCGGCCTTGCTTGCTGCCGAACTCGCTGGTTGCAGACCCGCCACTCAAGCAGGTGACGGGACAGACCTACGAAGTCGGTTTCCGCGGTTCAATGCCGAATTTCTACAATGCCGGCCTGTTGACCTGGAAGGTGAGTGCCTTCCGCACCGACCTGTCCAACGACATCATCCAGCTTGCAACGCCGGGCAACGCGGCCCGCGGCTATTACGTCAACGTCCCCGCCACGCGCCGCCAGGGCGTGGAGGTCGGTGCCGAATATACGAGCGGCGACCTGTCGGTCTATGCGAACTACGCTCTGATCGACGCCACCTTCCGGTTCACCGGCGAGCTGTCTTCGCCGAACAACCCGCTTTCCGATGACGGCGCGATCACCGTCCATCCGGGCAACAAGATGCCGCTCATTCCGGATCACCAGTTCAAGGTCGGGTTTGACTACACGATCCTGCCCAAATGGCGTTTCGGCATGAACCTTCAGGCGTACTCCTCGGCTTACTACCGCGGCGACGAATCCAACCTGAACCGCAAGTTGCCTGCCTATTTCGTGCTCGGACTCAACACCAGCTACCAGGTCACCGACAACCTCCAAGTCTTCGGTGCCGTCACCAACCTGACGAACAACCGCTACGCCAATTTCGGGACGTTCTTCGAACCGGGCCTCATCGCGAATCGCTATCAGGTCAACGATGTGCGCACCACGACCCTGGCGCAGCCGCTCTCGATCTACGGCGGTATCAAGTACAGGTTCGGCGCGGAACCGGCACCGATGGCCGAGATCGAGCCGGTGATCCGCAAGTACTGAGCTTGCGAAAAGAAACTGGCTCCCGCAGCGAGCCTTCGTACAGGACAATCGGAAGCGCGGCCAAGTTGGCCGCGCTTCTTCGTTTGGGCGGAATGTCGGCCAGGACGATACGAAGACTTCCGTCCTGGTGGTGCACGTTCCGCGGGTCAGTGCGGCGGTCGAACAACTGGCCTCGCGCGGCCCGGGCCGGTGGCTTCTGATGAGTCCGATTGATGGTCGATCGGGAAAATGGCTAAAATATCCTGTCATCTATTGCCAAACTATCCCGGGCAAGTTACGCAATCGAGGCCGACGCGATCGGACTCATAGCGATGTTCCGCATCCCGCTATGCGCTCGCAACGAAGCCAATGCCGCCGCGCTGACCTGTCTGCGGCCGATCAGGAGTTTGAAGATATGGTGTCCCGTCTGTCCCAAGCTGCTCTGCTCATCGCAGTGCTCGGCCTCATCCCCGCAGCCCCGGCCCTTGCCGAGCATGCGGAGTCGCGCGGAATCTCCGCCTACGATCCGGACAAGGATGGCACGATCGACCTCAAGGAGGCTCAGGCTGCTGGTGCGGCTGCCTTCGCGAAGCTCGATCCGGATAAGGATGGCACGCTCGATGCCAAGGAGCTGCATGGCCGCGTGAGCGCTGCCGAGCTCAAGAAGGCCGATCCGGATGGTGACGGCACCCTCGATGCGAAGGAATATGCCGCGCTCGTCGAAGCCCAGTTCAAGGCTGCCGATCCGGATGGTGACGGCACGATCGACGAGAAGGAATTGTCGAGCCCGGCCGGCAAGGCCCTCCACGAACTGATCCATTGATCGGCCTGGCGCAGTAGCGCCGACAGAATCTCAAACGAGAAAGCGGCGCGAACCTCGAGGGTTCGCGCCGCTTTTCCTTTGAACTGGCGGCCGGGAGGATCGGGCCTCGATCTCAGTAGGCGTTCTCGGTCTTGAGGAGAGCGAAGGGCGTCGACACCAGGATCTTCAGATCGAACCGGATCGACCAGTTCTCGATGTAGTGCAGGTCGTGCTCGACGCGCTTCTGGATCTTCTCACTGGTGTCGGTCTCGCCACGCCAGCCATTGATCTGGGCCCAGCCGGTAATGCCGGGCTTGACCTTGTGGCGGGCGAAATAGCCATCGACCACCTGATCGTAGAGCGTGTTGGCCGCCTTGGCCTGAAGGGCGTGCGGGCGCGGCCCGACGAGCGACAGGTTGCCCTTGAGCACGTTGAAGAGCTGCGGCAATTCGTCGAGCGAGGTCTTGCGGATGAAGCGACCGACGGGCGTCACGCGGGGATCATCCTTGGTCACGAGCTTGGCGGCGGAAGCATCGCCCTGGTCGACATACATCGAGCGGAACTTGAACACCTCGATCAGCTCGTTGTTGAAGCCGTAGCGCTTCTGCCGGAACAGCACGGGCCCCTTGGAGGTCAGCTTCACAGCGAGCGCAACGCCGATCATCACCGGGGCGAGCGCGAAGATGAGGCCGGCCGCAACGATCCGGTCGAATGCGCTCTTCACGATGATGTCCCAGTCGGCGAGCGGTTTGTCGAACACGTCGAGAACCGGCACGGCGCCGAGATAGGAATAGGCACGCGGACGCAGCCGCAGCTTGGTCGCATGGGCGGAAAGGCGGATGTCGATCGGCAGCACCCAGAGCTTGGCGAGCATCTGCAGGATACGCGTTTCGGCCGAGATCGGGATCGTGAACACGATCAGGTCGATGCGCGAGCGCCGGGCATAGCCGACGAGATCGTCGATGTTTCCGAGTTTCGGATGGCCGGCGACTACGTCCGACGAGCGGTTGTCGCCGCGATCGTCGAAAACGCCGACGATGCGCAATCCGCTATCGCCTGACGTTTCGAGCGCCCTGATCAAGTCCTCCGCAGCCGGTCCGCCGCCAACGATCGCGGTGCGCCGATCGAACACACCCTTGCGCATCTGCGCACCGACGAAGAGGCGCAGCGCGAAACGCTCGACCAGAAGGAATCCGAGGCCGCCAGCAAAGAAGCTCGCCAGCCAGATGCGCGAATAATGGTCGGCGACCTTGGCCAGCACGAGTACCGCCATGGCGAGCAGGAAGGTCAGCGACCAGCCGGCAGCGAGCTTCAGAGCCGGCTTGGCGAGGCTGCGGAAGGCTGCGATCCGGTAGCAGCCTGCGAGCTGGAACATCCCGACAGCGACCATGGCGATGCCGAAGATCGCGCCGAGATAGCCGCTCCCCATCGCGTCACCTTTGTCGAGGACGAGCGCGTGCATGGCAAAGCCGAGCAACGCGATCAGTCCGAACTCGACGCCTCGAACGCAGCCGGCCAGGACGACCGGGGAGAGGGCAGGCGGGGGCAGGGCCGGGGCGAGCGCTTCGGCCGGTGGCGATGCGGGCGCGTTCTGACGGCCGGAACGATCGTCGGCATTGCCGGGCGACGCCCAGCGAGCCGCCGCAGCTCCGGATCCGCCGGCGGCATCGAGCAAATCACGAACGTCGAAGGCGCTCATCAGGTCTTCCAGGAACTCACCGACTTTGCCTGCCATGGTGGCAGGCACCGTTTACCGAAGGCATAACGACAAGCCCTTCCAATTCATGCAGATTTGGAAGCCGCTGCGACCGGTTGCCGTAGGGGGCTCGCGCCGGCCGGCTCGCGTGCTGCGAAGGCTGCGGCATAGCCCGAGAGCACGTTGGCACCCATGCGCTTCATCGAGAAGCGCACCTTGACGGATGCGCTCAGCGCCGCGAACCTCGCATCGCGAAGTTCGGGCGGCTCGTCGAGGATGCCGGCGATCGCACGGCTCAGGGCCTTTGTGTCTCGCGGCGGGATCAGATCCGGGGCGCTCGATCCGAAGATTTCGGGAATGCCGCCGACATTGGTCGCGACGAGCGGCTGGCGGGCCGCCGCCGCCTCCAGGACGACATAGGGAAGCGACTCGGCGAGCGAGGGAACGACCATCAGCTTTCCGCGGGCCAGAACCGGGCGGATCGCCTGCGGCGGCTCGAAGGTGACTGCGTCCTTGAGCCCGAGCCGCGCGGCCTGCTGTGCCAGAAGCTCGGCGTCCGGCCCCGAACCGACCATGAGGAGCCGAAGCGGCCGGCCTTGCGCACGCAACTCCGCGAGGGACTCGATGAGCCAGGGCAGGCCCTTCGCCTCGCGCAGCTCGCCGATATAGATCAGATCGAACCGGTCCGCGGCCGGCGCCACGGGCTCGAATTCCGCGTCGTCGATCCCGTTATGGACGATGCGCATGAGCGAACCCACGCTGCCGACATAAGTGCGGTGACGATCCGCAACGAACTCGCTCTCGAACAGAAAGACATCCGTGCGGCGCGCAAGCAGGCCCTCGGCCGCCATGTAGAGCCGGTGCATCGGCGAGCCCGGCTTGTAATTGTAGCTCCCACCATGCGGGGTGTAGGCGCGGATCGGCCCGGCATTCTCGGAACGGACCGGAGCCAAGCGCGCATAGACGCCGCCTTTCGCACCATGGCCGTGCAGGACGGTGGCCCCGACGCGCTCGGCGATGTCTCGGACCGTATAAAGGGCCGCGAAATCGCTGGGATGCGGATTGCGCCTCATAGGAATGCGCGTAACGCCGAGTTGCAGGCAGGGCCTGAGCTCTTCGAGCGCCTGTTCGGCACGCGCGCCCCCCGTCGAGGCATCGCAGACGATGCCGACCCGATGACCGGCTGCGCATTGCAGGTGGGCGAGATCGACCACATGCCGGAACAATCCGCCGACCGGGGCCCGGAACACATGCAGGATGCGAAGCGGCGATACCGGATTGGACGGTTTGACGGGCGCGGCCACAGCTCGGGTCTCCAGAACGCGGCACGGGGCCGCATCGTCGAGGTTGTGACCGAAATCGCGTGCCGAGGCGGTTAAGCGCGGCTCGTTTCCCGCCCGGAATGCTGCAGCGACGCCGGACATTCCGCTCGGACGGTAAGCGACCCGCTAATGTGCGCAGGTCGGTTTGCGGCAATACTCGAGGCCGAGCGATCGTCGACAATCGGCATAGGTGGCGATGAACGCCGCGGGGGGCCGCACCGACAAGATCAAATCCAGTTGCCGATGCGCATTCGGCTCTGCTAGAGAGCCGCCTGCCTGAGCGGTATGCGCAGTCAGGCCTCGGGATCGCAAGAGCACGATCCTCGAGAAGGCCTCGTGGCGGAGTGGTTACGCAGAGGACTGCAAATCCTTGCACCCCGGTTCGATTCCGGGCGAGGCCTCCAAAATTCACCGATGGCTGCCGCTTTGCTCGTCGATGGCCGTCGCATGCCGCCGTCAAGAGCCGCGACCAGGTCGACGCACTCAGGCGGCGTCGTAAGCCGCCGCCGACCGACCGATTATTGGTCGCCTGAGAACCCGCGCCGATACAATGGTCATCAGAAAATCCACGAAACATGCTTTCTATGGGAAGTGATTATTATAAAATATCCCAATAATAATAGAATAATCTAGAAAACGACTTCGATCGGACCTGTCATCAATGAAAAATACCAATCCATCGATTCTAATACATTATGGGTTGCCAAAGACAGCGACGACGACCGTACAAAACGCTCTCTTCTCTCTGAAGCCGCGCCTCCTCTCTGAAGCAGGTCTGCTCTATCCAGGAAATACATCCAATCACACAGATCAATTATGCACGGCATTTCTGATCGACCCGCGCAAACATATTTCCAATCAACTAACCGGCATGTCGCTCGACATGTTGCGAATGCGTGGACGGGAAACGCTCGACAAATTCCGGAAAGAGATTGAGGTTGCGCAGCCAAAGCGCATCATATTTTCCGCGGAAGGTCTCGTAAATATAAATGTTCAAGAACTTGCTTCGTTCCGAATGTGGTTGTCGGAATTCAGTGACGACATCAAGGTCATTTGCGTTGTGCGCGACCCCGTAACCTACGCGGCGAGCGTTACGCAACAACACCTCAAAGGCGGCGATACATTGGATGTGATGTACGCTGATCCGCCACTGCCGGGGTTTCGACCGCGCATCGGAAAAGCATGCACCGTGTTCGGACGCGAGAACGTCCATGTGCATTCCTATGAATCCATGGCGGGCGCTGAAGGCGGCGTGATCCGCGCTTTTGTATCGGCCATCGATCTTGAGGGTTCGCTCGCCGAAGATGTGATCGGCGCCGCGACGTTCGACAATGCCTCGTTATCCCGCGGTGCCGCGCTGCTCTTGTCGAAGCTCAACGAGATCAGGCCGCTTGTAGTCGATGGGAAGCGCGGAGCATTGCGCTCGGAACAGGAAGTCCCGATGCTGCAGAGCATTCGTGGCGCGAAGTTCCAGCTGCCACCCGAAGTCGTGGAGAAAGCGTTCCAGAAAAGTCGTTCCGACGTCGATTGGCTGAACAAGGAATTCGGGCTCGATCTCTATCGAAAGCCACCCGAGCTCGAACTGGTTACCGATCTCGCCGGCGACGAAGTGTTTCTCCAAACGATTTCAACGCTGCTATCCAATCTGATAAACTTCCAGCATCGTCATCTTCTGGAGACGCAATTGTCGCGTCTAACCAAGAGGGCCGATGCGGAACAACGCCAACGCCTGCTCGATCAGATCGCCCGTCTTCGCTGATCGTCTCGCGGCTCGCTCGCGATAGCAGCGACGACATCGCCTGTGCACTGCGGGGTGGGCCAAATGCCGCGGTCGAGCGACACATGCGCTACGCGCTTCCGAGCGGACTCCCTGAACCTTGCCAAGTCGATGCCGAACGACGACAACGCGCGAGGTCCGCGGCCGTCGCAGCCGAACGGCCATTGCAGCGGATGTCGAGGGAAGCAGGCAACCATGCTCGATTTCGCGCAGGCGCGGCGCCTCATGGTCGATTGTCAGCTGCGTACCTTCGACGTCAACGACGTCGCTGTGCTCGACGCGTTCACTGTCGTTCCGCGAGAGCATTTCGTGCCAGCCGGCCGTGAGGAATTCGCCTATATCGACAAGCCTCAGTTCCTGGCGGCCGTCGATGGCGATCGCCGTGTGATGCCGGCGCCGATGATTCTCGCGCGCATGATCCAGGCGTTGATGATCCGTCGGGGCACCCGCGCGCTCGATGTGGCAACGGGATACGGCTACGGGGCCGCGCTCCTTGCCGAACTCGGGGCGCAGGTCGACGCGCTCGAATCTCAGCCCGATCTGGCGGAGTCGGCGCGTACCAGGCTCGAGACGTCGGCGCGCGTCATCGAGGGGCCACTCGACGCTTCGAGTCTCGATGGCGGATCGTACGGTGCCATCCTTGTCGAGGGGCGGGTTGAGACGCGCCCGACGCAGCTTCTGCGGCTGCTGAAGGATGAGGGGCGGCTCGTTTGCGTGCTGGGCCCCGAATGTGGGGCAAAGGCGACCCTGTTCGTGAGGGCGGGCGATGCGTTCGGCTGGCGGCCGCTCTTCGATGCCTCCCTGCCAGCGCTGAAAGCGTTCGCCGACGTACCCGATTTCGTCTTCTGAGCCGCCGACGGCTGGTGTCGCTTTTTTGAGGCACCTTTAACCATTCGTTAACCCGTCGCCCTCCGGCCCCTGTCAGAACCTGCCAAAGCTCGGCTAAATTCACATTCGAGGCGGGCTAGCCGGACCCACGCCCTCGGCGTGTGGATGATCGCATGCGGTCGGCCGGTTCATCGAGATACCGCAAAGGCTGATGAACGTGAGAGAAAGGAAACTTGCGGTCAGCTTCGTGCGTACCCTGGCCATTGCCGGTCTGGCGATGGCGGTGACGTGCAACGCGTCCGCAGAAACCCTCGAGAGCGCGCTATCGCGCGCCTACGCCGCGAATCCTGCATTGAATGCGGGGCGCGCGAACTTGCGCGCGACTGACGAGACAGTCGCGCAGGCCCAGTCGGGGTATCGCCCGACCGCCAGCATCAATGCCGATATTGGGCTTCAGAAATTCGAGGGCCGGCTCGCGGGTCAGCAGTTGAATCAGGTCACGCGGCCCGGGGGGGCGGGCCTGACCGTCAATCAGACCCTGTTCAACGGCTTCCAGACCGACAATCGGACGCGCCAGGCTGAATCGAACGTCATGAGCACGCGCGAGGCGCTGCGTGTCTCCGAGATGACGACGCTGTTCAACGCCGCGCAGGCCTACATGAACGTCTTGCGGGACACCGCGACGCTCGAACTCCAGCGCAACAACGTCGAGGTGCTCGAAGAGCAACTGCGTCAGACGCGCGATCGCTTCAATGTCGGCGAAGTCACGCGGACCGACGTTGCGCAGGCCGAAGCTCGGCTGGCGGGTGCACGCTCGCAGGTCAGCGCCGCCGAATCGCAGCTGCGCGCCTCGATCAGTATTTATCGTCAGGTGATCGGCGTCGAACCGCGCCAGCTGGCACCGGGCAGGCCGCTCGATCGCTATGTTCCGCCGAATCTGGAGGCTGCGATCGCGGTCGGCCTCAAAGAGCACCCGCAAATCCTGTCGGCCTTCCACGCCGTGGACGCTGCCGAGATGCAAGTCCGGGTGCTCGAAGGAGTGCTATACCCGCAGGCAGGCATTCAGGGGAACGTCCAGCAGCGCTACGACACGCAAACACCGGGCGACAGCGGGGTCTCCGCCTCGATCGTCGCGAGCGTTACGATCCCGCTCTACCAGGGTGGCGGCGAATACGCTCAGATCCGGCAGGCGAAGGAACTCGTCGGGCAGGCCCGGCTGACGGCGGAAAGCAACCGCGACACGGTCCGCGCGACGATCGTGCAGGCCTGGGGGCGCCTTGAGGCATCCAAGGCGCAGGTGATCGCTTCGCAGGCTCAGGTTCAGGCGAACGAAGTCGCGCTGAACGGTGTGCGCGAGGAAGCGCGCGTCGGTCAGCGCACCACCCTCGACGTGTTGAACGCGCAGCAGGAACTTCTGAATTCGCGCGTGAACCTAATCCTGGCCCAGCGCGACCGGGTGGTGAATTCCTACGATGTCGTCCAGGCGATCGGGCGGCTGACGGTGCGGTTCACGGCGCTTCCGGTAGCGATCTACAGCCCGAAGCAGCATTTCGACCAGGTCAAGGATCTTTGGTTCGGCGTGCGCACGCCGGACGGCCGTTGAGGGCGCAAAGCGCTGGAAAGCCGGGCGCTGCGATGCAGCGCGCGCTTTCCGTACATCGCGATGCGTGAAATATTAACCGAACTTTCCGATCTTGACGCACCCACTGCGTGAGCGCCGTCCGGATGAGTGCAGCGAGCCCCAATCAGCAGGTCAATGCCCAGGAACCCTCCATGGAGGAGATCCTGGCGTCGATCAGGCGCATCATCGCGGACGACCAGGCCCCAAAGCCTGTCGAAGCGGCGCCCGCCCCGTTGCTTCCGGAAAATGACGATGTTCTCGATCTCGCCGAGGTCGCGGAACCCGTTCATCGGCCGCAACCCATCCTGCCGGAAATCGATTTCGGCGACGAACACGTCGATTTCGCCGAGCCGGAGCCGGAGCCCGTTCCCAGCTTCGCGCAGATGAGGGCCGAGGTCGAGGAGAAGGTCGTCGAGCGGCTCGTCTCCAAGGAGACCGACGACAGCGTCGGTCAGGCTTTTCAGAGACTGTCCCACACGATTCTCACCCAGAACGCCCGTACCCTAGAGGATCTGGTCAAGGACATGCTCCGGCCAATGCTCAAGGCGTGGCTCGACGACAATCTGCCGATGATGGTCGAACGCTTGGTCCGCACAGAGATCGAACGGGTCGTCAGGGGCCGCTGACGTCATCGCGACAGGTTGACGCCGAAGCGGCAACCGGCTGAAAGCGGCGGCTCATTCTCCGCCGCCGCTGGATTGGCCCGACGTCTTCATGATGGACAAAACCTTCGATCCCGCCGCCGCCGAGGCGCGCGTCAGCGCGGCTTGGGAGGCCGAGCAGGCTTTCCGTGCTGGACGGCCCGAGCGGGCGAATGCCAAGCCCTATTGCATCGTGATCCCGCCACCGAACGTGACGGGCTCGCTGCATATGGGCCACGCGCTCAACAACACGCTGCAGGACATCCTCTGCCGGTTCGAGCGCATGCGCGGCCGCGACGTGCTCTGGCAGCCCGGCACCGACCATGCCGGCATCGCGACGCAGATGGTGGTCGAGCGCCAACTGATGGAGCAGCAGCAGCCGGGGCGGCGTGACCTCGGCCGCGAGGCCTTTCTTGAAAAGGTCTGGGCCTGGAAAGCGGAATCGGGCGGCGCCATCGTCAACCAGCTCAAGCGCTTGGGCGCCTCCTGCGACTGGTCGCGCGAGCGCTTCACCATGGACGAGGGCCTTTCGCAGGCCGTCCTGAAGGTCTTCGTCACGCTCCACGAGCAGGGCCTGATCTACCGCGACAAACGCCTCGTGAACTGGGATCCGAAATTCCAGACGGCGATCTCCGACCTCGAAGTCCAGCAGATCGAGGTGAAGGGCCATCTCTGGCACTTCGACTATCCGCTCGTCGACGCGGAGGGCCGGGAGACGGGCGAGACCATCACCGTCGCGACGACGCGGCCCGAGACGATGCTCGGCGACACGGCGGTCGCGGTTCATCCCGATGATGAACGTTATGCTTCAATGGTCGGCCGCAAGGTGCTGCTACCGCTCGTCAATCGCCTGATTCCGATTGTCGCCGACACCTATTCGGATCCCGAGAAGGGAACCGGCGCGGTCAAGATCACGCCGGCCCACGACTTCAACGATTTCGAGGTCGGCCGCCGGCACGGGCTCGCGCTCATCAACGTGCTCGACGAGGAAGCGCAGATGCGCCTTGTCGGCAACGAGGCCTTCCTTGCCGATGCCGCACCCGATCCCGAGGTCATGGCACTCGATGGCCAGACCCGCGAATTCGCGCGCAAGGCCATCGTCGCCTTGATGGAGGCGAGGGAGCGCCTGCGGGCGATCGAGCCGAACACGCATGCCGTCCCCCACGGCGACCGCTCCGGCGTCGTCGTTGAGCCCTATCTGACGGACCAATGGTATGTGAACGTGAAGCCGCTGGCCGAGCGTGCGCTCCAGGCCGTGCGCGATGGGCAGACCCGGTTCCTGCCGGAGAACAACGAAAAAATCTTCTTCCAGTGGCTGACCAACATCGAGCCCTGGTGCGTCTCGCGCCAGCTTTGGTGGGGCCACCAGATCCCGGTCTGGTATGATGGCGAGGGCGGCATCTATGTCGCCGAGAGCGAGGAGGCGGCGCACGCGAAGGCCGCCGCGGCGCGCGGAGGCCCGGTTGCGCTGACACGCGACGAGGACGTGCTCGACACCTGGTTCTCCTCCGCGCTCTGGCCGTTTTCGACGCTCGGCTGGCCGCAGGAGACGCCGGAACTCGCCCGCTTCTATCCGACCAACACTTTGGTCACCGGCAAGGACATCCTGTTCTTCTGGGTCGCCCGCATGATGATGATGGGCCTGCACCTCACGGATCGGGCGCCTTTCGACACGGTCTATCTCCACGCACTGGTGCGCGATGCGACCGGCGCCAAGATGTCGAAATCGAAGGGCAACGTCGTCGATCCGCTCGGTCTGATCGACAAATACGGCGCCGATGCCCTGCGTCTGACGCTCGCCGCGCTCGCGGCGCCCGGGCGCGACATCAAGCTCGATGTCGCCAGGGTCGAGGGTTATCGGAACTTCGCGACGAAGCTCTGGAACGCGGCGCGCTTTGCCGAGCTCAACGGCTGCAAGCTCGATCCTGTCTTCCGGCCGGCCGAGGTCAAACAGGTTCTGAACGCCTGGGCCCTCGGGGAGGCGGCCCGCGCCGTCTCGGAGGTGAGCGCCGCGCTCGAAGCCTACCGTTTCAACGATGCGGCAGCGGCCGCCTATCGCTTTGTCTGGAACAGCTTCTGCGACTGGTATCTCGAACTCGCCAAGCCGATTCTGCAGGGGGAGGGCGCCGATCCGGTAGCGCGCACCGAGACGCAAGCGACGGTCGCCTTCCTGATCGATCAGATCGCCAAGCTCCTCCACCCCTTCATGCCGTTCCTCACCGAGGAACTCTGGGCGATCAAGGGCGAGGGCGATCCTGAGCGCGGCCTGCTCGCTTTGGCCTGCTGGCCCGACCTCTCGGGCCTCGCCAACGCTGAGGCCGAAGCGGAAGTCGGCTTCGTCGTCGATCTCGTCTCCGAGATTCGCTCTGCCCGTTCCGAGACCAACGTTCCGGCCGGTGCCCAGATCCCGCTCGTGCTGGTCGCAGCCGATCCAGCGGTGCGCGAACGTGTCGAAAAATGGCGCGAGACGCTGCAGCGACTTGCTCGCCTCTCCGAAATTCGATTCGAGCCCACCGCGCCGCGCAATGCTGCGCAGCTTCTGGTGCGCGGAACGGTCGCCGCACTGCCGCTCGAAGGCATTGTCGATCTCGGCGCTGAGGTTGCCCGCTTGCGCAAGGAGACGACCAAGACCGAGGGCGAGATCAAGAAGCTCGACGGCAAGCTCGGCAATGCGGATTTCATCGCGCGCGCTCCGGAAGAGGTGGTCGAGGAGCAGCGCGAGCGCCGCGAGGCCGAAGCCCAGCGCCTCACAAAGCTGCGCGAGGCCCTGATCCGGCTCACGGGCGAGGGATGAGGCTTCTGCGCCGGCTCGGCCTCGCCTTCGCCGGGCTCGCCGCCGCCTTCGTCCTTGCCGTGGTACTGACGGCCAAGCCGGGCGATCCGGCCCTGTTTCCGGCATCTGGAGCGCCTGCGGTCGAGATTTACCTCGTCAGCCACGGCTGGCATTCAGGGCTGGTCCTGCCGCGCGACGCCCTGAACGGTGAGGGCGGGGGAGCCGCTTTGCGCAGCATCGCCGTCCGCTTCCGCGACTATCCGCAGATCGAATTCGGCTGGGGCGAAGCGCGGTTCTACCGCTCGACGCCCTCGGTTCGCGACGTCGATTGGTGGCTTGCGCTCCAAGCCCTGTTCGCACCGGGCGGCAACGAGGCGGTGATCCAGGTGGTCGGGCTGCCGGACGATGTCGGCGCGGCCTTTCCGACCTCGACGGTCGTACCGATCCGGCTGTCGCAGGAAGGCTTGAAACGGCTCGTCGCGCGCCTCGATGCCGCGTTCCATATCGCCGGCCACCAGCCGGTCGAGGCAGGCCCCGGCCTCTACGGACCGAGCCTGTTCTACGAGGCCAATGGCCGCTTCTCCTGGCGCAATCTCTGCAACCATTGGGCGGCCGGCCTGCTCAACACGGCCGGCATTCCCGTGGCGCCGATTCTCGCGACCCATCCGCTCGGACTGATCGGCGACCTCGAATGGCGTTCCGGCCTCGCACCGCTGCCCGCCCGGTGAAGCTCATTCGGCGAGCTTGAGGCCGATGATCCCGAGAACGATCACCCCGATGCAGGCGAGCCGCATCGCCGTCGCCGGCTCGGCAAACAGGACGATGCCGAGAATCGCCGTGCCGATGGTTCCGATACCCGTCCAGACGGCATAGCCGGTTCCAATCGGCAGGGTTTTCACGGCGAGCGCCAACAGCACCACGCTGACGACCATGCTGGCGAGGGTCCAGACGGATGGCCAGAGACGCGTGAAGCCGTCGGTGTATTTCAGGCCGATCGCCCAGCCGATCTCGAACAAGCCAGCGACGAGCAGAATGGCCCAGGCCATGACGCGACAATCCTCCTTCGGCGGGGCACGCCGCCCCACCCGGAGGCGAGGCGGCGTCAGGTTTCGAGCGGGCTGTCCCAGTACAGGAAGTCGAGCCAGGTGTTGTGCAACTCGTTCTTCGCCTTGGGCAGCCGCCGCGCGATCGCGTCGAGCTGATAGGGCGTCGGCTCGAAGGGTTCGCGCATCAACCGCATGCCGCTCTGCGCCAGCGAGCGGTCGCCTTTGCGCAGATTGTCGTAGCTGCAGCTCGCCACGATGTTCGACCACACGGATTCGCCGCCCTTCGAGCGGGGGTTCAGGTGGTCGAAAGTCAGTTCCTGGGGCGGGAACCGTTCGCCGCAATATTGGCAGCAGAACTCGTCGCGCAGGAACAGGTGGTAGCGGGTGAACGCGACCTTCTTGCGCCGATGATAGTTCTTCAGGGCGACGACCGAGGGCACCTCGAAGGACTCGCTGGCCGAATGGACCAGCACATCCTCGTAGGTCTTGACCTGGACGACCCGATCCTGGAGCACCGCGACGAGCGCATCCTGCCAGTTCCAAACTGAGAGCGGTGCCCAGCTGACCGGCTGCATGTCCGCATTCAGGACCAGCGTCCTGAGATTGGCCACAACGGCGTTCATGCGCCGTACCTCTCGCAGGATGCGCCGATGTGCAAGCTCTCATCGGCTATTTTGCAAGTTGCGCCGGCAAGCTTCGCGCACGCTCTGCGATCGCGAAAGCCCAGCGAGGCTGTCATCAGCTTTGCGTGATCCGCATGGCCGCGCGAGCGATAGGCGGAGCGATAGATGAGGGAGAACGTCCGCCTGCGCCGGCTCCAAGCTCTTGGAGCGACAGCTGATTCGACGGCCGATCCGGCCGGATATGCGTGGCGACGAGCATCGTCGTAGACAATCGATGCCCGCGCCCCGAAGGGAAACGTAACGACCCTGTCCATTGCGTCTCAGTCTAATATCGACGTGACAGGGTTGTGAAGCTTTCCTCGATGGGCGAGACGTCACGCCCATAATCTTCCCGTGATGTGGCCTCTCCGGCCGGGCCGCTCACATTCGCTCGACTCGACCGCAGCCGGCAAAAGCGGTCGTTCGCCGAGCCTGGTCTTGGAGCTTCAACCCGCTCCGGGCGGGTGGCCGCCAAGGCCTGGAAACTCGGGGACGAGACGGGTTTTCAACCCGGCATTCGGCGTCAGAACGGGCACGCAGGACCCGCCTTCGGCAAGGAGGATCAATGGTTCGATTCACCCTCCAAACGGCACGCATTGCCGGCCTGGCGCTTGCGCTAGCGGGCCTGTGCACCGTCGCGGTTGGTCAGAATGCCCAGCAGCCTCCGGCACAGGCGGCCCCCCAGACGCAGCAGCCGCCTCAGGCAAAACCACCGGCACCGGCAGCGGCGAAGGGGCAACCGGCGCCGAACGCGACGCAACCCGCCCCGAATGCGCAACCACCCGCAGCCGAGCCGAAGCCCGCGCCGAAACCCGTCTCCGAACCGATCCAAAGGGTTCGTGACCGCCTGGAGGAGGTGAAGAACGATCTCGACGCGCGCGAGAAGATCCTCGCCGCCCGCGAGGTCAGCCCCGGCGAGCTGAACCGGGCGCGCGACGGGCTCGAAGGCGAGTCGGACAAGATCCGGAGAATCATCGACTATCTCGGTCCACGGCTCCAGGCTGCCCGGGAGCGGCTGGACCAGCTCGGGCCGAAGCCGACGGATGTCGCGGAAGGCGAGGATGTCGCCGCCCAGCGCGCCGAGCGCGAGCAGGCCGTGTCGGAAATCGACGAATCGCAGCGCCTCGCCAAGTCGCTTCTCGTGCAGAGCGACCAGATCATCGATCAGATCACGAATCGCCGGCGCGCCGCTTTCACACGGGGTTTGTTCGAGCGTTCATCTGCGCTGCTCAGCCCCGATCTCTGGGTGAAGATCGGCCAGGACCTGCCGCGTGACGTGAGCGCGCTGAAATCGGCGTTCGACGCGATCGTCGGGCTGTTCAAGCGCAACGGCAATCTCTGGAATCTGCTCGTACTCGGCATCGCCTTCGGCGTTTCGGTCGCCCTGTATTTCGGACGCCGGAACATCGCGCCGAAATTCGGCCCGCGCGACGCTTCGGTGACGGACCCCACGCGGCGCCAGCGCCTGCTCGCGGCCTGGCGTGTGCTCTTGCTCGGCACCGCACCCGCGATCGTCGGCAGCTATGCGGTGTATTTCGCCCTGGACGCGACGGACCTGATGCCAGCCCGGCTAATGCCGGTCGTGGGCGCGATTCTGCTCGGCCTCGCCTTCATCGCCTTCGTCGAAGCGCTCTGCGATGCCTTGCTCGCGATCGGCAAGCCAGCCTGGCGGCCGACTCCGGTGAGCGATGCCGCGGCATGGCGGATCACCGCACTCGCCGTGTCGATCGCGGTGGTGATCACGGTCTCGAAATCGGTCGAGGCCCTCAATTCCGGCATCTCGGCAGCGCTCTCCGTCTCGATTGCCACGCGCGGCATTGGTGCCGTGGCCGCGGCCCTGCTGCTCGCGATCGGCCTGCACCGGTTCGCCGACACCGCCGAGAAGGACGAAGCCTGCCTCGGCCCCTATGTCGCCACCGAATCGTCGACCAGCGCCGGAGGCCCGCTGCGCCTCATCGGTTGGGCTGCCGTCGTCGTGGTCGGCCTTGGCGCCATTGTCGGCTACGTTGCGTTCTCGGCCTTCCTGGTCGATCAGTTGATCTGGACGGCGAGCCTCCTCGTCCTGCTCTGGTTGCTGATGGCGAGTGCCGAGAGCTTCATCGGCGGCACGCTCAGCGAAGACACCCGGATCGCGACGGCGCTGCAGGCTAATACCGGCCTTCGGAAACGCTCGCTTCAGCAGATCGCGGTCCTTGCCACGGGCTTCTCGCGTGTCGTCCTGGTCGTGATCGCGGCTTTGCTCGCGCTGGCGCCCTGGGGGCTCGATTCGACCGACATCTTCTCCTCGCTGCGGTCGGCCTTCTTCGGTTTCAAGGTCGGCGACGTGACGGTCTCGCTGTCGACCATCGTCTTCGGGATCGGCATCCTCCTCATCGGGATCGTCGTCACCCGCGCCGTGCAGCGCTGGCTCGAGAACACCTATCTTCCGGCGACCGATCTCGATGCCGGTCTGCGCAACTCGATCTCGACGATCGCCGGTTATATCGGCTTCCTGCTCGCTCTGGCGCTCGCCTTTTCCTTCCTCGGATTCAGTCTCGAGAAGCTGACGATCGTCGCCGGCGCCCTCTCTGTCGGTATCGGTTTCGGCCTTCAGTCGATCGTCAACAACTTCGTATCCGGCCTGCTGCTCCTGTGGGAGCGGCCGATCCGCGTCGGCGATCAGGTCGTGATCGGCGACAGCGAGGGAATCGTGAAGCGGATCTCGGTTCGTTCGACAGAGATCCAGACCTTCGACCGCTCGGCGGTCATCATCCCGAACTCGAACCTGATCTCCGGCGTCGTGAAGAACCGCGTGCGCGGCGACCGCACCGGCCGTGTCGTCATTCCGGTCAGTGTGTTGCGCAACAAGGATCCGGCGCAGGCCGCCGAATTGATGATCGGCTGCGCGAAGGCAAATCCCAGCGTGCTGAAGGATCCTCCGCCACGTGTTGTGTTCCGGAAGATCGGCGACCCATTCCTCGATTTCGAACTGATCGCCATGATCACCGACGTAAACCTGACGCTGATCGTACAGAGCGACCTGAACTTTTCCGTGTTCAAGACGCTTTCGGAGGCCGGTTTCGTTCCCGAGATGGGGCCGGCTTCCAGCATCATCACCGTGCAGGGTCTGGAGCCGGTGCGGGACGCGCTGGGCCAGATCGCCATGGCGGTCGGCAAAGTTCCGGGAAGAGAATCTCCTGCCTCCTCCGATGGCGACCGCGATGTTCGGGCCGAAGGACCTGCAGGTGACGAACGCGACCGCGCCGAGAGCCCGCGCCGCAAGTTCGAATCGACGGTAGGGTGACCTCTGCGGCAAGCGGGGAGGCACGTCGATCGGGCGTTACCAACCTCGCTTCCGCGATCGGAAGCGAATAGCCAATCGATTCCGGGACTTGCCGGGCATCGGACTCGGCGCGTACGAATTAGGGCAAACGTCCTCCAGGGAGGAACCGATGTCCCGCTCATACCCCTCGCGCCGCACCGTTCTGGCCGGGGGCCTCCTCGCCGTCGCGTCGGCGCCGTTCCGCTCCTACGCGCAATCCGGCTATCCGTCGCGGCCGATCACGCTCGTGGTGCCATTTGCTGCCGGCGGGTCGACGGATGTCGTCGGGCGCCTGGTCGCCCAGAAGATGTCGGACTCGCTTGGTCAGCAGGTCGTCGTCGAGAACGTCGTCGGTGCCGGCGGCAATGTCGGTGCCGCCCGCGTCGCGAAGGCCGATCCCGACGGCTACACGATCCTGATGGGCACGGTCGCGACGCATGCGCTGAACCCGCTGATCCTCAAGCGCAAGCCCTATGATCCGGTGACCGATTTCACGCCGGTCTCGCTGCTGGTGGTCGTCCCCAACGTGCTGATCGTCAATCCGAATCTGCCGGCCAGGAGCATTGAGGAGTTGATCGCGCTGCTGAAGGCCGACCCGACGAAATACAACTACGCTTCTTCCGGCGTCGGGACGCCGCTGCATCTCTCTGGCGAATTGTTCAAGAGCCTGGCCGGCGTGCAGATGCAGCACATCCCCTATCGTGGTTCCGGGCCGGCCTTGAACGACGTAGTCGCGGGCCAGGTGCCGATCCAATTCGACAACCTTCCCTCAGCCTCCGAATTCATCAAAGCAGGAACTCTGCGTGGGCTCGCGGTGACCACCAAGGAGCGCGCACCGTCCTTCCCCGACCTGCCGACCATCGCCGAATCCGGCCTGCCCGGCTACGAGACCTATACCTGGAACGCGCTCTTCGCGCCGCCGAAGACGCCACCCGAGATCGTCAAGGTTCTGAACGAGGCCGCCGCGAAGGCACTGGCCGACCCGAGCGTAGCCGAGCGCATGAAGCAGTTCAGTGCCACGATCACCGCCTCGACGCCCGAGGCGCTTGCCGATCACGTCAAATCCGAGATCGCGAAATGGACGCCGGTCGTGAAGGAGGCGGGCATCCAGGCTGATTAATTCCGCGATGGTCATGCGCGCGGAAGCCAGCGCGTCTCGAGGCAAGACGGCGCCGGCACTCAGCCCCCGTTGATGTGAACGCCCGCAGAGGCGGCCGACCCTGGAGAGGAAGCCTGATGAGCGTGCCCGAAGGTCCGGACCAGCCTCGCGGCTTCGTTCGTGCGCCGCAGAGCCTCGTCTCTGGACTGGTCATGGTCGCGCTCGGATTGTTTGGCGTCTGGGCCGCAAGCGACCTGGAGCGCGGCACGCTCGCCCAGATCGGGCCCGGCCTGCTGCCGCACTGGCTTTCGATCGGGGTCGCAGCCTGCGGATTAGCACTCTTCGTCGTCGGCTTTCTGCATGATGGCGAAAAGCTGCAGCCCATCGCGTTGCGTGCGCCGGCAATCGTGCTGCTCGCGATCTTTGCCTTTGCCTTGACGATCCGGCCTTTCACGCTCGGCGGGATTGCGACGCCTGGGCTTGGATTGATCGTCGCAGGGCCGCTCGCCGTGGTCATCGGTGGTTTCGCATCGCACGAGGCCCGCTTCCTCGATCTGTCGATCCTGGCGCTCATGCTGACGTCAGGCTGCATGCTGATGTTCGGAGACCTGCTCAACCTGCCGATCCCGATCTTCCCGACCGCTCTGGTCGAGGCTATGTCCGGAAAGATTTCGACCAAGCTGATGCTGCGGATTGGTGCGGGCGCGCTCGCCCTCGTTGGGTTGGTGCTGCTCTTCGTGCGGCTTCGCGGCGCCAGATCCGAGCGTATCGGTATCGCGCCCCAGTCGAGCTTGAGCTGAGGATCGGTCTCGTGGGTGACCTCGTTTCCAATCTCGGCCTCGGCTTCTCCGTCGCGCTGAGCCTTCAGAACGTCGCCTTGTGCTTTCTCGGCTGCCTCGTCGGCACGCTGATCGGAGTCCTACCCGGGGTCGGACCGATCGCGACTATCGCGATGCTGCTGCCGATCACCTTCGGTCTCGATCCGGTCGGCGCGCTGATCATGCTCGCCGGCATCTATTACGGTGCTCAATACGGCGGCTCGACGACCGCCATCCTGGTCAACATGCCGGGCGAGGCGACCTCGGTCGTCACGACGCTCGACGGGCATCAGATGGCACGCCAGGGCCGCGCCGGAATCGCGCTCGGCACCGCGGCCCTCGCCTCGTTCTTTGCGGGCACCGTCGCGACATTGGTCATCGCTGCGCTCGGAGCCCCGCTGACCCGCTATGCCCAGTCGATCTGGGCGCCCGAGTATTTCGCGCTGATGGTGATGGGCCTCGCCTTCGCGGTCGTGCTCGCGCACGGCTCGGTGCTCAAGGCGATTGCCATGGTCCTCGTCGGCGTCCTGTTGTCGACCATCGGCCAGGATCTCGAGACCGGCCAGGAGCGCATGACGTTCGGCCTCTCGTTCCTGAGCGACGGTTTCGATTTCTCCGTCCTGGCGATGGGGCTGTTCGGCGTTGCCGAGATTCTGCGAAATCTCGACCACACCGAAAGTCGCGAAGTCGTGCGGGTGCAGATCGGCCGCCTCTTGCCGGACCTCTCGGACCTCCGGCAGGCTTTCCCGGCGACCCTGCGCGGCACCGCGATCGGGGCGACGCTCGGCATCCTGCCGGGCAACGGCGCCGTGCTTGGCCCCTTCGCCTCCTATACGGTCGAGAAGAAAATCGCGAAGGATCCGAGGCGGTTCGGGCGCGGCGCGATCGAGGGCGTCGCCGGGCCGGAGAGCGCCAACAATGCCGGCGCACAGACCGCCTTCATTCCGCTGCTCACGCTCGGAATCCCGCCCAATGCCGTGATGGCCCTGATGGTCGGCGCCATGACCATCCACGGAATCATCCCCGGACCCGGCGTGATGACCAAGAACCCGAACCTGTTCTGGGGCATGATCGCATCGATGTGGATCGGCAACCTGATGCTGCTGGTCATCAACCTTCCGCTGGTCGGGCTCTGGGTGCGGCTGCTGAAGGTCCCCTACCGGCTGATGTTCCCGGCGATCCTGATGTTCTGCTGCATCGGCATCTATTCGATCAACTCGCTGCCGACTGACGTGATGCTGATCGGCGTGTTCGGTCTTCTCGGCTATCTGCTGATCAAGTTCGGCTTCGAGCCTGCGCCCCTGCTGCTCGGCTTCGTGCTCGGCAAGCTGATGGAGGAATATCTGCGCCGCGCGATGACGCTCTCGCGCGGTGATCCGATGGTGTTCCTCGAACGCCCCGTGAGCGCGGCACTGTTCCTCATCGCCTTCGCGATCCTCGCCGCCGCCCTGCTGCCCTCGCTGCGCAAGAGCAGGGACGAAGTCTTCACGGAGGCGTGACGCACCGGTCCAAGAGAAACACTGGGAGAAACGACATGATGAAGGGTTTCGCGCTCGGGCTCGCCGCCGCGCTCGCCGTCGCATTCGGAGCGAAGGCAGATGCCTTCCCGCAGCGGCCGATCACCATGGTCGTGCCATTCGCCGCGGGAGGGCCGACCGACATCATCGCGCGGATCGTCGCCGAGCCGATGTCGAAAGCGCTCGGCCAGCAGGTCGTGATTGAGAACGTCACCGGCGCGGGCGGCACCACCGGCATCACGCGCGCGTCGCAGGCGGCGCCCGACGGCTACACCATCATGATGGGCCATATGGGCACGCACGGCGCGGCTCCGGCCTTGTTCAAGGGACTGAAATACGATCCGGCGACGAGCTTCGATCCGATCGGACTTGCCGCCGGTACGCCGATCGTGATCGTCGCGAGGAAGGGTTTCGAGGCCCCCGATCTCAAGGCATTCATCGAAATGCTGAAGGCGCGTGGCCCGGCGATCAACCAGGCGCATGCCGGTGTCGGTTCGGTCTCGCATTCGACCGGCGTGCTGTTCGATTCGATCATCGGCGCCAAACCGACGCTCGTGGTCTATCGCGGCACCGGACCGGCCCTGAACGACCTGATGGCCGGCCAGGTCGATTTCATGACCGACCAGATCGTCAACGTCGCGCCCCAGATCACCGGCGGCACGATCAAGGCCTATGCGATCGCGACGCCCGAGCGCTCGCCCTCGCTGCCCGACGTGCCCACGACCAAGGAGGCGGGCCTGAATGGCTATGAAGTCAGTGCCTGGAACGCGGTCTTCGCGCCCAAGGGGCTCGACCAGGAGGTAAGGGCCAAGATCGTCGACGCGCTCGACAAGGCGCTCAAGGACGACGCAGCCAAAAAGCGCATCCTCGAACTCGGCGGCACGGTGCCTCAAGGCGACGAGGCCGGGCCCGCAGCCTTGCAGAAGCTCGTCGAAAGCGAAGTCGCCCGTTGGACGCCGGTGCTCAGATCGGCGGTCGGGGCCAACCCCTGACGCCACGGATCGCGGCCGCTGAGTCGACGCATCCGGCAGGGAAGGCTCACATCTTCGGTTGGAGGTCCTGCGGTTTCACGATCGCAGGCTTCGCCCAATCGACCGGCGGGCTGGTCAGCGTGATCTTTCGTCGGCGGCTCTTGCGCGAGATTTCCGCAACGCGGCAGACGACGCTGACCGACGTGTGGTTCGAGAAACTGAACCGCGGCTTTGTCGGGATGAGTACGTAGAAGAAGGCATCGTCGTATTGCTGGCCGGCAAATCGCGCGGTCGAACCGTCGAGATCCCGCTGGAGTTCAATGCGGCGACCAAGCCCCGTGGTGTCCGCCTTCGCCCGCTTCTGCCACGGCTCGTCCGCACTCTTCTGCACCCAGGTCAGCGGCAGGATGCGTGCTCCACCCGGTTTCGTGATCGTCACCGATTTGAGCCGGCATTTGTGCAGCTCGACGTCGTGAAGGCGCAGGCGAAGGCATGCGTAGGGCGCGTCGTCGAGATAGTCGGCCCATTGAAGCGACCAGACGCGTTCCTCCTCGAGCCGCGCTTTGCGCCTGGCTTGCCGATCACGTCGAAAAGTGAGGATGAACGTCCCGAGGCTCGAGAGTGCTGCGATCCACAACAGCACCCAGGCCGTGAGATTCAAGTCGCTGGGCACCGCACCGACGCTCCCCGTGAACCGCGCGGGATCCTGGTCGGGCAGCTTTGCCAGCGCAAGGGCACCAATCCGCCTTTCACGACGCTTGGTGTCCGGTGTGGTTTCTCGGTCTCAAGAGACCGGAACGCGAGGCGATTAAGCGGTTGGGTCAGAAAGGCGAATTGTCGGTATGGTCAGAGGATCCTGACATCCTTCGACTGCGCTCAACGGAACCCGGCCGACGCGTTGGCATCGTGCCGAAGGGCGCGGTGCGGATGGACTCTCGCCGAAATTCTCAGCGGCCCCCCACTGCCCAACTCAGGTCCCATGATCGAGACGATCCGCGCCGTGCGGTCCGAAAACCCGCTTCCGCTCTTTCCGGCAAGCACGCTGTAGGGAGAGATCATGTCCTGGGCGGAGGAGGGGGCGGCAACAAAGACCGCACTCGAAACGCCAAGTGCCATCAACGCGCGAACGATCATCGCAAAATCCCGATCCGGCCGGAGCCAATAGGCTTCAGCACCTCGCCTCGGTGACGTATTTATGGCGAGGTGGTCGGCCGAGACTGTGCGATTGCGCACATCAAGCGTGGCAGTTCGACCGTTGCAGATGATTCGCTTCGATCGAATTCCCTGTGCGAGGCAGGTTCGATCCCACGGTGAATCAGAGGTCGCGAGCGCGTTCGCGCAGGACGAATTTCTGGATCTTGCCCGTCGAGGTTTTCGGCAAGTCGCCGAAAACGACCTGCTTGGGCAACTTGTAGGAGGCGAGCCGATCGCGGCACCAGGCGATCAACTCGTCGGCCGGGACCTCCTTGCCGTCTTTGAGTTCGACGAAGGCGCAGGGCGTCTCGCCCCATTTGTCGTCGGGTTTGGCGACAACGGCCGCAGCGGCGACGGCAGGATGCTTGAACAAGGTGTCCTCGACCTCGATCGAGGAGATGTTCTCGCCGCCGGAGATGATGATGTCCTTCGAGCGATCTTTCAATTGTATGTAGCCGTCGGGATGCTTCACGCCGAGATCGCCGGAATGAAACCAGCCACCGGCGAAGGCGGCCTCCGTCGAGGCCTTGTTCTTGAGATAACCGCGCATCACCACATTGCCGCGGAACATGACCTCGCCGATGGTTTCGCCATCGGCCGGTAGCGAGGCCATCGTGTCCGGATCGCGCACGTCGAGCCCTTCAAGCACCGGATAGCGCACGCCCTGGCGTGCCTTCTTGGCCGCGCGCTCGCCCGCCGGAAGATCGTCCCAATCGAGATGCCAGGCATTCACGACGGCGGGGCCGTAGGTCTCCGTCAGCCCATAGAGATGCGTGACGTCGAAGCCGGCCTCATCCATCGCGGAGAGCACCGCTTCGGGCGGCGGCGCTGCGGCCGTGAGGAAGCGGACGCGGTGGGGCAGGGGCTTCTTCTCGTCGTCGGGCGCGTTGAGCAGCGTCGACATCACGATCGGGGCGCCGGACAGATGCGTGACCTTGTGCTCGGCCAGGGCCTCGAACATCGCGGGCGCACGGACCTGGCGCAGGCAGACATGCGTTCCGGCGACGACCGACAGGGTCCAGGGAAAACACCAGCCGTTGCAGTGGAACATCGGCAAGGTCCAGAGATAGACGGCGTGCTGCGGAAGGCCTCCGGTGATGACATTTCCCAGCGCGAGCAGTGCGGCGCCGCGGTGATGGTAGACCACGCCTTTCGGATCGCCCGTCGTGCCTGACGTGTAGTTGAGCGAAATCGCGTTCCACTCGTCTTCGGGCATAGCCCATTCGTAGTCGGGGTCGCCCGATTCGAGGAAGGTCTCGTACTCGATTTCGGCAAGCCGTTTGCCATCACCGCGAAATTCAGGGTCGTCGTAATCGATCACGAGCGGCTTCACCGAAGCGCGTTCGAGCGCTGGACCGGCGAGCTTGGAAAATTCGCGGTCCGTGATGAGGACCTTCGCCTCTCCATGATCGAGGCAGAAGGCAAGCGCTGCGGCATCGAGGCGCGTGTTCAGCGTGTTGAGCACGGCGCCCGACATGGGCACACCGTAGTGGCATTCGACCATCGCCGGCGTGTTGGCGAGCAGCACGGCGACGGTGTCGCCCTTTCCGATACCGCGCGCCGCGAGCGCCGAGGCGAGCCGCCGGGCACGCGCATAGAGTTCCGCATAGGTTCGCCGAAATCCGCCATGGATCACGGCGATCCGCTCGGGGAACGCCTTGGCCGATTGGTCGAGGAAGATCAGCGGCGTCAGCGGCTGGAAATTCGCAGGATTGCGATCGAGATCCTGGTCGTAGATGGAACGCCCCGATCTGTCCTGCACCATGGCATCGCCTCCCTCGTTGTCGGGAGACACTACCGCGCTGCAATGACCGATCAACGCGAAATCCCCGCGCGGAGCCATCCACGCAGGGTAGAAATCACATCTGTAATGGACGGCGTTCCAGGGCGCAGTCTTGGCGCCCCGAAAGGATCAACCTGCCGACCGAGCTGTTAGCGGTCGTGTCCGTTGAGGAGTTTCTCGATCGCGGCAAGTCCGCTGCGCTCCGCAGCTTCTTCCGTCGTCTGCAGACGGTCGGCCCTTTGATAGAGCTTTCCGTTCTTGCGGATTGCCCAGGTGAAATGTCCAGCCGGGCGATCACAGGCCGCGATTTCGAGGGTGTAGGGGTTTGCTGAATTGTTGCTCATCGGGCCGATATAGGGCGTGCGCGCCGTTTCGGCTACCGCACTGCCGCATGGCTCGTTTGCGATCCCAGGTCTGGCCAGGGTGCCGTGCGGGATGACCAGCCGAGATTGACATTCGTAGGCCGATCATCGACACGGCGGCACTCTTGGGGCGCCCATTCCCGCAACCGGCCTCGCTGCAAAGGGCGCAATCGGCCTGACACGAGCACGGCTCGGACGATGTCCCACGCGCCTCGACAACGCTTCCTGCCATCGTCCTCTCGGCGCGCCTCAGCCGCCATTCTTCGCATGCGGGCATGAGCGACGTGGCGAGCACGACGATCGGCCGACCTCGGGACACGGAGCCTTACGCCCCTGCCTGGGCCGTTCGCCTCACTGACGGATTGCTGGGGTTTGGCGCCCGCAGTCACGCTTATGCCTGCGCTATCTTGCTGGTGCTCGGGCTCGTCTGCTTCCTGCCCGGCATCTCGACGCTGCAGCCGATGGATCGCGACGAGCCGCGCTTCGCGCAGGCCTCCAAGCAGATGCTGGAGACGGGCGATTTCGTCTCGATCCGCTTCCATGGCGAAGCCCGGAACAAGAAGCCGGTGGGAATCCATTGGGCGCAGGTCGCGGTGGTCTCCGCAGCCGAAGCAATCGGACTGCCGGACGCGCGCAACAGGATCCTTTTCTACCGAATTCCCTCGCTGCTCGGCGCGCTCGCCGCCGTGCTGCTGAGCTATTGGGCGGCTCTGGCCTTCCTCGATCGGCGCGGTGCGCTGCTCGCAGCGATGCTGTTCGGCGCCTGTATCATGCTGTCGGCCGAGGCGAGGCTCGCCAAGACCGATGCGCTGCTGACGGCCTGTTCCGTGGCCGCCTTCGGCGCACTCGCGCGTATCTATCTGGACCGGGCGAGCCGGACGCTGTCCCTGCAGACGGTGCTGATCTTCTGGATTGCTCTCGCCATCGGCATTCTCGTCAAGGGACCGATGGTGCCGATGTTCGTCGGACTCGCGTGCCTCGTCCTGTCGGTCCGCGAACGCTCGGCACGCTGGCTACTGGCGACGAGGCCAGGCCTCGGTGCGCTTTTGACCCTTGCCGTCGTCGCACCCTGGTTCATCGCCATCGCCGTCAAGACCGGCGGCACCTTCTTCACCGAGGCCGTCGGCAAGGACATGCTGGCAAAGGTCGGGAGCGGCACCGAGAAGCATTGGGCGCCCCCCGGAACCTATCTCGTCGCCTTCTTCGCAACCTATTGGCCGGGAGCGGCTTTCGCCGCGCTCAGCCTGCCCTTCGCCTGGGCGCATCGCCGCGAGGATCGCGTTGCTATTTTGGCCGCTTGGGTGCTCCCGTCCTGGCTGGTCTTCGAGATCGTCGCGACCAAACTGCCGCATTACGTTCTGCCGCTGCTGCCGGCGCTGGCGATCCTGACCGTGCTGGCCGCCAGGCAGGGTGGGCTTGGACCCGATCGGCGGGGCGCCGGCCTGGTCGCCGGTCTCGTCCTTCTGATCCCGTTTGGGCTGACGATCGGGCTGTGCGCCGTCGCCTGGTCGTTCGATCGGATGGTGCCTTGGTCGGCACTTCCGCTCCTCGTCCTGTCTTGCCTTCTCGCGTGGCTGTCCTGGTCCGCCTTCGTTCGCCGTGGGACGGAAGTGGCACTCGTTCTCGCTGTTGCAGCCTCGCTGTGCCTCTCACCGGCTGTTCTCGGCCTGGCGCAATTGAGCATCCCGAGCCTAAAGGTTTCGCCGCGCCTGGCTGCGATACGCGACGCACTGCCGTGCAAGGCCGAACAAGTCGCGAGCCTCGGTTACCGCGAGCCTAGCCTGGTCTTTCTGATCGGCACGGATCTGATCCACCTGAACACGGCAAAGGAAGCCGCGGATTTCCTCACTCGCGGCGGGTGCCGCCTCCTGTTCGTCGAGCAGCGATCGGCGGCCGATTTCGGATCGGCAACAGCTGCAGCCGGGATCAATCCGACGCGGGTGGATCAGGTCACGGGATTCAACATCAATACCGGCCGGCACACCACGGTCGATGCCTATCGCGGCATCTCACGTGACGAAGTGCCTCTACCTGGACGGGCACCATGAATGACGCGAACGTGGCCGCCTCGGGGCCGGTTCGGCTCAGCATCGTCATCCCGGTCAAGGACGAGGCCGGCAACATTGCGCCACTCGTCGCCGAGATCGAGCGCGCCTGCGCGGAGCTTCAACCCTTCGAGACGATCTTCATCGACGATGGCTCCACGGACGGCACGTTGGACGAGCTCGAAGCGGTGCGGGCCGCGCGTCCCTGGCTGCGGGTGCTCCGGCATGACCGATGCGCCGGCAAGGCCGCAGCCGTGCGGACCGGCGTGCGCCATGCCAAAGGGCCTATCGTCGCGACGATCGACGGCGATGGCCAGAACGATCCGGCCTTTCTGCCCGTGCTCTTCACGGCGGTCGTCGAGGGGGGAGAGCGGGTCGGTCTTGCACAGGGTCAGCGCCTCGGCCGGAAAGACGGCAGGCTGAAATCGCTGCAATCACGCATCGCGAACGGCGTGCGCAAACGGATCTTGAAAGACGCGACGCGGGATACCGGCTGCGGGTTCAAGCTGTTTCGCCGCGATCTCTACCTCGCGCTCCCGCATTTCGACGGGCTCCATCGATTCATGCCGGCTTTGGTGGCGCGCGAAGGCTACCAGGTCGTCCATCGCGACGTCGTCGACCGCGCCCGTATGAGCGGCATCTCGAAATACGGCCTGTTCGATCGTCTCTGGGTCGGCCTGCTCGATCTCGGCGGCGTCTGGTGGCTGATCCGCCGGGGGAAGGTGATGCCTGTCGCTACGGAAATCGTGCCAGAGCCGGCGACGATGACGGACAAGAGGGCCGGTTGACCCGATGCTGATGCAGCTTGCCGAGGACCTGCCGGCCTATTTCTACGACGTATTCGTCACGCGGTTCGATTTCTGGCTGGTCTTCGGCATCATGGCGCAGATCGTGTTCGGATCACGCTTCATCCTGCAATGGATCGCGAGCGAGCGCGAAGGCCGCAGCGTGATGCCGCTGTCGTTCTGGTTCCTGTCGATTCTCGGCGGGC
The DNA here is from genome assembly GCA_044227265.1 of Methylobacterium sp. Taxonomy (GTDB): domain Bacteria; phylum Pseudomonadota; class Alphaproteobacteria; order Rhizobiales; family Beijerinckiaceae; genus Methylobacterium. The sequence goes on from JBGAFL010000001.1 coordinate 46,839, forward strand.
TGATGACGCTCGTCTACGGACTGGTGCGACGCGAACCGGTGATCATCGTCGGACAGGCGCTCTCGACCTTCATCTATGTCCGCAACCTCATCCTGATCTTTCGCGGAAGGCGGCGTGCGAAGATACAAGAGGCGGGACGAGCCTGAGGCCCTGAGGAACACCGGCCACGAGGCCTCGCAATAGCGCTGGTAAGTGCGTTACGCCGCCGCCCGCATCCGCTCGAATCCCGCTTCGAGATCGGCCTTGAGGTCCTCGGGGTCCTCGAGCCCGATATGGAACCGCAACGCCGGGCCAGCGGCGTCCCAACGGGTCGCCGTGCGGTAAGGGGTCGGGTCGAAGGGAATCACCAGGCTCTCGAAGCCGCCCCAGGAAAAACCCATCCCGAAGAGTTCGAGCCCGTCGAGCATGGCCGCGAGCGCCGTCTCGGGCACCGGTTCCAGGATCACGCCGAAAAGCCCGGAGGCGCCGGAAAAATCGCGTTTCCAGATTTCGTGGCCCGGATCGGAGGGCAGGGCAGGGTGCAAGACCTTGTGCACCTCCGGCCGCGCCTGGAGCCATTCGGCCATCGCGATGCCGCGTGCTCCATGCTCGCGTAGCCGCAGGCCCATCGTGCGCAGGCCCCGCAGCCCCAGAAAGATGTCTTCCGGCCCGGCGCAGGGCGCAAAATGCTCGAAGGTTCGCTTGACGGCGGGATACCAGCGCGCCGTCGCCGAGACGAGCCCGAGCAGAAGATCGGACCCGCCCGACAGGTATTTCGTGCCCGCTTCGACGGCGATGTCGACGCCGCGCTCGTGCGGCGGGAAGAGCAGGGGCGTCGCCCAGGTATTGTCCATGACGACGGCGCCGCCGCGCGCATGCATCGCCTCCGCGATAGCCGGCACGTCCTGCATCTCGAAAGTCTGGGAGCCCGGCGCCTCGACGAGGACGGCGCGCGTATTGTCGCGCACCAGATCGGCAATCCCCGCGCCGACGAGCGGGTCGTAATACTCGACTTCGACGCCGTAGCGCTTCAGCACGCCGTCGCAAAAGATCCGGGTGGGGCGATAGGCAGAATCGGTGACGAGCAGGTGATCGCCGGCACTTACGCAGGCCATCAGCGCGACCGTCAGGGCCGACAATCCTGACGGCGTCAGCACTGTCCCCGCCGCCCCGGCGATTTCGGTCCAGGCTTCGGACAGCGCGTCCATGGTCGGCGTGCCGGAGGTGCCGTAATTGTAGCGTCCCCGCCGGTGCTTGATGTCGTCGTAGGTCGGATAGAGAACGGTCGAGCCGCGGTAGATCGGCGTGTTGACGAAGCCGTGCTGCGCTGCCGGATCGCGGCCTGCGAGGACGAGGCGTGTATCGGCGCCGAAGCGTCCGCGATCGGTGGGAGTGGTTTTCGACATTGGCCAAGCTTGCTCGATGCCGGCCTTTTCAGCCTGGCGCCCGAGCCTGCGTCAAGCCACGGACCGAGATGGCAGCCAAGCAGAGGGCAGGTGGGTGACGAGGCCCTGTCCCAAAAATCGTCGAAACCAGATCGGCGTGCCGACAGATTCTCGTCCGGTAGTGTGCCGCAACGGCCGATGGGCCGCAGATGTCGTGACCAATTTCTTTACCGTCACGATTTACCGTCCTGGCGTCTGTTCTTGGCCGCAATGCCGGCTCGCCCACACAGCCTTGGTTGCGTAAGGTCAACTGGGAAGCGTTCATTGAGTGTCTTGCGCGTATTTGCCTTCTTGGCGACGGTTGGTCTGAGCACCACCGCAGTCGCCCTTGTGAGTGCTGACCGGCTTGCCCAATCGGTCATCGCGCCAAATCTCGTTCGTCAGTCGGTTGCCGTAGAGCCGACCCGACGGGTGGCCCGAGCCCCGGTCGTGGAGCCGACCGCGACTGGAACCGTGCGGCAGGATTTGGAAGGGCCGAAGGCAATGCCTACCCGGGCCCCGAACGGGTTCGATAGCGAGCGGTTGAACGCTCTCCTGCGCGAGGCCAGCCTCGCCACGCCGCGCAAACGCTGATGTGCTGACGCAGGTTGGCCTGACCCGTTTTTCGAAGCCAGCTACCGAACGGCTCGCACATTTCTTCGGCCGCCTGTGACATGCCGGCTCGGAGTTTGCCGCGACGGTGCCGCTTCGCGACCGATCTGAGCGGAGCATTGACTCGCTGCGATGCAGGTTCCACCTGCGCTGGAGCGGGCTGCCTTTTGATGCCGCCCGTCACTTCGATCAAACGGTGCAATCATGTCGGCGTTGGGCAAGGGCGGGAAACCGTCAGTCTTCATCGATGGCGAAGCCGGGACCACGGGGCTCGGTATCCGTGAGCGTCTGGCGCGCGACGGACGGATCGAACTCGTCAGTATTCCGCATGAACGCCGCAAGGACGTCGACGCCAAGAAGGCGCTCCTCGCCGATGTCGATCTCGTGGTGCTGTGCCTGCCCGACGAAGCCGCTCGGGAGACGGTCGCGCTCGCCGACACCTTGCCCGCCGGTGGTCCGCGGATCCTCGATGCGAGCACGGCGCATCGCATTGCGCCGGGCTGGGCCTATGGGTTCCCGGAGATGACCGCGGATCAGGCCGACATCATTCGCGCCAGCGCACGGGTCGCCAATCCCGGTTGCTATCCGACAGGCGCCATCGCCCTTCTGCGTCCGCTCGTCGATGCAGGCCTGATCGCCGCAAACACCCCGATCAGCATCAATGCGGTCAGTGGTTATAGCGGCGGCGGCCGGAGCATGATCGAAACCTTCGAGAGCGGGAATGGCCCCGCCTTCGAACTTTACGGCCTCGGTCTGACCCACAAGCACCTGCCCGAGATCGAGACCTATTCCCGGCTCTCGCGCCGGCCGATTTTCGTCCCCTCTGTCGGCCAGTTCCGGCAGGGCATGCTGGTCAGCATTCCGCTCCACCTCGACGGTCAGAGGGCCAGTGATCTCGAGGCCGCACTTGCCGATCGGTACCGCCAGTCGCCCCTGGTCCGGCTCGTTCGCGGCCCGCATACGGGGAAGATCGAGCCGGAAGCACTCAACGACAGCGACGAGCTAGAGCTGCGTGTATTCGGGTCGGAATCCGGCTCGCAGGCTGTTCTGGTCGCCCGCCTCGACAATCTCGGAAAAGGGGCGTCCGGCGCGGCCGTTCAGAATATCGGCCTGATGCTCGGGCTCGGTTAAGCGACGGCATACCTCCCCTCGGTCGAGCGCTATTCCGAGTCGAGTTCCGAACGTATCGATCAAACTGACGCAGCGAAGAAGCTGCATCATTCCGCTGGCCGCGACAATTCATCTCGTTCCCGTAAAAGTTGCGGGATTTTTGTCGAATGGGACGTTTCGGCGTTACCACGTCGAAATTCTTCATAACATCTTGTCAGTTGTCCAAATTTAGCAGTTGGTCGTCGATTCATTAGGCATAAGAATGACTTGAAGCCTGCGACTACAGGCCGCGAGTAGCCATTGGTTTACTGAAAAAACATCCTAAGTGGTAGCGTTGGCTTCCGATTCTAGTTCATCTAGTTTCGCAATCTAGCGGAGAGCTAAGCGTTATCACGGCGTTATTACGCCATTAATCATTATTAATGCGATAATTCGACTTGCTCGAAGCCGGACCTGAGATTACCGTCGCCGCTTTCTCACACTGCAGCGCGCACGAGGTATCCATGAGCGAATCTGGCGCGGTCGGCGACCGTCTCATCGTACTCGTAGCAGACATTGTTTCTGCCTATGTGAGCAACAATCATATACAGAGTGCGGATTTGCCAAGACTTCTTGGCGACGTTCATGGGGCTATCCAGACCATTTCGGTGCTGCCCGTCAAAGTCTCCGATGGGGAGCCGCACAAGGTATCGACACAAGAAATCAAGCGATCAATTTCGCACGATTATCTGGTAAGTTTCGAAGATGGGAAGCCGTATAAAACCCTTCGTCGGCATCTTACTTTGAGAGGATTATCTGCCGAGCAATACAGGTCTAAGTGGGGTCTTCCTGTCGATTATCCGATGACCTCTGCAGGCTATTCCGAGCAGCGTTCCGAACTCGCCCGCTCACTCGGTCTCGGCCAGCAGCGCCGCAGATCGCCGAGCAAGATCGATCCTGAGCCCGAGAATGATGCCAAAGCGGCGGGACCCAAAACGGAGCAGCCCGTCACCGCGGACAGGAAGCGGGGTTCATCGCGCAAACGGGACAGTTGATGCGCGAAGTTCGCTTCGCTGCCTTCGATCCAGCGGATTGAAGACCTGAGACGTTTCGATTGCGCCTGATGTCAGGTCGTCCTGCGCGTCGGAGTCAGGCGCACGCCGGGTGCCGGTCGCTCGAGCAGCACCTCTCGACGGAACCGTACGAGACGGGCAGGGCGGCCGGCTGCACCGCTCGTGATGTCGTCGGTTTCCTCCACCAGCCCCTGCTGGGCCACGAGCCTGCGGAAATTCTGCTTGTGAAGCCGCGTGCCCGACAGCGCTTCGACCGTGCGCTGGAGCTGCAGCAGGGTGAAGGTCGGTGCCATCAATTCGAAAACGACCGGCCGGTATTTGATCTTGCCGCGTAATCGGCCGATCGCCGTTGCGAGCACCCGGCGATGGTCGAGCGCCATCGGCCGTCCGGTCGTTTCGATCTCCGTTTCGGATGCCGTTCCCGATTGGCCCCTTGCCTCTGGGATCAGACCTGCCTCGAACATGAGCTCGTAGCGCTCGAGCACACGCTCCTCGTTCCAGGAACTGCCGGTGCCGAAATTCAGCCCGACGCGATCCGCGCGTTGCCGCCGTGTTGCCGGATCCGGCGCGCCAGCGACCCAAGCCTCCAGTCTCGGCTCGATCACAGCGAGGGCGGCAGGCCGACCCTCGCGAAAATCTTCCCAAGGCAAGAAACTGTACCAGTTGCGCCATGCCGCTTCCGCCGTATCCGCCGGCCGAGCCTCCCGCACGAGCGCGAGATAGGCCACCGAGAGAAGGTGAACTGCCTCGGGGCCGCCAGCCTTTCGGTCCCGATCGCCGAACGTGTAGAGCTGTTCGACGTGACCGAGACGTTGATGGGTCTTTTGCTCCACCCAGGCGCGTAGCCCGCGCTCCAGCGTTGCGTGTTCGGGAACCAGAGGGCCGGCCGGAAGCCCGATTTCTCGTCCCTTCGATTGGTTCGCAACGGGGACCGTCAATGCCCGCGGCTCGCCGTCGGTGGTCGCCACGATGACAGCCACGAGCCCGACGGACGACGTATGGGCGACCCTGCGGCTTGACGCCGTACCCATCTCGATCTGGGCCAATTTCGCGGTGGTCATTGCCTCGACCATGGTGAAGGCACGCCTTCGCAGACCTGCTCGACGTTGCGATGCTGTGGATGCGGCCAGCGTACGCGCTCGGCCAACCTCAGCGATGCTATAGCGGTGGGTCAGGACGATGCGTCAACGGCACTCGATCAGAATCGACGAATGACAGACGGCAAGACCGCGACGTCCATGCGCTGTGCTCCTGCTGGTGCCGAGAAGCGTCCTCTGCGTCGCACGGCCTTTCGGCGAAGGCCGCTACGTTTTAAGTCCTTGTCGTCGCAAGAGGGTTTCGACGAGTCGGTTTCCCGTTTTCTGCTTCCTGATCTAAATCGGTACCCGATTGCGTCGACGTTCGGCAAAGGCTCTCCGCCATTCGAGGACCGCCCAGCCCACGCTGTCTGGACGCTGCCGGTGCTGATCGGACAGAATTCCGATTCTGTGATTCTCGCTACGATCCCGCCATCATTGAAGGAGGTGCAGTTTGGCTGGAGTGATGGGCATCGGACGGCCGAGTACGCTCAATCCGGTCGATCTGCGCCTCTATGGGCTGCTCGATGTCGAGAGTCTCGGATCGGACCCCGCCCATCTCGCCGCGCTCGCGGCTCGGGCCGTCACCGGAGGCTGCACGCTGCTGCAATATCGCGACAAGGCGTTGATCGATGCGAGGGCCGCACTCTGTCGCATCCGCGCGATCCGCGCCGCTGTCGATGGGCGCGTGCCTGTCCTCATCAACGATCGGGTCGATCTCGCGCTCGCCTCCGGGGCGGAAGGCGTGCATCTCGGACAGGGGGATCTGCATCCTGAGGACGCGCGACGGCTGCTCGGTGCCTCTGCGATCGTCGGGCTGACCGTCAAGACGGGAGGCCATGCCGACGAACTGTACCGCATGCCGGTCGATTATGCCTGTATCGGCGGAGTGTTCGAGACCAGGAGCAAGTTCAACGCGGATGGTCCCGTCGGGCTCGACGGACTTCGGCAGATTGTCTTTCGCGCTCGGCTCGCCCGTGGCACCGGGCTGCCTCTCGGGGCGATCGCCGGGATCGAGGCGAATAACGTCGCATCGGTCATCGAATCCGGCGTCGATGGTGTTGCGCTGATCTCGGCCCTGTTCAAGGGTGGACGTGTCGAAGAGCAGGCGCGAGATTTGCGCGCCCGGATCGACCAAGCTCTGAAGAGCCGGCAATCCGCTCCGTAAATCCGGCAACGCGCCGGACCGGCAGACGGGGAGGCGAGCGTTCCATGACACCGATCGCGGTCACGATCGCCGGTTCCGATTCGAGTGGAGGGGCGGGGATCCAGGCGGACCTCAAGACCTTCGCCGCTCTGCGCGTCTACGGCGCCAGCGTGATCACCGCGCTCACCGCACAGAATACCCAAGGCGTGCAGGCGATCCACGACGTGCCTGCGGAATTCGTCGCGGCGCAGATCGACTCCGTCTTTGCCGACCTAGCGGTCAAGGCGGTGAAGATCGGGATGCTGTCCCAGCCCGACACGATCCGCGCCGTCGCGGAGAGGCTGAGGCGGCACGCCTCTGCCATCCCCGTCATTCTCGATCCCGTGATGGTCGCAACCAGCGGCGACCGGCTGATCTCCGACGAAGCCGTCGCGGTGCTCAAAGACGAGCTCATGCCGCTCGCAAGCGTGATCACGCCGAACCTGCCGGAAGCCGCGACGCTCCTCGACGAGCCCGTCGCCGCGCGCGAAATCGATGCCGTCGGGCAAGCGCGCCGGCTTCTGGCAATGGGGGCGCCCGCCGTCTTCATCAAAGGCGGCCATGCAGACGGAACGGAGAGTGTCGATCATTTCCTGTTGGCCGACGGCACGTTGCGCCGCTTCGCTGCGCCACGAATCGCAACCAAAAACAGTCACGGCACCGGCTGCACGCTCTCCTCGGCCATCGCAGCGGGTCTTGCCCACGGCCTCGAACTGACGGATGCCGTGTCCAAGGCAAAGCTCTTCGTAACGTCCGCGATACGATCGGCGGACCTCGTTCCGATCGGGCAGGGTAGCGGACCGATCCACCATTTCCATGCGTTGTGGGGCTAGCCCTCTTTCGGCAGGAAGATCGCCGGTTCCTGGTCTGGCCACTCCGCAAGCATATCGTTCGGCGCATCCGGTCCAATGCGATCGGATCCGGCTCTGAACGCGCTTTCGCGAAGATGATTGTCGCTTTCCGACAGACGATCTGGATTCGGCGGGCGGTCAACCGGCGAGCAAGGCAAGCTTTGCACTGGTCGTACTTCGATCTAGGAATTTAATTCTGTTTACCGATATTTCGGTGCGTCTTTGCCAATCGATTGGGTTGCGTCCGGCAGACATTTGCGTTTGATGGAGCAAACGCTCGTTCGGATTAACGGATCGAGCCAGCGCGGACCAGAGTGATGCAAGATACCGTGATCGGGCTCGAGCGAGGCCGGCCGAAGGATATGGGTAGCGGAGCGCAGGTTCTCTCCGGCCAACTCGGCAAGACGATTCAGCGGCTGCGCAAGGCCTACAATCTGTCGCTCTCCGAACTCGCGGAGCAATCAGGTGTTGCCAAGTCGATCATCAGCCAGATCGAGCGCAACGAGACCAACCCGACGCTGGCGACGATCTGGCGCCTGAGCCAGGCGCTCGACGTTTCGATCGAACGCGTTCTCGCTACGAGCGACGAAGAGCCGTTCATCGAGCGTACGACGCGTGCCGATACGCCGAACCTCGTTTCCGAGGACGGCAAGATACGGCTGGCGATCATCGGCTGGATCAAGACCGTCGAATGGCTGCAATGGTACGACGTGACCGCCGAGCCGGGAGGCGTGCTCGAGTCGGACCCGCACCAGCGCGGCTCGGTCGAGTCGCTTTCGGTCCTGCAGGGCGCGTTCGAGGTGGATGTCAGCGGCGAGATTCAGCGGGCCAGGGCCGGCGAGACTTTGCGCTATCGCTGTGATCGGCCGCATTCCGTGCGCTGCATCGGCAATGAACCGGCGCGCGCGACCATGGTCGTCATCATGAAGGCGGCTGTGATGGAATAGCTCGTGCTCGAGCGCTTGATACGGCGGCAAAGCCGCCAAGTTCGAGCCGCTTCGACGTTTCACAATACGTCGCGCGCTCCGATAGTTATCGGGACGTGTTTACCCAGCGCACGAGGTCGGCCAGGACTTGGCCGAGCGCAGAATCGAGACCCACTGCGGCATTCTGGGCATCGACCTTGGGTATCGGCACCCGTGCGGTGAAGACCCTCGCATTCACGACCTTGCCGGACCCGTCCGCGATGACCTTTACGGACATGTCGACCACCGCTTCGTGCGAGCCGGCGGCGATGTCGAATTCCCGGATTTCGCTCACCAGAACGTAGTCCGAGGCGACCTTGTCGCCAGGACGCGTGACCGAGCCGAGCCGACCGGAATTCTCAAGGCTCTGTATGATGCGGGTTTGGATGAGGCGAGGGAGCCGATCCGCCCACTGACCGCCGCCGAGGAAGGATAGCGAGCCACCGGGTTCGCGCACGATCAGCCGGTCGGCTTCGAGCGGCTGCAAGCCGACCGGCTCCGCGACGACGATCGAACGCGCGCTCGTGCTGCCGCGAGGCGTCCCGGGAAGTGCCGCGAGGTCGAAGGTCAGCGGCGCGCTGCCGCCGCCGCATCCGCCCAGGCTCACAAGCATCACCGCCGCAAGCGTCGCGTGCGCCCCCGACCGAACAGGCCGGACCGTATGCCGAAGCCATGTCGGGAGAGGCGTCATACGCACGAGCACCGATGATTGTCCGAAGCCGGTCTACCAAACCGAAAATAATGCAAAGCTCAAGCTTTGCCGTGCGCTACGGCACCTTGCGGGTGCCCGACGGCGATCAGTGTCCACCCTTGTATTCCGGCAAGGACGGTTTGCCGCCGAAGATGACCTGAGAGGGGTCACGTTCGAGGCTCTTGGCCGCACGGTTCAGCGTGCCGAGCGTGCGCTGGCCATCGGTTGCCAAAGCCTCGACTTCGCGGCGGCTGCTGCCGCTCAGGCGTCCGAAACTCTGCGATATGTTTGCGGTGCGCTTGTCGAGGTTCTCCGACAGAGCCCGGAAGGCCCGGCCGGCATCGCGCACGGAGATCGCTGCATCGCGCACTTCCGCGAAGGCGCTGCTGCCTTTCTCGCCAGAAGCCGATCCGAGGAAGGATTCGGCACCCTTCAGCACGGCATCGACACGATCAGCCGAGGCGTTGAGCTTGCCTGCCAGGGAGCGGGCATCGCTCAGGCCCGCCTTGATATCGGGGCTCGATGCGGCGAGAGCGACGGAGAACCGATCGACATTGTCGAAGATCCGGTTGAGCTTCTCGCCGTCGATCGCCTTGACCAAGGCCCCGATCGCCGGGCCGCTTTCGGCGAGCGTCTTCGAGAAGGTCTCGACATTGGCCAGCGTGCGGTTGATGGCGCCCTCGTTGCCGGAAATCACCTTGTCGAGGCGCTGCAGCATGTCGTCGGCGCGCTGCGCGATCTGCCGAGCCGCCGCCATCATGTCCTGGATGTCGCTCGAATCCGCGAAGATGGTCGGCAATTCCCCGTTCGCACCGGACTTGAGCGCGGGCGCATCGGCGCTGCCGCCGGACAGCGCGATCTGCGACACGCCGGTCAGCATCGCAGAATCGAGGCGGGCTCGGGTATCGACGCGCAACGGGGTCGTCGGCAGAACTTCGACCAGAGCCTCGACCCGGCGCGGATCCTGCGGAAGCAGGCGAACCGCCGTCGCCTCGCCGACCTTGATGCCGTTGAACGAAACGGTCGAGCCTTTTGCGAGGCCTCCTACGCCGCCGGAAAAGACGATGCGCAAGGCCTGGGTCGTGTTTCCGCGCGAGCCGCCATGCAGCCAGAACGCGAAGCCGAACCCCGCGAGAATGACCGCGATCGTGAACGCGCCGATAAGAGCATAATTGGCACGGGTTTCCATGGGATCACTCGTGAACGGCGACCATGGCCAGAAGGCGGCGCAATGTGACGGATGAAGCCGTTGTCACAGAATGATTTGAAGCGGCCTCCCGTGACCCTGACCGCAATTGCAGCTCAGGCATGCACGGGGCTCCGGTCGATATGGGCCGTGCTCGGCACGATCGCGCGGGCGCGCTTGCCGTGAAAATAGGAGCGCAGCCAGGGATGATCGCTCGCGAGCATCGCCTCGATCGGCCCTTCGGCGATGATCTTGCCATCGCCGAGCGCGGCGATGCGATCGCAGGCGGTGTAGAGGCTGTCGAGATCGTGCGTGACCATGAACACGGTCAGGCCGAGCGTCTGCTTCAGCGTCGTCACCAGCTCGTCGAACTCGCCCGCGCCGATCGGATCGAGCCCGGAGGTGGGCTCGTCCAGGAACAGGATCTCGGGATCGAGTGCCAATGAGCGCGCGAGTGCAGCACGCTTGATCATGCCGCCGGACAGTTCCGAGGGGAGCTTGTCCGCGGCATCGGGCTTCAAACCGACCATCTCGATCTTGAGGCGCGCGAATTCGTCGAGCAGGCGCTCTGACAGGTTCAGATGCTCTCGCATCGGCATCTGGATGTTCTGCTTGACGGTGAGGCCGGAAAACAGCGCGCCCTGCTGGAAGAGCACGCCCCAGCGCTGCTCCAGCTCCCGGCGCCGGGAGATCGTGAGGCCGTCGACATCCTCTCCGAAGATCTCGATCGTGCCCGCCCGCTTCGGAACGAGGCCGAGAATGGTGCGGGTCAGGACGGATTTGCCCTGACCGGATGGGCCGACAAACCCCAAAATCTCGCCGCGATAGATGTCGAGGTCGAGCCCTTTCATGACATTGCGCGCGCCGAAGCCGACCACGAGATCACGCACGCGGATGATGGCATCCCGGCTTGGCTGTCGCGGCAATGCGGGGCTCACGTCTCATCCGTCCGAAAAGAGGGGCACCCACCGCGGCGACCACTGCGAAGTGACGATTTCCCGCAGCCGCGCAGCGCTCGATAACGCCGGGCGCGGGCAGACCTCAGAAATCGATCGCAGCGAAAAAGACCGCGAAGAGGCCATCAAGCACGATGACCATGAAAATAGATTTGACGACTGAGGCGGTGACGTGGCGCCCGAGCGACTCGGCCGAGCCTTCCACTGCGAAACCTTCGATCGTCGCGATAATTCCGATGGTCAGCGCCATGAACGGCGCCTTGATCAACCCGACCAGGAGATGGTGGACCGAGACCGCGGCCTGAAGGCGCGCGAGGAAGCCGTCCGTCGTCAGGCCGCCATAGATCGCCGCGGTCATTCCGCCGCCGGCCAAGGCGGAGAGCGAGGCGACGAAGGCGAGAAGCGGCAAGCCGATGACCAGGCCGAGGATTCGCGGAACGATCAGAATCTCGATCGGATCGAGACCCATCACCCGCAAAGCATCGACCTCCTCGCGCATGCGCATCGAACCGATCTCGGCGGTGAAGGCCGAGCCGGAGCGCCCGGCCACCATGATCGAAGTCAGCAGCACGCCGAGCTCGCGCAGGACCAGCAGCCCGATGAGATTGACCACGAAGCTCTGGGCGCCGAAGCGCTGAAGCTGGAAGATGCCCTGCTGCGCCACGATGCCGCCGACGAGGAACGAGATCAGCGCGATGATCGGCAGGCCGCGAAAGGCGATCTGCTCCAACTGGTTGACGAGCGCTGCCGAGCGAAACGTCCTGGGGCGCGCGGCGACCCGGCCGCAGGCCGCGACGACCTCGCCGAGAAAGGCGATGCCGGCGTAAACTTCCTTGCCCGTGACGATGACCGACCGGCCAACTGCCGACAGGCCCGCAACGATCCAGCCCTCGGGGCGACTTCGCGGCGGGTCGGCCGGACGCAAGGCGACCTCGCCGAGCAGGATGCGGTGTTCCGGGCGCGCACCGAGATAGGCGAGCTTTCCGCCTGCGCTCTCGATTTCGGCCCGCGTCCGCTCGAGAACCCAGGCGCCGAGCGTGTCGAGCCGGACAACGTGGCTGAGGTCGATCAACACCTGTCGGCCGCGGCCGAGTTCCGCGAATCTCGCCGAGGTCGCCTCGACGCCAGGACCCTGGTCCGCGGTCCATCGTCCGGTCAGGACGAAGCGGCCGCTATCCTCATCGAGGATCGCGTCTGCGAAGTCAGCCGTATTCGTGCCGGCATCGCTCAGCACCGGAAATCCTCCACTAGGAACCGCTGGCCGCTCACCCGAGTCGTAGGGAATGCAAGTCACCCCGCGGGCAGACACATCGTTTTGACCGCATCATGGTGACGAAAGCGTGTTCTCGCGCCGGGCATTGCGTGCCGCCAACCCGACGAGCGCGAGCCCGATCAAGGCGATCGGGGCCATCATGAGAAACGTCGTCGATGAGCCGAGCCTTTCATAGGCCAGTCCGCAGAGAAGGGTCGCCGAGGCCGAAGCGAGGGCGTTGGTTGCGCTGGCCGTGCCCTGCGCGCGACCTCGTGCCGCCTCCGGCGCAAAGCTCGAGACCGCCTGCATCGCCCCGAAATGCGTGGCACCGAAGGTCAAGGCGTGCAGACTCTGGAGGACAATGAGCGTCGGCAGCGCGTGGCCGCCATAGGCCAGGCCGATCGCCCGAAGAATCGCCGCCGATGCGCCGATCCCGAGCAGGCGGAACGGCGAGCGCCAAGGCGCGGGCAGCCGCCCAATCACCGCGAAGAGCGCGATCTCGGCGGCGACCCCGGTCGCCCAGAGCGCTCCGATCCAACTCCCGGAAATGCCCTCCCGGCTCCAGGTGATGCTTCCGAAAGCATAGACGGCGGCATGGCTTGCCTGAACGGCAGCGGCCGCGGCGATCGATAGCCAGAGGACTGCCGGCAGACGCGTCCGGGGGCCCTCCCGCCGAGAACGGTTCGGGCTTTCCGCGTTCTCTGTCGCAACGGCGGCGACGGCTGCCGCAATGAGCGCCAGTCCCGTCAGCAGAAGCGGGATCGCCAGCCGTTCCCCGAAAATCCCGAGCAATGCGCCGCCGACGAGATTGGCCGCGAGGAACCCGACCGAACCGCCAAGCCGCACCCGCGCGTAGTCGATCCCGGCAGCGCCTCGCGCCGCCCGCAGTGTCAGGAAATCGATGCTGGGCACCAAGGGCGCACCCGCGACCGCGTTCAACGCGATGAGGAGCGCGAGCAGGGGCCATCCGAACCCGACGGCGCCCGGCATCAACGCATTGGTGACGGCGACACCAAGGCTTCCGGCGATCAGGAGACGCCTCGGCTGCAATCCTCGATCGACCAGCGACATCAGCGGGGCCGTGGTCACGATCCGCACCAGGATCGGGATCGCCACCATCATGCCGATCAGCGACGCGTCGAGATCGATCGCGTTCAGCCAGATTGGCATGAACGGCATGGCAATGCCGATTTCGACGAACACGGCGCCATAGAGCAGCGTCAGGCGGGAGGCTTCGCTGCCCGCGATATGCGCGTTGGGCTTCACATGAACGGAGATTGGTCGAGGTCTCGGTCGGACGCCCTGCTCGCCGTTGAAGACATGCGCGCGGGCGACCCGTAAGCCACCGTTAAAGACGTTCTGTCAAACTCGACATGTTCGGTCACCTCCCGATGACCATCGAATGTTGCGTGAGATCGATGTCAGGGTTCGGTACGCAGATGCCCATCGATATGGCCGAGTACGATCAGATCGAGGCGGCCTTCACGGAAACCGCGCGTGGGCGCCGATTCCTCGCCGAATTCGCACGGCGCCAGCGGGGCACTGACACCGATATGCTGCTCCAGGCGATCGGGCGGATCGAGAACGCGGTGTCGACCGAGCGCGGGCTCGACGGCATCGGGCGGTTGCGCGACGATCTGATGGACATGGCCGGCGCCATCGCGCGCACCAAGGCCGAGATCGCAGCGCTGAGCGCGCCGGAGACCGACCAGACCCGGCTGAATGCGGCGTCCGAAGCCCTCGACGCGATCGTGCGGGCGACCGAGCGGGCGACCTCGGACATCCTCGGCGCGACCGAGGACATGCAGGAAGTCGCCTGGACGCTTCGGGAAAGGGGCGCGGACGAGACGCTGTGTGATGAACTCGATCGTCGTGCGACGGAAATCTACACGGCCTGCTCGTTCCAGGATCTGACGGCGCAGCGCACCGGACGCGTGGTTCATACGCTGCGCTATCTCGAGGAGCGCATCGCTTCGATGATCGCGATCTGGGGACCGCTGGACGAGAGCCCGGCTCCTCTGACCGAACGCAGCACCCTGCCGAAAGACGCGCCTCCGGTCACGGATCTCAGCCAGAGCGATGTCGATCGTTTTCTCGAATTCGAACCGCCGGCCCCGCCCGTCTCGACGAAGCCGATGCCGATGCCGAGCATCGACGCGATCTTTGCGGTCGACGATCTCGCCTTCGTTCCGGCCGAGCCCGAACCTGCGACGGCAGCCCCGCCGAAGCCGGCAGAGCACCGCACCATGAAGCCGGAGGCTGACGCCGGCGCGAAGGATTTTTCCTCGGCCTTTGCCGATCTCGACGAATTGAGCATCGAAGAGAAGATCGCGCTCTTCTCGTAGAGCGCCCTTCCGCAAGGCGCTCCCATTTGCTCGATGTTGCGGCGACGCGGCGTCGTTTCGCGCCTATGGCGGAGCGTTGACCCTGCTATATGGGCGCCATGCCGCTGCATCTCCTGAAGCTCAGCGTCGGCCCCGCGACGATCGACGAACTCGAAGCGCGGATCGCCCGCCATCAAGCCGAGGCAACACGCCTCGGCCAAGACCCGGCTCCCTTCCATACGACGCGCATGGTCCCCAAGCGATTTTCGGAGATCGCAGGGCAGGGCTCGATCTTCTGGGTGATGAAGGGATTGGTCGCCTGCCGGCAGCCGATCACCGCAATCGAGCCGTTCACCGGCACCGACGGCATCGGGCGATGCCGCCTCGTCTTCGCGCCGGAGCTGGTTCCTGTGCTGCCGAGGCCGTGCCGCCCGTTCCAGGGTTGGCGCTATCTGGAACAGCGCGATGCTCCGAGCGATCTCGATCGGCGCGCAATGAGCGATCTGGCCGCGATGCCCGAGCCGCTCCGGCGCGAACTCGCCGCTCTCGGTTTGCTTTGATCCTTCCTTTTACCAGGGGTCACCGTTTCGAGTGCCCCCTGGAATTGGCCCGATCAGAGACCGTCGAACCGGCCGCTCGCATGGGCGAGCATCGTGTAGACCTTGCCGGTTTCCGAGGTCAGGTAGGCATCGGCTCGCCGGCTATCGCGATCGTTGCGCGTAACGTCGCCGAGAAGCCGCTCGAACTCTCCGACATAGCGGTCGACCGTTCTCCGGAAGTCCGCATCGACCGCGTAGCGGCGCTGGATTTCCTGGAAGGTCTGGCGCCCCTGTGCCGTGTAGAGCTTGTCGTCGAACAGGTTCGGATCGCCGCGGCGGTAGCGCGCCCAGGCGTCGACGACACCCTGATGGTCGACCATGCGCGCGATGTCGGTCGAGATCGTGTCGAGCGTGGACCGGCTGGCCTGCGCCTTGGCCGTGTCTGCCGCCGGCGGAGGCGGCGCAGGAGCAGGAGCGGGCTCCTGCACGGGCACAGCCTCATCCTCGTCGTCGAGCGAGGCGCGCGTCAGCAAGTCGGAGAGCCAGCCCCGGTTGTCGCCGCGTTTCCCCGGCTGGCCGGTCTTCGCTGTGCCATTCGAACCTGGCGATTGCGGTGCCGCCGAGATCCTGACTTGAGCCTGGGACGGCCCCTGGGGCGCAAGTTTCGGGGTGCTCGGAGCGGCTGCAGGCGCGGTCCGTGGGGTCGGCTCGGCCACCGACCCACCACCACGGGCATCTGCCACGCGCCGCGTCTCGAGTGCTTCGGGCTGGGCAATGTCGGCGCTGCGGCTGGAGCGTGAGACGAGCGAGGCGAGGGCGTTGATCGCTTCGATCTGATCGGCGACGACCCTGCGCATTTCGCTCGTGGCGTCCTGGGTGTCGCGGGGAAGTTCGAGAACGCCTCGCTTGAGATCGCCGCGCGTCTCGTCGAGCTCACGGCGGATCTCGGCAGCCATCTCGCTCATCTTGGCGACCGAGTCACTGAACCCGGCCGAGGCGGTGGAGAGGGCTGCCATCATCTGCGCCGAAGCCGCTTCGACTGTCGCCCGTACCGCGGAGACCGTGCGCTCGCTCTCCACGCCGGCATCCGAGCGCAGACGCTCGAAATCGCCGGTCACGCTTTCGCCCGCGGATTTGGCGTTGGCGGTCAAGCCCTCGCCGATCTCGCGCGCCCGGCTTTCAGCGGCCCGAAGGGTCTCTTCGACCGTCGCGCCGAAGCGCGCGGCCTGGGCCTCGATTGTCTTGGAACGCTGCTCGATCTTTTTCAGCGCCTCTTCCACAGCGCCCTGCCGGGATGCGAGGGTCTCGGCGAGCCGGGCCTCGATCGTCTCGAGCGAACCGGCCGCGTCGGACAGGCTGCGCACCTGCGTCTGGGACAATTCGCCCAGAGTCCGGCCGCGCGCGTCGAGCGAGGAAGCGAGCTCGGCCGCTTCCTTGAGCACGCCTTCGGCGATTCCGCGCAGAGCATCGACCTGCGTCGAGACGCCCTGGTTGGCGCGCAAGGCCTCGCCAGCGATGTCTCCGAGTGCCACCTGGATCTGGTCGACCCGGCCGGCAAGGCCCTTCTCGATCTCGCCGAGATTGCCCTTCGCCCCGGCGACGAGATCCGTCATGGCCGCATTGGCGTTTTCGATCCGCTGCAGAACGCCGCCGAGATTGTCGTTCAGCGCCTTGTTCGCCTGCTCCAAGGACGCGACCGATTGCGCGGCGCCCGCGTCGATCGCGTTGCGCAGGTTCTGGGCGGATTCGTTGGTGCGGGCGACGAACTCGTCGGACCTCTCGCGCAGCGCCTCGATGAGCGGCGTGCCCTGCTCCGTGAAGGTTCGGCGGAGCGCTTCGCTGCGTTCGGCCAGCGTTTCGGCAACCTCGGCCGCCGGCCCCTCGACGGTCTGCCGCAGCCTGTTCGTATGCCCGGCAATCGCCTGAACCACCGCCTTCCCGCGTCCGTCGAACAGCTCGCTGATCGTCGTGGTGCCGCCTTCGATCGATTTCGCAACCGCTTCGGCGCTGCCGCCGACGCGTTGCGAGAAATCCTCGACGCGGGCCTCGATTAGCCCGATGGCTGTATCGGTGCGTTCCTTGATGTTTGCCGCGATCGTCGCGTTTCGGCTCTCGATCAGCTCGGCAATCGCCTGATTGCGATCGTCGAGCGCCTTTTCGAGCGCAACGGCGTGCTCCTTCGCGAGCGCTGCCTGGCGGTTCACGCGCTCATCCATGGCTGCGATCGAGTTCGCCAAGCGCTGGTCGACCAGCGTCGCGAACGCATCGTGACGGTCATCGAACGCATCCGCAAGCGCGTCGGCGCGGGTTGCGACGAGGTTGGCGAAGGTGCGCATCCGCGAGTCGATACGGGTCGTGAAGGCCTCGCTGCGCGCTTCGAAGGTCTGCGTGAGGCTCGTCTCCTTCGCGGCGACCAGATCGTCGAGTACGCGCATGCGTTCGTCGAACACCGCCGCGATCGCCTGGGCCCGGAGGTCGACCTTCTCGGTGAGAGCCATGATGCGGTCCTCGGCGAGATTGTCGAGGCTGGCGCGCATGGCGTCGAACAGCGAGCGCAGATCTTGAGCGCGCGAGTCGACATCCTGCGTCAGGCGTTGCGCACGACCCTCGACGAGTTCGCCCAGGATACCGAGGCGCTCGTCGAACAGGGTGGCGAAAGTCGTCGTGTGGGCTTCGACGGCTCCGGTCGCCTGCCCGACCCCATGCTCGATCGTGGCGACGAAGGTGCGGGCCCGATCACTCAGGCTGTCGTGCAGCGGTGCGATACGGCTGTCGAAGCTCTCGTTGAGCGTGCCCTGATGCTCGTCGAGCAGGTGTTTGACTCGATCGACGCGTTCATCGAGCAGGCTACGAATCTCGCCCGTGCGCCGAGATACGAGGTCGTCGATACGTCCCGCACCATCGCCGAGAATGCGGTCCGTTTCCGAAGCGATGGCGCGCAGGCTGCCGAGAATGGCTTCGCCCTGCTTATCGAGCGAACCGGTGAGGTTGCCGGCCTCGGTCTCGAACAAGCGGTTCAATTCCGCGATCCGGCCGTTCAACGTGCCGGCGACAGTGTTTCCACGCTCGTCCAACGTCGAGGCGATGGCTGCGATCCGTTCGTCGATCAGCCTGCGCAGCACGTCCGCACGATCGTCGAAGGCATGGCGGATCGTTTCGACATGGCCGGCGAGCGTCTCGTTCACGCCCGTGCTGCCAGCTTCGAGCTGCGTGAGGACATCGCGGCTGCGGTTCGACAGTTCGTCGCCGATTGCGCGCGTGCGCATCTCGATCTCGCGAACCGCCTCGGCGGCGTGAGTGCCAATCGCGACGTCGAGTCCCTGCGTCCGCTCGGCAAGGGTCGCACTCACTTCTTCCAGACGAGTGAGGATCCCCTGATCGAGACGTCCTGCGCTCTCTTCGAGGCGCTGCACCAGCCGTGCGGTCTGCTGATCGATCCGCTTGCCGAGTTCGCCCGTGCGCGCCACTAGGGTCTCGTCCAGAGCCGTCGCGCGCGTGCCGAATTGGGCATCGAGATCGCCGACGAGCTTGGTGAAGCTGGCGCCGACCACGTCGTCGAAACCCTGCGTCCGTTCGACGAGCGTCGCGCTCACCACTTCAAGACGATTCAAGACGCCCTGATCCAGACGGCCTGCGCTCTCCTCGAGGCGCTGCACCAGTCTTGCGGCCTGTTGGTCGATCCGCTTGCCGAGTTCGCCGGTACGGGTCGCCAGGGTCTCGTCCAAAGCCGTCGCACGCGTACCGAGTTGGGTATCGAGGTCGCCGACGAGCTTGGCGAACGTCGTGCCGATCTCGGTGCTTCGCTTGGAGGTTTGTTCTTCGAGGCGGCCGAATTCCGTTTCGACCATGGCCTGCGCTTCGCGGGCTCTCTCGGCGATGGTGTCGGCCACGGCCTTGCCCTGCACGTTGATCACGCGGTCCATCTCTTCGAGACGCCCGTTGACGAACCCGGTCAGCGCATCCGTGTCCTTCGAGATGCGTTCGGCGATGATGTCGCCGCGAGCGATCGTCTCCTGAAGCGTCGCGAGGCGGCTGCCGAGCACCTCTTCGACGGCTTTGGTCCGGTTCTCCGTGGTTTCGGCGAATTCGGCACCCGTGCGATTCAAGGCATCGTTCACCCGCGTCGCCTGCGTGGTGATCGCGAGCACGATCTCGCGCCCCGTTTCCGCGAGCCTGGCATGCGCGTCGTCGGCATGCGTCGTGATCAGGCTCGTGAGGTCACGGCCGTGATTGTCGAACTTGGAGCCGATATCGGCAAAGCGTGCCGTCAGGTCGCCGCCGGCGCCATGCGCGGCGCTCGCGACGGCAAGCGTCGCCGCCTCCGCTCGTTCGCCGAGTTCGGCGCTGAGCCGGTCGACGATCTCGTGCAGGTGCTTGAGCGCCGCCTCAACCCGATTGCCGATCTCGCTGGCTGCCCCGTCGGATCCTTCCTTGAAACGGGCGACCACGTTCGACGTCCGCGCCTCGACCGTCCCGGCTGACTCGTCGGCCGCCTTCCGCAACGCCTCCGAGACCTCGCCGAAACGGGCGATCGCATGGTCCAGGCGAGCTGTGACGGTGTTGCTGGCACCGTCGGCCGCACCTTGGAAACGGGCGACGACGTCCGACGTCCGGGTCTCGACGGTTCCAGCGGATTCGTCGGCCGCCTTTCGCAAAGCTTCCGAGACTTCTCCGAAGCGGGCGAGGGCCTGGTCCAGGCGGGTCGAGACGGTTTCGCCGGCGCCGTCCGCCGCGCTCTGGAATCGGGCGACGATGTCGGACGTGCGGGCCTCGACCGTCCCGGCGGATTCGTCGGCGGCCTTGCGCAGCTCCGCTGTGACGTCTCCGAAGCGGGTGAGGGCCTGCTCCAGGCGCGCGGCGACGGCATTGCCGGCCCCATCGGCTGCACCGTGAAAACGGGACACGAACTCGGCAGTACGGGAATCCGCCACGCCGGCCGCGTCTTCCGCCGCCTTGCGCAGGGCTTCACCAACTTCGCTGAAGCGCAGGACCGATTGTTCGAGGCGCGCGGCGAGGCTTCCGCCTGCACCTTCTGCAGCCTCGTTCAAGCGCGCCACAACCTCCGACGTACGGGCATCCGCCGCCGCGGCCGCGTCCTCCAAGGCCTTGCGCAAAGCCTCGCCAGTCTCGCCGAACAGGCCGATCGACTGTTCGAGCCGCGTTGCCACGTTGCCACCGGCGCGGTTGGCCGCTTCATGGAACCGGGCGACCGCACTGTTCGTGCGCTCTTCGGACGTCCCGGCCGCCTCGTCTGCGGCCTTGCGGAAGGCCTCGGCCGCTTCGCCCAAACGTTCGATCGATTGCTCGACACGCCTGATGACGGCTCTGCTGGCCTCGTTCGCAGTGGTCTGGAAGCGAGCCACGACTTCGTTGGCACGCGCCTCCGCTGCCCCGGCCGATTCGCCGGCAGCAAGCTGGAAGGCGGAACTTGCTTCGCCGAAGCGAGCGATCGATTCTTCGAGCCGGGCCGTGACGGTACCGCCAGCTCCCTCGGCAGCATCGCGGAACCGTATCACCGCGTCGCCCGTGCGTGCCTCGATCTGGTTCGCGGATGCATCCGCCGCCTGGCGCAGCGCCTCGGTGACCTCTCCGACCCGGCCGATCACGTCCGTGAGCCGCCCGGACACCGTTCCAGCGGCCCCCGCGGCGGCCTCGTGCAGGGCGACGGTGAGGGAATCGGTCCGCGTGGCGAGTTCGCTCGTGGTTGCCGCGAGCCGGAGCTCGAAGGCCTGGAGCGCATCGGCGGTGCGTGCCTCGATTTCCGTCGTCGTCCCGGTCGAGGCCGCGCGGAGCACCTGCACGGCCTGCATGGCATTCGCGCTGATCGTCTTGCCAGTATCGTCGGAACTTCTGCGGAAGAGTTCCGCAGCTGCGGCCGCGCGCGCGTCGAGTTCGGTTCCAAGCCCCGTGACGGTGGCGCGAAGCCTGTCTGCCGTTGCGCCAGCATTGAGCTCGAACGCAGTGCCGGCTTGCGAAAATGCTTCCTCGAGACCGGCCACGGCGTGTTTGCTGCGCTGCACCACCAAACCGGCAATTCTCTCGCCGGCTTGGTCGAGGCTCGCTCCGAGTTCGCCGCCCTTGACCGTGACGGTCTCGTGCAGTCTCGCGGCCGTCGCATCGATCCGCTGAGCGAGATCACCTCCGCGCCCCGTCAGCGATTCCGCGATCCGATCGAGGGAAGCGACCAAATCGTCGCGGACGCCCGAAGCCTTGGCGACGAAATTCTCGGCCGCGCCGCTGGCCGAAAGAGCGAGGGCGGCCTGGGCATCCCGACCACGTGCCTCGATCGAGTCGGAAACGCCGGCACCCGCCGTCTCGATCTCTCCGCGGATTGCTGTGCCGCGTGTCGTGATATCGTCGGCCACGGCCGATCCGACCGCCGTGATCTGCTCGCGGAATGCGTCTCCTGTCGCCGCAAAGCGCGTGGTGATCTCGTTTCCGGTCGCGGCCAGCCGGTCCGTGAGCTCGCCGCTGCGTGCGAGAAACCCGGCTTCCAGTCCCTGTGCCGCACGCTCGAAACTCTCTTTGAGTGCGCCGCCCTGGGCGTCGAGGCTCGCGACCACCGTGTCGCGCGTGTCGGATAGCGAGCGGGAGAGGACACCGGCATTCTCCGCCAGCGTTTTGGCCAGCGTGCCGCTCGTCTCCGCGAAGGCACGGGTGACGGCGCCTGCGCGATCCTCGAATGCCTTGGTCATTGCATCGCCGGCCTCTGTGAGGCCGGTGCGAACGTTTTCGTTCGTCGTCAGCAAGCGCTGGATCAGATCGTCGCCCCGGGTCGAGACGAGACCCACCACGCGATCTCCCGCGTCGCCCAAGGCGGTCGTGATCGCCTCACCGCGCGTCTCAAGCGCACCGGTCACACGCTCGCCGGCCCCGTTCATGGCGCTGACGATGCGCTCGGCGGCGCCTTCCAGTTCCTGGGTCAGGCTCTCATGCGAACCGGCGATCGCGCCGCGAACCCGCTCCGCATTCGCGACGATCGATTCCCTCTGAGCGCTCAACTCGTCGACGAGGCTGCGAATTCGGATTTCGTTGTCGGAATAGGCGCGCTCCAGCGTAGCAATCTCGCCGCGAACCAGCGTTTCGAGCTCGCCGGCCCGGGCGAGGGCGCGTTCGACGCCATCGCCGACCGCTGCGACCTCGCGGCGGACCGTCTGCGACATCGTCAGCACGGCATCCGTCGAAAAGCTCTCGGGTTCGGCGAGGCGCAGAGCGACTTCGCCGACTGCGCGTCCGACGAGCCGCATTTCCTGGGCGCGTACGGCGAGCATTGCCGTGATCAGGAACAGGACGATCGGTCCGGCGACGGCCGTGGCGCCGACCGCCGCGTGAAGCGCGGTCAGACCGAGAATGAAGCTCTTGAGATCGCCTCCGGATTCGTTCCAGGCGAGGGCGAGCAGCCCGTTGAGCCAGATGAACGAGGCGATTGCCGCGAAGACATACGGCGCGCGCGAGGGCCGAACCCGCAGGGATTGCTGGAGAAGGCCGATATTCTGGCGATCGTCATTGGCGACCATCGACCGGTCCGGCGGCAACAAGCCGCCCTCGCGGCGTCCGCGGCCGCGCTCGGGTGGTGGCAGGTCGTCCGAAGCGGTGCCGAGATCGAGCTGGGGAGGGGGCTGCCGACCGCCGGATTCGATCAGCGGGTCGTTGTCGCCGACATCGGGGAGGCGCGGTTCGATGCGGTCGTTGCCGTCATCTTTCGCTGAAAGGTCAAGTTTCAAAGCTTGTTCGATTGCGGAGAGTGCGGCCTCCGCCGGATCTTTGAGCTTCTTGTCCGTGGCCATCCAATGCCTCGTTACGCCCCGCATCTCCGCATCGCACTCGGCAGCAGAGACGGATTTACCCGTTTACCAAGGAAGTTTAGCCCTCCCTGTTAAAGTCGGATACCCGACGGTTCGCGCGGTTCGAAAAAACCTTAACGGAATGGTTACCAAACCAAAGGATCGCGAGGGTCCGCGGTTCTAAGTCGTCGCGTACCAACGAAAACATCGGACGGGGTGATTCCCGCCGAGCTGTGGATAGCGCCGACCAACACGCTCCGACGCAGGAAGAGGAAGCATATGGAGGAGCCGCCGCTGATCGATCGGGCGTATCTCGACCTCCAGACATTCGGGGACGTCGCGCTCGCCGACGAACTGCTGGATCTGTTTGCCCGGCAATGCACGACGCTGGTGCCACGGATTGCCGACGTGTCGCGGCCGGCGATCGAAAGGGCGGACCTTGCACATACGCTGAAGGGTTCGGCGCTCGGAATCGGGGCGGCTCGCGTCGGGCGATGCGCGGCGGCGATCGAAGGCGCGCTTCGGGGCGGACATGCCGACGTCTCGCTTGCAACATTGGCCGACGCGGTCGCCGATACGCTCGCCGAATTGCAGCGTCCCGCCTGATCCGAGACGGGAAGGCGGCGGACCTCCTACGGTTCGACAGCCGCCGTGCCGTCAACGGCCGCTTCCTGTTGCGCCTGACGGGTTCGCTGGGCTCTCCCGAGCCATAGGCTGTTGAACAGCCAGGCGAGCGACAAGGGGAGGGCGAGGATCGCGGCGAAGTGTCCGCCCGCGCCCAGCGCGCCGATGCCCGCATAGGACCACGCGCCGATCTGGTCGCCGGTTCGATAGACCACGGTATCGATGAAGTTCTTCGCCTTGTAGCGATCCTCGCGCGGCACCACCGTGAACAGCACCTCGCGGATCGGCCGGGCGATCGCGAAATTCGTAGACCGACGAAGGACTTGGAACGCGACGATCGCCGCGATGGTCGGCGCGACGGCGATTGCCGCAAATCCGACGAGACTCACCAATGGCAGGACGGCCAAAGCCAGTCCGATTCCGAAATGCTTCGTGATCCGGCCCGTCAGGAAGAGCTGAATGCCGAGCGTCAGAACATTCACGGCGAGATCGACGCTCGCAAAGAAGGCCGTCTGCGCGCCGCGATCGGGGAAGCTGCGTTTGGCTATGGCCGCCTGCTCGAAATACAGGAACGTCGAGGTCACCGAGAACAGCAGCAAAAACAGTGCGATGTTGAGCAGGTACGGTGAGCGAAAGGTCCGCGTGATCCCCGCGAACACGCTGCCGCCGATCACCGTGCCGCTATCCCGATCGGTTGGGAGCTGGTTAAGACGGGCGGAGAGTCCCGCCAGTCCCCGCATGGCGAAGATCGCACCTTCGAGCAGGACCGCTGCGGCGATCAGCAAACCCCAAGTCGGCACGTCGCGCGCGAGGACGACGGTGAATGCCGAGCCGGTAATGGCTCCGAGCGTCGCGCCGGCCGCGATGAAGCCGAACAGCCTCTTGCCTTGCTCGGTGGAAAACACGTCGACGATCGTCGCCCAGAAGATCGAGACGACGAACAGATTGAACACCGAAAGCCAGACGAAGAAGACGCGCCCAATCCAGACCGCCGATCCCTCGTCGCTCAGGTAGATCAGAATGGCGAAGACAAGGATGTTGAGCGCAAAGAAGCGGTAGGTGAGGGCGATGAATCTCGCCCGCGGCAAAGTCTTGACCAGCCAGGCGAAAGGCAGGTTGAGGGAGAGCATTCCGACGAGCGTCGCCAGGAACAGCCAAGGCAGGTTCTCGAGCCCTCCGGCGATGCCCATCTGATCGCGGATCGGACGCAGCACGTAGTAGCTCGCCAGGATCGCGAAGATGTAGGCCCAGGACCATGCCAGGGCAGGCGGCTCGCCGGGGCGGATATCGATCAGCCGAGCCAATGCGGCGAGGGCAGGGGAGGCGCGCCTCCCCGCCTCGCCGGCTTCGTTCAAGGCGAGACTCCGAGCTTCGCCTTCAGTTCCGGCGCCGTCAGATTGTGCCCGAAACCGCGCGTCCACATCGCGAATTTGGTCGCGTCCGCCAAAGTCCCGACCATGACGGGATCGATCCCCGCCTCGCCGGCTTCGTTCAAGGCGAGACTCCGAGCTTCGCCTTCAGTTCCGGCGCCGTCAGATTGTGCCCGAAACCGCGCGTCCACATCGCGAATTTGGTCGCGTCCGCCAAAGTCCCGACCATGACGGGATCGAACCCCGCATCGCTCACGAGCACCTTGGCCACCTCAATGGCGGCTGCATCGTCGCCGGCAATCGGAACGGCCATTCGCGGATCGGCACGATTGGCGTTTGCCGCGAACAGTTCGACATTCGCGGCATTGAAGGCGCGTACGATGCGAGCACCGGGCAGATATTTTGCGGAGGTGGTTCCGATACCGTTCGCCTGGACTTCGTCGAACAGCGCGCCGTCGCGCGCTTTGGTGGCGTTGCCCGGATCGATCACGATCTTGCCGGCAAGCGCAGCCCGATGCTCCTGTCCGAATTCGGGGTAGGCCTTGTAGGGAATGGCGATCATCGCGGCCTCGGCGAATGTCAGCGCCTCGGCCGGCGTCCCGACGCGCACCTTGGGGCCGAGGCTTTCAGCGAGCGCCTTCAGCTCATCCGGATGGCGCGAGGAGATCATCACCTCGTATCCGGCCTTTGCCCAAAGGCCGGCGAACGTGCTTCCGATCTTGCCGGCGCCGACGATTCCGATCTTCTTCACAGGCGCGGGCTCGGCTGCCGCGGGGAGAGAGGGGAGGACCATTGCGCCCGCGAGGATTGCAAGGACCGCGCGCCGGCCGAACGTGTCATAGAGCACCGATGAACGCCTCCATTGTCTTGCGCTCCGCCTGATCCGGCAGGCGCCCGTGGGCGGCTCCGCAATTGTCGTCGACATAGGCGACCTTCGCCATTCCGGGGATCGGACAGGTCACCGCATCGTTGCCAAGGACGTATTTCAGGAAGAATTGCGGCCAGCTCCGGCAATCGAATGCCGAGGCCCAGTCCGGCAAGTCCTTGCCTTTCACCACGTTGAACAGGCGATCGCGCCCGAAGGGCACGTTTGTCATGACGGCCATGCCACGATCCGCAGCGAGCGGCAGGATGCGCTCGGCGGCGAGCCGGCTGTCGATGGCGTAGTTGACTTGGATGAAATCGAGAGCCTCTCGTTTCATGACCGTCTCGAGATCGGGAAACTGGTCATCGCGCCACACCGTGACGCCGAGATAACGGATGCGACCCTTCGCCTTGAGATCGCGCAAGAGTGCGAGGTTTGCATCGACATCGACGAGATTGTGCACGGCGATCAGGTCGATCGTGCTGGTGCGCAGGCGTTCGAACGACCGCTCGATCTGGGCACGAGCCTCGTCGCCTCCGCGCGCCGAGACCTTGCTTGCGAGGAAAACTTTTTCGCGCAAGCCCGTCTGTGGGAGGATCAAGCCGAGCACGTCCTCTGCCGTCCCGTAGCTCGGGGCCGTGTCGATGACCTTGCCGCCGAGCGCCACGAAGCGCTCGACGGCCTCGCGCAAGGGAGCAATGGCAGTTTGATTTGGCTCGACCTCGTAGCGCCGCGACGTACCGATTCCGATCGCGGGCAAGGTTTCGCCCGTTGCAGGGATCGTGCGGTGGATCAAATCGGTCTCGGCGCCGATGGCTGGAAGGCGCCCGGAGAGCATTCCGGCGGCCGTGCCCACAAG
Source organism: Methylobacterium sp. (assembly GCA_044227265.1). Classification (GTDB taxonomy): domain Bacteria; phylum Pseudomonadota; class Alphaproteobacteria; order Rhizobiales; family Beijerinckiaceae; genus Methylobacterium. The sequence goes on from JBGAFL010000001.1 coordinate 73,544, forward strand.
AATCGATCGTCTGGAGGGGGACATGTCGCATCTCTCTCGCATCGAGATGGGAATCGGATAGGAGGTAGGGCGGCCGCGCTGTTCATGGGGATCCAGCGCACGAATATCGCTGGTCATCGGCGCGGGAGCGGCATTGGGGCGCGGACCGGCATGTGTGCCCTTTCGATTGCTCGGCTCGGTCGGCTGGCGGCTCTGACCGGCGCGGTCCGGTGGGCCTCGGATCGTCGAGAACGACCTGCCGGACAAGCGTTGTTTGGGCCTCGGCTGCGATGACCGACGATTTCGGTGCAGCGCTCTTCCGGCGCCGAGGCCGGCCAATCTCGACGATACCGATGAGCGTGACCGTGTCGTCTTCCGGGACGGCGTCCTTGACGATTCCGTTGCACGGATTGGGGATCGAGCAGCGACTGGCGCGTGTCAGCTTCGTCGATCCGTCGGCCTCCGCATTCAGCGAGGTCGCGTTGTTTGCCGCTCTATCCGACGCGACCGTCAAACCGCAGCTCGAACTCGTGGCGGACGGGGAGGGGCGCTTCAATTGGACCGGGTTCGTCCCGCGTGGCGCCACGCATCTCGAACTGACTCCGACACTCGACGACCGGTTGCCGCCTCTGTCCGACGTCGTGATCGAGCGGCCCGCCCTGGGGCCGCTGCTCGGACCGGCCCTGGTCTGCCGGCCTCATATCCTGATGCAGGCCGCATATTGGTGGCTGCTCGGCAAGCGCTTGCGCGCGCTCTACCGGCTGGAGACGGCGATCAGGTCACCCACGCCCAACAATTACGATCTCTGGGTCAAGCGGTTCGATGCGCTCGACGATGCCGACCGGGCGCGGATCGGGGAGGAGATCGCGGGTTGGCCGGCGCCGCCACTGATCTCCGTGCTGATGCCGGTTCACGACCCCGACGTAGCGGTCTTGGAAGCGGCTCTCGAGTCCGTGCGGAACCAACTGTACGGGCATTGGGAACTCTGCATCGCCGACGACGCCTCGATGCGCCCGGCAGTCGTGCGCCTGCTCGATCGGTATGCTGGTCTCGATCCGCGCATCAAAGTCGTCCATCGGCATGAGAACGGCCACATCGCTCATGCGACGAACACCGCCCTCGCCCTCGCTCAGGGACAATTCTGCGCCTTCCTCGACCACGACGATCTTCTCGCGGAGCATGCGCTCTACGAGGTCGCCCGTGCGATCGTCACCGATCCCGACCTCGATCTGATCTATTCGGACGAGGACAAGGTCGACGACCTGGGCCAGCGGTTCGAGCCGCATTTCAAGCCCGACTGGAATCCGGAACTTCTCTACGCGCAGAACTACCTCAACCATCTGACGGTCATCCGTACGAGCCGGGTGAGGGAGGTCGGAGCCCTGAGGGCAGGCTTCGAAGGCAGCCAGGACCATGATCTGCTGCTGCGCGTTGCAGACCACCTCACTCCCGATCGCGTGCTCCACATCCCGAAGGTGCTCTACCATTGGAGGGCGGCGGTGGGCTCCGGGACCTATTCGGACCGGTCGCTCGCGAAGGCGGAAGATGCAAGGTTACGCGCCCTCACCGACATGATCGCGCGCCGAGGCTGGCCGCATCGCGCGGAGCGCGGGCCGCGAGGCTTCAATCGGCTCGTGCGTGCGCTGCCGGAGCCGCCGCTCGTCTCGATCGTCATTCCGACACGCGACCTTGCGGATTCGCTTGCCGAGGTTCTCGACGGCCTCTTGGCTCGAACCGATTACGGGCCGCTCGAAATCATCATCGTCGACAATGACAGCGTCGAACCGGCGACCCGCGATCTTTTCGAACGCCATGCGGCCGACCCGCGAGTGCGGGTCCTGCCAAGTCCGGGGCCGTTCAATTTCTCTGCGCTTTCGAACGCCGGAGCTGCTGCCGCGCGTGGCGACGTATTGCTGTTCCTGAATAACGACGTCGAGGTTATCGAGCCGGGATGGCTGCGCGAACTCGTCTCGATTGCCTGCGATCCGCAGGTCGGGGCTGTCGGCGCCAAACTCCTATACCCCGACGGCTCCCTCCAGCATGGCGGCGTCGTGCTCGGCGTCGGCGGGATCGCCTGTCACTCGCATCTCGGCATTCCGCGGGACGATCCCGGCTATTTTGCACGCATGGTCATTCTTCAGGAGGTCTCGGCGGTCACGGGCGCGTGTCTTGCCCTGCGCCGATCGGTGTTCGAGGAGGTCGGTGGTTTCGACCAGCAGCACCTGGCCGTTGCGTTCAACGACATCGACCTCTGTCTGCGGATCGGGGCGGCCGGCTACCGGGTGATCTGGACGCCGCATGCGCAGCTGATCCACCACGAGTCGAAGAGCCGGGGCCTCGAAGACACCCTCGGCAAAAGGACGCGCTTCGAGGCCGAGATGCGCACCATGGAAGCGCGCTGGGGCAAGCTCCTTGTCCGGGATCCGTTCTACAATCCCAACCTGTCCCGCGCGAAGGCGAATTTCCGTATCAACTGAGCATCTTGCGACGCGGCGAAGCTAGGTAGCCTCCGGGGGGAGGGGCCTCGTTCCGTAGGCTTCGGCCATCCGCGCGATCTGCTCGAGCTTGGTGTGAAAGGCCGACCAGTCGTCGCGCGCGTCGATCTCGGCCCACAAAGCCTCGACCTCCTCGATCAGCATCGTGCACGGGTCCTGGCCCGCAAAATAGGGGTGACCGAGACCAGCATTCGCGCCCGGCCGCATGGTTTCCAGCGCCTGGCGGACAGGACGGAATGCATCGGTGGCGTAGAACGAAGCAGCCGGACTTGCCGCCGCCCGCGCTTCGCTCGCCAATCCGCCGCGCCAATCGAAGAAAGCGCGCTCGAATGGAACCCTGCTCTCCTCGAGGAACGACCAGAACGCTCCGACAAGCGCGTCCGCGCGAGCATCGGCCTCCTCCCCTCGCCCTCGCTCCAGTCCCAAGCGGAACAGCAGGGCATTGGCGAACGCCTCCTGCAGCGACGGTCCGAACGTCTTAAGCACGGCTTCAAGCCTAGGAAGCTCCGTGAATGGCAGAAGACACTCGGCGAGCCGGCTCAGGTTCCAGAACAGGGCCTCCGGCTGACGCCCGAAGGCGTAGAGGCCGAACCGGTCGAAATAGGCCGCCGTGAAAGACGGATCGTTGACGGGAGCGAAGCGCCAGGGGCCGTAATCGAAACTCTCGCCGGTGATGTTGATGTTGTCGGTGTTCAACACGCCATGGACGAAGCCGGCCACCATCCACTGCGCGCCCATTTTCGCGACCCGGCGGAGGACCGCCTCGAAGAACGCCACCGCCCGATCTGACGCTGCCTCATGACGGATCTCCGGAAAATAGGTCTCGACGGAATAGTCGAGCAGCCGTGCGAGATTGTGCGGCTCGTCGAGCGCGCGGAAGCGCTGGAACGTACCGATCCGAATGTGGGAATGACTCAACCGGACGAGGACGCTGGAGCGTGTAGGCGAGGGCTCGTCGCCGCGCTCGAGCGCCTCCCCGGTTTCGATCAGGCTGAACGATTTCGAGGTTTCGACGCCCAAAGCTTCAAGCATGGATGTCGCGAGGATCTCGCGCACGCCGCCCTTCAGGGTCAGGCGGCCATCGGCCGTGCGGGACCACGGCGTCTGGCCGCTGCCCTTCGTGCCGAGATCGAGGAGGCGACCATCGCGAAGGTCGTGCAACTGAGCGAACAGGAAGCCGCGGCCATCTCCGAGATCGGGATTGTACGAACGAAACTGATGGCCGTGGTAGCGCAAAGCGAGCGGCGTCTCGAAGCTGCCCGGCAGCGGAACGAAACGAGCGAAATGCGCGATCCAGTCCTCGTCGGTGAGCGCATCCAATCCGATCCGTCGAGCCCAATCCTGATTGCGGTAGCGCAGGATCGCTTGCGGGAACTCGGCCGCTTTGACCGGATCGAAGAAATCCGAGCCGAGATCGGCATGACGCTGCGACGGTCTCGCTCGCGGTAGCTCTGCATGGGGATGGGACAACGGGGCAGGGGCTTTCAGTGGCGGAATTCGTCGACGAGGAAACCCCGCATTGCCGCGCAGTGATCCAGATCGAGTCGCCGCATGGCCGACCGACGCGGAATCTGCCCGGTCCGCGGCCCGATCGCAAACGGCCGGAAACACGTCGTCATCGGCGAGTTCGCTGTCGGTGCTGGTTAGAGAAGTCGCGTTTCGTCCCCGTTAGAAATGTCACCTCGAGCGTCGCCAATGTCAGTCGCAACATTGCTGTGTCAGGCTCGAGCAGCGCAGCGGAGCTGGTCGGGGTTGCGCAGCCGCGCTGCGTCTTTCTTACAGGGCTCGCTCAACCGACCTTGAAGAGGCTCGTGCCTTGGCCGCGCCGCTTCGGAGCCTTGTTGCTGCGCTTCAGATCCGATTGCTTTTGCTGCTCGGCGATCATCGCCAGGATCGGGCCCAGCCGCTTGTTCTCGACGATTGCAGCCTGATCGACCTGCTGCAACTTGTCGAAGATCTTGTACGGCAGGGGGCGGCCCTGGTGTTTGATGGCAAAGCGGCCATCCGGGTAATCAAAGATCGTGACGCGCTGGCGGGCGAGGGGCCTGGTGATCTCATTCGGCTCCAGCATGAACAGCACCTTGTCGTACTGCAGCGTAAGATTGAACGAAACCGTCCGCTCCTCCTTCCAGGCAAAGGCATCCTCGATGTCGTCATGTGCGGCGAGCGGGCGATGCAAGTCTTTATTGTTAAAAGGTAATTTAGCAAACCGCTTGTTATGGTCCTCCATGAAAGAAGGCAAGAAGGCATTGCCCGCCTCCATGGTGGAGATGCCAGCCAATCGCATCTCCTTGACGAGGCGATCCTGCAAGATGCCGTTCGCTCGTTCGACCCGGCCCTTCGCCTGGGGGATGTTGGCGCAGATGATGTCGATGTTGAGCTGGTGGAGCGCCCGGCCGAACTGCGTCATGCCGTCACCACCTGTCGCATCGGCCTTATTGACTCGAAACGTGGCGTGCTTGTCAGAGTAAAATGCGACAGGCTTGCCATATCGTTCAAGATAGATTCGCGCAGAGACAAAATAATCGAACGTCGATTCCGTTTCGACAAAACGAAGATGCATCAACCGGCTCGTCGCATCATCAATGAAAACGAGCAGCGTGCATTGTGGGCCACGGCTCTCGAACCACCAATGCTCCGAGCCGTTGATCTGAATCAGCTCGCCGAAGCATTCTCGCCGATAGCGCGGCTGATGCACAGGCTTGAGCCTCTGACGGCGATCCTTCCAGACGCCTTCGGCCATCATCCAGCGTCGGATCGTCTCCACGCCAAAATGCAGGCCATGGCGTTCCGCCAGCTTCTCAGTCGCCAAGGTCGGGCCGAAGTCGAGGTAGTTGGCCTTGGTCAGCGCAACAACCTCGGTCCGAACGATGACCGGATACGATCGGTTGCTCGGCTTGCCGCGCTTCTTGGAAATCAGCGCTGCCGGACCGCCAACACGGTAGGCCCGCAACAATCGAAACACCTGGCGCGACGTCACGCCCATCAGTTGCGCAGCCTCGCGCGTCCGGATCCGCTCGGCCAGCAAATCCTTCAACACGTGGCTTCGGTCGATCTCCGTTCGGCTCATCGACAGCACCGTCATCGCACGCAACTCCCTTGGCATACCGCCAAGGAAAAAGTGACACGTCTAAAGAGGAGAGGTGCGACCTTTCTAACGGGGTTCTACATTCGCCATTCGCATAAGATATATTATGGAACCACGATCGTTGACGGAGGGTGGCACAACACGGATGTCGTTGCGCCTTCGGCGTGGCATAACATCCCGTAAGCGAAGCCGAGTCTCGCGTGCGGGCTTGCCCGTGGTTATGTCACAATCTTCCAGCAAGAAATCTCTGCCAGTCGAATCCCCGCGCTCCTGCAGTTCCTGCCCGATCCGATGACGAAATTCCTGCGCGTTTCCCTCTTTGGTGTTGCGGCTCTGGCGGTCGCAATGCCCGGAGCTGTCCGGGCGCAACCCGACCAGGCGATCGGTGCGCCACGCAATGTTGCGGTCATGCGACCGCCCGTTCCCGTGAAGCTGACGCGGTTGGCGTCGCTGCTCGGCAAGGATGGCGATATCCGCATCGTCGCTTTCGGTTCCTCGTCCACGGCCGGTGCGGGTGCATCCTCGCCTGCAGCCACCTACCCGGCCCTCTTGGAGACCGATCTCGAGGCCCACCTGCAAATCGGTGCGGCGCTCCATCGATCGGTGACTGTGATCAATCGCGGCCGCGGCGGCGACGATTCCGAGGCTATGGCACGCCGGCTTCAGCGCGACGTGCTCTTGGAACATCCCGATCTCGTGATCTGGCAAACGGGGAGCAACGATCCGCTGACGGGCGTCCCGGTCGAGCGGTTCTCGGAGCTGACGCGCCAGGGTATCGCGGCCATTCGTGCGACCGGCGCCGATGTGGTGCTCATGGACCAGCAATGGTGCAAACGGCTGACGGGCGTCGCGAACACGCAGCTCTACGCGGACGCGCTGCATGCCGTCGCAGCCGAACTCGGCGTCCCGGTCATCCGCCGCTATGACATGATGCGGTCGTGGGTCGCCCAAGGGGTCCTGACCCCGACGCAGATGATCGGCCCAGACGGGCTTCACATGACCGACGCCGGCTACAAGCAACTCGCCAAGGCGGCCGCGGCCCAGCTTCTGGTCGGAGCCGGCCTCGATCAAGCATCGCTCAACCAGAACTGAGAAGAGCAGGGCGCCCGTCGGCATCCGCTATCGGATGCGAAAGCCGTCGAAGGCTCCCCTCCCCGACCATGAAACAGACGGTGTTGACTGAGGACGCCCTGGGCGAATTCCTCGACAGCTTCTACGCCAAGGTCCGTCGCGACCCGATGCTGGCGCCGGTTTTCGCGTCGAGAATCGCGGAAGCGGAATGGCCGGCACATCTCGCGACGATCAGGGATTTCTGGTCCTCGGTTCTGTTCAAGACCGGTCGCTACAAGGGCAATCCGTTCGCCAAGCATCTCGGCCTCGCCGGGATCGAAACCGGCCATTTCGAGCGTTGGCTCGGGCTGTTCGACACGACAGCCGCCGAGATGTTCGAGGCAACGATCGCGGATGCCTTGTCGGAGCGGGCGCATCGCATCGGCGACAGCCTCAAGGCCGGGCTGTTCTTCGAGCCGGAAGGCGCTCGCAGGCCCTGATTTCAATGATCGACGCTGACAGTGAGACCGTCGAAGGCCGGCACCACATGCGGCGGCAGTTTCTTGGCCAGCGCGTCGTAATCGAGATCGGTATGGAGGTTGGTGAGGATCGCGCGGTTCGGCGCAAGCTCCTCGATAAGGGCAAGCGCCTCGGAAACCGAGAAATGCGTTGGGTGAGGCGTCTCTCGAAGCGCATCGACGATGAGCAGATCGAGGCCGCGGAGCTTAGCCTTTGCCGCGTCCGGCATCAGGTTGACATCGGGCGCGTAGGCCACGGGCCCGAAGCGAAAACCATGGGCCTCCTCGTTGCCATGCTCCACTCCGAAGGCGAGGGCCTCGATGGCGCCTCCCCGGCCCTCAATGGTCAGCGCGACATCGGGTACGAGTTCATGAAGGTCGAGGATCGGCGGGTACAGGCTGCCCGGCGGCGTAGCGAAGGCATAGCCGAATCGAGCCATCAGCAGATTGCAGGTGAGGGGATCCGCATGGACGGGGATACGCCTGCGCAGATGGAAGACGAGCGGACGCAGATCGTCGATGCCGTGGGTGTGGTCGGCATGGGCGTGCGTGAACAGTACCGCGTCGAGGCTGGACACCTCGGCCGCGAGGAGCTGCTCGCGCAGATCTGGTGAGGTATCGATCAGAATCGCGGTCTTGCCCGCCTCCCCGCTCCGTTCGACCAGCAGCGAGCATCGATAGCGTCGGTTCTTGGGATTGGCCGGGTTGCACGCACCCCAGCCATAGCCGATGCGCGGTACGCCGCCGGACGAGCCGCAGCCGAGGATGCGCAGATCTAGCTGCGGCATGCATCAGCCTCGCGGCTCATCCCGTAACGCCTTCGAGCCGCGCCGCCTTCTGGAACAGCCTGTAGAAATTGGCCGTGGTGAGTCGGGCCAGATCGGCGAAGGGTAGCCCCAAAGTGGCGGCGAGGGACCGGGCCGTGTCCGCCGTGTAGGCTGGCTCGCAGCGCCGGCCGCGATGCGGCTCGGGGGCCAGGAACGGTGCGTCGGTCTCGACGAGCAATCGGTCGTGGGGAACGGCGGCGGCAATGTCGCGCAATTCGTGCGAGCGGCGGAACGTGACGATCCCTGAGAACGAGACAAGCAATCCGAGTTCGACACCGACCTCGGCAAGGCGCCGCCCCGACGAAAAGCAGTGCAGGATGGCCCGGAACGGCCCCCTGCCCGCCTCGTCGAAGAGGATCTTTTCCATATGCGCGTCCGCGTCGCGCGAATGGATGACGAGCGGTAATCCGGTCTCGCGTGCCGCCGCGATGTGGGCGCGGAACACACGCTCCTGGACATCGGCCGGCGCCGCGTCGGCGTAGTGATAGTCGAGGCCGGCTTCGCCGATGCCGACGCAGCGCGGATGCCGCGTCAATTCGGCGATGGTTTCGGGCGCGACATCCGGCTCCTCGCCGGCGCCATGCGGATGCGTGCCGACCGTGTACCAGACCTGTGGGTGCGCTTCGGCGATCGCGCGGTAATCGTCAGCTTTCGCGACCCGGGTCGAGATCGTGAGCATGCGGGAGACGCCGGCAGCCTCGGCGCGCCCGATAACGCCGGAGATGTCCTCGGCGAAATCGGGAAAGTCGAGATGGCAATGGCTGTCGATCAGGCGAGGCGGCTCGCTGGGTGTGTCGTGCATCAGGAAATCAGGAAACCGTGTCCGGCTTCTCGAAGCGCGGGAAGATGGGACTGGGCGGCAGCAGTTCGCTCCCAGCTTGCAAACGATGGGCCTCGGTTACGTGAGCGAACTGCCGCTCGAGAGCCGGGACCGCGAGGAGGTCGAGCAGGACCCCGCCCGCCGTCGGCGTGAAGGGTTGAACCATGATCCCGACGCGCCGCAAGGTCTCGATCGTGACGTAGAGGACCGTGTTCATCCTGTCCGGATCCGTCTTGCGCAGTTTCCACGGTTCTTCCGCCGCGAAATAGCGATTGGCGTCGGCCACCACCGCCCAGATATCGGCGAGGATCGTGTGCAGGGCGAGGTCTTTCATCGCCCCCCTCGCCTTCTCCGGGAGTTTGCTGGCCGCGGTGAGCAGAGTTCTGTCGGCTTCGCTGAAAGCGCCGGGTTCCGGCACCCTGCCCTCGCAATTCTTGGCGATCATCGAGAGCGAGCGCTGCGCGAGGTTGCCGAGATCGTTGGCGAGATCCGCGTTGAGGCGCTGGATGATCGCCTCGTGGCTGTAGCTGCCATCGCCCCCGAACGGCACTTCGCGCAGCACGAAATAGCGCACCGGGTCGACGCCGTAGGTCGAGACGAGATCAAGCGGATCGACGACGTTGCCGAGCGACTTCGACATCTTCTCGCCCTTGGAGAGCAGGAAGCCGTGGCCGAAGACGCGCTTCGGCACGGCAACACCTGCCGACATCAGGAAGGCCGGCCAGTAGATCGCGTGGAAGCGGACGATGTCCTTGCCGATGATGTGCACATCGGCCGGCCAGAACCGCATCCGCGGGTCGGCCTCATCCGGAAAGCCGCAGACCGTGATGTAGTTCGTCAGGGCATCGACCCAGACATACATGACGTGGCCCGGGTGATCGGGCACCGGCACGCCCCAATCGAAGGTCGTGCGGCTAACCGAGAGATCCTTGAGGCCGGCGCGCACGAAGCTGGCGACCTCGTTCATGCGGGTGTCGGGACCGACGAAATCGGGATTCTCGGCGTAGTGCTTCAGCAGTCGGTCGCCATAGGCCGAAAGGCGGAACAGGAAGTTCTCCTCCTCCATCCATTCGACCGGCGTGTCGGTCTTGAGCGAGCGGCGCACGCCATCCGGGCCGACGACCGTCTCAGCCTCGTCGTAATAGGCCTCGTCCCGAACGGAATACCAGCCGGCATATTTGGCGAGGTAAATGTCGCCATTCGCCTCCATGCGCCGCCATAATTCCTGGACCGCGGCATAGTGGTCCGGCTCGGTCGTGCGGATGAAACGGTCGTAGTTGCAATGCAGGGCGTCGGCCATCGTCTTGAAGCGGGCGGCCATCTCGTCGACGAAGGCGCGCGGTGTCGTACCCGCCTTCGAAGCAGCCTGCTGGATCTTCAGCCCGTGCTCGTCGGTGCCGGTGGTGAACTGCACATCGTAGCCATCGAGGCGGTAGAAGCGCGCAATGGCATCCGTGGCGATCACTTCGTAGGCATGGCCGATATGCGGCGCGCCGTTCGGATAGGAAATCGCCGTCGTGATGCTGAATATTTTCTGGCCGGGATCGCTAGCCGTCACGTCGAACTCTCCACGGATGTGCGCGATCGCGACCCCTCGAAATCGCGGCCGGCCGGCACAGGAGGGTCTTGTGCGCGTGCGGACTTCCCAAGGCAACCGCTGAGGGGATCGCCGGAGCCACAAACCTCTCAAGCGGCTTCGGCGAAGACGCTCGCGAGTTCGCCGAACATCGATAGGACGAGCGCGCGCCGGTCGAGATTGTAGACGGTCGCAGCGCGGGCCGATGACTCGATCCGATCCGCGGCTTCGACCAGCGAGACGAGAGCAGCCGATCTATGCGTCTTACGGCGCTCGATTTCTTCCGAAACGAAACGCTGCAGCGCCTCGCGCAGCATCAAGAGAGCATCATCGGAATCGCGGCCGCCGAGCGCCTCCGCGAGTTTCGCGATCCGCCGCCAGTCCGGCTGTCTAAGATCGGTGAGCAGCGTGGCGATCTCGGCACTCAGCGTGACCGCAGCGGGATCGAGCAACGCGACGGCACGCGGCACTGATCCTTCGGAAGAGGCCGCCGCACGCGCGATGGCGCCCGTCTCAGGCTGTGCGAAAGGCGGCGGAAAACTCTCTATGACCGCCCTCACCTGCCCGTCGCTGAGGGGCCGCAGGGCCAGGAAGCGGCAGCGCGAGCGTATGGTCGGCAACAGCCGTCCGGGCGCATGGCTGACGATCAGGAAGAGCGAGCGCGGCGGCGGCTCCTCGACCATCTTGAGCAGAGCGTTTGCGCTGTTGGCATTGAGATCCTCGGCGCTGTCGACAATGCAGACCCGGTAGCCATCCGACCCCGCTGTCGAGCCGAACAATTCGAGCGCCTGTCTCACGGCGTCGACGGAAATCTTCGTCGGTAGCGTCTTGGAGCCTGGCGATTGAGCGCGCCGCAGGGCGGCGATGTTCGGGTGGGACAGGGCTGCCACCTGCCGCGCTGCGCGGTCTTCGGGAGGAATTTCCAGGCTGCCGGACCTCGCCAATTGTCCTGGATCGGCCACCATCCGTCGGGCGACATGGTAGGCCAGGGTCGCCTTGCCGATCCCTCTCGGGCCGCCGATCAGCCAGGCATGATGCAGCCGTCCGCTGCCGATCGCTTCGACGAAGGCGGCCGTGGCGGCTTCGTGGCCGACGAGGCGCGTCTGTTCGCGTGGGCGTGGAATGCCGGGCAGATCACCGAATTCCGCGAGGTCACGGGAGAGTTCAGGCGGCAAGCGAGAAGCCCTCCCCCACGAATCCCACAGCGACGGGCATCGATCTAAATTCCTGTGCCAAGTTCGTGGGGTTCACCAGGGGGACCGGCCGCAGGACGTCGTGGCTGTCATGATGCGCTCTCCCGGTCGAGTTCGCGCACTGTGTCTAGGGTACCGATCCCAGGAAATCGCGCTGAGACGGCCGCCCGGATCGCGGATTCGACCGCCTCCGGCTCCGATCCCGCATCGATCACGACGCACCGCCGAGGCTCGTCCTGTGCGATTCCGAGAAAGGCGGCGCGCAAACGCTCGTGGAAGCTCAGCGCTTCCGCTTCGAACCGATCCGCGTCGTCTCCGGCATTCCCATCCGACGCGCGTGTTTTCGTGCGGGCGAGGCCGATATCGGGCGCGAGATCGAGGATCAGCGTGAGGTCGGGACGCGTGTTTCCCACAACGACCCGTTCCAATGCCCGCAGAAGTCCGTCGCGAAGGCCGCCCGCTGCACCCTGATAGGCACGGGTGGAATCCGCAAAGCGATCGCACAGCACGATTGCGCCGCGTTCGAGGGCCGGCCGGATCACGGAATCGAGATGATCGATCCGGGCCGCCGAAAACAGCAGGGCTTCGGCAAACGCTCCGTAGGGTTTTGCTGCGCCTTTCAGCAGAGCTTCGCGAATGGCTTCCGCTCGCTCGGTACCGCCAGGTTCTCGCGTGGTCACGATCTCGCGGCCGCTCGCCTTGCGAAGAGTCTCCGCAAGCCGCGCGAGCTGTGTCGATTTCCCTGCGCCCTCGCCGCCTTCAAACGTAATGAAGAGCGCGCCGTTGTCGCCCATTGCAGGCGCATCGATCGTCATGCCTCCCGTCCATACGGCAAATCGGCACGGCTTTCAGGAAATTGTCGCTCGTTCAGGAATTGTCACCCGTTTAGGAATTGTCACTCTTGGCCGTTTCCTTGGTGCCCTTCGCCTTGTCGATGGCGCGGCGCAGCAGATCGCCTCCGACTTCCCAGGCGGCGTCGAGGGCCCGCTGGGAGAGCGTACCGGTTTCGATCGACTCCGCCGCATAGAGCGGTTGATCAAGCGCGATCGTTTCCCCACGCATCACCCTGAGGCGCCCGACCTCCTTGCCCTGCTCCACCGGCGCGGTGAGCGGACCCTGATAGACCACGCGGGCAGACATTCGCTCGCTCGCGCCTCGGGGAATCAACAGCCGCACAGGCTTCTTAGCAATGACTGCGACGTTGCCCTTCTCGCCGCCGAAGATCGGGACCTCGGCGACGGTCTCTCCCTGGGCGAAGATCTGCCGCGGCTCGAAGGCGCGGAAGCCCCACTCCATCAGTTTGCGCGACTCGGCCGCGCGGTCGCGTGCGGTCTTGAGCCCACTGACCACCATGACCAGGCGCTGCCCGTTCTGGATCGCCGATCCGGTCAATGCGTAGCCGGATTCATCCAGGAAGCCGGTCTTCAATCCATCGGCGCCGATCTCGAGGGACAGCAGCGGATTGCGATTCTGCTGTTTGATCTTGTTCCAGGTAAATTCCCGCTCGGCAAAGATCTTGTAAAGATCGGGATAGGTCTCGATCAGGTGGATCGCGATCTTCGACATATCGCGAGCGGTGACCTTCTGATCAGGTGCCGAGTAACCTGTCGCGTTGCGAAAGGTCGAGTTGGTCAGGCCGATTTCCTTGGCCTTCTGATTCATCAGGTTGGCGAAAGCTTCCTCGGTCCCAGCCATGTTTTCGGCAATCGCGATCGCCGCATCGTTGCCCGACTGGACGATGAGACCGCGAATCAAGTCCGACAACTTGATGCGGCTGTTGAGCTGGGCGAACATCGAGGAGCCGCCGCCGCCGGCGCCTCCCCGGCGCCAGGCATCCTCGGTGATGGTGAACTCGGTATCCATGGTCAGCCGGCCCTGCTTGAGGCCGTCGAACACGATCTCCGTCGTCATCAATTTGGCCATGCTGGCCGGCGCGAACAATTGGTCGGGCGCTTTCTCGAACAGCACCGAGCCGGAATCCGCATCGATCAGGATCGCGTGGGGTGCTGCCGTCTGAAAGGTCTGCGCCGTGGCCGGGGCGCATAGCAGCGCCATCACAGCGGCGAGCGGCAAGGCGGCGCGGCGGACCTGGCCGGTAATGGCGCTGGCACGCATGACGAGACTCCCGCAATCTGGCGAACGCGTCCTGGAACTAAAGCTTGAGCATATAGCGCGGTTCCCAAACGAGATCGATCGGAAAGGAAAGATGCGCTGCGTTCGGTGCCGATTGTTAACGGAGTGAGGCGAATCAGGCGATGGCGTTCGTTCTCGACGTGTCCGACATTTCAGTCGACGCCGGCCAGATGAGAGCGACGCGGGGCGGGCGTCGATTTGGTCGGAGTGGCCGCCGATGCTGCCGCGAGACGGGCGATCGCGAGTTTGGCGTCGGACGGCATGGCAGGCGACTGCTTGGTGGACGACGGCTTGGCGGGCGACGACGCGGCCGGCGCCCCGCTCTTTGCGGCGACTTTGACAATCGGCACGACTTCCACGGGGAGCGGCCTGTTGCTGGAGGGCTTTTTCGGCTCGACCATCTTGGCCGCGACCGTTTCGATGGTCGGCTTCGCGGCGCCGGGCTTATGTGCGGAAGGCTGGATGGTTTCCGAGGCTGACGCATCCTTGGACTTCGGAGCCGCAACGCGCGCATCGCGCGGCCCACTCTCCCCGGCCGCCGGCCGCCGGTCGTGATCGAGGCTGGCGAGGCGAATCGGCGGAGGCGCAAGATTCAAGGGCGCCTGACGCGATACAATCGTATTGCGCGAGGGCGTCTCCGAGCGCGCATCGGCCACCACCTGTGGCTTGAACGGCGTGGTTCGCGAGGCGGTCGGCTGGAGCGCTGACGGAACCGGAACGCTGGCGACGTTCGCCACGACGATCGGTGCGAGACGACGCGGCTGCGGCCGCGATACGGGTTCGGGCGCGGATTCGTTGGTTGTCTCGTTCGGCTGTTCGGCCTCGGCCGCGGGCCTGAACGCCAAGGCGTTGGCGGACGAGCGCGAGAAGCGTTCGGTAGACCCCTGGTCCGGCCCGAGATCGGCCACCATGATCGGGCCGCCGGTTGCGGCGGGGCGCCCATCCGTTCGCAGGCTCGCCAAGAGCTTGCGATCGTCGCTGCCGGCAGTGGAGGCCTTACCGACATATTCGACCCGCACCCGCTCCGTCCCCTTGCGGTGGAAATCGAGCGCTCGTGCGACCTCCTCCGAAACGTCCATGACGCGGTTGGCGTGGTAGGGGCCGCGGTCGTTGACGCGCACCACCATCGAGTAGCCGTTATTGAGGTTGGTCACGCGGGCGTAGCTCGGCAGCGGCAGCGTCGGATGCGCGGCCGCGATCGAATGCCGATCGAACACCTCGCCATTCGCGGTCATGCGGCCGTGAAACGCCGCGCCGTACCACGAGGCTAGTCCCTCACGGACATAGCCGCGTGCATCTTCGCGGGGCACATAGGTGCGACCTGCGACCACATACGGCTTGCCGGAAAAGCGCCGGCCGCCGCCTTTTGGGATCACGTCGCCCTCGGCATAGAGGCGGGGACTGGCCTTCACGCCGTATTTGGAATCGATGCCACCACTGCCGCCCGACGGGGTGACAGCCGCGGCGAGCCTTTGCGGATTGTTGCTGCAATTGGCTGTCGTTAGGGCCAATGCGCAGACGCCGAAGATTCGGATGACAGGTCGTGAGACGAGCGCCGGGTTCGTGCCGGTCGACTTGATCCGCGCCATACGCAACACGCCCGGCTACTGGGGTCTCCCGGCTGCTCGATCGCAGCGGAGATGCCCGGTTCTACTGAATACGGGGGCTGCCCCTCGCGGATGAGAGAATTGTCCGTCCGGCGTAAAGGAATCCTGAACGATGTGCGCCGGCGCACAAAGCCCATCGATCCTCAGTTTTCAAATTAGGAACGACATCTAACTAATTATGAATAAATCAAAAATTGTCTATCTCGTCAGTCTCGCGCGTAGATGGCTCGGCTCCGCTTGGTTTTCGGCTAATGCATGAGAGCGGGCGCGCAACTCATTCTATTCTCTTGAAATTTTTTGATTTTCGTTGAGCGAGCGTCAGCGTGATTGTCTCTCCGTCATCTGCTCGATCGAACGTGCGCCGCGCTGCTTGAACAGCATGTCGAGAGCCTCGAGCATCAGGACATGCATCTTGGTGCGCTCGGCAAAGGCCAGTTCGCGCAGCTGATCGTAGACCGGCGGTTCCAGGTAGACCGACATCTGCTTTGCGCGCTGCTTCAGCGTCGCGTTGGCCGGCTTCGGCGTGGAAACGACGTCGAGATGGACGATTTCCGCGCTCTTGCGGCTCTGGGGCGCCGACGCGGCGACGATCGCGGCGAGGTCGAGTTTAGGCGGCTTTGACATGCTTGCTCACCTGCATGCGCTTCTCGATCCAGGTCCACAGTCGGCGAACTTCGCCTGCTGCCTGCCCTTTCGGATTGAATTCAGTCACTCCGAGTCCGACGCCGATCGCATCCTGATGGTCGGTGCGGGACACGATGTTGACGTCGGGCAGAATGCCGAGAACCGCGAGCCCGTCGGCCGCATCGCGGATCCGGTAGGAACGCGGCGGCGTCTGATTCAGGACGAAGGCGAATTTCTTCTCGAGGCGGTAGATCGCAGCGAGCGTCGGCCTGAAGGCCCGCAGATCCGCCGG
Organism: Methylobacterium sp.; assembly: GCA_044227265.1. Taxonomy (GTDB): domain Bacteria; phylum Pseudomonadota; class Alphaproteobacteria; order Rhizobiales; family Beijerinckiaceae; genus Methylobacterium. Next base: position 89,746 of record JBGAFL010000001.1, read on the forward strand.
CGTCGGCCGGCAAGGGATGATGCAGAGATCCGCAGCACGGATCGCCGACAGAGTCCCGGTCGAGTCGACGCCAGGTGTGTCGATGAAGACGTAATCGTAGGACGTCTCGCGCAGTTGATCCATCACGGCGTCGATCTGCGTCGCATCGATCTGGGCGACCTCGGGGCCGTCCGCGGTCCGGTGGTCGAGCCAATCGGAGATGGTCGCCTGCCTGTCCATTTCGAGAATGCAGACTGAATGCCCCGCCTCCTGTGCCGCGACCGCCAGCGAGATGCAGAGCGTGCTCTTTCCGCTGCCTCCCTTCTGCGTGACGAACGTGATCGCTTTCATCGTGGAACCTTCTTTCGCGACGACGGTCGTGACGATCGAGTGATGCAAGGCTGAGCCGCGGACCTGCATCCCGTGAGCCCCGGATCACAGGCATCCTGTGATTCCGGGATGCGGTGATCCTTACCCTCGGCCAACATGGTTAATCGGGAGTTAAGACCTTGACCGGCAAGCACGCGCCCCGCGGAAGGTCGGGATCGAGGGCAACTCGTCTATGTCAGAAATTAACCTGAAATTGCTTTCATCCGTTTTCGAGTGAAACGCTCAAGCCTTTACGATTGCATGTATTTGGCGTAAATTTGCGCTTGGCATTCGAAATCGAGATTGAAGAACACAACTTCAGATTTATTAACGTTCACCGTTCTCGGGAAAGCGTCGGTTAGAAGGGATCGCGCGGTCGCGGGGAGCCTCATGCGTCAGCAGGGAATGCTGGAGTGGTTGTCGAGCATGGTCCGTCAGTCAGGCGCGTCAAACTCTGATCTGGATGCCGCACTGGAGGGATCGGCTTGCCTCGGCGCGTGGTCCTTCGATGCGGTCTTGGACCTCGTTGCCGGCTCCGCCCCCCTGTTTCGGGTTCTCGGAATGAGCGTAGAACGCGCGCATGGCGCGCCGCTCCGGCATTTCCTCGCCAGGGTTCATGCCGACGACCGTGCGCGTGTCGAGGCGATATTGCGTGCGGCCTGCGGAACGGCCGGACCGTCGATCGAGATCGAATTCCGTACGGCGGCAGACGGTAAGGCAACGTCCTGGCTTCGGCTCATGGGGCGCGCCGTGTACCAGCCAACCAGCCCCGCTGCACGCCTACGAGGTCTCAGCTTCGATCTGACGGAACGGCACCACTTGCTCGGCTCGCCCGCGCAGCAAGCCCAACATCAGATCAACCAACTGGCCGATCATGCCATCGCAATGAAATCCCTGGTCGTGGGCCTAGAAAACTCGCCACTGTCGACGCTGGTCGACAAGGTCGCGATCGAAATCGGATTTGAACTTGCGCGCCGTCTCGCCCAGGCCACGCCGGAACGACGCCATTGATGCTCGCTGAAAGAGTTATCCAGGAAATCCGCGGAAGGCGCACCGACCTCCGGTAGTCGATGCCTTGGCGGATGGGCAACCCGAGCCGCTCATTCCTGCAGAAACGACCTCTGGGAACGCGGCCCTACTGCCACCCGATCGGGTGGCCTCGGCAGGAAGATCGGCAGCTTAGCCGACAAGAGCCGTCAGGCAGGTGCCGAAAATCGTTACCAGGCCGATCGTCACGAAGAACTTCAGGTCCTCAATACGCTCACTCATAGCCGTCTCCATCGGCGGCGTCTCTAACCGCTGGTTAAGAACAATTAAGGATTAACGGGCTGGGGGAAATTGATCGGTGCGCAACATCACCACTGATCACACAATTCCCATCCGCCTGCCCCGTAATACGGTTTCCGAACGCTTAACGGCCCAGATTGGTTGCGTTCCGAATTTGGGCCGCCTCTCGTCGCCCGATGCGACTTCGGCTAGGCGCGAAGTGCGATGGGGCGGTGGGCGCGGCCCGCATCAAACTCGTGGGTGCGCCGTGGCGGAGTTGCATTTTGACCCGCCAACGGGCGAACATGCGGACAATATCGTGAACGCCACGTCAGGATCGCCGAGCACCGTCATTTCGAGAGATCGGAGGAAAGTCGCGCGTGAAACTACTCGCAGTCCATCCGAGCGGCCTCATGTACACGAAAGTGTTTCTGCGGCTCGAACCGCTGGGTCTCGAGATCGTGGCAGGCGCCGCGCGAAAGGCCGGGCATGAGGTTCGGCTGATTGACCTGCAGGTCGAGACCCACGCGGATTACTTCAAGCTGCTGCGCGACTTCGGACCGGACGTCGTCGCCTTTTCATGCAACTATCTCGCGAACGTCCCCGAAATCCTCGATCTCGCCAAGGCGACGAAACTGGAGCTTGCACGCTCCTATGTGTTCGTCGGCGGCCACAGCGCTTCCTTCACCGCGCTGGAATTTCTCGAGCACGGGGCAGGCACGATCGATTGCGTGCTGAAGGGCGAGGGCGAAGCCGTCATCGTCGATTTCCTCGAGGCGATTGAGCACGACCGTAAGAATGTCTGCGCGATTCCCGGCGCTGTGACCGCCGAGGGCAGCGGACCTGCGCCCAAATTCGTGCAAAACCTCGACGATTCCCGACCTGCGCGTGACCTCTTGCGCCACCGGCGCAAGTATTTCATCGGCGTGCTCGACCCGTGCGCATCGGTCGAATTCGCGCGCGGCTGCCCCTGGGATTGCACCTTCTGTTCGGCCTGGACCTTCTATGGGCGCAGCTACCGGGCGGTGACGCCGGAAAGCGCGGTCGAAGAGGTCGCCTCGATACGCGAGCCCGGCATCTTCCTCGTCGACGACGTCGCCTTCGTTCACGAGAAGCACGGGCTGGCGATTGGCGAGGGTTTGGCAAAACGCGGGATCAAGAAGGAATATTACATGGAGACGCGCGGCGACGTCTTGCTGCGCAACAAGGACGTTTTCAAATTCTGGAGCGGAATTGGCCTCAAATACATGTTCATCGGCCTTGAAGCGGTCGATGCGGAAGGCCTCAAGAAGTTCCGCAAGCGGATCGATATCGGCAAGAACTTCGAGGCGCTGGAATTTGCCCGTTCCCTCGGGATTACCGTGGCGATCAACCTGATCGCCGATCCCGATTGGGACCGCGAACGCTTCGAGACGATCCGGCAATGGTGTCTGGACATACCCGAGATCGTCAACATCTCGGTCAACACGCCCTATCCTGGCACTGAGATCTGGCGCACCGAATCGCGGCCGCTGCAGAGCCTCGATTATCGCCTGTTCGACATTCAGCACGCCGTATTGCCGACGAAGCTGCCCTTGCACGAGTTCTATGCCGAACTCGTCAAGACTCAGCAGGTGCTCAACCGCAAGCATCTCGGTTGGCGGGCGCTGCTCGCCACCGCTGGCATCTCGGCGGGACACCTGATGCGTGGGCAAACGAACTTCCTGAAGATGCTCTGGAAATTCAATTCGGTGTTCGATCCGCGCCTGCAGCTGGCCGACCATGCAAGGGAGGTTCGCTACCACATGGCCCCTCCCCCCGCGCAGGCGCTCCAGAAGGTCGATCCCAGATCGCTCTACATCCATCCCGGCCAGGGCAGGAAAGGTCGTGTGGCCCTCGACGATGCGGGCGAGCGTTTCGTCGACGAGACGCGGATGGGTGTGGCAGCGAATTGAGGGGCGGAACGCGCCGGCCGCGCAGATTGAGAATCGTTTTCCGGCAGTTGCCGATATAGGCCAATGATTTACAGCACTGGACCGAACACGATGTCCCGTCCGGTATCGTAGAGCGCAAAAACACGCATTGATCGATGGCTCGCATCGCATTCGTCGCGCCGCTCTTTCTCGGGCATCTCAATCCTATCTGCGCGCTTGCCGACGAACTCGTCAGGCGCGGCCACCAGGCCACCTTCGTCCATATGGCGGATGGTGCGCCGATGCTCGAAAAGCGCGGCCTGGATTTTCACGCGATCGGCGCCGAGACGCATCCTGCCGGTTTCCTCGCAGCGATGAGCCAGCGCCTGGGGCGTCTCAACGGTCCGTTCGGGCTGCGCCGCACGGTGCGTGAAGTCGCCGGGATCACCGACATGCTGTGCCGCGGCTTGCCTTCGGTGTTGCGCACGATCCAGGCCGACATGATCGTCTGCGATCAGGTCGAGGCTGCCGGCGGCCTCGTCGCAGACCATCTCGGCTTACGGCATGTCTCGCTCGCCAGCGCATTGCCGATCAATTGGGAACCCGCTGCGCCGCCGATTTTCACACCCTGGCGCTACGATCCGTCCGCTTGGGGGGTGAAGCGCAATCGGGGTGGATACTACGCCAGTGACTATATGTTGCGGCCGATCGGCGAGGTGATCGCGGAGCATGCCGGCAACTGGTCTCTGGGGCCGCGCCGGCGCGTCGATCACTGCCTGTCGCGTCAGCTCCAGCTGTCGCAACTCGTGGCCGGGCTCGACGTGCCGCGCGAGAGGCTCTCTCCGGTGTTCCACTATTGTGGGCCTCTCCGCTCGAAGACCGAGGTGCCGGCAGGCGCGATCTTGCCAGCGCGCGATGGACGCCCGCTTGCCTATGCCTCCTTGGGTTCTCTTCAGGGCGCGCGAATTGGGATGTTCCGCAAGATTGCGAAGGCAGCGCATGAATCGGGGCTGCAACTCGTCCTGACCCATGCAGGCGGGCTGACTGCGGAACAGGTTGCGACCTTGGAGGGGGCACCGGCTGCATACGATTTCCTTCCCCAACACGAAGTCCTGCGCGAAGCATCCATCGCCATTCTGCATGGCGGCCTCAACACCGTATTGGATGCGGCGAGCCAGGGTGTGCCGATCGTCGTTGCGCCGATTGCGTTCGAGCAGGGCGCGATCGCGATGCGTGTCGAGCGGTCGGGCTTCGGGGTCAGCCTGCCGGTTTGGCGGACGACCTCCGGCGCTCTGCGAGATGCGATCCGCCGTGTGCTCGATCAGCCGAGCTATCGCACGGCCGCCGCAGGGTTGCAGAGCGAGATTCAGAGGGCGGGCGGTGTTCGACGCGCGGCAGACCTCGTGGAGCTAGCGCTCAAAAGCAAGGCGCCGGTCACGGCCTAGTTAGCTTCTCGGTGTCGACCGATCGCTCGCGCAGATGCGGAATTGGCGAGGTGACGGACGGTGTTGCCGCACCACCGGCGGCTCTGTAGGGGCTTGCAGATGGCAAACCTGCGACGCGTCACCGATCGATGAGCCGGGCCAGCCGCGTCGCCCTGGTCACCTTCGGCACGCGCGGCGACGTTCTGCCGTTCTGCGTCCTCGGGCGCTCCCTGCAGAGCCGCGGCCACCAGGTTCGCCTCGTCACGCCGAGCGATTACCATACGAGCGCCCGGCGATATGGTCTCGACCCGGTCGATACCGGCGAAGGCTTCGAGGAAACTCTGCACGACCCGGAATTCGAAGCTCTGTTCCAAAGCTATTTTTCGGCGGGCTGGTCGACAATTCGCAGCCTGAGGGCCTTGCGACGCCGGCTTGCGGACCGCTTGACGGCTCTGATGCTGCTGACGCTCGACGAGATCGAGCAGGCCGATCTCGTCGTCTACAACCCCTTCGCCTATTTCGCCGGCGCCTATGCGAAGGAATCGGGACGTGGTGCCGTGAGGGTGATGTGCCAGCCGCTACTTCCGAGTCACCGGGAATCGCTCTGTCTGATCGGGGGGCGCCCACTGGGAAGCGTCGGCAATCGGCTCTCCTACGAGCTGTTCCGATTTCTTTCGGTGATGTCGCGACACTCGTTCAAGACCGTCCGGCAGCAGCGCAGAATCGGCCGCCGGCTCGGCGGCTTCACCAACCCCCTCACGGCAAACCTGCGCGACGTTCATCACCTCGCGGCCTTCAGCCCGGCCTTGAGTCCCGACCCGGGCGACTGGCCGGTGCCGGTGACGAGCACCGGCGCATGGTATGGTTCGGCGGATCCGGCAGCCCGATTGCCTGAGCATATCGAGGCGTTCCTGAATTCCGGACCGCCGCCGGTCTATGTCGGCTTCGGTTCGATGTTCTGGGGTGCCAAGCGCAACACCCAGGTCGTGCTGCGGGCGCTCGAAATCTGGGGCGGCCGGGCGATTTTGAGCACCGGTCCGGGTGGTCTGCGGCTGCCCGACTGGGCGAGCCTCCCGAAAAACCTCCTCGCCACGCGCCACGCCGATCACGCGCTGCTTTTCCCGCGTGTCGCGGTGGCCGTTCATCATGGCGGAGCCGGGACCACGGCTGCCGCACTCCGCGCCGGGCGGCCCAACGTCGTGCTGCCTCTGCTTGGCGACCAGCTCTACTGGGGCCGTCGCGTCGCAGCCGTCGGAGCGGCCGAGGCCCCGATTCCGCTGCGCTCTGTCACGCCAGAGGATCTCGCCGGCCGCATCGCGCGCGCCTGCACCGATTCCAGCCTCGCGGATGCCGCCTCTCGGATGTCGCACGTGCTGGCCGAGGAGCCTGGCGTCGAAGCTGGCGCCGACTTCATCGAGGCGCTGCTCGATCGGCAGGGTGCCCGCGCGTGACTGCACCGACCCCGCCAGCTGTTCCCCTTTGTCCCGTGACGGGCAAGCCTGCGATCCGCCTCGTTCAGCGCGTCGATGCTCGGCTGCTGACCGCGCTCTGGCGCATTGTATTCCGCACCGATCCGCGGACGAGCTTCAAGGGCACGAGCCGGTTCGGGCTCTGGGAATCGCCGACCGGTCTCTACTTCTTCGATCCCATGCTCGCGGGCGACGCGGCCTTCTACGCGCGGTTTTATGAGAGCCGCGGCATGCAGGGCTATCTGCGCAACCCCGATCGCGGAGAGTTCTGCGTTGCCGCCAGCCTGATCGCCGCTGGCGATCGGGTTCTCGATGTCGGCTGCGGTTTTGGAGCCTTCCGGCATCGTGTGGCTCACGCCGAGTATACCGGCCTCGACCCGCATTTTGCGGGCGACCCACGCGACAATCCCTGGGCTCGCGCCGAGAGCCTGTCCGATCATCTCGTCGACCATGCGGGTGCTTACGACGTGGTTTGCGCCTTTCAGGTCGTCGAGCACGTCGAGGATCCTGTCGGGCTCGTGAGCGAGATGGCTCGCGCCGTTAGGCCGGGCGGCACGATTTTCGTCGGCGTGCCGCATGTCCCGTCGGCGCAGACCCGCATCCCGAACTGGCTCACCAATGCGGCGCCGCATCATCTGACTTGGTGGACCGAGACCGCCTTGAAGGCGCTCGCCGGAAGGGCCGGGCTCGTCGAGCCGAGAGTTCTCGTCTCGCCTTGGACCCGCAGCGATGTCTTCGTTTACTGGATGGATCGCTTTTCCCTGGTGACGGCGCGGAGCCGCCATTACCGGCATGCGCTGGCTTGGCATCTGGCCCCCTTGCTGGCCGCGTGTCCCGCCTTTCTCGCCAGTCGAGTGCTGCCCCTCCCCGTGCCTGGCAGTGACGAAGGCGTCTCTCTCCTCCTCGTGGCGCAAAGGCCCTCCGAGCCCACAGGCAGAGCCTGATTGCGTGGTCGATCACCGCGAAAGCTGGTTGCCACATTTCGTGACGCGGATCACAGTCCGGCTCGCGACCGGCTGAGGCGCTGAAATGTGACATCCATCACGGTCAATCGCCCGAATACGGCACATCACTGACGGACGCAGCCGGGCGTCCCGCCTCGACGAGGTTCGACGCAACCATGGTGTCGAAGGGCGAGATGAACGAGCCGCGCGATTTTGCCCGCCTCCTGGCGGCCAACCCGTTTTTCGCGAGCCTGGGATCCGAAGCGGTCGGCGCGATTGCGGCGCTTTGCGTGACCCGGCATTTCGATGCCGGACGGACGATCTTCATGAAGGGAGATCCCGGCGATGCGCTGTACGCCGTCCGGCGCGGGCAGATCCGGATCTCGACCGAGACCGACGACGGGCGGCGCACCACGCTCAACCTAATGGGGCCCGGCGACGTATTCGGCGAGGTCGCTTTGCTCGATGGGCAGGCGCGCACTGCCAGTGCCCTCGCGAGCGAGCCGACCGACCTTTTCGTCATTCTGCGCCGGGATCTTATCACCCTGATCGAGCGGCAGCCGAAAGTGGCCGTGCAGCTCATCGAATTGCTCTGTGCTCGCATTCGATGGATGAGCCGGCGCACCGAAGAGGCTTCGTTCCTGTCGCTCGAACGTCGTCTCGTCCGGCGCCTGATCGGTCTGTGTGATGATTACGGCACCGAGATCGTCGTCTCTCAGGAAGAACTCGCGCTGTTCGTCGGCGCGACCCGCGAGAGCGTCAATCGGCAGCTGCAGGTCTGGAAGCGGAGTGGGCTGCTCGCTCTCGGCCGTGGACGAATCCAGGTGCTCGATACCGATCGCCTCGCGGCGCTCGATGAGAACTCCGATTGATGTGCAAGAGCGTGACCAGCGCTCGGCGGCCAGAACGAAGGAAACGTGCCATGGATTCCGAACGACCATCGAGAATCAGGTACCCAGAACGAAGACGGTTCGTTCCGGCAATCGGAATCCTCATCGCAGCATGCAGCTGCGTCGCCCCCTCGTATGCACAGCAGCCCGGCTGCTCCCTGACGACCTACACGGATCCGCCGCGCGAAGTGCTCGACTGCGCGAATGGGCTCAGCGTGACCGCCGAAAAATCCGCCGCCTACAAGCTTGTCGATCGTAATCGGGATGGAAACCCCGAAGCGCTGGAGGTCACGAACAAGGGCGTCTTGATCGAATGGTCAGCACGCAGGCCAGGCGGTTTCCAGGTTCTCACTCCGCATGCGATCGCGTCCGTACGAGGCACGACCTGGGTGGTCGACGTCAAGCCGACCGTGACGTCGGTTTTCGTTCAAAGCGGGCGGGTACGCGTCACCCGGCCGAGTGGCAGCCGCGTCGGCGGTGTAACGCTCGCGAAGGATGACGGCGTCGACGTCTCGTCCGGCGGCGGGCCGCTCGAGCGCAGCCGCTGGCCACGTGATCGGGCGCTCCACCTGCTCGCGCGCTTCGGACGCTAGCATCGGCTCGAATCGTAGTTCCTGGACTTCGGATTTGCCGATGGGACACGAGACGCCACGGCATCCGCGCCTGAATGCGCAGGGCGCGTTGACGCTCGTCTCGATTCTCTGTGCGCTGGCCTGGAGTACGTTTCTGATCCTGCCGCACCTGCGCGGCGAGGCGACGCTGCTCGACAGGATCGAAGCGCCGCTCACCGATCTCCGGTTTCTCCTGGCTGGGCCGAGAACCGCACCGGAGGACGTCGTGCTCGTCGCGATCGACGATGAATCGGTCCGCGCGGCGGGCGGATATCCCGTGTCACGCGCCTATCTCGCCCGCCTGTTGCGGCGTCTCGCCGAGGCAAAGCCCAAGGCGGTCGCGGTGGACATCCTCTTCCTCGATCCGGGGAACGAGGCCGATGATTCGGAATTGGCGGCCGCTCTGAAAGCCATGCCCTCGGCCATCGGCCTGGCCGCGATTTTCGGCAGGAACGGCCAGGAAGCGACCGCCAGTTTCGGGCCTTTTGCCAATCTGCCGGTGGCGGGAACGGTCCAACAGCCGATCGAGCGCCTGCGTACCGCCTCGCAAGCGGGAACCGTCAACGTCGCGACGGATCACGGCGGCACACCCCGCCACATCCCGCTCTTAATCGCGACGGAGGGAGCCGCGCTCCCCGCGCTCGCACTCCAGACGGCCATGCTCGCAGCTGGAAAGGCTGATTTGTCTCGGGATTACATCGTCCTCGGAGGCACTTCAGTCCCGGTCGATCTCGGCGCGCATCTGGCGATCCGGTACCTGGGACCGCAAGGCAGCGTGCGCACGCTCAGCGCAAAAGCCGTGATCGAGGGAGCGATCCCGACGTCGGAGATTTCGGATCGCGTGGTCGTGCTGGGCGTCACTGCCTTGGGAAGCGGTGACACGCTCTCGACGCCGTTCGATCCGGTGCTGCCGGGAGCGGAACTGCTCGCAACGGGCGTCGGACAGCTGCTTCACGGCGATCCCTTGATGCGCACGACCGCGATACGGCGGCTCGATGCGGGCATCGCCGTGCTCACTCCCGTATTGGTCCTGCTCCTGCTTGCCTTTCGGCGCGTCGCCGTCGGTCTTGCCCTCGCGGCTCTTCTGCTCACCCTCCTCCTGGCCGCTACCTGTCTCGCATTCACCCATGACCTCTGGCTCAGCCTGTCGCTGCCGTTGGCCGCCGTCGCGGTCCCGCTTGGTCCGTATCTGGGTGCCCGGCTCTGGCTCGATCGTCGTCGACAGGGACAGCTCGAAGTGTCGCGGAATGCGCTCTTGCGCTTTCACCCGCCGGCTCTGGCTGCCAAGCTGGAAGCCGACCCTGATTTCCTCGAAAGGCCGGTCGAGCAGCGCGCGGCAATCCTCTTCGTCGACCTGTCCGGCTTCACGGGACTCAGCGAGCGTCTTGGCCCGGTGCGCACGCGGGCGCTGCTGAAGGAGATGCACGAACTCGTCGAGGACATCGCGACGACCCGCGGCGGATCGGTCACGTCCTTCATGGGTGACGGCGCCATGGTGGTGTTCGGCTTGCCGGAAGCCGTGGCCGACGATGCTGATCGCGCCGCTGACGCCGCCTTGGTCCTCGCGCGCTCGCTGCAAAGCTGGATCGCGGAGCAGGCCAGCGCGTCCGGGGACCGGCCCGCCGGTTTGCGCATCGGCGTTCATGCTGGCCGGTTGGTGATGTCGCGGCTGGGTGGTCGCCGCAATCAGCAGATCACGGCCACGGGCGACACGGTCAACGTCGCGAGCCGGCTCCTCGAAATCGCGAAAGCCGAGCGAGCGAGCGTCGTGCTGACGCAGCCCCTACTCGATGCCATGGTCTCGCAACTCGCATCCATCGCCGATTTCGAGCGGAAGAGCGTGCCGGTGCGGGGGCGGGCGGAACCACTCGCGATCTGCATTCTGAGGGCCGTGCCGCAAAGCGCGCAGTGACGAGCGTGAGCCCTCTTGTGCCGGCACACGTTCCACAGCACAAACGCGCCCGCATTCGATTGACGCGAGCCTGTCGCGTGGAACAACCCACGATTACCCCGCCTCCATGCCCGGTCACCGGAAAGCCGGCAGTTCGGCTCGTGCAATGGGTGAACGCGCGCCTTCTCGCCGATCTCTGGCGCTATGCGATGCGTGTCGACGTCTTGCCGAGCTTCAAAGGAACGCGGCGTTTCGGCCTGTGGGAATCGCCGACCGGCCTCTATTTCTTCGATCCGATGCGCGAGGGTGACGCGGAGTTTTACACCAAGCTCTACGCTCGACTGAACATCCGCCATTACCCGCGCGAAGGGCATCCCCGCGCCGAATTCCGGCTCGCGGCGCGGCATGTCGGCGAAGGCGAGCGCGTCCTCGACGTCGGCTGCGGTTTCGGCGCTTTCCGCCACGAGGTTCGGCACGCCCGCTATACCGGGCTCGACCCGCATTTCTCCGGCGAGCCCGGCTCGGACTGGGCGCATATCGAGACCCTCGACGATCATCTGAAGGACCACGCCGGCGCCTATGACGTCTGCACCGCCTTCCAGGTCTTGGAGCATGTCGACAATCCGGTCCGCATGCTGACCAACATGGTGAGCGCCGTGCGGCCCGGTGGCCGCGTCATCATCGGCGTGCCGCATGTTCCGGCTGCGCATACGCGCATTCCGAACTATCTCATCAATGCGGTGCCCCATCATCTGACCTGGTGGACCAAGGAGGCACTCGAGACGATCGCCGCGCGTGTCGGCCTGCGCGATGCGAGCGTCGAGACCGCTCCTTGGGCGGATGTCGATGGTCTCGTCTATTGGATGGAGCGCGCTTCCCCGGTGAAGTGCCGCGATCGGCACTACAAGCATTCCTGGGCCTGGCACGCCTCGGCGCTGATCGGACTTCTCGGGGGCTACGTCATGTGGAAGATCAAGCCGACCCCGAAGACGACCGATGAAGGCGCGTCTCTTCTGCTCGTCGCGCGCAAACCCGATACGGCCGCTTGAACTGACCGGCCTGCGTGGTCAGGTCGGCCGCTTGCGAAAGCTTTCGGCAATCGCGATGCCGCCGATGACGAGGAAGAGCGCCAGCGCTTCGGTCACGCCGAACGGCTCGCCGACGAGCACGACCGCCAGGATCGCCCCGAAGATCGGCACGAGATTGACGAACAAGCCGGCGCGGTTCGGGCCGATCAACTCGACGCCGCGCATGTACCAAAGCTGAGCGATCAAGGTCGGTCCCAGCGCGACGAAGGCGACGATCAGCCACCCTTTCAGTGTCGGCCAGATCAGGTGGCCACTCGCCCATTCGACGGCGAGCGGGGGCAGCGAGGTGGCGGTCGCGGCCGCGGCCATGGCCGTGAAGAAGGCCAGGGCAGGCACATGCGGCCGCGCCGGCAGGCCGACCGTAAAGGCAGCATAGAGCAAGCAGGCGACGAGCATGAGGATGTCGCCCAAATTGAAGGCGAGCGACTTCAAGATACTCCAGTCGCCATGCGTTGCCGCGACGATCGCACCCGCCAAGGTGACGACGACACCGACGGTTTGTCCGCGGGTCACGCCCACGCGCCGGACGGCGTAGTTCATCAGGATGACGAAGACCGGGATCGAGCCCTGGAAAAGTGCGAGGTTGATGGCTCGCGTCAGAGTTCCGGCGAGATAGAACAGGCTCGCATAGGCAGTGTAGCCGATCGTCCCCATGATGACGGTGTAGCGCCAGCGCGGGAGCAACTTGCCGAGGCTCGCCATCACCGGACGGCGCGCGACCATGGCGAGGACGGCAAAGGCGATCACCCAGCGCAACGTCGTCAAGACTTGGGGCGACACTTCGCCGACCGCCCATTTGCTCGCGACCGCGTTGCCGGCCCAGAACAGGGTCGTGAGCGTCAAGAACGGATAGGCCGCAGCGGCGCCCCGCGAAGACGCCGCGTCGGCCGAATTCCCACGGGATTCCAAGACTCGAACCCTTGTGTCTCTGGCTTCTGTCGCCCGTTATGGGCGATCTTCGAGCGCCCCTTCGCGGGTGAGCAATTCGCGCTTGCGCTCGATACCCCAATGATAGCCGGTGAGCGACCCGTTCGAGCCGACGACCCGGTGGCAGGGTACCGCGATCGCGACAGGATTGGCACCGCAGGCGCGGGCAACGGCGCGCGTGGCTGCGGGATTGCCGATCGCCTGAGCGATCGCGGCATAGCTCGCCGTGCGGCCGGCCGGGATTTTCCGAAGCGCAGCCCACACGCGCTGCTGGAACGCAGTACCGCCGATATCGAGCGGCAGCTCGATCTGTCGGCCCGGCTGCTCGACGAGCCCGACGACTTTCGCGACCAGGGATTCGAAATCGCGATCCGCGCCCCTCAACTCGGCCTTCGGGAAGCGGTCCTGCAATTCGCGCACGAGAACGTCGGGATCATCATCGAGCATGATCGCGCAGACGCCCTTGTCGGTCGCGGCGACGAGAACCGAACCAAGGGAACTCTGCGCCACCGCAAACCGGATCGCCGTACCCTTGCCGCCTTCGCGATAGGCCGTCGGCGACATGCCGAGCCGCTCATCGGCCTGGGCATAGAATCGGCTCGACGCATTGTAGCCGGCATCGAAGACGGCCTCGGTTACCGTCCGAGCGGAGCGCAGACCCGTCTCGACGCGATCCGCGCGCCGCGCATTCGAATAGGCCTTGGGCGTCACGCCGGTCACTGCCTTGAAGACGCGGTGGAAATGGTAGGGGCTCATCTGCGCGGTGCATGCGAGGGTTTCGAGATTCGGGGGCGTTTCGGATTGCTCTATGAGCCGGCAAGCCAATTCCACGGCCTTCGATTGCCGCGCTGCGCGCGAGACTTCGTTCGGCTTGCAGCGCTTGCAGGGCCGGAACCCGGCTGCCTCGGCCTCTTCGCAGGTCGCGTGAAAGGCGATGTTCGCGGGCTTGGCATGACGGGCCGGACAGCTTGGCCGGCAATAGATTCCAGTCGACCTTACGGAAAAGACGAAACTGTCATCGGCGCTCTCGTCCCTGGCGAAGATCGCCGCCCAGCGCGCTGCATCGCCATGGTTCATTTCCTTGATTTCGGTCCTTTCGGTCTGCGTCGCGGACATCGTTCGGGTCTCCTCATTGGGCGATCGGGCGGTTGCGCCCCGCTCCATTCGACCCTCGCGCCTTCCGCTCATTCCGGCATCTCGGTTCTTGCTCTCAATCCTTGGCCCGGAGTCGAGGCCGAATCCCGCGCCCAAAGCTGCATGACCGCATAAGCGCGCCAGGGCCGCCAGGTTTCGGATCGCGCGAGCAATTCCGCCGGCGTCGGGCGTCCCTGGCCCAAGTCCAGTGCGCGCAACAGGCCGATATCGCCCACGGGCATGGCATCCGGCTCGCGAAGCACGCGCATCGCGATATAGCGTGCCGTCCATTCGCCGATGCCCGGCAACGCCTTTAGCCGCGCGACCGCTGGCTCCAATCCCTGGCCTGGCGACAGCAGGTCTGGCGTTGCGGCCAAGACGGCTGCGAAGCTCCGGATCGCATTCCCCCGTGAGCGCGGCATCTTCAACGCCGGGGCGATATCCGCGTCGGAGAGGAGCGCGGGCGTCGGAAACAGATGCGTTAGGCCGAGATCGGGTCTCGCGACGTCTGCCGGCAAGGGCGTTCCAAACAAAGCCACCAATCGCCCGGCAAGCTTTGTGGCGGCGGAGACCGAGACCTGCTGGCCGAGAATCGCCCGCACGCCCAACTCAAACCCGTCCCAGGCGCCCGGCACGCGAAGACCGGGACGCTGCGCGACGAGTTGAGCAAGGAGGGGATCTCGCGCCAGCCCTGCCCGGATCGCCTCGGGATCGGCGTCGAGGTCGAACAGGTGCCGGACGCGGGCTAAGACGGCCGGCAGCCGGCTTTGGTCGAGCCCTCGTATCGTGACGCCGAATGCCGTGCACGCGCCAGTGCATGGGGCGACGGTGAGCGTGCCGACGCGTCCTTCGATGCAGATGGCTCTCGAGTAGGTTGCTCCATGGATTGTTTCGAGGCCGGGAATGGCCCGGTCGCCGAGGAAGCGGAGCAAGGCAGCCCAATCGTAGGGCAAGCGAACGGCAAGCGTCGCGTCGTGGCTTGTTCCGCCCTCGTCAAAGCGCATGTCCATGCCCCATGATATGGGGCGCATCCCGGCGACCGATATGTCGGACGCCGCGCAATTGCGTCGAGCCAACGGGACCGAGTGACATGCCCGCGAGGATCCCGAGACGTGAGGTGCTCGCCGGTCTTGCGGTTGCAGGGGCGGCGAGCGGCCTGTCGTCGAGAACATCCGGTGCGAAGCCGCCGGCGCGGGCGACCTCGCTGCCGGACGCACGTGCCTTTGCCGGCGATGTCCGTCTTCCCGGCCTGCTTCATGCCGTGATCGCCCGCCCGCCCCTGCCGGGCTGGCAATTGAGCGATTTCAACCCGTCCTCGACGCTCGGCACGAGCGGGGTCGTCGACATCGTACCGCTGATGCCGGACGGGCCGACGCGTCTGTCCCGTCTCGGAGGCGTGGCCGTTCTTGCGCGTGATCGCTGGTCGGCATTGCGCGGCCTCGATAGCATGCAAATTGCCTGGAAGCAGGGAAACCCGGAGCCAACTGAGATCGGCTCGTTCCCTGCCTTTCACCACCACGCGGCCAGCGCCTTTCCCTCGGAAATTCCTTGCGCCACAGCCGATCCCGGTCGCGAGGTTTGCGCGATCTGGGCCAGTTTGCCCCCGACGCTTGGTTCGTCCGAGATAGCCCGCCTATTCGAGATTTCGCCCATGCGTATCGCACTGGCGCCAATCCGCCCTGGCCCTCACGGACAGCCGAGCGATCTCGGCTACGTCTACGACGCCATGCGGATTTCGCGGATGGTCGGCGCGCCGGTGTCGCTCGCCTGGACCCGGCTCGACGATCTGCCCTTTATCGACCATGCCCGACAGACCGTGTCTTGAGGCCAGTTGGGCGCGAGGACTTCCGAGCAAGAAACGGGTCGCCGGCGCGAGGCGTCCATGGTCAAGTGCGGGGAGGATTCCGTGGGGTAGTCGCGATGTTCAGGCCCGCAATCGCTTGCGTCGGCAGCGCAATTTTGACGATCGGCTCGCCTATCGCCTCTTCGGCGGCCGCGCTGAAGAGCGGGGCCTACGAGGTCGAGGTGAGGCTCGAACTGCCCCACCTCGAAGACTTGAGGCAATCGAAGCGCGCCCGGATCTGCGTCTCAGCCGAGTCTGGAGCGGGCAATCGCGGCATCGGCGTGCTGAGCGAGAACAACCCGCTCGCCCGGTGCCCGCTCTCCAACATCGCGAACGATGGAAATGCGCTTGCCTTCGACATCGTATGCGAGGGCAAGAATGCGGGGCATGCAACGGCGCGTTACATTCTCGGGCCGGAGCAGTTTCGCGGCCGCATCGAGATGCAGATGGGCGGCAAGAACATGACGATGACCGAGGTCCAATCCGGCCATCGCATTGGTCCCTGCGAAGACAGCGGCGGGAGCGGCGCCTCTACGCAGCCTCCATCAGGACTTTGACATGGGCCGCGGCTGAGGCCGCAAGCGCGTCGAGCCGATAGCCTCCCTCCAGCATCGAGACGATGCGGCCCCGGCAGTGGCGGTGCGCCCTCTCCGCGAGGCACCGGGTGACCCACTCGAAATCCGTCACGTTCAGGCGGAGCCGACCAAGTGGGTCGCCCTCGTGCGCGTCGAACCCGGCAGAGATTAGGATGAGGTCGGGACGAAAGGCATCGAGCGCCGGCAGGATTCGGCTCTCGAATGCCTCGCGAAAGGCAACGCCGCCGTCGCCGGCCTTCAGGGGCGCATTCCAGATATTGCCGACGCCGCGTTCGGCGATCGCGCCGCTCCCCGGGAACCACGGCATCTGATGGGTCGAACCGAAGAACAGGTTCTTGTCGGCCCAGAAGATGGCCTGCGTGCCATTGCCGTGATGCACATCGAAATCGACGACGGCAACTCTGTCGAGCCCGTACAGCGCCCGCGCGTAGAGTGCGGCGATCGCCACGTTCGAGAACAGGCAGAAGCCCATGATCCGGTCTCGCTCGGCGTGGTGTCCGGGCGGCCGAACGGCGCAGAACGCATTGCCGATATTCGATTGCGGGTCGAACACTGCATCCACGGCGCGTAAGCCCGCGCCGACCGCACGCCGCGCCGCCTCCCAACTTCCGGCCGAAAAAACCGTGTCCGAACCAAAGGATTTCGGGAGCGCTGACGGATCGCTTGCGGCCGCGCGCAATCGGTCGAGATGCGCGGGGGCGTGCGCGAGCAGGATCTGCTGGTCGAGATCCTCGCGCAGCGGTGCCTCTTCGCGGCTCAACCCTTCGAATTGAGCTGCCGAGAGCGCCTCCTCGACCGTGCGGATACGTGCCGGTCGTTCCGGATGCATTGGGCCTGTGTCGTGCGCGGCGAAGGCCGGATGAGTGAGCAGGAGCGTCCGCATAGGCTTGGCCGTCCCCTTCTCAAAATTTGTCTTCCGACCGTGATGACGACGGTCTCAGAACCGGTGATCCGTGGCGTTGGAACCAGCGCCCCTTCGTCGGCGCGGATGCGAGAGGAAACGCCGGGCCGATAGTTTCGCGATCGCTGCCGAGCGTAGCCATCAATCCGTTGACACCGCCGAACCGATTTCCCTATACCGCCGGACTTCCCGCTGA
The DNA here is from genome assembly GCA_044227265.1 of Methylobacterium sp. Classification (GTDB taxonomy): domain Bacteria; phylum Pseudomonadota; class Alphaproteobacteria; order Rhizobiales; family Beijerinckiaceae; genus Methylobacterium. The sequence goes on from JBGAFL010000001.1 coordinate 107,166, forward strand.
CATTCGGAAACGAGTGTCCCGGGGCGGTGGCGGGGTAGCTCAGTTGGTCAGAGCAGAGGAATCATAATCCTTGTGTCGGGGGTTCAAATCCCTCCCTCGCTACCATCAATCGCATAGCGCATCGCCGTAGCGGTCCGGCCGGCGAGACCAGCAAAGCCAAACCTCATTGTAGACAATCCTCGCGAGCCATTTTGGCTTCCACAATGCGTGGCAGCTTTTCCAGGCATGCGCGCGGGAGCGGTGGTGGGCCCGGCAGGACTTGAACCTGCAACCAGACCGTTATGAGCGGCCGGCTCTAACCATTGAGCTACAGGCCCCGCAGGGGCCGTACTGTCTAGACGAAATCCCTGCGGCTGCAACATGCCGTTCGACGAATCGGCATGGCAGACACGTGGATCGGCGGTTGAACGCCCCGCCGATCCGTTGCGAGAGAACCGTGGTTCAGCGCGGGAACGCGTAGCCGTTGGTGATCCGCAGATTGACCAATTCGCCATCCTGCAGGCGCTTGTCGGAATTGTCCTCGACGAGGAGCAGCTTGCCGCCCGGCTGGCCGACTTCGATCCGCTGCCGTCCCTGCGTTCGATATGACGAATGCACGATGCCCTGCAGATGCGCCGAATCGCCGTCGGTGAACTGCAACTGCCACGGCCGCACATAGAGCTTGATCGGCCCAGCCGTGCCGCCCGGCGCCTTCACGGAGACGGACCGCGAATTCACCTCGACGCGGCCGTCATTGACGATGGCGTCGACTTCGAGCGTGTCGCCGAGGAACTTCAAAACGGTCGGCGAGACCGGGTTTTCCTGGACTTCGTCCGGGGTGCCGACCTGGGCGAGCCGGCCCTTGTCGAGCACGGCGACCCTGTCCGATAGTTCCAGCGCCTCGTCCTGATCGTGAGTCACGAAGATCGTGGTCTGGCCGGTACGATTGTGGATCTCGCGCAGCCAGCGCCGCAGATCCTTGCGCACCTGCGCATCGAGTGCGCCGAAGGGCTCGTCGAGCAGCAGAACGCGCGGCTCGACCGCGAGGGCGCGTGCGAGTGCGACGCGCTGGCGCTGGCCGCCCGAGAGCTGCGAGGGATAGCGGTTGCCGAATTCGGCGAGCTTGATCAGTTCGAGCAAGTTGTTGACGCGCTTGGCGATCTCCGCCTGGCTCGGGCGATAGGCGCGTTTGCGGGCGTTGAGGCCGTAGGCGATGTTGTCGGCCACCGTCAGGTGCTTGAACAACGCGTAGTGCTGGAACACGAAACCGACTTCGCGCTTCTGCACCGGCAGCCGCGTCGCATCGTCCTTGCCGAAGATGATGCGACCGCTATCGGGCCTGTCGAGGCCCGCGATGATCCGCAGCAAGGTCGTCTTCCCGGAGCCCGAGGGGCCGAGCAGCGCCAGCAATTCTCCCGCGCGGATATCGAGCGAGATGTCGTGCAGAACGCCGGCTGCCTTGAAGGTCTTGGAAAGATTTTCGACGCGGATTGCGGTCGAGTTCGCGTTAATGACGGCCCCCTGCAGCAAGCTCGCCGGCGTAGCGCCATTCGAGGAAGGACTTGATGACGAGCGTGACGAGGGCGAGTCCAGCAAGGAGTGAGGCGACAGCGAAAGCGGCGACGAAGTTGTACTCATTGTAGAGAATCTCCACGTGGAGAGGGATGGTGTTGGTCAGTCCCCGGATATGACCGGACACCACCGAGACCGCGCCGAATTCACCCATCGCGCGCGCATTGCAGAGAAGGACGCTGTAGAGCAGGCCCCAGCGGATATTGGGCAGCGTCACCGTCCAGAAGGCATGCCAGCCCGACGCGCCGAGCGTGAGCGCGGCTTCCTCTTCCGTCGTGCCCTGCTCCTGCATCAGTGGGATCAGTTCGCGCGCGACGAAGGGGAAGGTCACGAAGATCGTGGCTAGCACGATGCCCGGCACCGCGAAGATGATCTGGATGCCGTGACTGAGGAAGAATTGCCCGAACAGACCCTGTGAGCCGAAGACCAGGACGTAGATTAGGCCGGAAACGACCGGCGAGACCGAAAACGGCAGGTCGATCAGGGTGATGAGCAGGCTTTTTCCCGGGAACTCGAACTTGGCGATCGCCCAGGCGGCCGCGATCCCGAAGACGAGGTTGAAGGGGACCGCGATCGCCGCCACCAGCAGGGTCAGCCGGATGGCGGACCAGGCATCGGGTTCCGCAAAGGCCGCGAGATAGGCGTCCCAACCCCGTGCGAAGGCCTGTGCGAAGACAGTGATCAGCGGCAGCAGCAGGAACAGCGACAGGAAGACGATCGCGACCGTGATCAGCAGGGTGCGAACCGGCCAGGCTTCCGTCGTCACGCCGGGCGGCGGGATGATGTCGTCCGGCGTCCGGGTGACCGGGAGGGCAAGGGTCTCAGACATACCCGAATCTCCGGCGGCTCCAGGCCTGGATCAGGTTGATCGCAAGCAGGGTGAGGAAGGAAATCGCCAGCATGATCACGGCGATTGCCGAGGCGCCGCCATAGTCGAACTCGGAGAGCTTGATGACGATCAGGAGCGGGGCGATTTCGGACACGTAGGGCAGGTTGCCGGCGATGAAGATGATCGAGCCGTACTCACCGACGCCGCGGGCGAAGGCGAGCGCGAAGCCTGTCAGCACCGCAGGGATCAACGGCGGCACGATCACCTTGGTGAGCGTGGTCCAACGGCTGGCTCCGAGCGTCGCCGAAGCCTCTTCGACCTCCTTGTCGATCTCGGCGATCAGCGGCTGCACGGTACGCACCGCGAAGGGCAGACCGATGAAGACCATGGCGATGAAGATGCCGAGCGGCGTGTAGGCCGCCTGGATGCCGATCTTCTCGAGCTGGGCGCCGACGAGACCGTTCGGCGCGTAAAGGGAGGCGAGCGCGATTCCCGCCACCGCCGTCGGCAGCGCGAAGGGCAGATCGACCATCGCGTCGACGATCCTACGGCCCGGAAAGTCGTAGCGGGTGAGCACCCAGGCGACGATCAAGCCGAAGACCGAAGCGACCAGGGCAGCGAGGAGCGAAACGCCGAAGCTGACGCGCAGGGCGCTCGCCACCCGTGGATCGGTTGCCACCTCGATGATGCCGGACAGACCGATCCCCGAGGCCCGCAGGACGAGCGCCGCGAGCGGGAGAAGGACGATCAGTCCGAGGCAGGCCAGCGTGTAACCGAAGGTCAGACCGAACCCGGGCAACACGCTCGGGCTCTTGAAGCTCCAGCCGGAGCGCGTGGATACGTCAGCCATGGCGGGATTCAGTGCCCAGCCTTGCTGATCTGATCGAACAGGCCGCCATTGTCGAAGTTGTTCTTCTGGATGTCGTCCCAGCTGCCCTGAAGATCCTCGATCTTGAAGAGCTTCACGTCGGGCAGGAGGGCCAGATCGTCGGCGCTCGCGACCTCGCGCTTGATCGGCCGATAATGATGCTTGGCGAAGATCGCCTGCGCCTTATCGGTGTACAGGAAGGCGAGGTAGGCTTCGGCCTGCTTACGGGTGCCCTTCTTGTCGACATTGGCATCGACGAGCGCGACCGGCGGCTCGGCAAGGATCGAGGTCGGGGGCACGACCACGTCGAACTTGTCGCGTCCGAATTCCTGGAAGACCAGATACGCCTCGTTCTCCCAGGTCGGCAGCACGTCGCCGAGCCCACGCTGAGCGAAGGTGATGGTCGAACCGCGTGCGCCGGTATCGAGCACCGGAACGTTCTTGTAGAGTGCCGTCAGGAAGGCTTTGGCCTTGTCCGCGCTCTTTTCCGCGCCGTAGGCGTAGCCCCAGGCACCGAGGAAGTTCCAGCGCCCGCCGGCCGAGGTCTTCGGGTTCGGCGTGATCACCTTCACATCGTTACGGACGAGATCCGACCAATCGTGGATGTTCTTCGGGTTGCCCTTGCGAACGAGGAAGACCACCGTCGATGTGTAGGCGAGGCCCTGATTGGGCTGCTTGGTGCGCCAATCGGCCGGGATACGGCCGGAAAGTTTCGAAATCGCGTCGATGTCCGAGGGGATGCCGAGCGTGACGACGTCGGCATCGACGCCGTCGATCACCGTGCGCGCCTGCGAACCGGACCCGCCATGCGAGGCACGCACCACGATGCTCTCGCCGGTCTTGGCCTTCCAATCCTCGATGAAAGCCGCGTTGATATCGCGGTAGAGCTCGCGCGTCGGGTCGTAGGACACATTCAACAGCGCCGTCTCGGCAGAGGCGGAACCGACCGGCGCCAGCGCGAGGCAGGCGAGAAGCGCGCTCGCGGAAACCCAGCGGAGGCTGCGGCTCTTCAGCCGCGCGTCGTGATTCGTGAAGCCGAAAAAGTTCATAGCCGAGTCCTGAAAACGGAGAGGCGACCGTGAAGTCTCATCGGTCGCGACCCATCAAGTCTCGTTCGGTATAACGGACGCTGTCAAGATAATCGTGCGATTTTATATGCGATGCAGCGGAAGTGAAGGGCAAGGATTCGCTTGTTTTGCGGTTTCAATCACCTCGCCGAGAATTGAAATACTCCAAATGAAACCAGCGACGTTACATTTCTCCTCGCCGTCGCGCGTTCGGTAGGGAGAAATTTTTGTTTCACAACGCTCGAGGGCGCATCATTTTCGAACGCGATTTTGCGCCATCCAAACGATCGCGAGACGGCGACGGCCATTGGGCAGACGCCTTCCATGGTTTTTTGCGGCGCAGCTGAGCCCGCGAATCCGGTCGCAGCCCTCCGGTATCGCGAACGGGCTCCGTCTCAGGAAAATATCATTCTCCGTGAACCAATTGGCACTACGCCATGGGAGAATGCCATGCGCGTTAACGACTCGTTTACCCTGTTTCTGCAGGTTGTTCGTGCCATGACAGTGCTCGTCGGACTTGCCCTTATCGTTCCTGCCCTGATCGGGGTCGCGTTTGCCTGCAGCGCGCATATGATCGCCCTGCACGAAGCGAATCGCGATTGCGACGGCTACTGGTAGTCAGCCGAACAGATCGATCGTGGTGAAGCCGCGCGCCTCCAGCCGCTCGGCGAGGATTCGGCGATGACAATTTTTAGGGTCTCGCTCGAAGCAAAGTAAGCAGGTCGGTGTCCGCGCCGCGAGCGCAGCCAAAGAGTCGAGAGCGAGCGCACCGTCAGCCGTATCCAGGATCTCTTCGCAATAGATCTTGCGCATGAGGGGAGCATCCCCCGCATGGACGGCCTGCCGGCCCGCCTTGGGCGTCCCGAGCGACCGCAGGTGTTCGTAGGCCAGACCGCTCTCGATCAAGGCCGCCTTGAGCTGGTTCTTCGAGAAGCCCCTTTTCCGGGAACTCGCGACAGCTCGGACGTCGGCGAGGGTGTTCACTCCGGCGCTCTTCAAGGCAGCCAAAAGACGCTCTTGATCGAGGCCTTCATAGCCGATGGTAAACAAAATCTTCGACATTTGAGGATCTCAACAAATAGAAGACGTTTCAGTTATTTAGCTTGAATCCCATCGGGCCAGCGCCCCTCGTTGTGCCCTTCCTGCAACGCTTACTGGAAATCCCTCACTGTGCCGTCAAAGCTCCATTAACCGCCCCTAGGCATCGATTAGTCATTGGTGTGGCGCACAAGAACGTTGCGGGGCTGCGATGTCGCTGGCGGGCGATTACCGTTCGATGTTTTCGTCCGCACGCGGCACGTTGCGTCGGTGGCTCGGATGTGCGGCCGCCGCGGCGGTCACGGCCGGATTGGCCGCTTGTGCCGGAGGCGGCAGCGGTGCCCTCGATTTCTACCCTTCCAAAGGCGATGTGAAGCCGCATCCGGGCGTCGCACGCGCCAAAATGCATCCGATCCAGGGAATCGACATCTCGAAATGGCAAGGACGCGTCGATTGGGCGTCCGTCCGGGGTGCCGGCACTCAGTTCGCCTTCATCAAGGCGACCGAGGGTGGCGATCATGTCGACGATCGATTCCGTGAGAACTGGGACGGGGCCGGCCGGGCCGGCGTGCCGCGCGGGGCCTATCACTTCGTGTATTGGTGCCGTTCGGCCGAAGAACAGATGAGCTGGTTCAAGCGCAACGTCCCGAACGACCCGAGCGCCCTCCCCCCGGTCCTGGATGTCGAGTGGAACGGGCATTCTCAAAGCTGCCCGAAGAAACTCCCGAAGGCTCAGGCGCTGGCGATGACGCAGGCGATGCTCATCGAAATGGAGCGCTACACGGGCAAGCGCCCGATCATCTATACCGACATCACCTTCCACAAGGACGTGCTTGAAGGAGAGTTGCCCGATTATCCGCATTGGGTGCGCTCGACGGCGGCCGAGCCAGAGGAGCGTTTCGCCAACCGGCAATGGATGCTGTGGCAGTTCACCTCGACGGGCCGCGTGCCCGGCATCAGCGGCAATGTCGACAGGAATGCTTTCTACGGCACGCAAGCCGAATGGGCCTCCTTCCTGTCGACGGATTGCGATCCCCGCACGCATCGGAGCCTCGAGCGCCAGGGGCTGTGCTCGTCGAAATAGCTCGCCGGATCGTCTCCTGGCATCGGGTTCTCCGAGTTGCATTCAGCAGGCCGCGGGACGCCGATGGGTTCAAACACATTCTCGCGTCTGGCCCATCGCGCGGCAGCGAAGCCGGATAGCCGTTTGCTGGCACGTGCGCTGCGTCACTTTGATTCCATGCACGCTGCAGTGTAAGGGCAACTCCGAGAGCGGCTTTCTCGATTTCTTGCCGAGGACCCGCGTTCGGATCGAAGCGCGCGACCCGCAATGCGCCTGGAACGGTCGACACGGACCATTGGACGGTCTCGGACCGGCTCCGCTGCGTTCGGGCTGACCTACGTCGCCCCCCCTCCATGAGCGACCGACTTAAACTCCCGAGTTCGGACGTCGCCGATGCCGACCGGATCGCGGCGCTCGAGCGCTACGCGATTCTCGATACGCCGCCGGAAACGGGATTCGACGATATCGTCCTGATCGCAACGCAACTCTGCGTAACGCCGATCGCATTGGTCAGCCTCGTCGCGCGCGATCGGCAATGGTTCAAGGCTCGTCACGGTTTGGCTGCCTGCGAAACGCCGATCGAACAATCGGTTTGCGCCTACGCCCTTGCTGAGCCGAACGAGATCCTCGTCGTCCCCGATATGACGCTGGACCCGCGCACCAGTGCGAACCCGCTCGTAACCGGCGAGAACGCGATGCGCTTCTACGCCGGGGTCCCACTGGTGACAGGGGATGGCTTCGTCCTCGGCACGCTCTGCGTCATCGACAGGTCCCCTCGTCCCGATGGCCTCAGCCCGGGCCAGGAAGCCGGACTTCGTGCCCTGGCGCGACAGATCATGACCCTGCTGGAATTGCGCCGCGGTGTGACGAGCCGTGAGATCGGACTTGCGACCCAATTTCGCGAAGGCGAGGCGCTTCGCTCGAGCGCGGCGGCGCTTGCGGACAGCGAGATGCGGCTGCGGCTTGCCGTCGAAGCCACCGGCGTCGGCATCTGGGATTTCGATCTGGTCGAAGGGCGCTTGCATTGGGATCGCTCGACCCGCGCGATGTTCGGCATCAGCCCAGACGATCCGATCTCCTACGAGGATAGCTTTCTTGCGGGCCTGCATCCCGAGGATCGCGATCGTGCGGACGCCGCCATGCGAGCCTCGCTCGATCCGAACGGACTGGGCGTATTCTCCTGCGAGTACCGCACGATCGCGCGCGATGGCTCGCTCTTGTTCTGGCTCGCCGCACGTGGGCGTCTATCGGTCGAAGACGGTGTGGCGACGCGTCTCGTCGGCACCGTCAGGAACATCACGCCCGAGCGAGGAGCCCAACTCGCGCTCGAAGCGACCGAAGAGCGCTACCGCCTCGTCACCCGCGCGACCAACGACGTGATTTGGGATTGGGACCTCCTCACCGATTACGTCCTCTGGAACGAGTCGTTACTTGCTGCCTATGGCTGGGACCCCAGCCTCATCGAGACCACCGGCGCTTGGTGGCTCGCGCACATCCATCCGGACGACCGCAAGCAGGTCGACTCCGATATCCGGGCGGTCATCGCGGGTACGGCCACGGAATGGGATCACGAGTACCGCTTCCAGCGTGCGGACGGGAGTTTCGCGGATGTTCTCGACCGCGGCTCTCTCGTTCGGAACATGAGTGGTGAGCCGGTTCGTATGATTGGCGCCATGCTTGATTTGACCGAGCGCAAAAGGGCGGAAGCGCAATTCCGGGCGGTGTTCGAGGGCGCGAATATCGGCATCATCCAGATCGATCCTAGGAGTTTGCTGGCGCTCCGGGCGAACGCCAAGCTTCGCGCGATCTGGGGGGCCGATGAGGCGGACATCGTCGGTCAGCACGTCGGCAAATGGACGCCCGACGAGGATGCGCAGGAACTCGAAGTCCTGCATCGTCGCATCACGGCTGGCGAGATCGTCCGTGAGACGCTCGAGAAGCGCTATCGCCGCAAGGATGGTGGCGTGATCTGGGCGCGGGTGAACATCGTCTCGCAATGGCGCGGCGAGAACATGCTCACGACGGCGATGATAGAGGACATCACCGCCGAGAAGCAGGACGAGGCGCGGCACATGGCGCTGATCGAACTCGGCGATCGGCTGCGGGATGCGAAAGATGCGTTGAGCGTCACGATGGTCGCGGCCGAGTGTCTCGGGCGGAGCCTGCGCGTTACCCGTGCCGGATATGCCGAGGTCGATTGTGCCGCCGGCGTGTTCTCGATCGCGAATGACTGGACGGATGCCGGTGCTACGAGCCTCGCCGGACGCCATCCGATCTCGCTCTTTCCGGCAACGATCGCGCTCTTGAAACGGGGCCGCGTCATCGCGGCCTCGGATGTTTCGATCGATCCGCAGATGGGTAAGGATGCGCCGAGCTACGCGGCGATCGGGACGCGAGCGCAGATCAAGGTGCCACTGATCCGTCACGGCATCCTAGTGGGCCTCCTCTTCGCGCACGCCCAACAGGTCCGCGACTGGACCCGTGCAGAACTCGAATTTGCACGAGAGGTTGCCGAACGGACTTGGGCGACGCTCGCCCGTGTCCAGGCCGAGGAATTGCAGCGGCTCCTCAATCGCGAGCTCAGTCACCGGCTGAAGAACACTTTGGCAATGGTCCAGGCCATCACCTCTCAGACCTTGCGCAAAGCCACCGACATGGACGCGGCGCGGGAGGCGCTGCTCGCGCGCCTATTCGCGCTTGGCAAGGCGCATGATCTGCTCCTGTCGGGCGAAACCGAAAGTGCGGACATCGAGAGAGTGATCGCGAATGCGCTCGCCATTCACGATGATGGGCTGCCCGGCCGCTTCCGCTTCGCCGGCCCCGCCATTCTCGCAGGCCCGAAGGCGGCCCTTGCTTTAGCGCTGATGATGCACGAGCTCGGGACCAACGCTGCCAAATATGGTGCCTTGTCGATGCCGGACGGGCGGGTCGAGGTCGAATGGTCGATTGCCGACGAGTCGAGCGAGCCGATCGTCCGTTTGGTCTGGAGCGAGCACAATGGCCCTGCGGTGAAGGCACCGGCACCCGACGCCGTCGGCTTCGGCTCGCGCTTGATCGAACGAGGCTTGGCGAGCGCCGTGAATGGCGAAGTCGCGATCGACTACAACGTCGCGGGCATCATCTGCCGCGTCACCGCGCCGCTCTCGGGATTTCTCGCACATCCCGGGTAGTGCCGGCGCGGGTCTGCACTGGCGATCTCAGCCCTGCTGTTCGAAAATCCTCGAAACCTGCGGGATGTCCTTGTCGCCGCGGCCGGATAGGTTGAGCACCATCAGGTGGTCTGCCGGACGAGCCGGGGCGAGGTCCAGGACCCTGGCAAGGGCGTGGGCCGGTTCGAGCGCGGGGATGATGCCCTCGAGCGCAGAGCACAGCTTGAAGGCTTCGAGCGTCTCTTTGTCGGTCGCGGACAGGTAGGTTACGCGGCCGGCCTCGTGGAGCCAGGCATGCTCGGGGCCGATACCGGGATAATCGAGCCCCGCCGAGATCGAATGGGCGTCGGCGATCTGGCCGTCCTCGTTCATCAGGAGATAGGTGCGGTTGCCGTGCAGCACGCCGGGCCGGCCGCCGGTCAGCGAGGCGGCATGGCGGCCGGTCTCGACGCCATCGCCCGCCGCCTCGACCCCGAAGATCTCGACCTCTGGATCGTCGAGGAACGGGTGGAATAGCCCCATCGCGTTTGAGCCGCCGCCAATGCAGGCGATCAGCGAATTCGGGATGCGGCCCTCCAAGGCCAGCATCTGCTCGCGGGTCTCGCGTCCGATGATCGACTGGAAGTCGCGCACCATCGTCGGATAGGGATGCGGGCCGGCGACGGTTCCGATGCAGTAGAACGTGTCGGCGACATTGGTGACCCAGTCGCGCAAAGCCTCGTTCATCGCGTCCTTCAGCGTCTTGGTGCCGGATTGGACAGGCACCACCTCGGCCCCGAGCATCTTCATGCGGAAGACGTTGGGCGCCTGACGCTCGACATCGACGGCACCCATATAGACCACGCATTTCAGGCCGAAGCGGGCACAGAGGGTCGCGGTCGCGACGCCGTGCTGGCCTGCCCCGGTCTCGGCGATGATCCGCGGCTTGCCCATGCGACGGGCGAGCAGGATCTGGCCGAGGACGTTGTTCACCTTGTGTGAGCCGGTGTGATTCAACTCCTCGCGCTTGAAATAGATTTTGGCGCCCTGCCCCGCCGGAGCCGAGGCACGCACATGCTCGGTCAGGCGTTCGGCAAAATAGAGCGGGCTCGGCCGGCCGATATAGTGCGTGCCATAGGCCCGCATGTCGGCCCCGTAAGACGGATCGGCTTTCGCCGCCTCATACGCCTTCTCCAGATCGAGGATGAGAGGCATCAGCGTTTCGGCGACGAAGCGTCCGCCGAAAATGCCGAAACGCCCGCGCTCGTCGGGCCCGGTTCGGAAGGAGTTCGGTGGCGGCGAGAGCGTCACGGGGACGGCTCCTCTAATTCGAGCGCAACAAGATCGGGGGTGCCTAGACCCGCACGCCGCGCACCGCAATGCGCAGGACGGAAGCAATCGACAGAGAGCGGATCAACCGCGGCGCACCGCGGCCACGAAAGCCGCGATCCGCCCTGGATCCTTCTCGCCGGGGCGCGTCTCGACGCCCGACGAGACATCGACCGCGCGCAGGCCCGACCGCTCGATTGCTTCGGCAACATTCTCGGGCGTGAGACCGCCCGACAGCATCGTCGATGCAGGCAGCCCCATTCCTTCGAGTAGCGTCCAATCGAAGGAGCGCCCGTTTCCGCCGGGCAGAGCCGCACCGGGTGGCGGCTTCGCATCGAGCAAGATCCGGTCGGAAATTCCCTCGAAGGCCGCGAGCGATACGAGATCCGCGCGCGTGGCGATGCCGAGCGCCTTCATCACCGGCTTGCCCGTCCGCTGCCTGATCGCGGCGAGGCGATCGGGCGTTTCGGGTCCATGCAGTTGGATGAGGTCAGGCTCGATCGTGGCAACGGCCGCGTCGATGAGATCGTCGCCGGGATCGACCAGCAGCAATACCCGCTTCGCTTTGCCCTTTGCGTGAAGGGAAAGCCGGCGAGCGGTTTTAAGATCGACGTGCCGCGGACTCATGGGAAAGTGGACGAATCCGACGAAATCGACGTTCTCGGACAAGGCGGCGTCGAGCGTCGACTGAGTGCTCAACCCGCAAATCTTGATTTCGATATGGGACACGATACGCCCGGGATGGGGCTAACTCCGTCAGCGGGGCGCCGGAAGCGCCGTCTGCGCGCCGGAACGCGGGGAATAGTCGCCGGATTCTGCAACGGCACTGGCCCGGAGATTGGCAGCCTCGCGCGCGAACCGGTCAGCTTCCCTGCGGTTCTCTCTCGCCTGCCGCCGTGACGGGCCTTGAGCGAGCCACGCGCCGACACCCCCGATCACGACACCCAGCGCCACCGCCGCGAAAATCACGCCATAGAGGGGGAAGTGATAGAGGAAGACCGGTTCCGGCGAAAAAGGATCGAGCGACAGGTTCACACTCTCGCGGTTGGCCACGGCCAGCAGGACGACCACGATCGCGACGGGCAGCAAAACCAACCACTTCAGGAAGCGGACCATCTCACCTCTCCCGCAATGCCTCGAACCGGCAAAAGCCGGACGCGAATATTAGTGCGCCGCGCCGGACTCGCCGATCCCCGCCTTGTTCAGACGAAGGCGCATTTCCTTGCCCGTCTTGAAAACGGGTATCGCTTTTTCCGAAACGGAAACCGCCTCGCCGGTCCGGGGATTGCGCCCCCGCCGGGCTTCCCGGCGCTTGACCGAAAATGCGCCAAACCCACGCAACTCCACCCGATCACCCCGTGCGAGCGCATCGGTGATCGTGTCGAGGATCGCGTTCACCAGCGTCTCGACATCCCGCTGATACAGATGGGGATTCTGCTCGGCAATCTTGAGGACGAGTTCCGATTTGATCATAAATCCGCTTCCGAGATCGCGCAGGAAAGAGTGGTCGCCTCACGCGGGGGTCAGGGCGTCGGCCGCCAAAGAGCGAGCAATCCGCCCGCTGCGTAGGCGTCTGCCTCGTCGCCCCACATATGTAGCCGCGTAGCGAGTCCGTCGAGCCCGATCATGTCGGCTGCCGAACCCAGAGCCGACCACAGCCGGAACCGGCTTTCGGCCATCGGTTTCCAATCCTTCACGGGAAGGTTCGGCGCCACCTTCTTCTCCCGCTCGAGCCAGGCGATGGCCTGACGCTCGGTGCCGAGTTCGTCGACGAGCTTGAGCGGGACGCTCTGCCGGCCGCTGAACACGCGACCATCCGATACGACGGCGAGTTCCGGCTCGGTCATCTTACGGCGCTCGGCCACGAGGCCCTTGAACCAGGCATAGGTGTCGTTGACGACCGACGCGAGCGCGGCCCGCGCCTCCGGCGAGGTCGGCGTGAAGCCCGACGGCTCGGCCTTGAGGGGGGAGGATTTCACGGATTCGACCTTGACCCCGACCTTGTCGAGCAGGCCCGAAAGCTCGGGATATTGGAACAGCACGCCGATCGAACCGACGAGAGCCGTCTCGCGAGCGACGATGTGGTCGGAGGAAATCGCGGTGATGTAGGCGCCGGAGGCCGCCGTGCCTTCGACGAAGGCCACCATCGGCTTCTTCTCGGCGAGCGCCCGCAGGTTGCGATAGAGTTCCTCGGATCCGGTCGTCGTCCCGCCGGGCGAGGAGATCGAAAGAACGACGCCCTTCACCGCGCTCGCCTCGCCGACGCGCTTGATCAGCTTCGCCGTCGCGTCACTACCCGTGATGAAGCCGCCGATCGAAATCCGGGCAATCTGGTTCTCCTGCCCCGCAAGGTTGAAGGTCCCCCTGTGCAGCCCGGCGCGATAGCCGATGGCGGCAACGGCGACGATCAGACCTCCGATGCCGAGGATACGCCAGAAGGACAGTTTGCGACGCAAGCGCCGGCGATCGATCAAGAATTCAGCGTCGGTTGCCATGCGGCGTTCACTCTCCCCACCCGTTCAGCCATGACGGCCAAAGCCTGTCGTGACGCGTCGCGGGCCTTGCGGGCGCGACCTTGCTCGCTTGCGACTCGCGCCAATGACAATCATCCCATGGCAGGAGGCAGTTTGCACCCGGACATTTCGGCGACCGGACGCCGCTACCGTCTGCAAGCCCTTGGATTGGTTGATGTCGCTAGGACGAGCACGCGCTCACGCGGCTTTCTAGACCCGGCTTGGCCGAACGAGCAAGGGCAACCCTAAAGGTAGCGATCCGGCGCGATTTCGAGGAGCTTCGTCGGTCGCCCGCCATCGAGAGAAGCGTGTTTCGAGTGTTACGGTGCAGGCAGAAATGAATTCCCCCGACTCGCTGGCGAGCCGGGGGCAAAGCATTTCGAAACCCGTTCGGAAGAACAGCGACTGTTCGGGACCGGGGCCGGATCCTCGCCAGCGGGCGAAGACCCGAACCCGTCCGCCCCAGACGTCCTATTCCTCGTCGTCGGTCTTGGCCTTCTTGAAGGCCGCGCCGAGGATGTCCCCGAGCGAGGCGCCGGAATCGGCCGAGCCGAACTGAGCCATCGCCTCCTTCTCCTCGGCGACTTCGAGCGCCTTGATCGAGACCTGAACGCGACGGGCCTTGCGGTCGAACTGCACGACGCGCGCATCGAACTTCTCGCCGGCGGCGAAACGCTCGGGACGCTGGTCGCCGCGGTCGCGGGCGAGTTCGGCGCGGCGCACGAAGGTGGTCAGGTCGGTGTCGACGATTTTCGCCTCGAGCCCCGAATCCTTCACCTCGAGCACCTCCAAGGTCACGACCTGACCCTTCTTGAGGTCGCCGGCCTCGGCGAAGGGATCGCCGCCGAGCTGCTTGATGCCGAGCGAGATGCGCTCCTTCTCGACGTCGACGTCCAGAACCTGGGCACGCACCATGTCGCCCTTCTTGAACTCGTCGATGACCTGCTCGCCGGGACGGTTCCAGTCGAGATCCGACAGGTGAACCATGCCGTCGACATCGCCTTCGAGGCCGATGAACAGGCCGAACTCGGTCTTGTTCTTGACCTCGCCCTCGACCTCGGAACCGACCGGGTGCTTCTCGGAGAAGGCCTCCCACGGGTTCTGCAGGGTCTGCTTGAGCCCGAGCGAGATGCGGCGCTTGACCTGATCGACCTCCAGGATCTGGACCTCGACCTCCTGGGAGGTGGAGACGATCTTGCCGGGATGGACGTTCTTCTTGGTCCAGCTCATCTCGGAGACGTGGATCAGGCCTTCGATGCCCGGCTCCAGTTCCACGAAGGCACCGTAATCGGTGATGTTGGTGACGCGACCCTTGAGCTTGGCATCGACCGGGTAGCGCTGGGCAATGCCCTCCCACGGATCGGCGAGCAGCTGCTTGATGCCGAGCGAGATGCGATGCGTCTCGTGGTTGATCTTGATGATCTTGACCTTGACCGTCTGGCCGATCGCCACGACCTCGGACGGGTGGTTGACGCGGCGCCAGGCCATGTCGGTGACGTGCAGCAGGCCGTCGATGCCACCGAGATCGACGAAGGCGCCGTATTCGGTGATGTTCTTGACGACGCCGTCGATGACCTGACCCTCTTCAAGGTTGGCCACCAGCTCGGAGCGCTGCTCGGCGCGGCTCTCTTCGAGCACGGTCCGGCGCGAGACGACGATGTTGCCGCGGCGGCGATCCATCTTGAGGATCTGGAAGGGCTGCGGCGTGTTGAGCAGCGAGGTCACATCGCGCACCGGGCGAATGTCGACCTGGGAGCGCGGCAGGAAGGCCACGGCGCCGTCGAGATCGACGGTGTAGCCGCCCTTGACCTGGTTGAAGATGGTGCCGGTGACGCGCTCATTGGCCTCGAAGGCTTTTTCGAGCTTGACCCAGCTTTCCTCGCGGCGCGCCTTGTCGCGCGAGATGACGGCTTCGCCGAGGGCGTTCTCGATGCGGTCGACATAGACCTCGACCTCGTCGCCGATCTTCAGGTCGCCTTCGCGGCCCGGTCCGGAAAATTCCTTGAGCGCGACGCGCCCCTCGGTCTTGGCACCGATATCGATGACGGCGACATCCTTCTCGATGCCGACGACGGTGCCCTTGACGACCGAGCCTTCGGTAATCTCGTGCTCGCGAAAGGATTCTTCGAGCAGCGCGGCGAAATCCTCGCGGCTCGGCGCGCCATCGCGCGCGTTCAGACCTGCAGACATTCTCTCTCCTGAATGGCCTCTGCTGGAGGCCGGCGCCGGCGGTTCGTGTTGCGGGGCACCCTCGATCATCGCCGCCCGCGTAATCCGCTGGGCACACCCCCCGCAGCGGGAGGGCCGACGCATGCTTCTCGAAGCGACGGTCAAGGGTCGACCTTCCCTCGGCGCGGGGGCGAGCGGAAGGCGCGCGACAGCGAGAACCGGGAGAAGAATCGAGCGGGTGCTTACTGCAAGGACGGCATGCTGGCAACCGAGCGAAACCCGGTCCTTGCGCGCCACACGGCCAGCGCGCGAGCGCAAGATCGTAAGCCAGCGGCCGAGCGCCAAGCTGTCACCTCGGTCCGGTCCCCCTTGCGATCGGTTTATTCATCGACGTTGCGTGGGCCCGCCGGTACGCCCTTGCGCAGCCAGATCGCAGAGGCGACGGCCAGCGCCTCCAGCGGCAGCACCACGTCGCCCTGGCGTTTTCCCCAAAGCTCTATCCCGCCGAAGGTCACGCGCCTGATCGACAGCCATGCGCCGAAGGGGAATGTCGCCTCGGTGCCCTCCCCGGCTCCGAAGACGTCGTCGAAAGCGGCCGGCTCGACCATCATCTGGTCGTACCGTCCGAGGTGATCGAGCATGGAAATTTTGGTTCTGAGCAGCCAGCGATCGCGCCAGACGGAGGAAAAGCAGGGCTCGAATTCGGTCATCGAGACCCAGAGCTTTCCGCCGATGCGGATATAGGGCGGATTCGGTCCGGTATTGCCGAAATGCCGAGGCTGCCAGCCGGCGTCAGATACGAGCGACTCGGCCAGCGTGACCGGATCGTCGATCGTGCCGGCATGCGCATCGATCTGCGCCGGCTTTTCGTTCTCACCCCGACCGGCGGAAATCGCCGCCTTAGTCGGTCCGTCAGCGCCCGAACTTCCAGTTTCCCTGCCTGTTTCGGCCATCTGCCTCCCCTGAGCATGCACGACCATGCCGAGGCCGAGGTGGCACTATCTCGCATCCGACGGAGATACGCGACCTGGAATCGAAAAACGCGGTTGAAGCGCACGCTGGAGTGTCCGCCGGTCTCCCGTTCACTTGCCGATGGGCGCCGGAATCAATCGATCACTCGTCATCCTCGTCCGCGGGGCGGCGCATGCCCTTGAGCTTCGCGAAGACCGAGTCCGCATCGAGATCGTCCTTGTCTTCGTCGCGATCGGCGGATTCAGGCTCGGGAGCCGTCGAGACCTCGGCCGGCAGCAAGGTCGGCCCGGTCTCCGTATGGACGACGGCCGGCCGATCCTTGGCCGCCTTGCCGACCTCGAAATCGAGATCGATCTGGCTGCACAGGCCGAGCGTCACCGGATCGAGCGGCTGCAGCGAACCCGAATTCCAATGGGTCCGGTCGCGGATCTGCTGGATCGTCGACTTGGTGGTGCCGACCAGCCGGATGATCTGCGCGTCCTTCAATTCCGGGTGGTTCCGCAGCAGCCAGAGGATCGCATTCGGGCGGTCCTGGCGGCGCGAGAGCGGCGTGTAGCGCGGCCCCTTGGTGGTGCGCTTCACCTCCGGCAGCTTTACCTTCGAGACCGCGATCTTGAGGCGGTGGTTCGGCGATTTCTGCGCCTTCTCGATCTCCTCGCGCGTCAATTGGCCGGTGGTGATCGGGTCGAGCCCCTTGATGCCGGCCGCGACCTCGCCATCGGCGATGCCCTTCACCTCGAGCGGGTGCAGCTTGCAGAAATCGGCGATCTGCTCGAAGGCGAGCGAGGTGTTCTCGACGAGCCAGACGGCCGTCGCCTTCGGCATCAGCGGACCCTGGGACATAGCAACAACTCCGACAGCGGCCGCGAGCAGGACCGGGGCCGGAGAATCGGCCGGGGGCGGGGAACCCGCCATCTCCGACCCGACCTTCAGGCCCGGAGAATCCCGTCTCACGTGATTTCAGGGGAGGTAGGGATATAGGCGGAGGCGGGCCGGCACGCAATCGGGAGATTGGCCGTGAGCGCTGGTTTGGACATCCGAGTTGGGAACAGCAGAAGCGTCGCCGGCGAGGTGAACTTGCTGAATTCGCGAGCAAATATTTAGTATTGCGTAAATCGGGCACGGCTTTCAGTTATGCAGGAATATAAGCAGAGTAGCGCCCGATGGGCGGGCACACCTCGCCCGTCATGCCATCAAAACCATGGCACGACGCAGATTGATTGCCATGCACAGCAACTGAAGCTGCGTCGCGTTGCGAACAAGCGAGCGGTAGCGGACCCGGGCGTAGCCATAATGGCGCTTCATCAGCCCGAACAGGCTCTCGATCGCCACACGCTCGGGTGCGTGCCGGGCGTTGGCCGCCATCGCGTCCAGCGTGAGCGGCCGCCCTCGGAAAGAGCGCCGCAGCACCCGATCGGCGATCCCGCGCTCGGCCAACTGGGCTCGGAAGGCGCGGCTGTCGTAGGCCGTGTCGGCATAGACCTCTGCCTCGTCGCCCTGAACCAGACGGGATCCAGGGCCGCGGACAGGGGCGAGGACAGGATCGAGTTCGTGCTGGTTGGCAGGTGTCAGGACAGCGCGCCGGATCAGCCGCGAACCCTTGTCCATCGCGACGTGCGCCTTGTAACCGAGCCGGTAGCCACGCCGCGTCATCGTGAAGCCCGCATCCTTGTCGCTGCGCTCCGCCGCCCGCTCGTGGCTGTAGGGCACCGCGTCCGCCTGCACGACGGTGGCGTCGATCAGCGTGCCCTCGCGCAGGATCAGCCCCGCTTCCGAGAGCTGCGCGGCAAGATCGTCGAACAAGCGCTCAGCCAAGCCATCCTCGCCAAGGCGCGTGCGGAAGCGGCTGAGCGTAGAGTGGTCGGGCACGCTCTCGTCCAGCGAAAGCCCCACGAAGCGGCGGAAGCTCAGGCGGTCGGCCAGAGCCTCTTCCAGCCCGGGATCAGAGAGGCCGTACCATTGCTGGAGGAGCAGGCACTTGAACATCGTCAGGGGGGCAAAGCTCGGGCGGCCACGCACACTCGCGTGAAGGCCGCCCAACACGCGATCGAACCGGCTCCAGTCAACCGCGGTGATCAGCCGGTCGAGCGCGCGACTGCCCCCGCTCCTGACAAGACCATCCGCGAGGCTCAGCTGACCCACCGACCGATGCGCCATCACAACCTCCTCCGACCACCAGAGTGAACCAGAGCGCCCGCACTTATGCAAAGCTCTCGTCAACCCCCGCGCTACCGCCGGACCGCACGTCGGGTCGAGCGGAGCCGTTCGAGACCCCTCTGGGCGCTTGGGACGGCTTGGGACAGGTGGGCCATTCGTCCCGAAAATCCGTTTTGGCGAACGGCCGACCGGCGATGACCCGGATAGTCCGCAGCCTCAGACGAACAAGCTCGACACGCTCGATTCCGTCGCGGTCCGGCCGATCGCCTCGCCGAGCAGCGGCGCAATGGTGAGCACCCGGATGTTGCGGGCGAGCTTCACGGCCTGGGTCGGCTGGATCGAGTCGGTGATCACCAGCTCCTTCATCTTCGAGGCGGCGATGCGCGAGACCGCGCCGCCCGAGAGCACGCCGTGCGTGATGTAGGCCGAGACCTCGGTGGCTCCGGCCTGGAGCAGAGCCTCGGCCGCGTTCACCAGCGTCCCGCCGGAATCGACGATGTCGTCGACGAGAATGCAGGAATGACCCTCGACCTCGCCGATGATGTTCATCACCTCGGATTCGCCCGCGCGCTCGCGGCGCTTGTCGACGATGGCCAGTTGCGCGTCGATGCGCTTGGCCAGCGCGCGGGCACGCACCACGCCGCCGACATCGGGCGAGACCACCATGCGCTTGCCGGGCGGCAACCGCTCCTTGATGTCGCGCACCATCACCGGCGCCGCGAACAGGTTGTCCGTCGGGATGTCGAAGAAGCCCTGGATCTGGCCGGCATGCAGGTCGAGCGTCATCACGCGGTCCGCACCGGCGCGTGTGATGAGATTGGCGACGAGCTTGGCCGAGATCGGCGTGCGGCCCGAGGTGCGCCGATCCTGGCGGGCATACCCGAAATAGGGGATCACCGCGGTGATGCGCCGCGCCGAGGAGCGCCGCGCCGCATCGATCATGATGAGCAGTTCCATCAGGTGATCGTTCGCCGGAAACGAGGTCGACTGGACGATGAAGACATCCTCGCCGCGCACGTTCTCCTGGAGCTCGACGAAGATCTCCATGTCAGCGAAGCGCCGGACCATGCAGGTCGCGAGCGGCAGCTCCAGATAGGCGGAGATCGCCTCGGCGAGCGGGCGGCTGGCATTCCCGGCAATAATTTTGATCGAGGACTTCATGTCCGGAGGACTCTCGGAACGGACCGGCCTGCTCGGAACCGCTCCTGGCAACACTTCGCCCGACGATGGGGCTCTTAACAGCGGCGGCATACCGTCACAATGCCTCCGCTCCGGTTAGGCAGGGTCCTCTCAGGGCTCCAGAAAGCGGTGCAGGTGAACGACGAAATAGCGCGTTAGAGCATTGTCGACCGTCGATTGCGCCTTTGCCTTCCAAGCTACCTGGGCTGAAGCGAAATCGGGAAAAATGCCGACGATGTCGAGTCCCTTGATGTCGCGAAAGCGTACGCCGTCGAGATTTTCCAACTCGCCGCCGAAGACGAGGTGAAGACGCTGTTCGGGTTCGATGCTCGTGGTCACACGCCTCTCCTGGGGCACTGGCCTGGGGATCCTGATCGGCCTCGCGAGCGCAGGCAGGACCCGTGCCGCGGTTCTCAAAGCCTGACGTTTCCGTCAAGCGTGGCCGCTGCACGGCAGCCCTGCGCATTCCCGATTTCCTGACAGCTTGGTTATCACGCTTCGAACAGCGAGCCTTGCCGCTCCACTGTCGCGGAGCGCCCTGCGGAATCACGACGTTGGCTGCGCTTGCCGGGTGGCGGCTTGGAAGCACTCTCCTCGGCCGGCTGCGCTTCCAGCGAACCGTCGGCGAATTCGACGGTGAAAGACGATTGGCGCCTTGCCGTCTCGACGTCGCGTATGGGCTCACCGGCGTGATCGCGCAAAAGCGCAAATCCACGCTCGAGCACGCCGCGATAGCTGAGCGAAGCGAGGAGGCTGTTCAATGCCGCAAGCCGATCACGGCGGCGCTCGATCAAGCGGTGGCCGGAATGGTGCAGCTGCCGGTCGAGCGTCAGCAGCCGTTCAGCCCTGCGTGCTTCGAGCTGACGGGCCCTGTCGAGCATGGCGGAGCGCGCAACCGTGAGGCGGCGCGCGAGATGCACGAAATCCTGCCGATGGCTTCGCATCTGATGCCGAAGCGCAAGGCGGGGTGTGTCGCCGACCCGGGCGAGCCGTTCCCGCGCGGCTGACAAGACGAGCAGGGGCGAGCGCCGCGCGAAACGTTCTGCGACACGGCTGAACTGGGCGCGGTGGTCGCGGGCATTTGCGGCCAGAGCGGGGGCGAGACGTGCCTCGGCGAGATCGAGCCGCTGGCGCTTGATCGCGAGGAAAGCCTCGGGATCGGGCATCGCCCTGACGAGCGCGCGCAGATCCATTTTCTCGCGCTCGATGCGGCGCAGAATGGCGGCGGCCTGTCGTGCGCCGAATTCTCCGAGATCCGCCAGGAGTTCAGCCCGGACCGGCACCGCCATTTCCGCCGCCCCGGTGGGTGTCGGCGCGCGCCGGTCGGCGGCGAGGTCGATCAGCGTCGTATCGGTCTCGTGCCCGACCGCCGAAATCAACGGGATCGTGCTCTCGGCCGCGGCGCGCACCACGGCCTCTTCGTTGAAGGCCCAGAGATCCTCGATCGAGCCGCCGCCCCGCGCGACGATCAGAAGATCGGGACGCGGAATCGCCCCGCCAGGTTCGAGCGCGTTGAAGCCGCGGATGGCTGCCGCGACCTCTTCGGCCGCGCCCTCCCCCTGGACCCGGACCGGCCAGACCAGAACCGGCCTCGGGAAGCGATCCTGCAGCCGGTGGAGGATATCGCGGATGACCGCGCCCGTCGGCGAGGTGACGACACCGATCACGCGGGGAAGATAGGGAATCGCTCGCTTCCGCTCCGCCGCGAAAAGACCTTCGGCGGCGAGCGCCTTCTTGCGCTCTTCCAGCAGGGCCATCCAGGCGCCAATCCCGGCCGGCTCCATGGAATCGACCAGGATCTGGTAGGAAGACTTCCCGGCAAAAGTCGAGATTTTGCCGGTTACGACGACCTCGAGCCCTTCCTTGGGCTTCTGCCGCAGCCGGCCTAGCACGCCCTTCCAGACGACCGCATCGATCTTGGCCGTCCCATCCTTCAGGCTGAAATAGGCATGGCCGGAGCCATGCGGCCCGCGATAGCCCGAGATTTCCCCGCGAAGCCGGACATGCCCGAAAGCATCCTCCAGGGTACGCTTGAGCGCCGATGCCAGCTCGCCGACGCTCCATTCAGGGGCATTGGCGCGCAGCACGCTCGAAGGCGCGATCTCGGCGGAAGTGGCGGAAGACGGACGTGGGGGCGGGACGAGAGCCATATACTCGCAAGGCTAGGCGCGGGGCCGTTATGCGTAAAGGCCGCTCTGTCGTGCGAGCTGGGCCGTCGAGGCAGACATTCTGACGCCGGTTTAGAACAACCCGCTGAGAAGCATGATGACCGTCAAGGTCGGACCGACAGCAACGGCCATGACCCAGTGCCAGGCATGAATCGAACGCGCCGCGTGGTTGTCGTTCGCGGCCCGGGGAGCGAGTCGTCTTCGCACCACGAAATGCGACACCTGCGTCGCGGGGCGTGGTTGCAGTCCGGCTGCGGAGGTTCTTGGGCTGCGGCAGATCGGCATGGCTCAAGGAGAACTCGGATCGGGCCTCCGCCGTTCCGCTTGATTGGCCCAATCCGTCCATTGAATTTCCCGCGTGCTTGGCCTCGTGCGAAATCTGCAATGGCCCGACTTGCGAAGACCTGATCGGACGGTTCAGGCGACGCTGTCCACGTCGGAGGATTCGGATCGCGCACGGTGCCCTTTACCCGGCGATCGTTTTCCGGGATTGGGGTCGACACATGAACATCCTGTTGATCGGTTCCGGCGGGCGCGAGCATGCCTTGGCCTGGGCCCTCGCCCGCTCGCCTCTCTGCGACCGGCTCTTCATCGCCCCCGGAAATCCCGGCACCGCCCTCCACGGCGAGAATCGACCCGATCTCGACATCGGCGATCATCGAAGTGTCGTCGAGTTCGTCCGAAACCATGGGATCGGCCTCGTCGTCATCGGTCCGGAGGCACCCCTGGTTGCCGGCCTCGTCGATGATCTGAAGGCGGCGGGCATCCGCGCCTTCGGTCCCACGAAGGCGGCAGCGCAACTCGAAGGCTCGAAAGGTTTTACCAAGGACCTCTGCACCGAGTTCGATATTCCGACAGCGTCCTATGCCCGCTTCGCCGAGGTGGAGCCGGCTCTCGCCTACCTGCGGCAGCGCGGCGCCCCGATCGTCGTGAAGGCCGATGGGCTTGCGGCCGGAAAGGGTGTCGTCGTTGCCGAGACGATAGAGCAAGCGGAAGAAGCCGTGCGCAGCCTGCTCACCGGGGCGGGCGCAACGCTGGTGATCGAGGAATGCCTGTTCGGTGAGGAGGCGAGCTTCTTCGCCTTGTGCGATGGGACCCGCGCCATCCCGATCGGGACCGCGCAGGATCACAAACGCGTCCATGACGGGGATCGTGGCCCCAATACCGGTGGCATGGGCGCCTATTCGCCGGCGACGATCCTGACGCCTGCGCTCGAAGCAGAGGTGATGACGCGGATCATCGAGCCGACGCTCGCGGGAATGGCAAAGCGCGGCATGCCTTTCACCGGCATCCTCTATGCAGGGCTGATGCTGACGGAGGCAGGGCCGAAGCTGATCGAATACAACACCCGGTTCGGAGACCCGGAGGCTCAGGTGCTGATGCCGCGGCTCACGGGTGATCTCATTCCGGCACTGATCGCGGCCTCCGACGGCGATCTGTCCGGGACGACGATCGGGTTCGACGCGTCCCTGGCGGCTTTGACGGTCGTGCTGGCAGCCCAAGGCTACCCCGGCACTGTGGAACGCGGCTCGACGATCCGCGGGCTCGAGGAAGCCGGCGCCGAAGAGGGTGTCACCGTGTTTCATGCAGGAACTCGCACCGAAGGTGAATATCTGAAAGCCGATGGCGGGCGTGTGCTCGCTGTCACGGCGACCGGGCGATGCATGCTCGAGGCCCAGGCTCGCGCCTACGCGGCTATCGCCAGAATCGACTGGCCGGAAGGATTCTGCCGGCGCGATATCGGCCGGCGCGCCGTCCTGCGTGAAGTCATCGGGAGCGGCATCTGAGCGCCGGAGCCGTCGAAAACCCCTTCAGCCTGGCCTTCGATGCCGCTCGCAAAGCGGCGAGCGAGGGCGAAGTTCCGGTTGGGGCCGTCATCGTGCGTGACGGCAGCATTCTCGCCGTTGCCGGCAACCGCCCCCGCGCGTTGCACGATCCGACCGCTCATGCCGAAATTCTCGCAATCCGGGCCGCCTGTGGCGTGTTGCAGG
The DNA here is from genome assembly GCA_044227265.1 of Methylobacterium sp. Taxonomy (GTDB): domain Bacteria; phylum Pseudomonadota; class Alphaproteobacteria; order Rhizobiales; family Beijerinckiaceae; genus Methylobacterium. Next base: position 131,188 of record JBGAFL010000001.1, read on the forward strand.
ATGAGCGGCTGACCGGGTGCGATCTCTACGTCACTCTCGAACCCTGCCCGATGTGCGCCGGCGCGATATCGTTCGCGCGTATCCGGCGCCTCTACTATGCCGCCGGCGATCCGAAGGGCGGCGGCGTCGAACATGGCGCCCGGGTCTTCAACCAGCCGACCTGCCATCACAGCCCCGAGGTCTATGAGGGATTCCGGGAAGCAGAAGCCGCCGCTTTGCTCCAGGACTTCTTTCGCGATCGGCGCGCCTGACGGCAACCGCACCGCGCCGGTTGACTACGCAGGCACGAAGGATTCGAGCGCTCGCAGCGTCTCCGTCGGGTTCTCTTCCGCGAGGAAATGACCGCCCGCGAGCGATGCGCCTTCGGCCTTCGGCGCGAAAGTGCGACGCCAGGCTTCGAGCGCGGCCTCCGGCTTGCCCTTGTCGAGAAAGTCGCGGCTCGACAGGACGAGGATCGGGACTTCCAAGGTCCGGCCGGCAGCGAGGTCGGCCACGTCAGCAGCGCGGTCCGGCCCGGCGGCGCCCCCCGCGCGATAATCCTCGCACATCGCGTGAATGCGCTCGGGAACGGCCCAGCTCTGCCGGTAGAGGTCGAGCGCACCCCCCGCGAAGGCATCGAGATCGCCGTCTTTGGTCCAACCGCGCATCAGCTCTTCGAAATAGGCGTCCGGGTCGCGGCCGATCGTTCGCTCGGGCTCTGGCGCCGGTTGAGACAGGAAGCGCCAATGCGGGTTGATGGCCGGATCGGCCTCGATCCGCTCCCACTGAATGGAGGTCGGCACGATATCGAGGACGGCCAATCGTTCGACGCGGCTCGGCTGGTCGAGCGCGAGCCGGTAGCCGACCCGGGCGCCGCGATCGTGACCGGCAATCGCAAAATGTGCGTGCCCGAGCCGCTCCATCAGCGCGACGATCTCTCGGCCGAGCCGGCGTTTGGAGTAGGTCGAATGATCCGGCTCGCCAGCAGGCGCTTCCGACCAGCCATAGCCCTTGAGATCGAGGCAGATCACGCGCCGTCGGTTCGCGAGGGCCGGGGCGAGCCGGTGCCACATGGCGTGGCATTGCGGGAAGCCATGCAGCAGCAGCAGCGGTTTCGCATCAGCCGGTCCCCCGGTTCGGGCAAACCACCGGCCATTCGGACCATCGATCCACGACGCTTCGAAACCCGGAAAGAGGTCCTCGACGGTGTCGGACATGCATCACTCCCAGGCGTTGGTCGTCCGTTCGATCTACCAGGGACAACGCTGAAGGGTCCGCAATGATCGCAGGCTTGGCCGCGTTGTGAGGGAGATGCGCGCCTATGCGTGGAGATCGTCCGTGCCGGTTTGCCGACGCTTGCACGCGTGGCCTTCTGGGAGGCCCATCGGCTCGAACCGATCTTGCTTGAAGCGCGATAGCAGATGGCCGGGGAGCATTCGCTCCTGAAACAGAGTTCCGCAACCGTCAAGGTCTTCCAAATTTCAAGATCTTCCAGATTTTATTAACATATGTTGCTCCCGCACGCGACAATAAAACGCAGTGCAATCTGACCTGACGGTACTAGCCGATTTGTATGAGGTTCGAATTTGTGGTCAGGATTGCCCTCATAGACGTGGTTTTGCACGACTTGTTTTGTTGACTATGAATTTCTTCGGAAGAAAAATCTTGGATAGCGGAACGGTATCCTTGATCGGCGCGTTCTGGCAGGAACTATACGGAGGAAAATCGTGAAACGGCTGACGCTCGTTCTCCTGGCGTCGATTGCGCCGCACGGTTTCGAGAATCCCTCGACGATATAGGCGATCTGTTCAATTCACATGGTTTCGGTAAAGACGAAATTCTGTCTTTCGATCGGAAACATCAAATGAGAGGGTTTTTGTGATGAGTGGCACCAGCGACAAAATCAAAGGCCTGGCCAACGAAGCTGCCGGCAATGTCAAACAGGCTGCCGGGAAGGTGTCCGGCAGCAAGAAACTTGAAGCCGAAGGCAAGGCACAGGAGTTGAAGGGTGAGGCCCAACAGGCCTTGGGAAACGCGAAAAACGCCGTCGAGAACGCAGCCGATAAGGTCAAGAGCAAAATCTGATAGCGGCGTGCAGGGTTGAACCTTTCTCGGCGCTAGACCGCATCGAATGCCGGTTCCGAGTTTGGTCCTTAGCGCGTTGATCTCGGCCGATGCCGGGATCAACGTCGTGTTGAAGGCAGCGCCAGGTCGAGCGGCGTCTCGTTCGGAACCAATCTGGCAGCTTGGCCGTTAACCGCGATACCATTCGATCCACGGAGGGCGCCATGCTCGGCTGGGCCGTCACTTTTCTCGTCGTCGCGCTGATCGCAGCGGTGCTTGGCTTCGGAGGTGTCGCGGGCACCGCGATGGAAGCAGCCAAGATCGTCTTCTTCATTGCGATCGCGCTTTTTCTGATCTCCGCCGTAATGGGTGCCGTTCGCGGGCGCTCTCCAAGACTGTAAGTCTGCCAAGCTACCAAACGCATATGTTGCCGCGCTGATCGCGCGGTTGTCGATGAGGTGGCCTTCCTGAGCCTTCGGCGCGGCGGCGACTTGCGGACAGATCGAGCGCAACGTTCAACTGCCCATCTTTGCAATCGTCCTGGCGCTTGATTTCGACACTCCGAGGTGTCTCGCGCCTCGCAACCGTGCGCCCGCTCTGATATGGCGGCCGCTATGACCAACAGTCCCGACGACCATTCGCCGAACGCGGAGAGCCCTGCCGCGATCGACCAGACCACGTCACCCCTGGCGCACGATGCCCAAGGCGACGAAAAGCGCTCCGACACGGGGTCACCGACGACTTTCGAGGGTGAGCGGATCGCGAAAGCGATCGCGCGGGCAGGCGTCGCTTCGCGGCGCGATGCCGAGGCGATGATCGAGGCCGGGCGCGTGACGCTCAACGGCGCTGTCCTCGACTCTCCTGCGATCAACGTCACGGAAGCCGATCGGATCACGGTCGATGGAGAGCCCCTGCCCGCTCGCGAAAGGACCAGGCTGTGGATCCTCCACAAGCCGCGCGGCGTGGTCACGACGGCTCGCGATCCCGAAGGGCGCCAGACCGTTTTCGACATCCTGCCCGAGGATCTGCCGCGCGTGGTCGCGATCGGGCGGCTCGACATCAATACCGAAGGGCTGCTGCTGCTGACCAACGATGGCGGCCTTGCCAAGGTAATCGCTCATCCCGAAACAGGATGGCTGCGGCGCTATCGTGTGCGTGCCTTCGGCGAGATCACTCAGCCGGACCTCGACAAGCTCCGCAAGGGCGTGACCATCGACGGAATGGAATACGGGCCCGTCGAAGCGAGCCTCGACCGGGCGCAGGGCGACAATGTCTGGATTACCCTAGGATTGCGAGAAGGAAAGAACCGCGAGGTCAAGCGGATCCTCGAGCATCTCGGCCTCTCGGTGAACCGCCTGATCCGTCTGTCGTTCGGCCCCTTCCAACTCGGCGATCTGGAGGTCGGTCTCGTCGAGGAAGTCCGGACCAAGGTGCTTAAGGAGCAACTCGGAAAGTCGTTGTCAGAACAGGCCGGTGTCGATTTCGAGAGCCCGGTCCGCGAGCCGATCGCCCCGTTCGGCAAGCCGAAAAAGGCAGCCGGCCCAGGGACGGCCCGAGCGGCCGCCTCCTCTCCTTCCAAGGCTGCCAGAAGCGGGCCGCGGGCCCCTTCAGCCCCCCAAGGCGGGCGCTTCGAGCGGGCCGGCCGGGATCCGGCGAGACCGCCGACGCCACGCGTACCGACCGGGGGCATGGGGCCGGGTCCGCGCCAGTCGATCTGGCGAGCCGATGAGGATTCGGGCGAAACGCGGCCGCACGGCACGCGCGTTCCGCGTCGCGGCAGCGATCCCAAGACCGCTCGGATCGCGGCGGCTGATCGGGAACGGGAGCGTGTCGGCGCGATCAAGACGGGTGACCGGCGCGTGCTGGTCGAGCGTCTTCAGCCGAGCCGGGAGCCCGCGGCTGCGGAGCCGCACCGCCGGGTTCGTTTCCGAACGCGCGACGAAGCCGGTCCGCAGGGTGCCGAGGCTGGCCGGGAGGCGCCCCGGGGGGATCGCTTCGAGAAGCGTGCGCCGCAGGACCGTCGCGGACCTCCACGCGAGAGACCAGCCCAAGCTGGCGCACGCGCGCGGGCAGAGGGAGGCGATCGCCCTCAATCACGTCGTGACAGCAGGCCCCGCGAAGAGCGTGGGCCGCCGCGCGGCGATGGTCCCCCGCGTGGGGATCGCAGCTTCAAGCCCTCGGGTGGACGCCCGGGGGGATTCGGCAAAGGCAAGCCGGGCGGGGACCGCAAGGGCCGCGGATTCGAAGATCGCAAGCCTGGCGATCGCCCAGCTGGCGGTCGTCCGGGTGGGTTCGGTGGTGGAAAGCCCGGCGCGGACCGCAATGGTCGCGGCTTCAGCGGAAAGCCGGGCGGCCGGCCAAGGCCGGGCGGCGCCAAACCGGGCCCGCGTGGTCAGCGGCCGCCACCGCGCGGTGGCCATTGATGGCTGAACTACGGTTGGCGGCTTGAGGATCGTCGGCGGAAGCTTGGGGGGCCGGCCGCTCGCCGGGCCCCGCACGGATGCGATCCGCCCGACCTCCGACCGCCTTCGCGAGGCTTTGTTCAACGTCCTCGCGCATGCCTATGACGATGTCGTCCAGGATGCGCGGGTGCTTGATCTGTTCGCGGGCACTGGCGCCCTGAGTTTCGAGGCCCTGTCGCGGGGCGCCGCCTTCGCGCAACTCGTCGACGAGGGTGCCGAGGCGCGCAGCCTGATCCGTGCGAATATCGAGGCGCTCGGGCTCGAAGGCGTGACTCGCCTGTATCGGCGCGACGCGACGAAGCTCGGGCTGGCCCAGGCTGCTGGCAGGTTTTCCCTCGTTTTCTGCGATCCGCCTTACGGGCGCGGCTTGGCGCCGATGGCGCTCGATGCCGCAGCGCAAGGTGATTGGCTCGAACCCGGCGCCCTGGTGCTCGTCGAGGAAAGTGCGAGCCGTGCACCGAAACTTCCCCCGATGTTCAACGAGTGCGAAAGGCGCTCTTACGGCGACACGCTCGTCGTCTTCGCACGCTATCAGCCCGCGATTTGACCACTCGTTCGAGGTTCGACGTGCACGGCGAGCCAGACCGTCTCGTCGTCCGTCCGATCTACGCGGTGCCGGCAATGCGCCGGGATCAGAAGATGGTCGCCGCGCTCGAGACGGCGGACCGCAACTTCGCCTTCGATCCGCAGATCGGCTGAGCCGGCAAGCACGACGACCCACTCGTCCTGCGGCTGGTCGTACCAGAAGCCCGGTGGGCTCGCATGTCCGTGGGAAACGATCCGCTCGATCCGGACGCCTTCACACGCGACGAGTGTGTTGAAACGCTCGCCATCGCCGCGCGGCCCGGTATCCTCGAACAGGTTGCCGGCAATCACCACACTCAAGCGATGATCCCGCAACATCCGCGAGGATCAGGCATCCCGCCGGAAGGGGTACAGGAACTGGCGCCAATAGCCCCTTGGCACCGGATGGCCCTGGATGCCGTAGCCCGTCGGCCACCGCCCCTCGGGCATGTGGTGGGTGCCGAAAAGCCGGTCGATAATCGGGAAATGAATCGCGAAATTGACGTCGATCGCCTCCCGTTCCTCGCCGTGGTGCCAGTGATGGAAGCGCGGAACCACGAATACCTTTTCGAGCCAGCCGAAACTGCCCGAGACATTGGCGTGTATGAAGGCGGAATAGACGTAGACGATCAGGATGTACGCCTGGATCGCCGATTCGTCGAAGCCGAGCACGAACATCGGCGTCGCGGTCAGGCTGCGAAGCACGACGATCTCGACGAAGTGCATGCGTGCGCCGGCGATCCAATCCAGCGATTTGGCCGAATGATGCACGGCATGGAAACGCCACAAGGCCGGGATGCGGTGGAAGGCGCGATGCACCCAATACTGCACGACGTCCGTGAACAGCATGATCAGGACCAGCTGCAGCAGCCACGGCAATCCGCCGAAGAAGGCCTGCACCGTGCCGAGATCGCCGTGGCTGGTGACGAACCGCGAGGGCGCGAGCGTCAGGAAGGTCAGCACCTGCACGAAGAGCGATGACACGAAATAATAGAACAGGTCTTCGCGCCATTCTTCGCGCAGGAGGACCTGGTCGCGCTTCTGCGGGAAGAGCCGCTCCAGCGGTACGAACAGAAAGCCCATGAAGAGGACGTTGAGCACGAAGAAATCGAGCCCGAGGAACATGCCCTCCATCTTGAGCGCATCATGCGTCGGCAGGCTTCCCAGTAGCGAGGCGAACAACGTGGCCGTCATCGCGCTCAAGCCGAGGATCTTGTCGGGCCGCAGCACGAGGCTGATCGCGGAGAGGACGTATCCGATGATGAGGATGAGATAGAGCGCAGGCCGAAACAGCCCGCTCTCCCGAACCATCGCGAGTTCCGGCACGGTCAGCAACGCCGGATGGCGCAAGGCGATGACCATCAGGATCGCGGTCACGCCCGCCAGCAGCGCGGCCGAACCTGACAGCCAGCCGGACCCGAACGGGCGCTCGGCGCGCGGGCGTTCGAGTTCGGCGGTCAGCCGAGACAAATAGGATTTCAGCACTGCGCCCCTCGCCCCAACGGAATAAGTCCAATGCAGATCCGCTCGGCGACGATCTCCTGCATTCGACCTGGTTCATGTCGTCAGCGGCGGTCGCCCGACGCGTCGCCGCTTCAGGATTCCTCGAGGGGACAGGCATCGACGCGCACGGCACCGTCGGCCGTCAGCGTGCAGATCACCTCGGTTCGCTCGTCCAACGCGAACGAGTGAAACAGGCGAGCCTCGAGTTCCGTCAGTCCGTCGCCGGGAAGCTCCGCGATTTCGTCACGCGTACGCTCTTCCAGATCGTAGAGTTCACCCTGGCCTGAAGCCACGCTTTGCGCCGATTGAGTGAAGATGACATCGAAGGACATGTCCCTCTCCTCGCATCATTGCTGGTTGAGAGAGAAAACATATGCAGCTTAAGGCGATTTTGGGGCAGGATCGCCTGTTCGATGACTTAGGGGCGCGAGAGGCTCGATTGAGTGCCGCCGACAGAGATTTCGTGAGCCTTGCGGCCTATTGATCCTCGATTGCCCGGCCACGCCCGAGCAGGGCTTGCGAGGCACAAGGCACCGGATCCGCGACCTCGGTAGCCTCTCCTGGAGCGGCGACTCCGACTGGCGTCACAGGTCTCTTCGTGCTTCCTCTGCCCGATCGGAGCAGCCAACGATCTTCCGATTGTCGGCTCGCCTGTGGGGGAGATGATTGCGCAGCTTCTATCCCGATGACGTCGTCGCGGTGAGCGGACTGAGCCTCTTGCAGGTGGAAGAACTCGTCGCGACGAGCGGCTTTCCGCTCTACGGGCCCGGACTGAGCGATCCGGGTCACGCATTCCTGGCGCCGGATCTGTTCAATTTCGGCCTCGCCGCGTCGCTCCTCGAGATCGGCCTTGGTCTCCTCTCAGTCTGCGATCTCATCGCCGGGCTTGGGGAATGCGAGCGGCATGGCGAGACCGGGCAGCCGGTCGAGATGTTTCCTGGCCAACGACGCGAAGTGTTCGGTCCGAGCCTCTTCGTCGTACGCATGACGGAGGATGGGCCGAGAGCGACGCTCGTCACACCGAGCGAGCTTTGGGCCGGTGTCACCGCCTATGGTGCGAGCACGACCATCGTGATCAACGCAACCAATCTCGCCGAGCACATTGCCACGATCGTGCCAGGACGGGAGCTGTCTCGCGCCGCTGACGCGACGAGTCTCGACATCGAGCCGTGAGGCCTTCCGCCTCCGCGCAGCGCAAACGGTGAGGAATCGAACGATGCTCGCGACCCGCGCGTCGAAGGCAATTCTGGTCACTGCGATCGCTTTGACCTGCACGCTGGTCGTCTATGGGAACATCGTCGACCCCGACGCCAATCTCACATTCGTCAAGCACGTCCTCGCGATGGACACGATCGAGCCGGGATCGACCATAGGTTGGCGGGCGATCCGGAATCCGGCGCTTCAAAACGCGGCGTTCGTGTTGATCGTTGCTGGCGAGACGGTGACGGCCCTCCTCTGCTGGGCCGGCGCGGTGAGGATGGGTCTTGCGCTGAAAGGCCCTGTTCCTCGGTTTCGGGAGGCGAAGAACTGGGCGATAGCGGGGCTCACCCTGGCCTTCTTGGTTTGGCAGACCGGCTTCATGGCGCTCGGCGGTGAGTGGTTTGGGATGTGGATGTCGAAGAGCTGGAACGGCTTGAACGATGCCGTGCGATTCGTCGTGATCGTGCTCGGGGTTCTGGTCTATGTCGCGCTGCCCGAGGAGGCTCCGTAACGCTCTTTCCAGCCGGGGCAGTCGAAGCACGGTATTCGCGCCGCTTCGTAGACCCCGATTGCAACGGCGCGCGCCAACGTATCCGCTGCCGCTGCGCCGATTCTGGCGACGTCGATGATAGGGTTCTCGAGAGCGACTTTGCCGGTCGCGACAGCGAAGACGATGTCGCCATCGAGCGGCGTGTGAACGGGATAGATGGCGCGTGCCAGCCCGTCATGGGCGGCGACGGCGATGCGCTTGGCTTCGGCCTTCGTCAGGCGGGCATCGGTCGCGACGATGGCCAGGGTCGTGTTGGCTCCGGGATCGTACTTCGTCGGCCATCCAGACGCGTCCGGCGGCATCGCCGGCGGCAAACCGAGGCCACCGAATTCCCGGTCACGTTCAAATGGCGCGGCCCAGAAATGTGGGCCGGCGCCGATGGTGACGCGTCCAGCCGCGTTCACGGCGACGAGTGCGCCGACGCGCGCACCGGTCCCCGCAACCTCGGACGAGGCCGACCCTACACCGCCCTTGAGATTGGCCGTCATCGCGCCGAGGCCGGCGCCGACCGAACCGACCTCGCAGCATTCATCGGCAGCACGGGCGGCGGCATAGCCGAGCTCGCGATAGGGCGGAAAGCGTCCCCATTCCTTGTCGCCGCCATTCAGAAGGTCGAACAGGATCGCGCCCGGAACGATGGGAATGCGCGCCTCGCGCACCGCAAAGCCGCGGCCGTTCTCCGCGAGCCAGGCGACCACGCCGGCTGCCGCGTCGAGACCGAACGCGGAACCACCCGCAAGAAACACGGCATCGACGGCGCCGACCGTCGCCTGCGGATCGAGGAGATCCGTCTCCCGCGTCCCGGGGCCGCCGCCGCGCACATCGACAGCGGTGACGTACGGCGCATCGAAGATGAGAGCCGTGACACCACTGGCGAGCCGGGTGTCCTCAGCATGGCCGACCCGAATGCCGGCGATATCCGTGATCCGGTTGCGCGCGACGCCCATCAGGTTCCTCATTGCGATCGCAATCTCGCAAAAATGCGAGGGCCGTCGACAGTATCTTGCACTCTTGTTCGGCCGATATACCGGATACCGATGGAGCCTGCCGCCAGATTGGCGATTATGTCTGTCGAGCGCCGAGTATCGAGAGCATCGAGGCCATGTCGGGCCGACGGACACTCGTACCGTGACAAGCATCGGGAGGTCGGTGCCATGGCAACTGACGAGACTCAGACCGTTCCATTTGCGGAGGGCAAGGCTGCGGCGGAGCGGAGCGAACCCGCCTCCAGAAATCCCTATCCGCCGAAGTCCGAGGCCCATCGGCAATGGAAGGAGGGCCATGCTTCGGTGACGGCGGCCGACGAAGTCGCCGACGATCTTGCCGATTTCGCGTGAGCCGCCACGGATGGACCTGCTCCAGACTCCCGACGATCGCTACATCGTCATCCATGGGCGCCTCTGGCGCCGCCATCGGCCGGATTTGGAGCCGATGCATCGTGACCGCCTGATACGCGAACTCATGGACGCCCGCCGCGCCGTTCGTGCGGGTCGCAGGGCCCGGGACCCGAATGCCATCCAGGAAGCGCGGTCCGCAGTTGACGATGCCAAACGCGCTCTTGGAGAGCGTGGCCCTGTCTGGTGGAGCGACGGCGAGCCGGATCTCGATCGCCGTCTCATCAAGAACACGCCCTACGCGACCTGGTATTCGAGCCTGCCGAAGCACGCGCGCTCGAGCCAAAAACGTCGGTAGACTCAACGGGGTGTGGAGAGGCCGTCAGGCAACGGCTGGCCACGCCAACGCGACTTTAAGTCCTCCCAGTTCCGAACGGCCCAGACGGAGCTGTGCGCCGGTTTCCTCGGCGATGTCGCCGGCGATCGCGATACCGAACCCGGTGCCGGGCTTGGTTTCGTCCCAACGCACGCCGCGGCCGATCCGTGAGATCGCTTCCTCGCTCATGCCGGGACCGTCATCTTCGACGGTCAGTACCGTGCTGGCGCCGGTTGGCATCGAGGTGTCGGTAGAGGTGGTCACGACGACGCGGCGATGGGCCCATTTCCGGGCGTTGTCGAGGAGGTTGCCCAGCAATTCTGTCAGATCGCCTTCATCGCCAGGAAAAGCGACGCCCGTCGGCACGGCGATCGTCCAATTCAGCGAATCCGCATCCGGCAATCGGCGCAGAGTCGCCACGAGTTTCGTCACCAACGGTGCCACCAGACAGGTCCGGCGGCGCAGGTCGCGTCCGGCGACGATACGGGCGCGAACTAGTGACCGCTCGACCTGGCGGCTCATGGCGAGGGTCTGCTCTTCGATCTCGGCCGCAAGGTCGGGCCGGCTCTCGGTGTGGCGGCGCGCGAGCGCGCTCAGCACCGCAAGCGGCGTCTTCAGCCCATGCGCCATGTCGCCGGCCTGGCTGCGGGCGCGCTGCAGCGCCTGTTCCTGTACGCCGATCAGGCGATTGAGATCGGCGACCAGCGGTCGCACCTCTTCCGGGAAATGGTCCGGCAACGTCGTGCGGCGCCCGTCGTGGATGGCACGCAGATCGTCGCGAAGCTGGCGGAAAGGGCGAAGTGAGCTGCGCACGAAGAGCGACATGGCCAGGGCGAGGACGAGGCCGAGCCCGACAAGCGAGGGAACGAGCAGCCGCAGATAGGTCGTTCGGCTGGCCGCGAGAATCCTGCGATCGAGCGCTGCGGCGATGACGAGTTGCGTCTTCGTACCCGGCCCGCCGATCGTGATGCGGCGCACCGCCGCGATCAAATGTCCACCATCGGGGCCCTTGAGATCGTGATCGACACGCGCGTCCGTCGATCCTTCGCTGAGGTCCAGGCGCTTGTCCCAGAGAGACCGCGAGCGAAGCTCGGTGCGCTCGCCCGAAATCTGCCAGTAGAGCCGGCCATAAGGCGTCGTGAAGCGCGGATCGGCCGGCTCGGCCGCGAGCTTGATCGTTCCGTCCGGCTCGCGGACCGCCTGGCCGGCAAGGTACTTCACGGTCTGGTCGAGTTCCTCGACGGTGCGCGCATCGAGCACACGGTCGAAGATCACGACGAGGCCTGCCCCAGCGAGCCCCAAAGCGAGCGCGATCAGGGCGACCGCAGCGAGGCTGAGCCGAAGCCGCAGGGAGCCTCGGTTCATGAATCCCCAGCGGGGATGACGTAGCCATGGCCGCGCCGCGTCTCGATCAGCGGAACGCCGAGCTTGCGCCGAAGCCGCGTCAAAAGGGCTTCGATGGCGTTGGCCTCGCGGTCGGTCCCGGTGTCATAGAGGTGATCGAGCAATTCCACCGGCGGCACGATATGTCCCTGGCGGTGGAGCAGGAACGCGAGCAGCCGATACTCCAAGGCTGTCAGGATCATCGGCTGGCCGGAGACGCTGACCTCGCGGGTGCGGGTATCGAGTTCGACGCTGCCTGATTTCAGGACTGGCGAGGCATGCCCGGCGCTGCGCCGGAGGATCGCGCGCAGCCGCGCTACGAGTTCCTCCATGCGGAACGGTTTGACGAGATAGTCGTCGGCCCCGGCATCGATCCCCTCGACACGCTCGCGCCAGCCGTCGCGGGCCGTCAAGATCAGTACCGGGAGCGGCTTCTCGGTCGCGCGCAGCCGTTTGAGGACGCTCAGGCCATCGAGGCGCGGCAGGCCGAGATCGAGCACCATGGCGTCGTAGATCTCGACATCGGCCTGGAACCAGGCCCGTTCTCCGTCACCGACGACATCGGCCACGTATCCAGCCCGTTCCAAGCCGAGCTTCACGTCAGCGGCGATGCGCGGTTCGTCCTCGACGATCAGGATGCGCATGGCGGCCGTTCAATCGTCATCGTCGTTTTCGTCCTCGATAATCTGCAAGGATCTGGCATCGATCTCGACTTCGCGCCGCCGGTTCTGAGGAGTCAGGACCTTGAACTTGTAGAGCCAACGGCCGCCCTCGCGCTCGAACTTGAGCTTGATCACCTCGCCAGGGGCAACTGCACGCAAGACCGCCAGAACATCGTCGAGTGGGCGGATCTCACCCCTCTCGAGGGCCTGGCGCGCCCGATCCTGATCGTCGTCGGCAAAACCCGGACTCGCAGAAAAACCCACGAAAAAAAGCCCTGCGAGCAGGACCAGACGGAAGGCGAAGCGAGACATCGGCTTCGCGTATAGGCCCGCGCCCCTGACAATCCGCTGACGGCAATGCTCAGGTTCGCGGGTTTCCGCCCGTCGAGAAGGCGGCATCCACCACATCGGGAGCCGCACCATGAAAACTCCGCTCATCCTGCTCGCACTCGCTTTGAACGCATCGGCAAGCTCCACACGCGCCGACCAGCCCGGGCAGCGCTCTCCGCTCGAACAGATGATCCGTACACTCGAGGCAGCCGGGTACGCCGATATCGGAAAGCTCTCACTCGCCGCAGGTCAATGGGAAGGCTCGGGCATCAAGAACGATGTCTGGATTTCATTCCAGGTCGATCCGCTCATCGGCAGGATTCTCAGCGAGCACGAGATCCGCTGACGCCCTGAACCTGACAATGCCCTGACGAGACCCGTCAGGCTGGCGGGCCGTGGAACTGCCAAACCCGCATCGTCCAACCCGAACAAGCGGAGTTCCTCCATGAAGACCCCAGCGACACTCGCCCTTGCCCTCGTCTTGTCGGCCGGCCTTGCCGGGAGCGCCTTCGCCGAGAAGGGCCCCGACGGCAAACCCGGCGCCGACTGGATGCCGAAAGAGCAGCTGTTGCAGAAGCTTGAAGCCGCTGGCTACAGCAACCTGAAGGGCCTGGAAGCCGATGACGGCCATTGGGAAGGCGTAGGCACCAAGAACGGCGCCAAGATGGAATTCCGTGCCGATCCGCGCACCGGCGAGCTGCTGAGCGAGAAGCTCGACCACGACGACGACGACGATTGATCTCTCTCGGGCGTGCTGGCCGGGTCCATCGACCCGGCCGGACGAGCCATGCGGAGCGGCTTACAGCTCGACGGCGAGATCGATGACCGCCTGCGCGAGCAACCCGTCCTTCGCTCTCAGGGCTTCGAGCACGGTGAAATGGTTTGCGCGCGGCACCGGAATCAGCGTGCCCCCCTGGTGCTGAGCCGACCGAAAGGCGTGGAAGACGCGAGTATTCTCGACGAGCGGTGACAATTCCGACGTGCCGTAGGCCAGCGCGAAGGGCTTTTCGACAGCGCTGGCGCGCAAGGGCGAGAGCGTCGCGACCTCCTCGTCCGTCAGCTTGAGCTTCTCGTTGACGAAGGTGTCGCGCAACGGCGCGAGCTCATAGATCCCGGAAATTCCGAGCCCCGCCCTGACGATCGGGTGATCGAGCGCGTTCGCAGCCAGATGCGCGCCCGCAGACCATCCGGACAGAATGACCGGGCCGGCGATACCGTATGTCGGTCCTTCGCGACCGAGCCAGTCGAGCGCGTCCGTGATCTCTGCGACGATCTCCGCCAGGCTCGCATCGGGCGCGAGCGTATAGCCGGGCAAGGCACTCGACATGCCCGCATTTCGCGCGGCCTCCGTGAGGCAGGCGAAGCTCTCACGCGATCGGCTTTGCCAGTAGCCGCCATGAATGAAGACCAGGCACGGAGCGCCGGGATCGGAAACCGGAAAGAGATCCCAGCGGTTTCGCTCGCGCTTGCCATAGGCCAGGTCGATCGTCTTCGCGTGTTCTTTGCGCCAATCGACCGAGGCCGCATTCCAGCGATCGACCAGGGCCGGTCCGTCCGGCACGGCCGCGACGACATCGTAGGCCGCGTCGCGCTCCTTGCGGTTCATCGTCGCCCAGTTGTCCGGGCCCTCGACGAGATTCTGCGCGCCGGCGGGAGTTGCCATCAGAGAGCCTCCGGCGATCGCACCGGCCATGACGGCGCGGCGGTTGAGATGTCTCATGAAAACTCCCGGACTGTCGCTGCGCGGTGATCCGGCATCTCATCGGTTGTGGTCAAGCAAAGCCGCGCCTGCGGATGCCTTTCAAGAGCCCGTGAAGAAGTCGATGAAGGCGCGCAGGGCGGGCCGCATCTGGCGGCGGCTCGGATGGTACAGGAACAAGCCCGCAAAGGGCGGCGTCCAATCTTCAAGCACGGGAAGGACGAGGCCGAATCCTGTCGGGGCGACGGGGGAAGTGTGCTATAGTGTCGGATCGCAAGTCGGATTCGATGCGAAACATTATTCCGTTGTATCGGCAATTTCCGAAAACTGGTTCCTACTTTTCGGGCCGATGCGCCAGTGGCAAGCTTTGCAAGTGCTTCCGAATCCGTGGTGTCGCTCGGCGGCAAGACGGTTCGGTCGAAGAATACGGATGAAGAGAGCCGAACTGTCTCGGCGTGCATCGCAGGCGAATCAAGGGAGGTTGAGCCGTGAAATCGGTAGCACACCGCTTGGCTTTGGCTCTGCTCGCGCTGTTCGCGGCAATGGTCGCAATCCCTTCGGATGTGAAGGCAATCGGACCCGACGCCTTGCTCGGATCTGGACGCGGCCTCGTCGCTCCGGCAACGCAATCGATCGATGCCTGCTACAAGAGATGCTTCATGGACCGGGACCTCGGCCCGCGCCGGTTCGCATGTCGGCGCGCCTGCAACGCGACCCCGGCCAAGAAATGCCAAGATCGCTGCTACGGGAATTTTCCCAACAGCCCGCGCGAGCTCAAAGCTTGCCTCGTCGGCTGCGGACCTGTGTAGCCGTTCGACGCCTCAGGCGCTCAGCGCTTCCTTGCTGCGCTCGGCCCGCTTGCGATCGTTCGGATCGAGGATCGCCTTCCTCAACCGGATCGATTTCGGCGTGACCTCGACGAGTTCGTCGTCCTGGATCCAGGCGAGCGAACGCTCCAGCGTCATGCGGATCGGCGGGGTCAGGCGCACCGCCTCGTCCTTCGAGGTGGTGCGGATGTTCGTGAGCTTCTTGCCCTTGAGCACGTTGACCTCGAGATCGTTCTCGCGGTTGTGCTCGCCGACGATCATGCCCTGATAGACCTTCCAGCCGGGCTCGATCATCATCGGGCCACGGTCCTCGAGGTTCCACATCGCATAGGCGACCGCCTCACCCTTGTCGTTCGAGATCAGCACGCCGTTGCGGCGCCCGGCGATCTCGCCCTTGAAGGGCTCGTAGGCCTTGAACAGGCGGTTCATGATCGCCGTGCCGCGCGTGTCGGTCATCAGCTCGCCCTGGTAGCCGATCAGGCCGCGTGTCGGGGCGTGGAAGACGAGCCGCAGGCGATCGCCACCGGAGGGCTTCATCTCCAGCATCTCGGCCTTGCGCTCGGACATCTTCTGCACGACGACGCCGGAATATTCCTCGTCGACGTCGATGATGACCTCCTCGATCGGTTCGAGAATGCCGCCATCCTCGTCCTTGGCGAGGACGACGCGTGGGCGCGACACGGCGACCTCGAAGCCCTCGCGGCGCATGGTCTCGATCAGGATCGAGAGCTGCAACTCGCCGCGGCCCGAAACGTAGAAGGAATCCTTATCGGCGGCTTCCTCGATCTTGAGCGTGACGTTGCCCTCGCCCTCCTTGAACAGGCGATCGCGAATCATGCGGCTCGTGACCTTGTCGCCCTCGGTGCCGGCAAGCGGCGAATCGTTGACGATGAAGGACATCGTCACGGTCGGCGGGTCGATCGGCTGGGCCTGGATCGGCGTATCGACGGCAGGATCACAGAAGGTGTCGGCCACCGTTCCCTTCATGAGCCCGGCAATCGAGACGATGTCACCTGCCTCGCCGACATCGATCGGCGCGCGCTCCAGGCCGCGGAAAGCGAGGATTTTCGAAACGCGGCCGGTCTCGACGGTCTTGCCGTCGCGGCTCAGCACCTTGATCGCCTGGTTCGGCTTCACCGTTCCCGAGGTGATGCGCCCGGTGATGATGCGGCCGAGGAAGGGATTGGCTTCGAGCAGGGTTCCGAGCATGCGGAACGGCCCGTCCTCGGTCTTGGCCTGCGGCACATGTTCGAGCACCAGGTCGAAGAGCGGGGCGAGGCCCTCGGACTGGTCGCCCTCCGGCGTGGTGTTCATCCAGCCGGAGCGGCCCGAGCCGTAGAGGATCGGGAAGTCGAGCTGCTCGTCGGTGGCATCGAGCGCAGCGAACAGGTCGAACACCTCGTTGACGACCTCGATGATGCGGGCATCAGGCCGGTCGACCTTGTTGATCGCGACGATCGGGCGAAGGCCGATCTTGAGCGCCTTGCCGACCACGAACTTGGTCTGCGGCATCGGGCCCTCGGCCGCGTCGACCAGCACGATCACGCCATCGACCATCGACAGGATGCGCTCGACCTCACCACCGAAATCGGCGTGGCCGGGCGTGTCGACGATGTTGACGCGCGTGTCCTTCCAGACGACCGAGGTCGCCTTGGCGAGGATGGTGATGCCGCGCTCCTTTTCGAGATCGTTCGAATCCATGGCGCGTTCCTCGACGCGCTGGTTCTCGCGGAACGTGCCGGATTGCTGCAGGAGCTTGTCGACGAGCGTAGTCTTGCCGTGGTCGACGTGGGCGATAATGGCGATGTTGCGCAGCTTCATCCGTGTTCTCGCAGCATGGCGAACCCGTCCCGTCCCGATCCGCGGATGCGGCCGGTGACGATCGGCTGCGGGTTCTGGCTGTGTCGCAACGCAATATAAGGTGAGGCGTGCGCCAGCAAGGGCTTGCGGGCCACGGCTGGGCTGCACCTGACCGCGCGAATTGTGTATCGCCTTTGTCGCACGACCGTTTCACTTGCGTGAAGCGAAGGGGACCATGGCTGGTGCTTGCGTCCCCGCTTTGACCCGGACATGCCTTCGAAGGTCACCGTGAGCCCATCGCGCCCCGCCATCCGCTTTCGTGGCCGCTCCTTCCTCGCGATGGTGCTTGCCCCGGTGCCACCGATTGCCGATTGGCTCGCCGAACTCGATGCGCTGAAAGAGCGGGCACCGGCTTTCTTCACAGTTCGCGCGATTGTGCTCGACGTGACGGGATTGTCCTTCGGCCGTTCGGATCTTGCCGAACTGATCGCGGCGCTCTCTGCCCGGAACATCACGGTTCTCGGCATCGACGGCATCGGCCCGACCTCGCTCGGTCCGGGATTCCCGCCGCCGCTTTCGGGTGGGCGCGATTCGGAAGAGATCGTCCCGCCGCCGCGCGATGCGGCTTCTACCCCGCCCCCTGCCCCATCGCCGAATATCGCGCACCGGCTCCGATCGCTGGTGCTCGACAGCCCGGTTCGGTCCGGCCAGGTCGTCCAGCATCTCGACGGCGACGTGACGGTGATGGGCTCGGTCGCCTCCGGCGCGGAGGTGATCGCCGGCGGGTCGATCCATGTCTACGGGACCCTGCGCGGTCGGGCGATCGCAGGTGCGGTCGGAGATTCGGGCGCCCGCATCCTCTGCCGCAAGTTCGAGCCGGAGCTCATCGCGATCGACGGCCTCTACAAGACGGCCGACGATCTCGGGCCGGGCATGCGTGGGAAGCCTGTGCAGGCAAGGCTCGAAGGAGAGGCCATCATCCTTCTTGGCGTCGACTGAAGGGTATTGGCGATGTCTCACGACTCGCTGACGGACTCTGCGCTTCGCAACGGCAATCTGGCGATGGAACCCGGCAAATAGTCGGCATGTGACCACGACCCGGCACCGCCCGAACAAGTCGGCTGTCATTGGCCACGACTCGGCAATTCTTGCCGACAGCCGGCAAAAATTAACCACCCGGTAACCATACGGGCGTCCAATGGGCGCGTCGGTAAGGAAATGTTCACGCCCGTGACCAGCCCCGCCTCTCCCCCTCGTCGTCTTGCCCTGCGCGGCCGCGTCTTCCGCGGTGTCGCACTCGTGCCGGAAGCTCCGCTCGACGAATGGCTCGCAAGCCTCGACGGCGCTCTGAAATGCTCGCCGACGCTGTTCGATGGCAAAGCCGTGATTCTCGACGTCACGGCGATCGCGACCGAACAGTCGGCGCTCGAACAGCTGCTTCAGGAATTGCGGACCCGTTCGATCCCTGTCCTTGGCATCGAAGGCTCCGGTTCGCTCTGTCAGGGCGAAAAGCTGCCGCCTTTCCTGGTCGGTGGTCGACCGGCAGGGCCGGCGATCGACGTTCCGGTGGAGGAGGACAAGCCGAGCCTGTCCTCACTGACTATCGAAGGCTCGGTCCGCTCGGGCCGCAGCATCGTCCATCCCGACGGCGACGTCACCGTGATGGGATCGGTTTCCTCCGGCGCCGAGATTCTGGCGGGGGGCTCGATCCACGTTTACGGCGCCCTGCGCGGGCGGGCGATTGCCGGCGCGGCAAAGAACCCGCGCGCGCGCATCTATTGCCGCAAGTTCGAACCCGAACTTCTCGGCATCGACCGCCTCGTCCGTTCGGCTGAGGACATGGGAACTCATCTGCGCGGCCAAGCGGTCCAAGTCTGGCTCGACGGCGGCGCCATCAAAATTGCGGCCTTGGGATAAGGAAACAGGGATATGGCCAAGGTTCTTTGTGTGACATCGGGAAAAGGCGGCGTCGGCAAGACCACGACGACCGCGGCACTCGGCGCGGCGCTCGCTCAGAGCGGCGACAAGGTCTGCGTGGTCGATTTCGACGTTGGCCTGCGCAACCTCGACCTGATCATGGGCGCCGAGCGGCGCGTGGTCTACGACCTCATCAACGTCACCAACGGCGACGCCAAGCTCCCGCAGGCGCTGATCCGAGACAAAAGACTCGACAACCTGTCGCTGCTGCCCGCCTCCCAGACGCGCGACAAGGATGCCCTCACCAATGACGGCGTCGCCCGCGTCATGGACGAACTCCGCGAGCGCTTCGACTGGATCGTCTGCGACAGCCCGGCCGGCATCGAGCGCGGCGCACAGCTCGCGATGCGCCATGCCGACGTGGCCGTGGTGGTCACGAACCCGGAAGTCTCCTCGGTGCGCGATTCCGATCGGATCATCGGGCTGCTCGATTCCAAGACGCTGCGTGCCGAGAACGGCGAGACGATCGAGAAGCACCTCGTCTTGACCCGGTTCGACCCAGCACGCGCCGATCGTGGCGACATGCTCAAGATCGACGACGTGCTCGAGATCCTCTCGATCCCGCTGCTCGCCATCATTCCCGAAAGCCTCGAGGTTCTGCGCGCCTCGAATGTCGGCTGCCCGGTGACGCTGAACAACCCGCTCTGCGCGCCTGCCCGGGCCTATATCGACGCAGCTCGCCGCCTGAAGGGCGAAACCGTCCCGATGGCAATCCCCTCGGACCGCAAGTCCTTGATCAACAAGCTCTTCACACGGAGGGCCGCATGAACGTTCTCAACTTCCTCAGCCGCCGCGGCGGATCCGGCTCCGTCGCTCGCGAGCGTCTTCACCTGATCCTGGCGCATGAGCGCGCCGAGAAGGGCCGGCCGGACCTGGTGATCACGCTGCGCGAGGAGATCCTTGCTGTGATCGCCAAGCACGTCACGATCGAACGCGACAAGGTTCAGATCAAGCTGGAGCGCGGCGAAGGCGTGTCGACCCTCGGTCTCGACATCGAGATCCCTGTGGCAGCCGCCCGGCAACGCGCAACCGCCTGACGATCATCGCTTCCGGGCTGACCGGAAGCGACCTTGGCGTGTAGAGCGCATGTGAAAAATCCGCACTGAAGATACGACGAAGCGCCCGGCTGATGAGGCTCGGGCGCTCTGTTGTTGGTTTTGGTCTATATTGGGAGATGGTTGCGGGGGTAGGATTTGAACCTACGACCTTCAGGTTATGAGCCTGACGAGCTACCGGGCTGCTCCACCCCGCGCCAGGGTGTTGTGTTTCCGGTTTTTTCCTCGGTGTTGTTGGGATCGTCCGGGTTTTTCGGA